>NZ_RCVJ01000226.1 GCF_003667505.1 Micromonospora sp. BL4
ATCGCTGCCGGCGTGGCAGGGCGCCGGGGCGGGGCCGGAGCTGGACTGGGGCTGGCAGGTGGCGCCCGCCCTGGCGCTGGCGCTCGGCGCGGCGGCGCTGCTGCTGCCCCGGGGGGCGCGGGCGCCGCTCGCCGTGGCCGGCGCGGTGGCGGTGCTGCTCGCCCTGCCCGCCGGCTGGGCGGCCGCCTGGCCGGCCGTGGTGGCCGTGGACCTGGTCGGCGGGGCCGCGCTCCTGCTCGCCGTGCTGGCGCGACCGGCGCTGCGGCCGACCACGCTGCTCACCGGGGCGCTCGGCGGCGCCGTCCTGCTCGGGCACGGCCTGCTGGTGGCCCTGGCCGCTCCGATCGGCGCCCTGGTGGCGCTCGGAACGATCACCGTCCTCGGAGTGGCGCTGGCCGCGCGGCGGGCCGCCGGCCCGTACCGATGGGTGGCCGGTACGGGTCTGCTGGCCGCGCAGGTCGCGCTGCCCGGGGTCGCCGCGGTGGCGCTGTTCGCCGCTGGCGCGCCGCCCTGGTGGCAGGCCCGGGCCGCGCTGGCCGCCGCCGCGCTGGCGCTGGTCGCGCTGCTCGCGACGCGTCGCCACCGGGTGGAGCTGATCGGGTACGCGGTGAGCGGCGCCGCGGTCGCGGTGAGCGTGCCCGGGCTGGCGCCGCTGGTCGTGGCGGGGAACGAGCCCCTCGCGCCGTACGCCGCGCTGGCGGCTCTGGGCGTCGCGCTCGTCGCCCGCTGGGACCTGCCGGCGGTCGCCGGCCAGCCGGACGGGTCGGCGGAGCAGGCCACCCCGGGGGCGTCGGCAGTCGGCGACCGCGAGTCGGGAAGTTCGGCGGTCGGGGCGTCCCCGCTGACCGGTCGGTCGGGCCTGCTGGCGGTGGCCGGCGTCGTGCTGGTGGCGGTCGCGGTGCTGGCCGCCCTGCCGGCGCTGCTCACCACGCTCACCGCCCCGTACGGCAGCCGGGGCCCGGTCTGGTCGGGAGTTCCCACGGTCGTCGCCGACCCGACGGCGCTCCCCGCCGCGCTGGCGCTGGTCGTGCTGGCGGTGGCCGCCGTGCTGGCGGTTCGGGGAGTCCGCCCGCCGCTGCTGCGCGCGCTGCCGTTCGGCGCGGCCGCGCTGCCGGTGCTGCTCGTCGCGGTCGGCGCTCCTTGGCCGGTGCTGCCGGCCGCCGTCCTGCTCGCCGGGGCGGCCGCGCTGGTGCTCGCCGCGCTGGCCGCACCCCGTCCGGCGCTCGCGCCGATCGCCGTGCCGGTGGGGGTGGTGCTGACCGCGGCCGGCGTCATTGGCCTGCTGGCCACCCGGGCCGGCACCCTCGCCGCCGAGAGCGCGCTGCTGGTGGCGGCGGTGGTCGTCGCCGTCGGGGCGCGGACCGTCGAGGTGCGCGTCGCCGGTTGCCTCGCCGCGGTGGGAGCGGCGTCGGCGCTGGCGGTGACCGCTCCGCTCGCCGGAGGCCTGCCGCTCCGGGCGGCCGCGTACCCGCTGCTGGCGGTGGCCGCTCTGGTCCTGGCGGTCGCCGCCGTGATCAGCCCGCCGGAGGCTGCCCGAGGGAGTTCGTCGGCGCGGGCCCGGGTCGGGCGGGTGCTGGACGGTGCCGCGCAGGCGGTGGCGCTGGTGGCGGTGCTGCTCGCCGTCGAGGTGGCGCGGCACATCGCGACCATCTGCGTGCTCTGGGGTGTGGCCGTCGCGCTGCGGCTGCTGCGCCGGGGCGAGCCCGTCGCCTCGCGGTGGACGTTCGCCGCCATCGCCTGCGGCAGCGAACTGCTGGCGGCGTGGGTGCTGCTGGCAGCCGGCGGGGTGACCGTGCTGGAGGCGTACACCCTCCCGGCCGCGGCGCTCGCCCTCGGCGCGGGCCTGCTGGCACTGCGCACCCGGCCCGATCTGACCAGCTGGCCGGCGCTCGGCCCGGGGCTGGTCGCGGCGTTGCTGCCGAGCCTGCTCTCGGTGCTGGCCGGGCCGGACCCGCAGCCGTGGCGGCGGCTGCTGCTCGGCGCGGCGGCGCTGGGCGCGGTGCTGGCCGGCGCCGCCCGCCGCTGGCAGGCGCCGGTGCTGCTCGGCGGCGGGGTGCTGGCGGCACTGGCGTTGCACGAGCTGGCCCGTGGCTGGGACCTGCTGCCCCGGTGGATCTACCTGGGCGTCGGCGGGCTGGCGTTGATCGGGCTCGCCGCGAGCTACGAACGGCGGCGGCGCGACCTGGCCCGGCTGCGCGACGTGGTGGCCCGACTGGGCTGAGCCGAACCGGGGGTAGGGCTCGCCCTACCCCCCATTCGGGGGTTGTCAGGGTTACTCAAAGCAACCCATACCGGGAGAGTTGACAGCGAGCCCGGGCCACCCCGGTACGGGCGTGAGCGGGAACGGGAGCAGTCCATGGCGCTCGGAGCGGTGGCGGAACCGCCGGTACGACGGCGAGGCAGTGACTACGCACAGTTGTCCCGGAGGATCAGCCAGGCGGGCCTGCTGGAGCGGCGTCCCGGCTGGTACGTCGCCCGCATCCTGCTCACCCTCGGCGCCTTCGTGGCCGGCTGGGTCGCCGTGTTCCTCGTCGGCGACTCCTGGTGGCAGCTGCCGCTGGCGGCCGTGATGGCGGTGGCCACGACCCAGGTCGCGTTCCTCGGTCACGACGCCGGGCACCGCCAGATGTTCCGCCGACGCGGTCCCAGCGAGCTGGTGGGGCTGTTCGCCGGCAACCTGGCGGTGGGACTCAGCTACGGCTGGTGGGTCGACAAGCACAACCGGCACCACGCCAACCCGAACCACGAGGACGAGGACCCGGACGTCGGCGCGGGAGCCCTGGTGTGGACGCCGGAGCAGGCGCTGGAGACCCGGGGGTTCGGCCGCTGGATGGCCAGGCGGCAGGCGTACTTCTTCTTCCCGATGCTCCTGCTCGAGGGGCTGAACCTGCACGTGGCGAGCATCCGGGCGATCGTCGGCCGGGAACCGGACGGCCGGTACACCACGCCGATGCGGCACCGGGCGGTCGAGGCGGGCCTGCTTGTCGCGCACACCGCCGGTTACGTGGCGCTGCTGCTGGCGGTCATGTCGCCGGGTAAGGCGCTGCTCTTCGCCACCGTGCACCAGGCGCTGTGGGGCCTCTACATGGGCTGCGCGTTCGCGCCGAACCACAAGGGCATGCCGATGCCGACCGCCGAGGACGAGCTGGACTTCCTGCGCAAGCAGGTGCTGACCTCCCGCAACGTGCGGGGCAGCCGGATCGTGGACACCGCGCTCGGTGGGCTCAACTACCAGATCGAGCACCACCTGTTCCCGAACATGCCCCGGGCCAACCTGCGCCGGGCGCAGCCGATCGTCCGCGCCTACTGCGTCGAGCAGGGCATCCCGTACGCCGAGACCGGTCTGGTCGAGTCGTACCGGCAGGCGCTCGGCCACCTGCACGAGGTTGGTCGGCCGCTGCGCGGCTGAGCACGTAGGCCGCTGCGCGGCTGAGCACGATGGCCGGGGCGCGGCTGAGGACGTACGTGGCGGGGGTGGTGCCGTGGGCACCGCCCCCGCTTCGCCGTGCCGGGCCGACCGACACCCCGCCACCGCTGGTCGATGCCGCTCGCCGGCCCCGGTAGGGTCGGCGCATGGCAGACCTGCTCACCGCGGAAGCGGTGCGAGAAGACCTGGGCGGGCTGACGGGCTGGTCCGGTGACGGCACCGGGATCACCCGCACGGTGGAGCTGTCCAGCTTCCCGGCGGCCATCGCCGTGGTGGACCGGGTGGCGACGGTGGCCGAGGAGCTCGACCACCATCCCGACATCGACATCCGATGGCGGACCCTGACCTTCCGCTGCGTCACGCACTCGGCCGGTGGGGTCACCCACCGCGACATCGAGCTGGCCGGGCGGATCGACGACATCGTCCGGAGTGCGGCATGAGATTCGAGATCAGCAAGGTGCTGGACGCCATCGAGGGCCGTGTCTGCACGGACCCGTCGCTGGCCCGGGCGGTGCTCGACCTGGCGGAGGTGATCCGCTACCAGGACCTCGACGGCGGCCGGCCGGCCAGCCTGCTGCGGCTCGGCATGGTCATCGACGCGCTCTCCCGCGAGTTGGAGGAGGACAGCGTCCAGGTGTACGCGGTGGTGCACCGGGCCCTGCTCTCGGACGCCGACCTCACCTCCAACGAACGGATGGTGGTCCGCCGCTGGGCCGACGACGGGCTCGTCGAGGTGCTCGACAACCCGGGCGACCGGATGCTGGAGGTCGCCGACCTGCTCGGGCTGCCGGTGCTCACCCGGGTCCGCTTCGACGGGCTGCGTGGGCGGTTCCCGTGGCTGGTCGAGCAGCCCGGTCGGGTGCTCGCCCCGGTGCCGGGCGCCGGCGGACCGGCGTTCATCGCGCACGTCGGCGGCGGGCACGCGCCGGTCGCGGGCAAGCGCTCGCCGACCGGGGCCAAGCTGCTGGCCCGCCAGTGGCGCTGCCCGGAGTCGGGCTGCGCCCTGTTCGGCAGCGGTGGTGGGGGCGGCGCCTTCGCCGACCTGGCCGGAGGGGCGGACCGCAGCCCGGCCGGGCAGCCGCCGCCCGCGCTGCGCGGCGGCGTACCGACCTGCCCCCGGCACGGCGTACGCCTCGGTGACGGCGGTCCCCGGCCACGCAGCGAGGTGCTCGCGGTGCGGGTCGGCGGCCTGGTCCGGCGGCGCTTCGTGCTGACCGAGGACCAGCCGGTGGTGGCCGGCCGTGCGCCCGAGCAGGACGGCGGGATCATGCTCGGGCAGTGGCTGAACGACGAGGCCCGGCGGTGGATCAGTCGGGGTCACGTCCACTTCGAGCTGCGGGTCGGCGAGATCATCGTGACCGACGTGAGCACCAACGGCTCCGGCATCCGACCGGCCGGTTCGATGGCCGAGTCGGACCGGATCCCCCTGGCGCCGCAGCAGTCCCGGGTGTTGGGCGAGAACGACATGGTGGAGCTCTACCCCGGGGTGCAGATCGGCCGCGCGGAGGAGTTGCCGACCGGCGCCCCGTTCACCCCCACCTCGGTGATGGCCGAAGCCCCGACGATGGCGATGCGCCTGCCCCGTCCCTGACGCGAGAAGGCGGGCGCCGGAAATCCGGCGCCCGCCTTTCACACGTTGCGGGTCAGCTGGCCAGCACCTCGGCGAGCCGGGCCACCGCCAGGTCGATCTCCTCCTCGGTGATCACCAGCGGCGGGGCGAGCCGGATGGTGGAGCCGTGCGTGTCCTTGGCAAGCACGCCGCGCTCGGCGAGCCGCTCACACGCCTCCCGCCCGCTCATCAGCGCCGGGTCGATGTCCAGACCGGCCCACAGACCGCGGACGCGCACCGCAACCAGGCCCTTGCCGACCAGCCCCTCCAGGCCGGCCCGCAGCCGCTCGCCCAGCTCGGCCGAGCGGCGCTGGAACTCGCCGGTGGCCAGCAGCCGGACGACCTCGATCGCCACCGCGCAGGCCAGCGGGTTGCCACCGAAGGTGGAGCCGTGCTGGCCGGGCTTGAGCACGCCGAGCACGTCGGCGTTCGCGGCCACCGCGGAGACCGGCACGATGCCGCCGCCGAGCGCCTTGCCCAGCAGGTACATGTCCGGCACGACGCCCTCGTGGTCACAGGCGAAGGTCGCACCGGTACGCCCCAGGCCGGACTGGATCTCGTCGGCGATGAAGAGCACGTTGCGCTCGGTGCACACCTCGCGCACGCCCGGCAGGTAGCCCTCCGGCGGCACCACGACGCCCTGCTCGCCCTGGATCGGCTCCAGCAGCACGGCCACGGTGTTCTCGTCGATGGCGGCGGTCAGCGCCTCCAGATCGCCGTACGGAACCACGGTGAAGCCCGGGGTGTACGGCCCGAAGTCGGCGCGGGCGTCCTCGTCGGTGGAGAAGCTGACGATGGTGGTGGTCCGGCCGTGGAAGTTGCCCTCGGCCACCACGATGTTGGCCTGACCGGCGGGCACGCCCTTGACCTGGTAGCCCCACTTGCGGGCCACCTTGATCCCGGTCTCCACCGCCTCGGCGCCGGTGTTCATCGGCAGCACCAGGTCCTTGCCGCACAGCTCGGCCAGCTCCCGGCAGAAGTCGGCGAACTGGTCGTGGATGAAGGCTCGGCTGGTCAGCGTGAGCCGGTCCAGTTGCGCGTGCGCGGCGGCGATCAGCTGCGGGTGCCGGTGGCCGAAGTTGAGCGCCGAGTAGCCGGCCAGGCAGTCCAGGTAGCGGCGGCCGTCCACGTCGGTGAGCCAGGCGCCCTCCGCGGACGAGATCACCACCGGCAGCGGGTGGTAGTTGTGCGCTGTCCAGCGCTCGGCGTCCCGGACCGCTCCCGGCGTCCGCAGGATGTCATCCACGATCACTTGCTTGCCTTTCCCTGACGGAGTCGCAGCGTGCAACACTTCGGTCCGCCGCCGGCCTTGCGCAGCTCGGACAGGTCGACGCCGATGGTCTCGTAGCCCCGGTCGCGCAGCTTGGCGGCCAGGTCGGTGGCCTGCGCGGGCAGCACCACGTGCCGCCCGTCGCTGACCGCGTTCAGCCCCAGCACCTCGGCGTCGGCCATGGTGGCGTGCACCGCGTCGGGGAAGAGCCGGCGCAGCACGGCCTGGCTGCCGGGGGAGAACGCCTCGGGCAGGTACGCCACGGTCCGCTCGTCGAGCACGGTCAGCGCGGTGTCCAGGTGGTAGAAGCGCGGGTCGACCAGCTGCATGGTGATCACCGGGTAGCCGAAGACCTCCTGCAACTGGGCGTGCGAGGCGTGCGCGGTGCGGAAGCCGGTGCCGGCCAGCAGGTGGTCGCCGGCCAGCAGGACGTCGCCCTCGCCCTCGTTGACGTGCTTCGGGTCGTACATCTCGAAGCCGGCGGCCTCGAACCAGGCCCGGTACGCCGGCGCCTCGTCGGCGCGCTGCGGGTCGCGGAACTGCACGGCCATCGCCTTGCCGTCGATCACGGTGCCGCCGTTGGCGGCGAAGACCATGTCGGGCAGGCCGGGCACCGGAGTGATCTCCTCGACGGTGTGGCCCAGGTCGCGGTACGTCTGGCGCAGCTGCTCCCACTGCCGGACGGCCAGCGCGGCGTCGACCGGCGCGCTCGGGTCCATCCAGGGGTTGATCGCGTAGTCGACGGCGAAGTACGTCGGCCGGCACATCAACAGGCGCTGGCTGGTGGCGTCCATCGTCATTGTGGTGCTCCCAGGGGTCGGGCGCGCCCGGCCACCGTGGCCCACGGGCTGGCGCCGTTGCTCAACGTTATGCGGCGTCAGCGGCAGGATCCACCACCGAGGCTTGCGCGGACCGGACATTCGTTGCGTCTGGCCGGTCCGCCGCTGCGATTCGTTGCGTGGATGGCCCGACGGACCCTGGAAACGCCTCGGGGCCCGGCGAACCGGGCCCCGGAAACACTTCAGGGGCGGCGAACCGCCGCCCCTGAAAGGGTGTCGCCCGGCCGGTGAACCACCGGAGAGTTCGGGCTACCGGCGAACCGCCGGCTTTCGCCGGTTCATCACCGGCGAGCGGGACAGTGCCCGCTAGAAGCGATCGACAAACTGTGAGTCGAGCCACTCGCGGAACCGCTGCACCCAGTCGCCGTCGGTGGTCGGCCAGTCGAACTGACCGGTCATCGCCAGCACGCCGAGCACCACCGCGGCCAGCCCGATCAGCACGCCGAACAGCGCGTCGGTCTTGCCGGCGATGTGCCGGCGGCGGGTGGCGATCAGGCCGAGCACCGCGAGCACCGCGCCGAGGGCGCCGAGCCCGATGCCGTACCCGGCCAGGGTGCCGGTCAGCACGAAGAGCGCGCCGACGACCGCCACGATCAGGCCGAGGGTGGCGAGCAGGCTGGCCCGCGGCTTCGGGCCGCGCGTCACCGGCGGCTCCGGCGCGGTCCGGTCCGGGGTCGGGTCGACCGGGCGTTCGGTGGTGACCCGGTCGGTGGTGTCGTGCCGCCGGGTGGTGTCGAGGTCGGCGTCCCGCTGCGGGGTGCCTACCGTCGTCGGCGTGGTGCCGGTCCGGGCGTCGGTGTCCGCCGGCGGCCGGGCGGTGCCGGTCCGCGGTTCGGTGTCCGCCGGCTGCCGCGTGCTGCCGGTCCGCGGTTCGGTGTCCGTCGGTCGGCCGGTGGCGGCTCGGGCCACCGCCGCCCGCTCGCTGGCCCGCCGCTCGGCCTCGCCGACCTGGCCGCCGGTCGGGCTGGGCTGGTCGCCGGTCGCGCCTGCGCTGCGGTACGTCGTCTGGTCTGCGTCCCGGTCGGTGACCACCGGGCTGCCGACGCCGTCGTCGGAGCGGCCCGGCTCGGTGACCGGGGCGTCACGGCCGTCCACGCGGCCGTCGAGGTTCTCGTCCCGCGTCGGTGCCGGCTCGGACCGGCGGGACAGCGAAGGAATCCTGACCACTACACACCTCCTGATGAAATGCGTGGTGGCCGACGTAACGGGTGGCACCCACGCGGTACCGCCCTGAACTACCCACCTGGGCGTTTCCTGACACCAATCCTGGGTACGGCCGCCCGAACCGGCCTTGATCCACTCGGTTTCCTGCACGTCGGGGTGTCCCGCTCACCCGGACACCCCGGTTTCCGCAAACCCGAGTCGATCAACGCCTCGGCGGCGCTGATCACCCGCCCGGCGGCGCTGATCGCCGGCCCGGCCGGCGCTGATCGCCGGCCCGGCCGGCGCTGATCACCGGCCCGGGCGGCGCTGATGACCCGCCCCGGCGGGGCTGACTATCCTTGGCAGCCGTGCCAGAGGGACACACGATCCACCGCCTGGCGGCCCGGCACGCCGAGGTGTTCGCCGGGGACAAGGTGCACGCCGCCAGCCCGCAGGGCCGCTTCGCCGAGGGCGCCGCGCGGCTCTCCGGGACAGTGCTGGAGAGCACCGAGGCGTACGGCAAGCACCTGCTGCACCACTACGCCGGCGAGTTGACGCTGCACGTGCACCTCGGGCTGTACGGGAAGTTCAGCGACGGGTCGGGGGAGCCGCCGGAGCCGATCGGTCAGGTGCGGCTGCGACTGGCCAGCGACCGGCACTGGCTGGACCTGCGCGGGCCAACCGCCTGCGAGCTGATCACCCCGCCCGAGGTGGCCGCCCTGCGGGACCGCCTCGGGCCGGACCCGCTGCGCGCCGACGCCGACCCGCAGCGGGCGTACGCCCGGATCTCCCGCAGTGCGACACCCCTCGCCGCGCTGCTGCTGGACCAGTCGGTGGTGGCCGGCACCGGTCTGATCTTCGTGACCGAGGCGCTCTTCCGGGCCGGGCTGCCGCCGACGATGCCGGGTCGACAGTTGACCAGGGCCGACTGGGACACGCTCTGGGCCGACCTGGTCGGGCTGATGCGACTCGCCGTCGAGCACGGCCGGATCGACACCGTGCGCGACGTGCACCTGCCGGAGGCGATGGGCCGTCCGCCCCGGGTGGACCGGCACGGCGGCGAGGTGTACGTCTACCGCCGCCCCGGCGCACCCTGCCACGTCTGCGGCACCGAGGTCAGCCGGGGCGAGCTGGCCGGCCGCAACCTCTACTGGTGCCGTACCTGCCAGGCCGGCTGAGCGGGCGCGACCGTGCCGTGCGCCGGATCGTGGACGGCTCGGGCGGTCAGTCGCCTCCGAGCAGCCAGCGGACCACCTCGACCTGGTGCGGAAGGACGACGTCGTCGGCGATGCTCCAGGCCAGCGTGTGCCCGATCGTCCAACCCCGGACGCGCTCGGCGTCCAGTCCCAGCTCGGTGCTGAGCCGGTCCAGCCGGTGCCGGACGGCGGCCGGTGAGTGGCCCAACTCCCGGCCTCGCACCATCGGCACGACGGAGAACTCCCGCTCGCCGGTCAGCGGCTTCGGGTCGATCGCCAGCCATGGTTCCCGGTCGGCGGCGAGCACGTTGCCGGCGTGCAGGTCCTGGTTGACCAGCACCTGTTCGCCCTGGCTGGCCGCCAGGCCGGCGAGCAGGTCGAGTGCCGCGTCGAGCAGTCGCCGCTCGTACGGTCGGCCGGCCCGTTCCCAGTTGCCGGGCATCCGGTCGATCCAGCCGGCGGCCTCCTCGGCCAACGGGGTGAACGGCGCGCCGGTGGGTCGCCAGAGCCGGGGCAGCAGAGCGGTCACCGCGTCCAGCGCCCGGTCCATCGGCAGCTCGTGCAGGGCGGTGCCGGGTTGGCAGCGTTCCACCAGCAGGGCGCGGCGTTGCCGGTCGTGTGCGAGAAGGCGGATCGCCCCGTCGCCGTCCCAGTGGGCCAGCGCGTCGGCCTCGTGCCGGCTGTCGTCGTCCGGGTACTGGAGCTTCAGCACCGCCGCCGTGCCGTCCGGCAGGTCGACGGGGAGCGCCAGGGAGGCGTACGCGTACTCGAAGGGTGGCCCGAGCCGTAGGGACCACCGTTCGGTGCACTCCGCCAGCCACGTCGGGAGGATGGCCAGCCAGTCGCGACCGGCCGGTGACCCGCGTACCCAGTCGAGCCCTTCGGGCAGATCCATCCGACCATCCTGCCGGTCCGCGCGGATCTCAGCTGGCCGGGTTCTCGAACCTTGAGCAAGCACCGGATGAGGGGGAGTCTGTCGTGATGGACCCGGCAACGTTCCTGCGGGAGTGTCTGCTCCGGGCCGGAATGCGCGATGTCGCCACGGTCGAGCCGGCGACGGGTGGGGTCGCGGCGCTCGCCGGCATCGCCACCCGCCGGGACGCGCCGTCGGTGTTCGTCAAGGGCTTCGCCGACGCGCCGGCCGACGACGTCTTCTTCGCGGAGGCCGAAGGGCTGTCCGCCCTGCGCGAGCTCGGCGGCGTGGCGACGCCCGAGGTGATCCTGGCGGGCCGCGAACTGCTGGTGTTGTCGGTACTGCGGCCGAGGCCACGTAGCCGGACCTTCTGGGAGCAGTTCGCGCACATGCTCGCCAGCCTGCACCTGAGTACGACCCATCCGCGCTTCGGATGGCACCGCGACAACTGGCTGGGCCGCTGTCGGCAGATCAACAATTGGGATGACGACGGCTTCGCGTTCTTCGCGGAACACCGGCTGCTGCGGTGGCTCGGGCAGCCCCGCGTCGAGGCGGCACTCGACCGCGAAGATCGGGCGGCGCTGGAGCGGCTCTGTCACCGGCTGCCCGACCTGCTGCCCGACCGGCCGGCCTGCCTGACGCACGGCGACCTGTGGGCACAGAACGTGCTGGCCACTTCGGATGGCCGGCCCGCGCTGATCGACCCGGCGGTGTCCTACATGTGGGCCGAGGTCGACCTCGCCCATGTGTGGTCGACCTCGCCTCCGCCCGAGGCGCAACGGTTCTTCGAGGTCTATGCGGAGCTGACCTCCGTTGATGGCGGCTGGCGGGACCGCATGCCGATCGTCCAGCTGCGACAACACCTCGCCGTGCTGGCTCAGTTCGACGACGACTGGGGCGCGGCCGACCAGATCCGTGCCACTCTTGCCCCGTTCCGGACCCGAACCTGACCGGCGACCCGGCGACCCGGCGACCCGGCGACCCGGCGACCCGGCGACCCGGCGGCCCGGCGACCTGGCGGCCCGGCGACCCGGCGACCCGGCGGCCTGGCGGGCTCATCCGTCTCGCCGTCAAGGGCGGCATCGACGTGGTCGGCGCTGACGTGGCCGCCTGGCGCGGGTGTGACGGAGCCGGAATTGACAGTCGACCGGCTGCCGGAGCAGGGTTGATCGGTGACAACGATGTCAACGGGCAAAGGGGAGGAAACGTACACATGATTTTCTTCGCCTCGTGTCCGGTGCGTCCGGCCCGCCCGTTGACGATTTCCCGGCGCGGACCCGGTCCGTCCGCCGATCCTGGCCGTATGTCCCTTCCCTACCCGACGGTGACCAGCTGAGATGACCGACGTGCCCCGATCCGACGCCGCAACGACCCCCGCTCCCGCCGGGTCACCCGACCTACCCGATCTGGACGAGTTCCTCGTCGACCAGACCCGGACGCTGCTCGACACGGCCCGCCGCGCGGTCCGGTCGGAGGGCGGCTTCTGGTGGCTGACCGACGACCGCACCCCCGACCGGGGCGAAGCGGTCCACACCTGGATCACCTGCCGGATGACCCACGTGGCCGCTCTCGCCCACCGCAACGGCGACCCGGACGCCGCGGCCCTGGTCGACCACGGTGTCGCCGCGCTCAGCACGCTGCTGCGCGACGACCGGTACGGCGGCTGGTTCAGCGCGGTGGACCAGCAGGGGGCGCCCCTCGACGACCGCAAGGCCGGCTACGACCACGCGTTCGTGCTGCTCGCCGCGTCCAGCGCCGCGCGCGCCGGACGGCCCGGCGCGGACCGGTTGCTCGCCGACGCGCTGACCGTCGTGCGGGACCGGTTCTGGGACGCCGACGCCGGCGCGGTCCGCGAGTCGTGGAACCGGGACTGGACGGTCACCGAGGACTACCGGGGCGCCAACAGCAGCATGCACATGGTCGAGGCGTTCCTCGCCGCCACCGCCGCGACCGGCGACGCGAGCTGGGCCGACCGGGCGCTGCGGATCGCCACCCACCTCGTGCACGGTGAGGCCGCCCGGCACGACTGGCGACTGCCCGAGCACTTCACCGCCGACTGGACACCGCTCCCCGACTACAACCGGGACCGGCCGGCCGACCCGTTCCGGCCGTACGGCTCGACGATCGGGCACTGGCTGGAGTGGGCCCGGCTGCTGCTGGAGTTGGAGGCGGTCCTGCCGGAGCCGCCGCGCTGGCTGCTCGACGACGCCCGTGCCCTGTTCGCCGCCTCGGTCCGGCGTGGTTGGGCGGTCGACGGCGCGGACGGCTTCGTCTACACGATCGACTGGGACGACCGGCCCGTGGTCCGGTCCCGGATGCACTGGGTGCTCGCCGAGGCGATCGGTGCGGCGATCACCCTGCACCGGCGCACCGGCGACGCGGTCTACGCCGACTGGTACCGGGTCTTCTGGGCGTACGCCCGTCGCAACCTCGTCGACGACACCGGCTGGCGGCACGAGCTGGACCCGCGGAACGAGCCCTCCGACACGGTCTGGCACGGCCGGCCGGACGTCTACCACGCGTACCAGGCGGTGCTGCTGTCCCGCTCGGCCACCGGGCTCGGCGGCCCGGGCCCGCTCGCACCGGGCGAGGTGACCGCGTGATCGTCGTCGCGGGTGAGGCGCTGATCGACCTGGTGGTCACCGCCGCCGGGCAGCGGGCGGTGCCGGGTGGCTCGCCGGCCAACGTGGCGGTCACCCTGGCCCGGCTCGACCAGCCGGTACGACTGCTGGCCCGGCTCGGGGCCGACGACTACGGCCGGCAGCTCGCCGAGCACCTGAGCGCCAACCGGGTCGACCTGGACTGGGCGGTCCGCGCCGAGCAGCCCACCTCGGTGGCGGTGGCCACCCTGAACGCCACCGGGCAGGCCAGCTACGAGTTCCGGCTGGCCGGCACGGCGGACTGGCAGTGGACACCGCAGGAGCTGCCCGAGCTGGCCGGAACGTCGACGACCGCCCTGCACACCGGGTCGCTCGCGCTCGCGCTGGCGCCGGGCGCGGCGGTCCTGGAGGACCTGCTGGCCCGCGAACGCCGCCGGGACGGGCTCACCGTCTCGATCGACCTCAACCTGCGTCCGAGCATCGTCACGGACCGGGCGGCGGAGCAGGCGAGGGTACGGCGTCAGGTGAGCCTCGCGCACCTGGTCAAGGCCAGCGACGAGGACCTCTCCTGGCTCTACCCGGATCGGACGGTGTCCGACGTGATGGCCGAGTGGCGCGAGGCCGGGGTGAGCTGCGCGGTGGTCACCCGGGGCGCGGACGGCGCCTGGCTGCTCGCCCCGGACGGGTCGATGCACCAGGAGCCGGCGGTGCCCACCACGGTGGTCGACACCGTCGGCGCCGGCGACGCGTTCACCGGTGGACTGCTGGCCGCCCTGGCCGACCTCGACGCCCTCGGTGACCGACCGGCCGACCGGCTCGCGGCGCTGACCACCGCGCAGTGGGCCATGGTGTCCCGGCAGGCCGCCCTGGTGGCCGCGCTGACCTGCGCCCGTCGCGGCGCGGACCCGCCGCGCCGTGCCGAGGTGGACGCCCTGCTCCACGCGTGACCGCCGAAGGGGTCGATCATGGAGTTGTGGTGGGCGTTCGACCACACTTCGCGGCATACGCGAGGCACCACAACTCCATAATCGACGCGGTGCGGGGGTGTGCAGGGCTGCTCGGGGGGCGGTGTTTTCAGC
>NZ_RCVJ01000212.1 GCF_003667505.1 Micromonospora sp. BL4
GGGCAGTAGGATCCTGGGTCGTGCGGGTTCTTCTAGTGGGTGGTGGGGGGCGGGAGCATGCGCTCGCGCTCGGGTTGTCAGGCGATCCGGCCGTTACGCAACTGATGGCGGCTCCGGGTAATCCCGGGATCGCCGGCGTGGCCGAGTTGCGGGCGGTGACTCCGACCGATCCGGCCGCGGTGGCCGCGCTGGCCGTGGAGACCGCAGCCGACCTGGTGGTGATCGGGCCGGAGGCGCCGCTGGTCGCCGGTGTCGCCGACGCGGTACGCGCCAAGGGCATCGCCGTGTTCGGCCCCTCGGCCGAGGCCGCCCGACTTGAGGGCTCCAAGGCGTTCGCCAAGGATGTGATGACCGCTGCCGGCGTGCCCACCGCCCGGGCGTACGTCTGCACGGACGAGGAGAGCACCGCGCGGGCGCTCGACGAGTTCGGGGCGCCGTACGTGGTGAAGGACGACGGGCTCGCCGCCGGTAAGGGCGTGGTGGTCACCGACGACCGGTCCGTCGCGCTGGCGCACGCCCGCGAGTGTGGCCGGGTCGTGGTCGAGGAGTTCCTCAACGGCCCGGAGGTCAGCCTCTTCGTGGTGACCGACGGCGAGGCGGCGCTGCCGCTGCTGCCCGCGCAGGACTTCAAGCGGATCGGGGACGGCGACACCGGCCCGAACACCGGCGGCATGGGCGCGTACGCGCCGCTGCCCTGGGCCCCGGCCGGCCTGGTCGACGAGGTCATGCGCGACGTGGTCCACCCCACCCTGGCCGAGTTGCGCCGCCGTGGCACCCCGTTCGGTGGCCTGCTCTACGTCGGGCTCGCGATGACCGCCGCCGGCCCCCGGGTGATCGAGTTCAACGCCCGCTTCGGTGATCCGGAGACCCAGGTGGTGCTCGCGTTGCTGGAGACGCCGCTGGGCGGGCTGCTGCAGGCGGCGGCCACCGGCACGCTGGCCGGGCATCCGCCGCTGCGTTGGCGGCCCGGCGCCGCGGTCACCGTGGTGCTGGCCGCGCAGGGCTATCCGGCCGCGCCCCGGACCGGCGACGTGATCACCGGCGCGGACCGGCCGGGCATCATCCACGCCGGCACCGCCCGCCGGGCCGGTGACGGCGCGTTGCTCTCCGCCGGTGGCCGGGTGCTCTGCGGTACGGCCACGGGCGCCGATCTGGCCGCCGCACGGGCTGCCGCGTACGCGCTGGTGAACGGGGTCGAGCTGGCGGGCTCGCAGCACCGCACCGACATCGCCGCCGCCGCGGTCGACGGCCGGATCACGATTCCTGGCTGAACCCGGGCAACCTCCACCCGCCTCGCCGCCGTTTGAGCGGTGAGCTGAGAGTGGTCGGTCAGGCGTAGTAGCGGCGCAGTTCGCGGGTGAGCACCTTGCCGGTGGCGTTGCGCGGCAGGTACTTGACGAACACGACGTCGCGGGGCACCGAGAAGCGGGCCAGGTAGTGCCGGACGTATTCGCGGACCGCGTCGGGGTCGAGCGTCTCGTCGGGGTGCAGGGCGAGGAACGCGGCCAGCCGCTGGCCGTACTCGGGGTCGGGCACGCCGATCACGGCCGCTTCGCGCACCTGCGGGAGCCGGGCGAGCAGGTCCTCCACCTCGGACGGGAAGACGTTCTCGCCACCGGAGACGATCATGTCGTCGGCGCGGCCGTCGACGAAGAGCAGCCCTTCGGCGTTGAGCCGTCCCAGGTCACCGGTGTCGAGCAGGCCGTCGTGGGTCTCCCGGGTCGCCCCCGAGGTGTAGCCCTCGAACAACATCTCGTTGCCGACGAAGATCCGGCCGACCCGGCCGCCGGGCACCGGCTCGCCGCTGTCGTCGAGGATCTCCAGCCGGGTGCCGTGCGGCGGCCGGCCGGCGGTGGTGGGTGCCTCCCGCAGGTCGGCCGGCCCGGCGATGGAGGCCCAGGACACCTCGGTCGAGCCGTACAGGTTGTAGAGCACGTCGCCGTAGGCGTCCATGAACGCGGGGGCGAGCCCGCCGGGCAGCGCCGAGCCGCTGACCGCGACCACCTTCAGCGCGGGACGCGGGTCCGGCGGCGGCACCTCCAGCAGCCGCTGGAGCATCACCGGTACGGCGAAGAGCGCGTCACACCCGTGCGCGGCGAGCGCAGCCAGCGTGGCGGTCGGGTCGAAGCGGCGGTGCAGCACGATGGTGGCGCGCAGCGCGAAGGACACCTGCAGGGCCGCGAAGCCCCAGGTGTGGAAGATCGGTGCGGCGATCATCACCGTGTCCCGGGTGTGCAGCGGGATCCGGTCGATGATGGACACCAGTGGGCCGAAGCCGTTCGGGGTGGGTCGGCGGGCGCCCTTGGGGGAGCCGGTGGTGCCGGAGGTCAGCACGATGATCCGGCCGTCGCGCTCCGGTGGGCGCAGCTCGCCCGGCAGCGCTCCGGCGATCAGCTCGGCATGGGCGCGCTCGTCGACCCGGTGCAGCTCGGCCGGGAGCCCGAGGACCAGCTCGGCGAACTCGTCGTCGTGCACCAGTACCCGCAGTCGTTGCTCCTCGGCGACGGTGGCCAGTTGCGCGGCGGACAGGCCGGTGTTGACCAGGACCGCGTCGTTGCCGAGCAGGGTGGCGGCCACGATCGTCTCGATCAGGCCGTGGTGGTTGCGGCAGAGCACGCCGATCCGGTCGCCAGACTGTACGCCGAGCGCGGCGCGTAGTGCCCGGGCCAGCCGCTCGGACCGGTCGAGCAGTTCCTGGTAGGTCAGCTCGGTGCCGTGCTCGTCGAGCACCGCCGGCCGGCCGGGGTCCCGGGCGGCGGCTTGGCGCAGCTCACCGGCGAGGCTCCAGCCCCAGGTGCGCAGGGCGTTGAGCTGGGAGGCGACGCGGATGGGCCGGCCGGGGGTGAGCAGGCCGCGCCGGGTCAGCGTGGCGACGACGAACGGCAGGTCCATGCTCTCGGGCCTCCTTCAGGGGGTGCGCGGAAGGGCCCCCGTAGGGACCCTTCCGCGGGCTCTCTTGTCGATCATGCACCGGATCCGCCCTGCTGCCCAACCGGTGTGATCAGCGAATCTGCATGCCGGAGATCGCTCGGGAGATCACCAACCGCTGGATCTCAGAGGTGCCCTCGAAGATGGTGTAGATCTTCGCGTCGCGGTACCAGCGCTCCACCGGGTGATCCCGCAGGAAGCCGGCTCCGCCGAGCAACTGCACCGCCTTCTCGGTCACCGACACCGCCACCTCGCCGGCCTTGAGCTTGGACATCGACCCCTCGCCGGCGGTGAACGGGCGGTTGTTGCGGCCCATCCAGGACGCCCGCCAGACCAGCAGGCGCGCCGCGTCGATCTCCATCCGCATGTCGGCCAGCGCGAACGCGACCGCCTGGTTCTCGATGATCGGTCGTCCGAACTGGACCCGGTCCTTGGCGTACTCCAGGGCGTACTCGTAGGCGGCCCGGGCCACGCCGAGCGCCTGCGCGCCGACGGTGGGTCGGGACAGCTCGAAGGTGCGCATCGCGGCCTGCCCGGTGACGCGCTGCCCGGAGCGGGCGCGGTCCAGGCGTTCCAGGAGGGCGTCCCGGCCGCCGAGCAGGCAGCGCCCGGGCACGCGTACCCCGTCGAGGAAGACGTCGGCGGTGTGCGACGCGCGCAGGCCCAGTTTGCGAAGCTTGCGGGTGGCGGCCAGGCCGGGGGTACCCGGCGGTACGACGAACGCCGCCTGACCCCGGGAGCCGAGCGTGGGGTCGACCGAGGCGGTGACCACGTGCACTCCGGCGATCCCGCCGTTGGTGGCGTACGCCTTCTGCCCGGTCAGCACCCACTCGTCGGTGGCCTCGTCGTAGACCGCCCGGGTGCGCATCGCGCCGACGTCGGAGCCGGCCTCCGGCTCGCTGGTGCAGAACGCGGCCACGGCCGGCGAGTCGACGTCGCCGAAGCACTGCGGCACCCACTCGACCATCTGGTCGGGGGTGCCCGCGCCGTAGATGGCGGCGACGGCGAGCGAGGTGCCGAAGATGCTCAGACCGATGCCGGCGTCACCCCAGAAGAGTTCCTCGCTGGCGATCGGCAGGGAGAGCCCGGTCGGGTCGGCCCAGCAGGTGGCGAGGAACTCGAAGCCGTAGAGGCCGACCTTGGCGGCTTCCTGGATCACCGGCCACGGGGTGTCCTCGCGCTCGTCCCACTCGGCGGCGGCCGGGCGCACGACCTCGGCGGCGAAGCCGTGCACCCAGTCGCGCAGATCCCGCTGTTCCTCGTTCAGGTCGAGCGAGAACTCGGTCATCTCAGGCCTTGGGGATGTCGAACAGGTTGGCGATGTTGGCGGCGAGGCCGAGGTCGCCCTTCGCCTTCAGCTTGCCGGTCATGAACATCATCACCGGGTTGGCGCCACCGGAGACGATCTTCAAGAACTCCACCGGGCCCATGGTGAGGCTCAGCTTCGGGTCGTGCTGCGGGGTCTCGTTCACGTCGCACTTGCCGTCGGCGATGACCACCTCGTAGGTGTCGTTGCCGCCGTCCGGGCGACCGGTGATGACCCAGTGGATGACCGCGTTGGTGGAGCCGGCCCGGTCCGCACGGAACAGCGACGGCATCCGGCCGAACACCTCGCCGAGGATCTTGCCGCGCAGATCACCGGACATCACCTGGGCGATCTTGTCGTCCGGGGTGGACTTGACCAGCTGGGCGAACTCCTTGGGGCCGACGTTCGCGAAGGTGGCCGGGTCGAAGTCAGTCATGGGGGAAAACACCTCTCGGGCCGTCCGACTTGGTTACTCCGGCGTAACCCTACGCACGAGTAGGTATGCTCGCAAGGTGTCCACCGCTCCCGCCTTCAAGCGCCTGCCGCGGGCCGTCCGTGAGCAGCAGATGCTCGACGCGGCCGTCAAGGTCTTCTCCCGGCGCGGCTTCCACGCCGCCAGCATGGACGAGATCGCGGAGGACGCCGGCATCTCCAAGCCGATGGTCTACGCATACCTCGGCACGAAGGAGGAGGTGTTCGTCGCCTGCCTGCACCGGGAGGGCACCCGGATGATGCAGGCCATCGCCGGCGCGGCCGCCCCCGACCTGCCGGCCGACGAGCGGCTCTGGCGAGGGTTGCGGGCGTTCTTCGGCTTCGTCGGGGCGTACCGCGACGGCTGGGCTGTGCTCTACCGGCAGGCCCGAGGCGAGCAGCCGTTCGCCGGCGAGCTGGCCACCATGCGGGCCCGGCTGGTCGAGGTCGTCGCCGGGATGCTGGACCACGCGTTGCGCGCGGAGGGTCGCGAGGTGGCCGGCACCGACCTGGAGGTGGTCGCGTACGCCCTGGTCGGCGCGACCGAGTCGCTGGCCGACTGGCTCGCGGACCACCCGGAGGCCGACCCGGAGAAGACCGCCACGCGGATGATGAACGTGGCCTGGCTCGGCGCCGGCCAACTCCTGCAGGGCGTCACCTGGCGCCCGGCCACCGACTGACGCCCCGCATCACCGCGCCGGTGTCGGGCTCGCCGGCTCGGCCGGAGTCGGTCGCCCGGATCGGCGGCGGTTGCGGAGCCAACGGACCACCTCGACGACCACGGTCACCGTCAGCGCCAGGCCCAGGCCGAGCAACAGGCCGCGCAGCGGGTCCTGTTCGAAGGCCAGACCGCCGAGGTAGCCGACCAGCGCCGAGTAGAGCCCCCACGAGCCGGCGGCGAGCGCGTCGAAGGCCAGGAAGCGTCGACGGGGATATTGAACGGCTCCCATGGTGAGGGTGACCGCGGTCCGGCCCCCCGGCACGTAACGGGCCACGGTGAGGATCAGGCCGCCCCGGTCGGCGACTCCCCGGCGGGCCCGTTCGACGGCGGCCCGGCGCCGGCCGTGCGGCGGGAGCCGGTCGAGCAGCCGGGTGCCACCGCTCCGCCCGATGGCGTACGAGACGTGGTCGCCGACGAGAGCCCCGCCGGCGGCCACCAGGATCACCGCGGGCAGGTAAGGCGCCCCGGAGGCCGCGAACACCCCGGCGGTGATCACCGCGGTCTCGCTCGGCACCACCGGGAAGAAGCCGTCGAGCACCGCGATCGCGAAGATCGCCAGGTACACCCACGGCGAGGACATGGTGTGGTGCAGCAGGTCGAGCAGATCCATGATCCCGATGCTGGTGCGAACGACGGCCGTCGCCATCGGCCAGTGGTCAGCCGGGCGACACGACTTAAGTAGGTCCGGCCCGGACCGCTGGTAGGGGTCTTCCCCCACCGCACCCGGGTCTGTCCGGCGCGGACGGCACGATCCGGCGACGAAGACCTACGCTCGCTGCGTGGTGTCCCGAGCGGTCGTCCTGCGGTGGGTCGTCGACCGGTACGCCCCGCTGCTGCTCGCCGCAGTGGTCACCGCCGCCGTCTGGGCCAGCGCGACCGGGGCGATCGGCGTCCGCTCGCCGATGCCGGGGGCCGTCACACTGCTCGTGGCGCTGGCCTCGGGTTGGGCGGCCGGCGTGGTTCGGGCCCGCCGTTGGCCGCTGTTCCTCACGGCCGCGGTCAGCTGGTTGCTGCTCGCCGCCGCGGCACCCGGAGTGGTCGCCTCGTACCAGGCGGGTCTGCGGCTGCGTGGCCGCCGGCTCACCAATTATCTCGTCGGGGTCGCCCTGGTGCTGACCGGTGGCGTGCTGGTCGGGCTGGCAGTGGGCGGCGTACGTCGACTCACCACCGCCACCTTCGGCAACGTGCTGCTGCTGACCGCCTGCCTGGTCGGGCTTCCCCTGGTCGTCGGCCTCTGGGTGCGGGCCCGTCGGGACACGCTCGCCGCCCTGCGGGATCGGGCCGAGCGGCTGGAACGCGAGCAGGAGGCCCGCGCCGACCGAATCCGTGCCGAGGAGCGGACCCGCATCGCCCGGGAGATGCACGACGTGGTGGCGCACCGGGTGTCGCTGATCGTGGTGCACGCCGGGGCGCTGGAGGTGACCGCCACCGACCCGGAGACCGTCGAGTCCGCCGCGCTGATCCGCGAGACGGGTCGGCAGGCACTCACCGACCTGCGCGAGGTGCTGGGCGTGCTGCGACAGGCCGCCCCGCCCGCAGTGCCGGAGCCGGCGCTCGACGCCCTGGACGAACTGATCGGGGAGTCTCGCGCCGCCGGACTGCGGGTGTCCCGGCGGGACGAGGGTGTGGCGACGGCGCTGCCGGCGACCGTGGAACGCACCGCGTACCGGGTGGTGCGGGAGGCGCTGACCAACGTGCGCAAGCACGCCGCCGACGCCGAGACGACGGTCTGCCTGCGCTACCTTCCCGGCGGGCTGGAGGTGGTGGTCCGCAACGGTCCGTCCGCGGGTGGGTTGGCCCTGCCCGGCGCCGGCCACGGGCTGCTCGGCCTGCGCGAGAGGGTGGAGCTGCTCGGCGGCCGACTGGAGGCGGTGCCCGTGCACGACGGGTTTTTGGTCCGTGCCCTGCTCCCGGTGGCGGGTGCGGCGTGATTCGCGTGGTGGTGGTCGACGACGAGCAGCTGGTCCGCGCCGGGCTGCGGCTCATCCTGGAGGCGGCACCGGACATCGTGGTGGTGGGCGAGGCGGCGGACGGCGCCGGCGCGTTGGAGCAGGCTCACCGGTTGCACCCCGACGTGGTGCTGCTCGACGTCCGGATGCCGGGCATCGACGGGCTCACCGCCGCGCCCGAGGTGGTCGCCGCCGGCCCAAAGGTGATCATGTTGACCACCTTCGACCTCGACGAGTACGTGCACCGGGCGCTGCGTGCCGGAGCGGTGGGCTTCCTCCTCAAGGACACCCCGCCCCGGGAACTGGCCGCGGCCGTCCGCACGGTGGCCGCCGGGAACGCGATGCTCGCACCGACGGTGACCCGGCGGCTGATCAGCTCGTTCGCCGAGCGCGGACCGGCCCGTCGGGACGCGGCCCGCCAGCGGCTCGCCCGGCTCACCGCGCGCGAGCTGGAGATCGTCCGGGAGGTGGGGCGCGGGCACGGCAACGCGGAGATCGCGCGGCGGCTGACGATGAGCGAGGCCACCGTGAAGGCGCACGTCAGCCGGGCGCTGGCGAAGCTTCAGGCGGGCAACCGGGTGCAACTGGCGATCCTGGTGTACGACGCCGACCTGCTGTGACCGGGCTGCGCGGCCCGTCGCGCGGCAGACGGTGCGGGGTGGCCGGTCAGTGGCGGGCGGCGGCACGGCGGCGTGCCCGGCTGCGCAGCCGACGGACGCCCTCGATGCCGAACGTGACGATCACCGAGAGCCCCACGCCGACGAGGACTCCCCGCACCGGGTCGCGTTCGAAGGCCAGCCCGCCGAAGTAGCCGAGCAGCCCGCAGTACAGCGCCCAGGTGACCGTCGCGATGCCGTCGTAGAGCAGGAACGATCGGCGCGGGTAGCGCACCGCGCCCATGGTGAGTGTGACCGCGGTCCGGCCTCCCGGCACGTACCGGGAGGTGGTCAGGATCAGCCCGCCGCGCCGGTCCACCGCACGCCGGGCCCAATCGGAGCTGGCCCGCCGACGGCTGCCGACGGGCAGTTGGGCCAGCCGGTTCGCGCCCCCGCCCCGCCCGATGGCGTACGAGATGTGGTCGCCGATCAGCGCGCCGAGCGCGGCGCTGGCGATCACCGCGCCCAGGTTGGGGTGCGCTCCGTCGGCGGCGAGCACCCCCGCGGTGATCACCGCCGCCTCGCCCGGCACCGCGGGGAAGAACGCGTCGACCGCGGTGAGCCCGAAGATCACCAGGTACACCCACGGTGAGGTGACCGTCTCCCGGAGCAGGTCGAGCAGGGCGTCCATGCCCCCAATGCTCGGCGGCCGGTCGACACGCGGTGGCGCTTCGCCGACATCCGCCGCCCGCCCCGCCGGGTCAGCGCACCGTGCCGGCGAGGTGCGGTCGACCGGTGCGCGGGTCGTGCAGGGCGAAGTCCCAGCCGTCGTCGGCGCGGGCGGCGGAGAAGCCGATCGTGCCGGGCAGCGCCACCGGCAGCTTGAACGCCACCTCGACGGTGCCGGCGTCCGGCAGCCGGTTGTCCAGCGCGGCCAGGCAGCGGGCCTTGGTCCACATGCCGTGCGCGATCGGCCGGGGAAAGCCGAAGAGCCGGGCACCCAGCCGGGAGGTGTGGATCGGGTTGTGGTCGCCGGAGACGCGGGCGTAGTCGGTGCCGACGCGAGTGCCGACCCGCCAGTGGGCGGTGGCGGCCGGCGTCGCGGGCCGCTCACTCCGGTCGCGCCGGGTACCGCCGCCGTCACCCCGCTCCCGGCTGAGGTACGTGGCGACGCCGCGCCAGACCTCCGTCCCGCCGGCCGAGGCGACCAGCACCACGTCGAGCTGCCGGCCCCGCTCGTGCGGGCGCAGATGCTCGGCGTACGCGGTGAAGTCGAGCAGCTCACCGGCGAGCACCGGGCGGTGCGTCGTGATCCGGTTGGCCACGTGCACGAGACCGGTCACCGGGAAGGGGAACTCCGGCGCGGTCATCAGCCGCAGCGCCAGCGGGAAGCCCAGCACGTGCGGGTACGTCACCGGCAGCCGCTCGGCCAGCGGAAAGCCGCAGACCCGGTCGTAGTCGGCGAGGTGTGCCCGGTCGACCTGGACGCCGGCGACGGTCAACGCGACCGCCGGCACGGTCCGGTCGCGCCGACCGCCGAGCAGCGCGCCCCGCAGCGCCCGTCGGTACAGCGGGCCGGTTGCCGGCAGCCGGGGCAGCTCGACGGTGGCCCGCACCGGCGGCTCTTCCGCGTCACCCATCACGCCCCCAGCAGGCTCTGGCCGCAGACCCGGACCACGTTGCCGCTGACCGCGCCGCTGGCCGGCCAGGCGAGCCAGCCGATCGTCTCGGCCACGTCGACCGGCAGCCCGCCCTGGGCCACGCTGTTCATCCGCCGGCCCGCCTCGCGGACCACCAGCGGGATGCGCGCGGTCAGCCGGGTCTCGATGAAGCCGGGTGCCACCGCGTTGACGCTGATCCCGCGGTCGCGCAGGGCCGGGGCGAGCGAGCCGACCAGCCCGATCACGCCGGCCTTGCTCGTGGCGTAGTTGGTCTGCCCCCGGTTGCCGGCGATCCCGGCGATCGAGGAGACCGACACGATCCGACCGCCGGCCGGGATCAGCTCCCGCTCCAGCAGCACGTCGTTGATCCGCTCCTGGCTGGAGAGGTTGACGTCGATGACCTGGTCCCACCGGTCGGCGTCCATCCGGCCGAGCGTCTTGTCGCGCGTGATGCCGGCGTTGTGCACCACCGCGTCGACCCGACCGTGTCGGCTGGCCAGGTGGTCGGCGAGCCGGGTCGGCGCGTCCGACGCGGTCAGGTCGAGCTGCACGGCGGTGCCGCCGATGTCGTTCGCCACGGCGGCCAACGCGTCCCCGGCGGCCGGGATGTCGAGCGCCACCACCTGCGCGCCGTCGCGGGCGAGCACCCGGGCCAGCGCCGCGCCGATGCCCCGGGCGGCGCCGGTGACCAGCACGACCTGCCCGTCCAGTGGGCGGTCCCAGTCGGTCGGGGCGGTCGCGTCCCCGGCACCGACAAGGATCACCTGCCCCGAGACGTACGCGGACCGGCCGGACAGAAGGAATCGGAGGGTCGATTCGAGGCTCGTGAACGTGCCGGCAGGATGGCTCGAACCGCCCGTGGCGGTGACGGCGTTGCCGGTCACGTACACGAGTTGTGCGGTGACGCCCCGGCCGAACTCCTTGCCGATGCTGCGGACCAACCCCTCCAGGGCACGCTGGGCGGTGGCCTCCCGCGGCGTCGGGCACTCCTGTGGCGGGGTGCCCAGCACGATCACCCGACCGCTGGGCAGCACGGACCGGGCCTGCGGGTGGAAGAAGTCGTAGAGCTGGCGCAGGCCGGTCGAGTCGGTGATCCCGGTGGCGTCGAAGAGCAGTGCGCCGTACCGCTGCGGGGTGTCGGTGGAGGCGGCCGCCGTCGGGTCGGCGAGTTCGACCCCGGCGGTGGTCAGGATCGTGGCGACCGGCTCGGCGAGCCGGCCGCCGGTGGCCGCGCCGAGCAGCGCGGGCCCGGGCAGCAGCGGGTCGCCGGGGTGGTGTCGGCGCAGTCGCGGCGGGTCGGGCAGCCCCAGGCGCTTGACCAGCGTGCGGCCGGCGGCCGATTGGACGAAGCTCGCGTACCTGTCGGTCATGGGCGTAGCCTACTGGCGAGTAGGGTTCGAGCAACACATGTCGAGGAGGCGGATCGTGCAGAGCATCCGGCGGGTCGCGGTCATCGGGGGCAACCGCATCCCCTTCGCCCGTTCCAACTCCCGCTACGCGGACGCGTCGAACGCGGACCTGCTCGGCGCGGCGCTGGACGGTCTGATCGCCCGGTACGGGCTGGCCGGGCAGCGGGTCGGCGAGGTGGTGGCCGGGGCGGTGCTCAAGCACTCCCGGGACTTCAACCTGACCCGCGAGGTCGTGCTCGGCTCCCGGCTCGACCCGCACACACCGGCGTACGACATCCAGCAGGCCTGCGGCACCGGCCTGGAGGCGGCGATCCTGGTGGCCAACAAGATCGCCCTCGGGCAGCTGGACGTGGGCATCGCCGGTGGCGTCGACACCACCTCCGACGCGCCGCTGGCGGTCAACGAGGAGATGCGCCGGACGCTGCTCAAGCTCAACTCCGCCCGCTCGCTCGGCGAGCGGCTCAAGGTCGCCGCCAAGCTGCGCCCGCTCCAGCCGTTCAAGCCGGAGATCCCGCGCAACGCCGAGCCGCGTACCGGCCTGTCCATGGGGGACCACGCCGCCCGCACCGCGCTGCGCTGGCAGATCGACCGGCGCTCCCAGGACGAGGTGGCGCTCCGCTCGCACCAGCGACTGGCCGCCGCGTACGACCGCGGCTTCTTCGACGACCTCATGACGCCGTACCTGGGCCTCACCCGCGACCAGAACCTGCGCGCGGACACCAGCCTGGAGAAGCTCGGCTCACTCAGGCCGGTGTTCGGCACCCGTGGCCCGGACGCCGAGCAGGCCACCATGACCGCCGGGAACAGCTCACCACTCACCGACGGCGCGTCCACGGTGCTACTGGCCAGCGAGGAGTGGGCGAGCGCGCACAATCTTCCGGTGCTGGCCTGGTTCAGCTGGTCGGAGACGGCCGCGGTGGACTTCGTGCACGGCGACGAGGGGCTGTTGATGGCGCCCGCGTACGCGGTGCCCCGAATGCTGGCCCGGGCCGGGCTGACGCTCCAGGACTTCGACTACTACGAGATCCACGAGGCGTTCGCCTCGCAGGTGCTGGCCACCCTCGCCGCCTGGGAGTCACCGGAGTTCTGCAAGGACCGGCTCGGTCTGGACGCCCCGCTCGGCGCCATCGACCGCGACCGGATCAACGTGCACGGCTCCTCCCTGGCCGCCGGGCACCCGTTCGCCGCCACCGGCGGACGGATCGTGGCGACCCTGGCCAAGCTGCTGGCCGAGAAGGGCAGCGGACGCGGACTGATCTCGATCTGCGCCGCCGGGGGTCAGGGCGTGACGGCGATCCTGGAGCGCTGACTGACGACCGGCCCAGGTCAGTCCCCGGGTGACCCCGTCCGAGGGTGGTCACCGGATACGGGAGAATGGGCGCCGTGACGACGATCCCGAACGTGCTCGCCAACCGGTACGCCTCGCCCGAACTGGTCGCCCTCTGGTCACCGGAGGAGAAGGTCCGGATGGAGCGGCGGCTCTGGCTGGCCGTGCTCCGCGCGCAGCGCGATCTCGGCGTGCCCGTGCCGGACGGCGTGGTCGAGGCGTACGAGCGCGTGCTCGACCAGGTGGACCTCGCCTCCATCGCGGAGCGGGAGCGAGTCACGCGGCACGACGTGAAGGCACGGATCGAGGAGTTCAGCGCGCTCGCCGGGTTCGAGCACGTGCACAAGGGGATGACCTCCCGGGACCTCACCGAGAACGTCGAGCAGCTCCAGGTGCGCGCCTCGCTGGAGCTGATCCGGGACCGTGTGGTGGCCACCCTGGCCCGGTTGGCCTGGCTCGCTCACGAGCACTCCGAGCTGGTGATGACCGGCCGTTCACACAACGTGGCGGCGCAGGCCACCACGCTGGGCAAGCGCTTCGCGTCGGCGGCGGAGGAGCTGCTCATCGCGTACGAGCGGCTGGAGGAGCTGATCGCCCGCTACCCGCTGCGCGGGATCAAGGGGCCGGTCGGCACGGCCGCCGACCAGCTCGACCTCTTCGACGGCGACGCCGACAAGGTGGCCGAGCTGGAGCGCCGGGTCGCCGAGCACCTCGGCTTCTCCCGCGTGCTGGACAGCGTCGGGCAGGTCTACCCACGATCGCTGGACTTCGACGTGCTGGCCGCGCTGGCGCAGACCGCCGCCGCGCCGTCGTCGCTGGCCACCACTATCCGGCTGATGGTCGGCCAGGAGCTGGTCACCGAGGGCTTCAAGCCGGGTCAGGTCGGCTCCAGCGCCATGCCGCACAAGATGAACACCCGTTCGTCCGAGCGGGTCAACGGCTTCGCGGTGATCATCCGGGGTTACCTGTCGATGGTCGGCGAGCTGGCCGGTGACCAGTGGAACGAGGGGGACGTGTCCTGCTCGGTGGTCCGCCGGGTCGCCCTGCCGGACGCTTTCTTCGCCGCCGACGGGCTGTTCCAGACCTTCCTCACCGTGCTCGACGAGTTCGGCGCGTACCCCGCGGTGATCAACCGGGAGCTGGAGCGGTTCCTGCCCTTCCTGGCCACTACGAAGATCCTGGTGGCGGCGGTCCGGCGCGGCGTCGGCCGGGAGGTCGCACACGAGGTGATCAAGGAGCACGCGGTCGCGGTGGCGCTGGCCATGCGCGAGAAGGGCTCGCCGGAGAACGACCTGTTCGACCGGCTCGCGGCGGACGGCCGGCTCGGCCTGTCCCGCGCCGACATCGACACCCTCGTCGCCGACCGCACCGCCTTCGTCGGTGCCGCCCCGGCCCAGGTCGCCGCGGTCACCCGCCGCATCACCGCCGTGGTCGAAACCCACCCGCACGCAGCCACCTACTCCCCACCCCCCATC
>NZ_RCVJ01000038.1 GCF_003667505.1 Micromonospora sp. BL4
CCCCCGAGCCGTCGACCAGCGCGCCCTCGCCGACCCCCGCCACGCCCTCACCCACACCGGCCGCCCTGGGCGCCGACTTCGCCATCGCGGAGAAGTCCCTGCTCAGCTACGGTGCCGCCGTGACGATCAGCAATCCCGGCCCGGTGCCGGTGGCGCAGTGGAAGCTGGTCGTCACCCTGCCCAGGGAGTCGCTGCGGGTCAGCTCGGTGCAGGGCGCACAGGCGAGTCACGACGGTGCGGTGTGGACATTCGTACCCGACGGGAGCGCCGGGCCGGTGTCCGGCGACGCGCCGGTGCGGGTGACGTTCCGGGTCAACGGTTCGGCGGGCAGTTCCGCCCCCACGGCGTGCAGCATCGACGAGGTCGCCTGCACCGGTCTGTCGGACTGACCCGCCGCACCGGCCATCCCGTACATCCAGGGTTCGGGCGGCAGCCACGCTCGATTGATCATGAGTTCGGGTCCGCTTCCTACCGTCCCGAGCATGACTGTCCTATCCGCATCATCGTCGCTCGGTCGCGCCGCGACGAGGTTCGTCGCCGTGCGTACCCGGGCTGCCGCCACCATCGCCGCGCTCGCCGTCACCGGCGCCGCCGTCGCGGTGGCCGTCGCGACGTCGTCGCCCGCCACCGCCGAGCCGGGCACCGTCGTCGTCTCGGAGAGCTTCTCCTCCGGGTCGCTGCCCGTCGGCTGGAACGCGGTCGACGGCGCCTGGAAGGTCCAGAACGGCCGGCTGTACGGAACCTCCGCCAGCTCGGGCGAGAACAACAAGATCACCTTCGGTCGGCACCTGGCCGACTTCCGGCTCGAGGCGACCATGCGCTTCGAATCGGTCTCCGCCGCCACCCGCTGGGCGTCGCTCGGCATCGACGTCCCGGCCGACGGCGCCACCCCGTGGTGGATCGCCACCATGCGCAGCGGCACCACCGCCGCCAACGGTCTGGAGTTCGCCCAGCGGACCACGGCGAACGCCTGGGTCGTGACGAACACCGCCTCCGCCCCGTACGCCGCCGGCACCGGTCGGGACGTCCGCGTCGCGGTCGAGGTGCACGGCACCCAGGCCCGCTGGATCTTCGACGGGCGGGAGGCGATGCGCACGAACAGCCTCCAGCGCTCGACCAACGGCGTCCAGGCGCTCTTCGTCAACGGCGGCACCGTCTCGTACGACGACGTCACCGTCACCGAGCTGCCGCCGAACGGCTACATCCGCCCGAAGGGCAGCCCGCTCACGGTGATCGCACACCGAGGCGCGTCCGCCGCCGCCCCGGAGAACACCCTGGTCGCGCAGGAGATCGCGCGCAAGGGCGGCGCCGACTGGATCGAGAACGACGTCCAGCCGAGCAAGGACGGCATCCCGTTCATCCTGCACGACGGCACCGTCGACCGGACCACCGACGGGACCGGCAACATCCGCGACCTGACCGCCGCGCAGATCAAGGCGCTCGACGCCGGCTCCTGGTTCGGTCCGCACTACGTGGGCGAGCGGGTGCCGACCCTGGCCGAGCAGCTCGCGGACCTGCGGACGCGGGGCGGCAGCCTGCTGCTGGAGATCAAGGGCAGGCACACCCGGGCCGAGGTCGCGACGATCATCCAGGTGATCCGGGACGAGCAGATGATGGGCCGGGTCTTCGTCCAGAGCTTCGAGGTCGACGCCCTGAAGTACACCTACGAACTCGCGCCCGAACTGCCGCTCGGTCTGCTCCGCAGCAGCCTCGACGCCGACCCGGTGGCGATCTCCCGGGAGCTGCACCTGACCGCGTACAACCCGGACGGCAACGCGTTGCTGGCCCGGCCGGAGGTCGTCGCGCCGCTGCACGCCGCCGGCGTCGCCGTCATGGCCTGGACGATGGACTCCGCCGGCCTGTGGCAGCGGTTGGAGCGGATCGGCACCGACGGGGTCATCACCAACCGCGCGTCCGAGCTGGTCGGCTGGAACTCGGCGTTCATGCAGCGGGCCCCGGCCGACCCGACCGTGCGGATCACGTCGCCGGTCGACGGGGCACGGCTCGACCGGGCACAGTCCCCGGTGATCGCGGTGGCCGCCACCAACGCGGACACGGTCACCGTCACGCTCGACGGCAGGAAGTCCGCCGCCGGACGCAAGCTGGACCTGGCCAGGCTGACCGCGGGCCGCCACACCGTCCGCACCGAGGTGACCGGCCCGGAGGGCACCGCGACCGCGACCAGCACGTTCACCGTGACGGTGAGCCAGGCCGGGCTCGGCTACCTGCTCCTCACCTCCGGCGCCGAGGCGGCCGCGATCAACGCCATGACCGTCAAGCTGGTCCACGGCCAGTACGCCGAGCTGGCCACCTACGTCGACCGGCAGGCCGGCAAGTTGGTGCCGTCCGAGGTCGCCAGTGTCATCGCTGCCGACGCTCGGACCCTCGCGTTGACGTAGTCCGTCGCCACGCTGGGGTCCCCGCTGCGCCGGCGGGGACCCCAGCGCCGTCCCGTGCCGGACGGCCGGCCCACCGGCGCCCACGTGGGGTGGGGCCTTCGGTCGGCCCGCCGGCGTGTGAGGATGCGCCTCATGCGTGCCGTGATCTTCGACGAGTTCGGTGCCCCGCCCGAGGTCCGCGACGTCCCGGACGCGGTGCCGCCGCCCGGGGGCGCGGTCATCCGCGTCGAGGCGACGGGGTTGTGCCGCAGCGACTGGCACGGTTGGCAGGGCCACGATCCCGACATCCGCCTGCCGCACGTCCCCGGTCACGAGTTCGCCGGCGTGGTCACGGCGGTCGGCGCCGGCGTACGCGACTGGAGGCCCGGCGATCGGGTGACGGCGCCGTTCGTCTGCGCCTGTGGGCGGTGCCCGACCTGCCTCGCCGGCGATCAGCAGGTCTGCGAGCGGCAGACGCAGCCGGGCTTCACCCACTGGGGCTCGTTCGCGGAGTACGTGGCGGTGCGCGACGCCGACGTCAACCTGGTCCGGCTCCCCGACGAGCTGGACTTTCCGGCCGCGGCGGCGCTCGGCTGCCGCTTCGCCACGGCGTTCCGGGCGGTGGTCGGCCAGGGGCGCGTCGCCGCGGGCGAGTGGGTGGCGGTGCACGGGTGCGGCGGTGTGGGGCTGTCCGCGGTGATGATCGCGGTGGCCTGTGGCGCGCGGGTGGTGGCGGTCGACGTGGCCCCCGGCGCGCTGGAGCTGGCCAGGAGCTGCGGTGCCGCGGTCTGCCTGGACGGTAGCGCCCTGACCGGCCCCGGGGCGGTGGCCGCCGCCGTTCGGGAGGCGACCGGCGGCGGCGCGCACCTGTCACTCGACGCGTTGGGCAGTCATGCCACCTGCGCCGCCTCCATCGAGAGCCTGCGTCGGCGGGGCCGGCACGTGCAGGTCGGGCTCCTCCCCGCCGCGCAGGGCCGGCCGGCCCTGCCGATGGATCTCGTGATCGCGTTCGAGCTGGAGCTGCGGGGCAGCCACGGCATGGCGGCGCACGCCTATCCGGAGCTGCTCGGGCTGGTCACCGCCGGCGTGCTACGGCCCGCCGAGCTGGTCACCCGCACGATCGGCCTCACCGAGGTGCCCCACGCGCTGGCCACCATGGACCGGCCCGCCGCCGGCGGGATGTGCCTCATCCGGCCGTACTGAACGGGCGTGGCGCACGACGGTGCGCAGGCGGCGGCGCCGACGGACGCCCGCTATGTGGCGACCGGCGCGCTGAGTGGGCCCTCGTTCCCGCTGCGATCCAGCGCGGACACGCAGTAGGTGAGCGGACCCTCGGCGGGGGCGGTGCGGTCCACCCAACCCGTACCGCGGGCGGTGCCGACGAGCTGGGCACCGTCGCCGTCCACGCGGTAGACGGCGATGCTCGTGGCACCGTCGGCGCGCCAGGTCAACTCCACGCCGCCGGTGTCGGCACGCCGCACGCCGGTGACCTCGGGGGCTGCCGGCGGCGCCGCCGGCAGCTGCGCCATCGTGGGCACCAGCGCCGGGCCGGCGTAGTGCGCCGCGCTGTACCGGCTGACCGCCCCGAGCTTGTCCGCGCGCACCTGTTTGGCGCTGAAGTGCACGCTGCCGCTCACCCCGTGCCGGCGGTTGAGGGCGAGCTGGCGGTCCAGCTCGGCCGGGTCGCGCCAGGCGCCGCGCTCGCCCACCCGGTAGTCGGCCTGGCCGATGTAGAGCTGCACCCGGGTGCCCTTCACCGTGGCCGCCCACCAGGGCAGGAGTTTGGCGTAGTCGGCCTTGCCGAATCCGATGTGCCAGTAGAGCTGCGGTACGACGTAGTCCAGCCACTGCTCGCGTACCCAGAGTCGGGTGTCGGCGTAGATGTCGTCGTAGCTCTGCAGGCCGGCGGTCGCGGAGCCGGCCGGATCGGTGCGCTTGTTGCGCCAGATGCCGAACGGGCTGATGCCGAACTTCACCCACGGCTTGATGGCCTTGATCCGTTCGCTCATCTCCCGGACCAGCGTGTTCACGTTGTCGCGGCGCCAGGCGTCCTTGTTCGCGAACCCCCCGCCGTAGCGGGCGAACGCCGCGCCGTCCGGGAAGTCCTGTCCGGCCTCCGGGTACGGGTAGAAGAAGTCGTCGAAGTGCACCCCGTCGACGTCGTACCGCTGGACCGCCTCCAACATCGAGTCCTCGACGAAGGCCCGCGCCTCGGGAATCCCCGGGTTGAAGTAGAGGCGACTGCCGGGTCGGTCGGCACTGGGGTAGGTCACCACCCAGTCACGGTGCCGCCGCAGCGGGTGTGTCGGCGCGAGCTGGTCCAGCCTGGGGCCGGGTCCGCCGACGCTGGCCGGCTGTCCGCCACGGTACGGGTTGAACCAGGCGTGGAACTCCAGGTTGCGGGCGTGTGCCTCGGCGACCATGAACTCCATCGGGTCCCAGCCCGGGTCGCGGCCGTCGCGGCGTCCGGTCAGCCACTCCGACCAGGGCGCGTACGCGGACGGCCAGAGCGCGTCCCCGCTCGGGCGTACGTGCACGAAGACCGCGTTGTGGTTGCGCCGTACGGCGAGTTCCAGCCAACCCCGGAACTCCGCCCGCGCCGCCTCGGCCGGCAGACCACGACGGCTCGGCCAGTCGATGTTGTTCACGGTGGTGATCCACATGCCGCGCAGCTCGCGGGGCGCCCGGGCCGGCTGGCCGGCGCAGGCCGGGGGGCCGTTGGCGTCGGCCGCCGCGCTCGCAGCCGCCGCGCCGGCCGCTCGCGACGCACCGTCGTCCCCGTCGACCCGGTCCCGCAGCGACCAGGCGCCGATCGCGGCGGCCACCGCGAACGCGGCGGCCACGGCGATGAGCACCCGGACGCGAGGGCGGCGAGCGTTGGCGGCGGGCGGATCGGCGGCGGGCATTGGCCCAGTCTGCCGAGTGCCGCCGGCCGGGTCGAACCGATGGCCGTTACTTAACGGTCAGCTAAGACTGGCCGGTCGGGCCTCGCCGCCGTGCGGCGGCGAGGCCCGGGCGCCCATCAGCAGGACAGGTTGGCTCCGGCCGGCACCCCCAGGATGCCGACGAACTGCTGGTACCTGGTGACGCGGCTCTGCACCTGGGCGGGGTTGCCGCCGTTGCACTCGATCGAGCCGTTGATGCTGCGGATGGTCTCGCCGAAACCGGCGCCGGTGACCATCGCGTTGTGGGCCGTCATGCTGCCCGGCCCGTTCTGGGTCATCCAGTACCAGATCCCGGTCTTCCAGGCCACCGCCGCATCGGTCTGCACCAGCCACGGGTTGGTCAGCAGGGGCAGGTTGAGGGCGATGCCAGCGGCGTTGTAGTTGAAGTTCCAGCTCAGCTGGATCGGCCCGCGACCGTAGTAGGCGGCCTGCCCCGCCGGGCATCCGTACGGCTGGCCGGGGTCGCAGTAGTGCGGGTAGTTCGCGGTGTTCTGCTCCACCACGTGCACGAGGCCGCCGGTCTCGTGGTGCACGTTCGCCAGGAAGGCGGCGGCTTCCTGGCGCTGGACGGTGGCACTGCCGCTCTTAGCGAACGCCGGGTAGGCGCTGAGGGCGGCGACGAGCCCGGAGTACGTGTAGAACGAGTTGCGACTCGGGAACATCTGGTTGAACTGGGCTTCGGTGACCACGAAGCCGCCGGGGTTGGTCGGTGGCGGTGTCCCGCCGCCGCCGCAGGTGTAGGGCTCCCAGTACCAGGTGCTGATGACCGGGTCGTAGCCCGGGTTGTCGTGCTCGGCGATGTAGTACAGGCCGTTGGTGTAGCGCACGATGCTGCCGGTGGCGTACCAGGTGCCGGCGACCCAGTTCGGGTGGTTGCAGCTTCCCGTGGGCGGTGGCGTGGTGCCGCCGCCGCAGGCGCCGAGGTCCTGCCAGACGCCGGTGGTGCCCGGCGGCGCCTCGTTCTGGGTCCACCATTTCGCCTGGTAGTTGCGGCCGTTGTGGGAGACCTGGGCGCCTCCCGTGTAGACGGCCGACGCCTGCCACGATGCCGAACAGGCGGCCGCCGACGCGGCGGTCGACGGGATGACCGCGACCAACCCGCCGGCGAGGGTCAGCGCCGCGAGCGCGACCAGGGTGCGCAGTCTCGTCATGTGATCACTCCTTCCTCGGATCCTCCTGGCCGAAGGTTCGACCAGGTATCGACGGGAGTGACTGTAACACTTTCTGTTCACCTTCTTTACTATTGCGGGGATCCCGTCCTGGCCGCCCCCGGGCGGACGTGTCGTGGGGTGCCCGGGCGGCCCACCCCGTCCGAGCCGATGGCGGGGCCGACGGCTGACCCACCCGGCTGGGTAGCCTGAGGCCATGATCTTCATTACCGCCAAGTTCCGCGTCCTGCCCGAGCACGCCGACCGGTGGCCGCAGATCGCCGCCGAGTTCACCGAGGCGACCCGGGCCGAGCCGGGCTGCCTGTGGTTCGACTGGTCCCGCAGCCTCGACGACCCGACCGAGTACGTGCTGGTCGAGGCGTTCCGCGACGACCAGGCCGGTGCGGCCCACGTGCAGTCCGCCCATTTCCGCGCAGCCCAGGAGACCCTGCCGCCCCACCTGGCCGAGACGCCGCGCATCGTGAACGCCACCGTGCCGCAGCAGGACTGGTCGCTGCTCGGTGAGATGGCCGTCCCCGAGGGTCGCTGATCAGCACCGGGCCCCGGTCGACCGACGCATCGGCTTGGATGGGCTGATGGACGTCACCAAGGACGGGCGGCGCTGGCGGATCGGTACGGCCGGCGACGTCGCCTGGCTCGCCGGCCGCACCACGCAGGGCGTCTCGATCACCACGGCGATCCCGCCGGTCTTCGACGCCTACGCCACCTTCCATCCGCCCGATGGCGTCACGCTGGAGGCCCACGAACGCGCGGTGGTCGACGAACTCACCGCGCGGACCCCCGAGCAGCCCTGGTGGCTGGGCTATCTCGACACCGGCGCGCACGACATCGTCTTCCCGCTCGCGCCGACGGTGTCCCTCTACTGGGACTGGCGCTACCTGCTGGTCGAGGCCGGCCCCCGGCAGGCCCTGACCTGGCGCACCGGCCACATGCGCGGCGAAGGAGCACTGCCCGATCTGTTCTTTCCCGCGGACCGCTCCTGGCTCGTCTCCGCCCTCTGGGACGATGTCTGGACCGACGTCGGTGGCGATCCCGCCCTGATCACCGCGCTGCACCGCAACCCGTTGGTCAACGCCCGCCCCGTCGGACCCGACGAGGATGCCCTCCCGCCCGGTCTCACGCGCGACTGACCCCGACGGTGTCGGCACGCGGGCGGCCCGGCCGTCGCCGGCCGGGCCGCTCGATCGGGCGTACGGTCAGCCGCCGAGGCTCGCGGCCGCCGAGGCGATCGTCGAGGCGAAGTAGCTCACCTGGGTGTAGACACCCGGATAGTTGGGTCGGGCGCAGCCGTTGCCCCAACTGACGATCCCGACCTGGACCCAGGCGTTGCTGGCGTCGCGGCGGAACATCGGGCCGCCCGAGTCCCCCTGGCAGGTGTCCACGCCGCCGCTGGCGTAGCCGGCGCAGATCTCCTGCGCGGCGATGATCTGGCCGCCGTAGTACGAGTTACAGGTGGAGTCGCTGACGAACGGGACGGTCGCCTTGAGCAGGTACCGCTGCTGGGAGCCTCCCTCGCGAGCGGCGCCCCAGCCGGCGACGGTGAAGGTGCCGCTGTCGTACGCGGTGGTGTTCGCGATCTTCAGCGTGCTCAGTCCGGTGACGGGGGTGGCCAGGCGGATCAGCGCCCAGTCCCGGCCGTTGCCGTTGTAGCCGGGAGCCCGGTAGACGTAGTTCGACCGGACGGTGATCCGGCTGGACGACTGGAGGTCGACCACTCCGAGCGTCGCGGTGATGCTGGTGTTGGCGCCGGTGGCGCCCACGCAGTGCGCCGCGGTGAGCACCAGCCGCGAGCTGTACAGGGCCCCGCCGCACCCCATCGAGAGTCGCACCATGAACGGGAACTCGCCCTGAGCGGCGCGGGTGCCGCCGACGACGTTCGGCGTCACGGGGTTGTCGGCCGCGGCCGCCGGTGCCGCGAGAATGAGGCTGCCCGCGGTCACCGCGGCCAACGCGGTGGCCAAGAGGCCGGTGAGGGTACGCCAGCGAACCATGCATTCCTCCGCATCAGGACGGCACGCCTCGTGAGCGCACCTGATTTCCGATGCGGTCATCATATTGAGATCAATGGATCTGGAACGACATCCTCTCTGGGTCGTACCGCCGGCGCTATGGATCCCACCGGGCCAGCCGGTTCGATCTGCCGCGGAGCGCGGGTCAGAGCTGGTGGCGCACCCACACGTTCGGCTCGACGTAGACGCCGTGGCCATGCTCGACGTCGCACCACACCGGAACCAGCGCGTCCGGCACGCGCACCGGGCCGGTGCCATCGAAGGGCAGGCCGGTCCAGCGCCGCCACTCCGCCAGCGTGCCCGGGATGGTCATCGACCGTGCCGCCACGGATTCGATCACGCCGCCGGCACGCACGTGCGTACGCAACCACGGGTCCACCGGCAGGCCGTCGTCGCGGACACGGAAGGCGTACCGGTCCATCGGCTCGTCGGGAACCGTGTGCTTGCCGCTGGGGCGTACCGGCGCGACGAGGGTGTCGTAGCCGAGCCGGCGGGTGTTCTCGCGCATCGCGTCGAGCATCCGGGCGGACAGGCCCCGGCCACGGACCTCGGGGCGGATGCAGATCTCCAACGCGGAGACGATGTTCGTCGGCGTGCCGGCGAGGCGGTTGATCGTCGCCCGCTGCACGATCCGGTCCCAGCCGCCCGGCGGCAGCCGTTCCTCGGTCCACGAGAGCGGCACGCTGTAGGCCCGCGCCACCGCCCGGTCCGGCTCGGCGGGGTCGATGGCGAGCAGGACGAACTCCGGGTACAGGTCGTCGGCCACCGCGTAGTACAGCGAGGCCATCGGATCCCACTGCATGAACTCCGGCCAGGCGCCGTCGAAGTCGTTCAACAGCGGCGCGAGTTCGGGCCGTTGCGCGACCGTCACGATTTGAAGATCCATTCGGCGGACGATAGTGGACCGGTGCGGCGGCGGCAGCCCGTTTTCCGCGCCAGCCGTGGTCGCTCGTACGGTGAGAAGCTGGGCAGTGCCGCGCCGGGCACTGTGGGACCGACGGCGATCAGCGGCCCGCCGAGGTGCTCTCGCGGCAGATCAGCCGGAACGGTGTCTGCACGGTCAGCGGCGCCGTGACCTGCGTACCCTCGATCCGGGCGACGAGGCGGCGTACGGCGAGACGGCCGATCGCCTCCTTGTCCGGCGCGATGGTGGTGAGGGTCGGGTTGCTGAACCGCCCCTCCTCGATGTCGTCGATGCCGATCACCGCGACGTCCCGCGGCGCCCGGTGGCCGGCCTCGGTCAACGCCCGCAGCGCGCCGATGGCGACCAGGTCGTTGTAGCCGAACACCGCGTCCGGGGGTTCATCGAGGGCGAGCAGGTCACGCATGGCCTGCTCGCCGTCGCGTCGGCCGAACTCGCGGGTGGGGGCGACCAGCCCCGGGCGGTACGGCAGGCCGGCCGCGGCCAGGGCCTCCCGGTAGCCGCGCAGGCGCAGGTGCGCCGACTGCCGGTCGCCGCCGTCGGCGGCTCCGATGAACGCTATCCGGCGCCGCCCGATCCCGACCAGGTGCTGGATCGCCGCGTGACTCGCGGCGACGTTGTCGATGGCGATGTGGTCGTGCGGCACGTCGTGGACGCCCTCGCCGATGAGCACCAGCGGGCTGTCTGCGGTCCGGGCCAGCACCTCCGCCCGGCCGATGCGCACGGGGCTGAAGATCAGGCCGTCGATGATGTGCCGCCGCGAGCCGTCGAGCAGTAGCAGCTCCGCCTCCCGGTCCGCGGCGGTGTTCTCCATCACCAGGGTGTAGCCGAGCCCCGCCGCCTCCCGGATCGCGATCTCGGCGAGCTCGGCGAAGTAGGGGTTGTTCAGCTCCGGGATGGCCAGGGCGATCAGGCCGGTACGCCCCCGACGGAGATGCCGGGCGCTGAGGTTGGGGCTGTAGCCGAGTTCGTCGACCGCCTGCTGCACACGCTGACGCGTCCGCTCCCCCACCGGTCGATATCCGTTGACCACGTTGGAGACGGTGGCCAGCGAGACGCCCGCGCGTTCGGCGATGTCCTTCAGGCTGACGGCCATTCACCGACCCTTCGCGCACCTGGTCGACGGGCCGGGGAGACATTGACGAACAAGGATTGACGGGGGGTCCGTACCACCTCTATAACGTTATACAGGTGGTGATGGATGTCAATATAACCGCCATCGGTCGTACGTGGAGATCCCACCGGCATCCGTCGATGACGTCCGTCCCTCGTCGAGTGACCACCCCGATGCCCACGCCAACGCGCTTCGGGCCGGCTGCACCGCCCGCGGCGACTCGTCCCCCGGAGACGGCATGACACGTCAGGTCCCCATCCGCCCCGCCCTGCCCCTGCTGCTCATCATCGCCCTCGTCGCCGGCGTCCTCGCCGCGCCGACCCCGCGGGCACAGGCCGCGCCGCCGAAGACGCCGCCACTGACGACCCCCTGGACCAACCAGGCGCTGGTCGGCACTCCGCTGCCGGAGTACCCGCGACCGCAGATGACCAGGCCGGACTGGCTCAACCTCAACGGGGAGTGGCAGCTGCGCCAGTCCGCGACCGACGACGCCCCGCAGTTCAACACCAACCTGCCCGAGCGGGTCAACGTGCCGTTCCCGGTGGAGAGCGCGCTCTCCGGCATCCAGCGGGCCGCCAACGACAACCGCAACTACCTGTTCTACCGGCGAACCGTCACCGTCCCGGCGAACTGGTCGGGTCGGCGGACCCTGCTGCACTTCGGCGCGGTCGACTGGCAGAGCACCGTGTGGGTCAACGGCGTCCGGGTCGGTGCGCACACCGGGGGCTACGACGCCTTCACCTTCGACGTGACCCCGCAGCTCACCGCCGGGACGAACGAGATCGTCGTCAAGGTGTGGGACCCCACCGACACCCGGCAGAACGGCAGCCTGCCACCCATCGGCAAGCAGACCAAGCAACCCGGCGGCATCTTCTACACCCCCAGCTCCGGCATCTGGCAGACGGTGTGGCTGGAGCCGGTGCCCACGGCCTCGATCAGCAGCGTGGACGTCTACCCGAACCTGAGCAACAACACCCTGCGGGTCCGGGTCTTCACGCGCGGCGACGTGAGCGGTCACAGCGTACTCGCCGAGGCGCTCAACGGAAGCACCGTGGTCGGCTCGGCCACCGGCGGCTTCACCGACTTCAGCGTGCCGGTGCCCAACGCCCGCCGCTGGTCACCCGACGACCCGTTCCTCTACAACCTCCGGGTGACCCTCCGCAACGCGGCCGCATCCACCGTCGACCGGACCACGCACTACTTCGGGATGCGCGAGATCACCACCGGTGTGGTGAACGGGGTGCTGCGCCCCAAGCTCAACGGCCAGTTCGTGTTCCAGGTCGGCACGCTCGACCAGGGCTACTGGCCGGACGGGCTGTACACCGCGCCGACCGACGCCGCTCTCGCCTTCGACCTGCAGAAGCACAAGGATCTCGGCTTCAACATGGTGCGCAAGCACATCAAGGTCGAACCGCAGCGCTGGTTCTACCACGCCGACCGGCTCGGCCTGCTGGTCTGGCAGGACATCCCGTCGATGACCGCGCAGGACATCAACGCCACCGACGCCCAGCAGGCGCAGTTCGAGACGGAGGCACGCGAGATCGTCGACGAGCACCGCAGCTCCCCCGCCGTCATCGCGTACACCCCGTACAACGAGGGCTGGGGTGAGCGGGCCCTGGCGGACACCCGTCGGGTCGCGCAGAACATCAAGAACCAGGACCCGACCCGTCTGGTCAACCCGCACAGCGGTCACAACTGCTGTCAGTCCCTCGGCAACCCCGGCAACGGCGACATCGACGACTGGCACGCCTATCTCGGGCCGGACTCCCCCGCACCATCGGCCAACCGGATCGCCGCGCTCGGCGAGTTCGGTGGCCTGGGCCTGCACACCCCCGGCCACGAGTACAGCCCGAACGGCAGTTTCTTCGCCTACGAGTGGCAGCCCGATTCGACCGCGCTCACCAATCGCTATGTGGGCCTGGTGCAGGGCAGCCAGAACCTGATGCTCGGCAAGGGGCTCAGCGCCTCGGTCTACACGGAGATCACCGATCTGGAGGGTGAGCTGAACGGCTTTCTCACCTACGACCGCCAGGTGGTCAAGATGGATCAGGCCCGGGTCCGTGCCGCCAACACGGCGCTGATCAACGCCTCGAAGACCATCGGCAGCTCGGCGCCCGTCGCGTTGCCGGTCAACACCCGGCGGTCGTTGCAGGTGACCACCCCCGGCCACACCAACCGGTACCTGCGGCACCGGGACGGCCTGGCCTACACCGAGGTGGTCGACGCCGGCAGCACGAGTCTGCTCAAGAACGATGCGACGTACACCATCCGTCCCGGCCTGGCCGACGCCACCTGCTACTCGTTCGAGTCGGTCAACGTCCCCGGGCAGTACCTGCGGCACCAGAACTCGCGGGTACGCAACTCGCCGAACGACGGCTCCGCGCTCACCCGCGCCGACGCCACCTGGTGCGCACGGGTGGGATTGACCGGCACGGGTGTGTCGCTGGAGTCGTACAACTTCCGGGGCAGGTACCTGCGGCACTACAACTCGGAGGTCTGGCTCAGCAACGGGACGGGCGGTGACGCGTACAACACGCCGACGCTGTGGGCCGCCGACAGCACCTGGAACGTCAGCGCACCCTGGGCACCCTGACCGATGAGGTGACGCGGAACGACCGCGGGGGTTCCGGCTCAAGCCGGAACCCCCGCGGTGGCGATCAGGGCGTGTGACTACGCGTCCAGCGACGCCCTGGGCCGGCGCCAGATCAGTCGAGCAGCGGTACCGGTCACGACCAGTGCCACGCCGCTGCCGAACAGCCACCACAGACCCGACGCGTCACCGCCGGTGACGGGTCGGGTCTGTGGTGGCTGTTCGGCAGCGGCGTGGCAC
>NZ_RCVJ01000214.1 GCF_003667505.1 Micromonospora sp. BL4
CCGCCGACCCTCCCGCGCCACCCATTACTACCCCGTGGGTACGACGGCTTTCCGCCCACCGGCCCGGGGCGCGCGGGGCGGCGCCGATGATCGGTCGCGCCCGCGGATCCGTCGATCCGTGGGACGCCGTGGGAAGCGCCTGGGGCGTGCCGCCGCCGCCCGCTAGAGTCGGGTCGTGGCGCTCGGTCTTCCCTCGGTACTCCCCAATCCGCAGCCGGCGATCGGGGAGCTCATCCGTGACCGTCAGCCGACCTTCTCGTTCGAGTTCTTCCCGCCCAAGACCGAGGCGGGGGAGCGGCTGCTCTGGCAGGCGATCCGCGAGCTGGAGTCGCTGCGCCCGTCGTTCGTGTCGATCACCTACGGCGCGGGCGGCTCGACCCGGGACACCACCGTGTCGGTCACCGAGCGGATCGCCACCGACACCACGCTGCTGCCGATGGCCCACCTGACGGCGGTCAACCACTCCGTCGCCGAGCTGCGGCACGTGATCGGCCGGCTCGCCGGGGTGGGGGTGCGCAACGTGCTGGCGGTGCGCGGCGACCCGCCGGGCAACCCCGGCGGCGAGTGGGTCCGCCACCCCCAGGGCGTGGACTACGCCGAGGACCTGGTACGCCTCGTGCGGGACGCCGGTGACTTCAGCGTGGGCGTGGCGGCCTTCCCGTACAAGCACCCCCGCTCACCCGACGTGGCCAGCGACACCGCGCACTTCGTCCGCAAGTGCCGGGCCGGCGCCGAGTTCGCGATCACACAGATGTTCTTCGAGGCCGACGACTACCTGCGGCTGCGTGACCGGGTGGCGGCCGCCGGCTGCGACACCCCGATCCTCGCCGGAGTGATGCCGGTGACCCAGATCAGCACCATCGAGCGGTCCGTGCAGCTGTCCGGGGCGCCCTTCCCGCCGGCGCTCGCGGCGCGCTTCGAGCGGGTCGCCGACGACCCGGAGGCGGTCCGCCTGCTCGGCATCGAACAGGCCAGCGAGATGTCCCGTCGGCTGCTGGACGAGGGCGTCCCGGGAATCCACTTCATCACCCTCAACCGGTCCACCGCGACCCGCGAGGTCTGGCAGAACCTCAAGGTCGGCGCGCGGATGTGATCGCAGGGCACGCGACACCTGACGCCCGGCACGACGGTTGATCCGTGGTGGGCACACAGCTGAACTGGGACCAGTACGCCACGGCGTGGGCGCGGCTGCACGGCGGGTTCGACCCCCGCACGGCCGCGCCGGTGGTGCGCGCCTGGCTGCGGCTCGCGTACCACGTCGGGTACGTGCTGGGCCGGCTGCGGGTCAGCCCCACGGCGGTCACCGTGGCCGGGGTGCTGCTCTGCTTCTGCGTACCGCTGCTGGTGACCCGGCAGGCGGACGGTCCGTTCCTCGGCGCGCTGTTCGTGCTGCTCGCCGCCGTGGCGGACAGCGTGGACGGGGCGGTGGCGGTGGCCACCGGCCGCACCACCCGGCTCGGCTACGTCTACGACTCCGTGGCCGACCGGCTCGGAGAGGTGGCATGGCTGCTGGCGTTCTGGCTGGTCGGCGCGCCGGGCGCGCTGGTGGTCGCGGGCGGCGCGCTGTCCTGGCTGCACGAGTACACCCGGGCCCGGGCGGTCTCCGCCGGCATGCGCGAGATCGGCGCGGTGACCGTGGGTGAACGCCCCACCCGGGTCTCGGTGGCGCTGGCCGGGCTGCTGGTCGCCGGGCTGGCCGGGCTGATCGAGCCGGACCTGGCCGCCGGCACCATCACCATGGCGACCGCGGTGTGGGTGCTGCTGGCCGGCTTCGGTCTGGGGCAGCTGCTCTCCACCGTCCGCCGCGCGCTGCTCGACGCCGACTGACCCCGCGCCTACCAGGCCGGGCCGATCTCGTCGGCGACGATCTGCGCGGAGAGGGTCACCATCGGCAGCCCGCCGCCGGGGTGGCTGGAGCCGCCCACCAGCCACAGCCCGTGCGCCGGACCCCGGTTGGCCGGGCGGAGCAGCCCACCGGCGGTGCCGTAGATCGAGCCACCCGGCGCGCCGGTCGCCGCGTCCAGGTCGGCCGGGGTACGGACCTCGCGGAACAGCAGCCGGTCGCGGACGTCCACGCCACGCTCCGCCAGGACCGCCAGGATCCGTTCGGCGTACGCGTCGGCCAGCCCCGGGCGTCGCCAGTCGACCGCGCCACCAGCCGTGCCCTGCCGGGCGGCGTTGACCAGCACGAACCACGCCTCGTGCCCGTCCGGGCGGGCCGCCGGGTCGTCGGCCACGGTGACGAACACCGTCGGGTCGGCTGCCGGCCGGGCCCGTACGCCGCGCCCCGGGTCGCCGAAGACCGCGTCGAACTCCGCGTCGTAGTCGCGCGGAAAGAAGACGTTGTGGTGCGCCAGCCCGGTGCTGCCGGAGACGCCGAGCAGTAGCACGAAACCGGCCAGGCTGCGGTCGGCCAACCCGGCCAGCCGGCGCGCGTGCGGCAGCAGGTCGCGGTAGACGGTGAGCGCGTCCACGTTGGCCACCACCACATCGGCGGGCACCGGGGCGGTGACGCCGGCGAGGCGTACCCCGTGCACCCGGCCGCCGGCGGCGTCGATCCGGGTCACCGTGGCGCCGGTCTGCACGACCACGCCGAGGTCCAGGCAGCGCGTCAGCAGCGCGTCGGCGAGCGTGCCCAGCCCCCCGCGCAGGTACCAGCCGCCGAAGGTCAGCTCGGCGTACGGGACCGCCACCAGGGCCGCCGGCGCCCGGCGCGGGTCGGCGCCGGTGTAGGTGGCGTACCGGTCCAGCAGCATCCGCAGTCGAGGGTCGGACAGGTGCCGGCGGCCCAGCCCGCGCAGGGTGCGGCCGGGGGCGATGGCGGCCAGGTCGCCGACCCGCCAGGCCAGTGACGCGAGGTCGCGGGGGGAGTCGACGGTACGGCGCAGGATGTCCCGCGAGGAGGCGTGCCACACCCGCGCGGCCCGGCGCCACAGCCGTTGCCAGTCGGCCGCCGCCCGGTCACCGAAGGCGGCCCCGATCCGGGCGGCGAACTCCACCGGATCGGCGCAGGAGTCCAGCGCCGGGCCACCGCCGGGAAAGACGTGCCGGACGATCGGGTCCAGCGGGGCCAGGTCCAGGTACTCGTCGAGCTTCGCCCCGGTCGCCTCGAACAGGTCGTGGAAGACCTCGGGCAGGGTGAGCAGGCTCGGCCCGGTGTCGAAGTGGAACGACCCGGCCGGGGTGTCGTGCACGTACCGCCCCAGCTTGCCGCCGACCGTGTCGGCCCGCTCCAGGACGGTCACCTGGTGCCCGGTGGCGGCCAGCCGGGCGGCGGTGGCGAGGCCACCCACCCCGGCGCCGACGACCACGATCCGCGCCATGCCGCGCCCTCCTAGCTGACCGGGCGGCCCCGCCAGGTCAGGCGGCGCCGCTTTCGCAGATGGTACGACCGCAGCGTCAGCCAACCGAGGACCACGACCGACACGGGGTGTGCGAGCGCGTCGGGCCACCACCGGCCGCCGGTCGCCCGGGCGGTGAGCACCCGCCCGGCCACCCCGAGCAGGTAACCGGCCAGGCCCACGGCGGCCACCCCCGGCGCGCCGGCCGCCAGGGCCACCACCGCGACCAGCGGCGGGGCGGTGTAGAGCAGCAGCAGCGACGCCACCACGGCGGCCGCCGAGCCGGGGCGCCCGAACGACGCCCACAGCGACTTCGAGTACCCGTCGCGCAGCTGCGGCCAGTCGTCGTACATCCGACACGTGGCCAGCCGGGAGCCGTCGGCCAGGGCGATCCGCCCACCGGCCCGCTTGACCGCCCGGGCCAGCTCGACGTCCTCCAGGATCTTGTCGGCGACCGCGGCGTGCCCGCCGGCGGCGGTGTAGCCGGCCCGGTCCAGCACCAGGAACTGCCCGCCCGCCGCGGCCAGCGACGGTCGCGGCGAGCGCTCCATCGCGCGCAGCGGCAGGAAGGTCAGCCAGAGCCACTGCAACAGCGGCTGCACCAGCCGGTCGGCCGCCGTCGCCACCACGATCCGGGGGTACGGCGACAGCAGCGTCGCCCGCGCGGCGCGCAGCTCGGTGACGGCCGCCGCCACGGCGTGCGGGGCGAGCACCACGTCGGCGTCGACGAAGACCAGCGCGGTGGCCGCCGGGTCGGCCCGGGTGGCCAGCTGCCAGCAGGCGTGCGGCTTGCCCAGCCAGCCCGGCGGCGGGGCGACCCCGGTGAGCAGGGTGACCCGGGGGTCGTCGCCGGCCACCGCGCGGACCACGTCGGCGGTGCCGTCGGTGGACCCGTCGTCGAGGACCACGACGCGTAGCCCGGGCACGCCGCGCTGGGCGAGCAGGGCGCGCAGGCAGGGCGTGACCCGGGCGGCCTCGTCCCGTAGCGGCAGCAGCACGGCCACCGGCTCGCCCACCTCGTCCGGTCGGTCGGTGGGCCGGCGCAGCCAGCGCGAGGCGTTGACCCAGGTGTGGCCGGTCAGCGCGGCGACGGCGAGCAGCAGGGCGAACAGGACGATCATCGGGTCGCGTCGACGCCGGGACGCTGCGGCAGGTGACCCTCCCGGTGGGCGTCGGAGGCCCCGCGGGAGCGCAGCAGGATCACCGCCAACGGCACGGCGGTCACCGACATGCCGGCCGCGCCCCAGAGCGCCGAGGCGGGCAGGTCGAGGAAGACCGCGTGGGCCAGGATGCTGGAGAAGTACGTCCACAGGTAGAGCGCGATCATCGGGTGATCCCGGTGGTCGGTGCGGTCGGCGTCCGGGCCGGCCAGCGGGCGCAGCGCGCTCATCAGCAGCACCGCGAAGAGCAGCCAGCCCAGGTAGTTGCTGACCGGGATGCCGGGCAGGCCGGGCAGCGCCGGGGTGGCGTTCCGCCAGACCCAGTACCCCTCGGCCACCATCTGCGGATCGAGGAAGAGGTCCCAGGTGGCCAGCCCCAGCGTGGCCAGCGCGATGCGGCGTACCCGCCGCAGGGCCGGCGAGCCGATGCTGCCGCCGGTCAGCCGGACCGCCGCCAGCCACGCCGGCCAGGCCATCCAGGTCCAGGCCAGGGGGATGATCAGTGGCACCCCGGCCAGCTTCGGGCCGAGCTCGCCGGAGTAGTCGTAGCTGCCGAACGGCACACCGGTGGCCACCCCGATCGCCTCGATCGCGAACCCGCCACCGGTGGCCACGGCGACCAGCGCCGCCGCCGCCCGGGGCCCTCGGCTGAGCAGCGCGTGGCCGACCGAGAGAAGCCAGCCGAGCACGACGGTGGCCACGGTGAGCCCGGCCCGGGTGGCGCCGGCGGTCAGCGGGTAGCAGATCTGGGCGAGCACCAGGACGGCGAGCAGCGTCCAGGAGATCCCCCGCCGGGTCATGACGCCGGGCGCTCGAGGGGCAGATCCCGGCCGAGCACGCCGAACGGCCGCTCGTCGCCGGGGAAGTGGAAGTCGCGCAGGACGTCGACGAAGCCGAACCGCCGGTACAGCCGCCAGGCCCGCGAGGTCTGCTCGTCGGCCTCCGGGGTGGACAGCAGCGTGGTGGCGCCCTCGGCCATGGTGAGCAGGGCACGCAGCTGGCCGGCGCCCAGGCCGTGCCCCTGCGCCGGCGGCCGGACGTGCAGCTCGACCACCTCGAAGCAGTGGGTGAGCCAGCGCTGCCGGGTCGGGGCGTCCAGCGCCCGGTGCACCTGGTCGTGCCACCACTGCCCGGGGCCGCCCAGGTAGCCGTAGCCGAAGCCGGCGAGGTGACCCTCGCTGGTCAGGCTGGCCACGGCCCGGAACCCGGGCCGGCGGACGTGGGTGGCGATGTAGCCGCGCCGGGCCTCCAGCAGATCGGTGCGGTATCCCATCGCCTCGCCGTAGACGGCCACCACGTCGTCCAGCCGTCGGACGAGATCGTCCGGCGTCCAGCGCACCAACCTCATGCCCGTTCACCCTTCGCCGTTCCCGGGTCGCCGTCGGCGACCCATCCGAGCACCGTCCGGTCGCCGACCACCCCGCGCACCTCGAACCGTGCGAACAGCTCCTCGGCGTACCAGCCCGCGGTGGGGGTTCGCATGATCGCCGCCCGGTGCTCCGGGTGACGGTACGCGAACGCCACCAGGTCCGCCGGATCACGCCACACGCTCACCGTGCCCTGCCAACCCAGCGGCGCCTCGCCGACACCGAACCGGGCCAGCAGCCCCGGCGCGTCGCGCAGGGCGGCGGCCACCGGGGGGACCGCCCGCCAGAAGGTGGCCGCCCGACGGGCCCGCAGCCGGGCCCTGGTCAGCGCCAGCACCGGGCCGGTGACCCGGCCGCCCGGCGGCTCGCCGAACGGCCGCTGACCGGACCATTCGCCCCGGCTGCTCAGCGGCCGCAGGTCGACCCGGGCGTGAGCGCGGGCGATCCGCGCCCAGGCACTGCCGACCGGCGAGTCGTCGAAGCCGGCCGCCGCTTCGGGCGAGTCCCAGACGGTCAGCGCCGCCCACCGGGTCAGGTCGGCGTCACCCGGCCCGAAGCTGGTGCCCGTCCCGGTGCCCAGCAGCTTGCCGAACCGGACGCCCGGCAGGGCGCGCAGCCGGCCCGGGTCCACCGCCATCCGGATCAGCGCCCGGGGCAGCGCGCCGCGGGAGGTCCGCCACACGTGCAGGGTGACCAGGTCCGGAACGGCGCTGCGGTGCCCGCTGGTTCGCTCGCTCCGCTCGCTCACGCCACCGCTTCGCGGCGGCGCGAGCGCATCGCTGCTGTGCCCGCTGGTTCGCTCGCTCCGCTCGCTCACGCCACCTCGGCCGGGGTGCCGGCGGTGACCCGCAGCAGCTCGGCGTAGGTGGTCGGGAAGACCGCCTGCGGTACGCCGCCCGCGGCCCAGATCTCCGGGTACGCCGCCAGCGCGGTGTCCACCAGGGTGCGCAGCGGTCGTGGGTGCCCGAGCGGGGCGACCCCGCCGATCGGCTGCCCGGTGTGCGTCCGGACGAACTCGGGGGTGGCCCGGCGCAGCCGGGTGACCCCGATCGACGCGGCCAGGCCGGCGGTGTCCACCCGGTGCGCGCCGGAGGTGAGCACGAGCAGCGGCGCGTCGTCCGCGTCGAAGATGAGCGAGTTGGCGATCTGGCCGACCTGGACGCCGAGCGCCTCGGCGGCCGCCGCGGCGGTGTGCACCGCGTCGGGCAGCAGGCGGACCGTGCTGGGCTGGCCGGCGCCGTCGAGCGCGCCGGAGCCGTCCAGCGCGTCCTGCACCGCCCGTACGTTCGGGTGTGGCTGCATCCCGCCATTCTTCCCGGTCCGCCGGCGGCGGGTTCAGCCGGCCACGCCGCAGCCGGCCAGTTCGCGGATGGCGGCGCGCCACACGTTGCATTTTCGTCGGAGGGGAGGTGTACTGTCAGCAGCAGTTAGAACGAGTGTTCGATTGCCTCGAACGCCCGTTCCAACCAGCCGGAGCGCGGTGTTTCGCGGCGCCAGCTCTGGCCGGTGCGGCTCCGCGGGCCGCACCTGGGTTTCCGGGCAGTCGCGAGCCCGGTCCCGACAGGCAGGAGCGTCGCCCGCCGCCCACGACCCCCGGGCGGCGGGCGACGAACCCGCCGGTACGCCGGCCGGGTGTGGTGTGGGGAAGCATCCACACCCGGCCGGCCACACCCGGTGCGTCTTCCTCCGCACCACCCGACCTCGGCATCCCACCGGCGGCACCAGCGCGCCGAGGGCGACGCCCCGGCCACGTGGAGGAGACAGTCCCATGCCGTCCAACCCGGCTCAGGCACCGACGGTGCCGGCGCACGTGCTGCCGCACCGCACCCCCGCCCAGCTCCTCACGTTGGCCCGGCTCGGGTTGGCCGAAGCCGGCCAGACCCGACCCGACGGCCTGCGCTACGCGGCCGCCCACCTGGCGGCGCTGCGCGCGGCGGCCGCACTGCTCGCCGCCCGTGCCCGACCCGCGCCGAGCCGGCGCAACCGGATCACCAGCGTCTGGGTCCTGCTCTGCGCCGTCGCCCCCGAGCTCGACGAGTGGGCCCGGTTCTTCGCCGCGGGCGCCGGCAAGCGGGCCGCCGCCGAGGCCGGCATCCCCCGGGTGGTCAGCGCCCGGGAAGCCGACGACCTGCTCCGTGCGGCCGAACAGTTCGTCACGGTGGTGGAGACCGCGCTCGGCGTGGCTCACCAGCCGGCCCTGGACGGCCTCGCCGCATGATCCCGCCGTGACACCGGCCGCCCGGCGGGGGGAGTCGGGCGGCCGGTGTCCGGCGTGCCGGTCCTGATCTGATCCACAGCAACGACGGGGGGTTGGTCCAATGGCGGGCCGCATGGTGGTCGGTTCCGCCGCACTGGCCGATCTGGTGCACCCGGCGAGCGCACCCGACCCGGTCGGCGGTCACCGGGTGCTGCCGGTGGCACCCGAGCTGACCGGCCTGCTGCCCAACCGGGGCCTGCGCCGGGGCAGCACCATCGCGGTCGCCGTCGGCCAACCCCGGCGCAGCGGCGGCACCTCGCTGGTGCTGGCCCTGCTCGCCGAGGCGTCCCGGGCCGGCTCGTGGTGTGCCGTGGTCGGGGTGCCGACGTTCGGCGCGGGCGCGGCCGCGGAGTTGGGCATCGCCCTGGACCGGCTGGCCCTGGTGCCGAACCCCGGTCCCGAGTGGGCCACCGTGGTCGCCGCGCTGATCGACGGTGTGGACGTCGTGGTCACCGCCGTGCCGGCCACGGTCTCCGCCTCGGTCGCCACCCGGTTGGCCGCCCGGGCCCGGCAGCGTGGCAGTGTGCTCGTCCCGTACGGCCGGTGGGACGGCGCGGACGTGACGTTGCAGGTGGTCCGCGGGGTCTGGGAAGGGCTCGGGTCGGGCCGGGGCCGGCTGCGCCGCCGGGAGGTCACCGTCTCGGCGCGCGGGCGCGGGGCGGCCGCCCGACCCAAGGAGATCAAGGTCTGGCTCCCCGGTGACGAGCTCACCCGGGTGATCCCTCGTACGGTGCCGTCGACCGTGGCCCGACCGGCCGTGTCGCCCGCCGTCCGCCAGGGCGCGCTCACCCTGGTCGGTCCCGCGTGACCGGCTCGCCGGTGCGGACCCTGCTGCTGTGGTGCCCGGACTGGCCGGTGCTCGCCGCCGAGATCGTCGACGGGGTGCCGGCCACCGGCCCGGTCGCTGTGCTGCACGCCAACCGGGTGGTCGCCTGCTCCGAGCGGGCCCGCGCCGAGGGGGTGCGCCGAGGGTTGCGCAAGCGGGAGGCGCAGGGCCGCTGCCCACAGCTCACCGTCGTGGAGTACGACCCCGGCCGGGACGCCCGGGCGTTCGAGCCGGTGGTCGCCGCGGTGGAGGAGCTGGTCGCCGGCGTCGAGGTGGTCCGCCCCGGAGCCTGCGCGGTGGCCGCCCGGGGCCCGAGCCGTTACCTCGGCGGTGAGGAGGCGGCCGCCGAGCGGATCATCGAGCACGTCGCCCAGTCGTGTCTGGTGGAGAGCCAGGTCGGCATCGCCGACGGGGTCTTCGCCGCAGGGCTGGCCGCCCGAGCCGGCCGGGTGGTGGCGCCGGGCGGAACCCCGGAGTTCCTGGCCGGGCTGCCGGTCGAGGCGCTCGGCCGGTCGGCGCTGGCCGACCTGCTGCGCCGGCTGGGGGTGCGGACCCTCGGCGACTTCGCCGCGTTGCCGGCCGGCGACGTGCTGGCCCGGTTCGGGTTCGACGGCGCGCTGGCCCACCGGCTGGCCGCCGGACGGGACCATCGCCCGCTCGCCGTCCGGCAGCCGCCGGCCGACCTGACGGTGACCGCCGAGCACGACGAGCCGATCGACCGGGTCGACGCGGCGGCGTTCGCCGCCCGCGCGCTGGCCGAGCAACTGCACGACCGGCTGGCCGGGCACGGGCTGGCCTGCACCCGGCTCGGCATCGAGGCGGTCACCGCGCACGGGCAGGAGCTGCACCGCGTGTGGCGGCACGACGGCCTGCTCACCGCAGCGGCCATCGCCGACCGGGTGCGCTGGCAGCTCGACGGTTGGCTCTCCGGCAGCAACGGCCGGGCCGGCGCCCGCCCGGCCCGGCCGACGGCCGGCATCATCCGGCTGCGGCTGGTCCCGGACGGGGTGATCGCCCAGGCCGGCCTTCAGTCCGGCCTCTGGGGGGAGGCCGGCGAGGAGCGGGAGCGGGCGCACCGGGCGTTGAGCCGGGTGCAGGGCATCCTCGGCCCGGAGGCGGTGGTCACCGCGGTGCTCGGTGGCGGGCGTTCCCCGGCTGACCAGGTGCGACTGGTGCCGTGGGGCGACGAGCGGCTCCCTGCCCGCGCCGGTGCCCCGCCCTGGCCCGGCCGGCTCCCCGCGCCCGCGCCGGCGGTGGTGCTGGCCAGCCCGCTCGTGGCGACCGTGCAGGACGCTGCCGGCGAGCCGGTGGTGGTCAGCGCCCGGTTGGCGGTGAGCGCCCCACCCGCACGGCTGCAGATCGGCACCGGCCGGCCGGCGGAGATCGTCGGCTGGGCCGGGCCGTGGCCGGTGGACGAGCGCTGGTGGGTGCCGGCGGAGGCCCACCGCCGGGCCCGGTTCCAGATCGGCCTGGCCGACGGCACCGCCCTGCTGCTCGCCGTCGAGGCCGGGCAGTGGCTGGTGGAGGCGATCTATGACTGAGCTGGTCCTGTCCGGTCCGGGGCGGTTTCGCCGCGGAGCTGGCGTGCCCGACCGGTCGGTCCGCCGCATGCCGGGGGCGGCTGCCCCGGCGAGCGATATGACTGTCCGGCATATTTATGACTCTCAGGTATACCGCTCACCGATCCTCTCGCCGCCGGAGCCGGCCGTCGGGCCCCGCCGGCCACCCGTGGGGGCGGCCGGATGAGCTTCCACAACCCGAAGATGCCCTGGTCGGATCTGGAGCGGGTGCTCTCCGGGCGGGCCGACGACAAGCGGGGGAGCCGGGGCGATCGGCACCTGCACGTGGTGGATCCGCTCGCCGTGGACGCCGACGGCGGGGACTCCCCGGCCTGGAGCCGCCGGCGCGAGCAGTACCAGCCGCCGGAGCTGACCCGCCCCGACGGCGTGGTGCCCTACGCGGAGCTGCACGCGCACACCAACTTCAGCTTCCTCGACGGCGCCAGCCATCCGGAGGAGCTGGCGGAGGAGGCGGCCCGGCTGGGGCTGACCGCACTCGCCGTCACCGACCACGACGGCTTCTACGGGGTGGTCCGCTTCGCCGAGGCGGCCCGCGCGCTGGCCCTGCCGACCATCTTCGGCGCGGAGCTCTCCCTCGGGCTGCCCGGGCCGCAGAACGGCGAGCCCGACCCGCACGGCGCGCACCTGCTGGTGCTCGCGCACGGCCACGAGGGGTACGCCCGGCTGGCGACCACCATCGCCCGCGCCCAGCTGCGCGGCGGGGAGAAGGGCCGGCCGGTCTACGGGGAGCTGGAGGAGGTCGCCGCCGAGCTGCGCGACCACGTGCTGGTGCTGACCGGCTGCCGCAAGGGGCACGTGCCGGCGGCGCTGCTCACCGAGGGGGTGGACGCGGCGGCCCGTGAGCTGGACCGGCTGACCGCGCTCTTCGGCGCCGAGACGGTGGCGGTGGAGCTGACCGACCACGGCCACCCCGTCGACGCCGACCGCAACGACGCGCTCGCCGACCTGGCCGCCGCGGCCGGGCTGCCGACGGTGGCCAGCAACAACGTGCACTACGCCAGCCCCGGCCGGCGGCGGCTGGCCACCACGGTCGCCGCCGTCCGGGCCCGACGCAGCCTGGACGAGATCGACGGCTGGCTGCCCGCGGCGGCCACCGCCCACCTGCGCAGCGGCGCGGAGATGGCGGCCCGGTTCGCCGCGTATCCGGGCGCGGTGGCCCGGGCCGCCGAGTTCGGCGCCGAGCTGGCCTTCGACCTCCAACTGGTCGCGCCGCAGCTGCCGGCGTACCCGGTGCCGCCGGGGCACACCGAGATGAGCTGGCTGCGCAAGCTGACCGCCGACGGCGCCCGGGAGCGCTACGGCCCCCCGCAGGCGCACCCGACGGCGTACGCGCAGCTCGACCACGAGCTGAACATGATCGAGGAGCTGGGCTTCCCGGGCTACTTCCTGGTGGTCTACGACATCGTCGCGTTCTGCCGGAAGCAGGACATCTACTGCCAGGGTCGGGGCTCGGCGGCCAACTCGGCGGTCTGCTACGCGCTGCGGATCACCAACGTGGACGCCGTCCGGCACCGGCTGCTCTTCGAGCGCTTCCTCGCACCGGAGCGGGACGGCCCGCCGGACATCGACGTGGACATCGAGTCCGACCGCCGGGAGGAGGTGATCCAGCACGTCTACACCCGCTACGGCCGGGAGCACGCCGCCCAGGTCGCCAACGTCATCTCCTACCGGCCCCGGTCGGCGGTGCGGGACGTGGCCAAGGCGTTCGGCTTCTCACCCGGCCAGCAGGACGCCTGGAGCAAGCAGATCGACCGGTGGGGCTCGGTCGCCACGGTCGACGTCGAGGACATCCCCGAGCAGGTGGTGGAGTACGCCAACGAGTTGCAGACGTTCCCCCGGCACCTGGGCATCCACTCCGGCGGCATGGTGATCTGCGACCGGCCGGTGATCGAGGTCTGCCCGGTGGAGTGGGGGCGGATGCCCGGGCGCACCGTGCTCCAGTGGGACAAGGACGACTGCGCCGCGGTCGGTCTGGTCAAGTTCGACCTGCTCGGCCTCGGCATGCTCTCCGCGCTGCACTACGGCTACGACATGATCGGGTCCCGGCTCGACCTCGGTGACATGACGCTGGACGACCCGGAGGTCTACGACATGCTCTGCCGGGCGGACTCGGTCGGTGTGTTCCAGGTGGAGAGCCGCGCCCAGATGGCCACCCTGCCCCGGCTCAAGCCCCGCGAGTTCTACGACCTGGTGGTCGAGGTGGCGCTGATCCGGCCCGGCCCGATCCAGGGCGGCTCGGTGCACCCGTTCATCCGGCGCAAGAACGGCCTGGAGCCGGTGACCTTCGCGCACCCACTGATGCGCAACGCGCTGGAGAAGACCCTGGGCGTGCCGCTGTTCCAGGAGCAGTTGATGCAGCTCGCCATCGACCTGGCCGGCTTCGACGCGGCCGAGGCCGACCAGCTGCGCCGGGCGATGGGCGCCAAACGGTCGGTCGAGCGGATGACCCGTATCGCCGACCGGCTCTACGCCGGCATGGCCGAGCGGGGCATCACCGGCGAGCTGGCCGACGATGTCTACCGAAAGCTCACCGCGTTCGCCAGCTACGGCTTTCCGGAGAGCCACGCGATGAGCTTCGCCTACCTGGTCTACGCCAGCTCCTGGCTCAAGCGTTACCACCCGGCGCCGTTCCTGGCCGCGCTGCTGAACGCCCAGCCGATGGGCTTCTACTCCCCGCAGACCCTGGTGGACGACGCCCGCCGGCACGGGGTGGAGGTACGCCGCCCGGACATCAACGCCAGCGGGGCTCTGGCGGTGCTGGAGTCCACCCCGGACACCCGGTGGGGCAGCGGGCCGGGGGAGCCGCCGCACGCCTGGGGGCCTGT
>NZ_RCVJ01000039.1 GCF_003667505.1 Micromonospora sp. BL4
GGGCCGGCCGGCTCGGCGGGGGCGCGGCCGGACCTGCGGGGGCGCGGCCGGACCTGCGGGGGCGCGGCCGGACCTGCGGGTGTGCGGCCGGACCTGCGGGTGTGCGGCCGGACCTGCGGGTGTGCGCCGGGCCTACGGCCCGGTCCGACGCGGCGACGCGACGGAGTGACATCTTGCACTGGGCTCTGCCGTCACCCCGTCCCGCGGTGCGACGATCGCTGCGGAACCCGGGGACCGCGCAGGCGGCCTCGAGGAAGGAGACAGTGATGGTGGAGTCCACTCCGAACGAGGTGACCGCCCTGTACGGCGGGCCGGCCACCCGACGAGTTCGCACCCGTGACCTGATCGCCGCGAAGGAACGCGGCGAACGGTGGCCGATGCTCACCTCGTACGACCAGTACACGGCGGCGATCTTCGACCAGGCCGGCGTCCCGGTGCTGCTGGTCGGCGACTCGGCCGCGAACAACGTCTTCGGCTACGAGACCACCCTGCCGGTCACCGCCGACGAACTGCTCCCGCTGGTACGCGCCGTCGTACGGGCGACCCGCCAGGCGCTCATCGTCGGCGACCTGCCGTTCGGCTCGTACGAGGAGGGCCCGACCCAGGCACTGCGCACCGCCGTGCGGTTCATGAAGGAGGGTGGCTGCCACGCGGTGAAGCTGGAGGGTGGCCGCCGCTGCGCCGCGCAGATCGCCGCGATCGTCGGCGCGGGCATCCCGGTGATGGCGCACATCGGCTTCACCCCGCAGAGCGAGCACACCCTGGGCGGCTACCGGGTGCAGGGCCGGGGCGACGCGGCCGACGAGGTGCTGGCCGACGCGCGGGCGGTGGCCGAGGCGGGCGCCTTCGCGGTGGTACTGGAGATGGTGCCGGGTGAGGTGGCCAAGCAGGTCACCCACGAACTGTCGATCCCCACGGTCGGCATCGGGGCGGGCCCGTCCACCGACGCGCAGGTGCTGGTCTGGCAGGACATGGCCGGCCTGCGTACCGGCAAGGCTCCACGTTTCGTGAAGCGGTACGCGGACCTCGCGGGCGCCCTCACCGACGCCACCCGCCAGTTCGCCGACGAGGTCCGCGGCGGCGAATTCCCGGCCGCCGAGCACACCTTCTAGACGGTCCACGACCGCACGGCCCACGGCACGGGACCGGCCGGCACGCTTTCGCTCGCCGGCCGGTCCCGCCGCCGCATCGCTAGCTGACACCGCAGGCAGCGACAGCGACAGCGACAGCGACAGCGACAGCTGATCATGGGACCGAAGTTGCCGTACACCTGTTCTAATCTGAGATCGTGGTCGAGGAGTTGGCGCACGCGGAGGACGCGGTGGCGGCGTGCCTCGACGTGACCACCTGGGCCGTTGGGGAGCACGAGCTGGTCGCGGCGCTCGACGCCGCGCACCGGCTCGAGCAGTGCCTGGCGGCGGTGCAGCTGGCCCTTGTCCGTGAGTTGGACGGCCGAGGAACGGCCGGCGCGCAGGGCGCGTCCTCGACGGCGGTCTGGCTGCGGGATCGGCTGCGGCTCACCGTCCCCGCCGCCCGGCGGCTCGTCGACCTCGCCGGGACCCTCGACGCCGGCGCCCCGGGGGTGCGTCGCGCGCTGGCCGATGGGGCCATCAGCCTGGAGCAGGCGCGGGTCATCGGCGACACGGTCAGCACGGTGCACGCCACCGCCGGCGCCGAGGCCGCCGACAAGGCGGTCGTTGTGCTGGTCGAGTGGGCGGGGCAGTTCGATCCCGCCCTGCTCCGCAGGCTGGGCACACGGATCCTCGACCACGTCGCTCCGGAGGTCGCCGAGGCCGCCACCCGGGCCGCGTTGGAGGCCGAGGCCCACCGGTCCGCCCGAGACCGTCATGTCACGCTGTCCGAGCTGCGCGATGGCCGCCTCCGGCTGACCGGCAGCCTGGACGCCGAGGCGGCCGGCCTGCTGCGCGCCGCGATCGATCCGTTGACCGCACCGTCGGGTCCGGACGATTCGCGTACCCCCGGGCAACGCCGCCACGACGCGCTCGCCGACCTCTGCCGGCTCACCCTGCGCACCGGTGACCTACCCGAGCACGGCGGCGAGCCCGCGCAGATCGTCGTCACCGCCAGCTTCGACGGCCTGGCCCGGCAGTTGGACGTTGGCACCCTGGACACCGGCCTCCAGCTCACCCCGGAGACGGTCCGCCGGCTCGCCTGCGACGCCGGCATCCTGCCCGCCGTCCTCGGCGGCGCCGGTCAACTGCTCGACGTGGGCCGGCAACGCCGGCTCGTCACCGGGCCTCTGCGGCGCGCCCTGGTCCTGCGGGACCGCGGCTGCGCCTTCCCGGGCTGCGACCGCCCGCCCCGCTGGTGCGACGCCCACCACATCCGGCACTGGGCGGACGGCGGTGGCACGAGCCTGGCGAACGCGGTGCTGCTGTGTGCACACCACCACCGGCACATCCATCACGGCGGCTGGGCCGTCCGGCTGGGCGGCGACGGTCACCCGGAGTTCGTCCCGCCGGCCTGGCTCGATCCCGACCAGCTCCCCCGCTGCAACCAGTACCACCGGCGGACGTGACGACGACCCTCGAGCAACGACAGCGCGGCAGCGCGACGTCGGCGGGCCACGCCAAACGGGCTCGCCGGCACCTGACCACGGCAAACGGGTTCGCCGGTGGGCGCGTGCTCAGTGTTCGGTGACGCGACGGCAGAACGGGCTCGCCGGTGGGCGCGTGCTCAGAGGTCGGTGACGCGGATGCCGGCGTGCGCCTTGTACCGCTTGTTGATGGCGATCAGATTGGCGGTGAACGCCTCGATCTGGTGGGCGTTCCGCAGCCGGCCGGCGTAGATGCCACGCATCCCGGGGATCCGGGCGGCGAGCGCGCCAACCACGTCGACCAGCTCGCGGTCCTCGGTGCAGATCAGCACGTCCAGGTCGATCCGGTCGACTTCGGGGTCCGCCAGCAGCGGAGCGCTGACGTGGTTGAACGCCGCGCAGACCCGGGAGTCGGGCAGCAACGCGGCGGCCTGCTGCACGGCGCTGCCTTCGGGGACGGTCAGCGCGTACGGGCCCTGCTTGTCGAAGCCGAGCGGGTTGACGCAGTCGACGACGATCGTGCCGGCGAGCGGCTCGGCGAGGGCGGCGACGGTCGCGGCGTGCCCGTCCCACGGCACCGCGATGATGACTACGTCGCTGCGACGGGCCACCTCGTCGTTGGCGGCGCCGGTGATGCTGGCGTCGGCGGGCATTCCGGGCAGGGCGGCGATCTCGGCGGCGGACTCGGCGGCCCGCTCCGCGGACCGGGAGCCGATCAGCACCGTCTGCCCGGCCCGGGCGAACCGGTAGGCGAGGCCCCGCCCCTGGTCACCGGTGCCACCGATGATGCCGACCGTCAGCCCGGAAACGTCGGGCAGTGTGCTCGCGTCGTATGCCATGGGCTCATCCTCGCAAACCACCCGGTCCGGCAGCAGCGCCGGCCGTTGTGACAATCCCCGCTGCGGCCCGCCGGGTCCCCACCAGCTCCAGGAGGCCGTGCGGACAGCCGGGCCTGAGAACGAACGGCGCCAGTGCGATCGAGACCCAGGACGACACCAGACCCAGGACGAACGAGGCCAGGGCGAGCGAGGCCAGGGCGAGCGAGGCCAGGGCGACCCGGGCCCAGGGCGGCGACTCCGGTCCCAGGGCGAACAGACCGAGCGGACGACCGGATCAGGCCAGCTCGAACAGGATCGTGCGGGCCGCCGGGTCGGCGTTGACCAGCCGGACCCGGACCCGTTCGCCGAGCGGCAGCTGACCGAGGCACCGGGCGCGTACCGGTGGGGCGTCGAGGGCCACCGTTCCGCCGGGCGGTCGGGGGCGGGAGCGGCCGTTCGGTGGGGCGTCCACGTCGAGCACCGCCGCGTCGAAGGTCTCGCCGACGCGGTGCGCCAGCAGCACCGCCTCGGCCAACTCGACGGCGCCCCGGCTGGCCGCGGAGGCGGTCCGGTCGGTCGTGGCCATCACCTCGGGCAATCGGGGTAGCGCGGCGCGCGCCCAGTCGGGCACCGGCCGGCCCGCGTGCAGGGCCAGGCAGACCTCGGTGGCGTACCGGTCGGCCAGGCGCCGCAACGGCGCCGTGACATGGGCGTACGCGGCGGCCACACCGCCGTGCTCCGGCTGCTCGGGCGGCGCTCCGTCGAACGCGGTGTACGTGGCGCCGCGCATCAGCTCGGCCGCCTGGTCGATGAACGCGGCGGCTCGTGGCTGGGCGGCGTCCAGCCCGGCGATCACCTCGCCCGGGCCCATGCCGTCCGGCCAGTTGACGCCGAGCGGCGCGGCGGCGGCCCGCAACCGCTGCACCGCCTCCGGCTTCGGCGCCGGCATGGTGCGCAGCAGGCCGATCCGGCCGGCCAGCATGATGTCGGCGGCGGCCATCCCGGTCAGCAGCGAGATCTGCGCGTTGTGCTCCTCCATGGGCACCGGGCCGCGCAGTACCAGCCGCCAGCCGTCGCCGTCGGGTTCCACGTCCTGCTCGGGCAGCGGCAGGTTGATGGCGCCTCGACGCAGCCCCCGGGCGGTCAGCCGGTCACCGATCTCGGGCAGCAGCGCGATCGGCTCGGGCAGCCGACCGGCGTCGGCCGCCGCCTGCACCCCGGAGTAGTCGAGCTTGGCCCGGCTGCGGACCAGGGCGCGTTCCAGCTCGACTGCCACCGTGCCGCCGTCGGCGTCCAGGTCGATGGTCCAGACCACGGCGGCCCGGTCGTCGTCGGGCAGCAGGCTGGCGGCGCCCTCGCTGAGCGTCAGCGGGTGCAGCGGCACGTGCCCGTCGGGCAGATAGACGGTCTGCCCCCGCCGCCAGGTCTCCGCCTCCAGCGCGCCGCCCGGGTCGACGTGCGCGGCGACGTCCGCGATGGCGTACCGCACGCGGTAGCCGCCGCCTGGGCGGCGGGCGAGGTGCATCGCCTGGTCCAGGTCCCGTGAGGTGGCCGGGTCGACCGTCACGAACGGCACGTCCGTGCGATCGACGGACGGCCGCGGCGGTGCCGCGGCCGCCTCGTCGGCCTCCTTCTGGGCAGCGGCCGGAAACCCCTCGGGCAGGCCGAGCTCGCGGCGCAGCGCGCCGAAGTCGATGCGGGGCGCGAGTACGCGTCGGATGACCACGGGTCAATCCTGACAGCGCCGCCGGTGATCCGCTTCCGGTGACCGGACGAGATTCCCGATCGGCGCGCCGGGAACAGCCGAGTTGGGGCCGACGATCAGCCGGTCGCCTTCCGGGCGGTGGTCCGGGTGCCGCGCGGGGCGGTGGCGCGGGCGGCGACCGGGCGTGCCGGCGACTTGCGGGCGGTCACCTTGCGGGCCGGAGCCTTCGCCGCCGCGGTCTTCGTCGCCGGGGCCTTCTTCGCCGCCGCCTTGCGGGTGGTGGTCGACGAGGTGGCGGTCGACTTCGCGGCCGGCGCCTTCTTCGCCGGGGCCTTGCGGGCGCCACCGCTCGGGCGGGTGGACGTGGCCTTCTTCGCCGCCGTCTTCTTCGCCGGCGCCTTCTTGGCGGCCGTCTTCTTCGCGGTGGACGCCGTGGTCGCGGCCTTGCGCGCCGGCGCCTTCGCGGCGGCGCTGGTCTTCTTCGCCGCCGACGTGGTGGTCTTCTTCGCGGCGCCGGTCGTCTTCTTCGCGGCGGCAGTGGTCTTCTTCGCGGTGCCGGTCGTCTTCTTCGCCGTACCCGCGGTCTTCCTCGCCGTACCGGCCGTGGTCTTCTTCGCGGCGCCGGTGGTCTTCTTGGCGGCGGCGGTGGTCTTCTTCGCCGCCGACGCCGGGGTCCGCTTCGCGGCGGTGGTCGTCTTGCGGCCGGCGGCCGTGGTCTTCGCCGGCGCCTTCCTGGCCGCGGCGGAGGTCGTGGTGGTGGCCTTCTTGGCGGGGGCCTTCTTCGCGGGGGCCTTGGCCGCCGTGGTCTTCTTCGCCGGTGCGCGTCCCGCCCCGCCGGCCGCCTTGCGGGCCGGCGCCTTCGCCGCAGCCGTGGTGGACTTGCGCACGGGCGTGGTCCGGCTCGCTGCCGTGTTCCGCTCCGCCGCGGCGGTCTTCTTCGCGGTGGTACGCCGGGCGGTCGGGCGGGTGGTGGCCTGCTGTGCTTCGGCCATCGTGGTTCCCTCCTTGGGGACGTGCTCTCGCGTGCGTCCTCGCGGAGCACGAAATACCGCGGCGCGGGCCGTCCCGCGCCGTCTACCTGTCCTCCCCGGCCCAACGGGCGTCCTCGGCGTCCCACGCCTCGTTCCGCTCCTGCACCCGTTGCAGGGCGTTCTCCGCGTCGGCCGCCGAGTCGTACGGGCCGAGGACATGCTTCGCCGGGCACACGTCGGCGTCCGTCTCGACCCGGTGGTGTCGGGTGCACCAGTAGAACTGCCCACCACGTCCGCTGTCGCTCATGGGATCACTGTGCACCGCGATCCGGCCGGCCGCCACCGGATCGCACAAGTCGCCGACCTTCTCCACAGTAGAGCCGCTTTCCGGGCCTCGGGCCGGAACGCCGAAAGACGTGCAGGTGGGGCGGGTCGTGCGAGGCCTTCGCCGTACCGTCAGCTGGTCTGGCTGACACCCGACGCGGCGTCACCGGACGGCGGTGGCCGGACGGTCGCGGCCTATGATCGCCCGATGGCGGTACCGGACTACATCCTGCGGATGCGCAAGCACGTCGGTCACGACCTGCTGTGGTTGCCCAGCGTCAGCGCGGTGGTCCGCAACGACGCCGGTGAGCTGCTGCTCGGTCAGCGCGCCGACGACGGGCGCTGGTCGGTCATCAGCGGGTTCGTCGAGCCGGGCGAGCAGCCGGCCGCCGCGCTGGTCCGCGAGGTGCAGGAGGAAACCGGCCTGGACGTGGTGCCGGTACGGCTGTCCAGCGCCGTCTCGCACCCGCACACCTACCCCAACGGGGACCGCTGCGAGTACCTCAACCTGGGCTTCCTCTGCCGGGTCGTCGGCGGCACCGCCCGGGTCAACGACGACGAGTCGCTGGCCGTGCGGTGGTTCCCGATGGACCGGCTGCCCGAGTTGGACAAGCACGCCCTGCTGGTCATCGCCTACGCGCTGCGCGACAACCAGTCGGCCGGGTATCTGGAGCCGGGAACGACGTGGGACGACGTGCCCGATTGAGCCGCGCGGATCAGACCGACGACGGGGTCGGTGTCGGCGCGACGGCGGCGGGCGCCGACCGGGCCGCCCGGATGGCGTACGCGAGCGCGTAGGGCGTGCACGCCAGGTAGAGCATGGGTTCCACCAGCACCTGGTAGGTGATCAGCTGGAAGATCTCCACTGAGATGGGCCCGGGTAGGCCGACGTTCCAGTCCGTCAGGGCGGCGAAGAGCCACAGCGGCGCGGAGAACCAGTCGACGTTGCCCGGTGACAGCGCACCGCTGAGCGGTCCGGCACCGCTGCCCGCCGGCATGATGTCGACAACGACGCGGATCACCGCGAGGTCGGCCGCTGCGAGCGCGCCGAGGACGCCCAGCCACCAGGCTCCGCGGAGCCGGTTCCGGGCGGCGAGGCTCGCCGCGGCCCAGAGAGCCAGCGTCAGGCCGACCAGCCAGAACAACAGACCGGGTACGGCGCGGGCCAGGTCGTCCGGGTAGATGACGTACAGGAGCGGGACCGCGGCCGCACCGATGGGCAGCACCACGCCGAGCGCGATGCGCAGCGGGCCGTCGAGTGCGGTGTGCCGGGCCCAGCGCGCGGCGTACACCGCGAGCAGCACGGCCAACCCGACGGTGAGCGCCGTCCAGATCGGTTTCTGCGACCGCTCCGACCAGCCCACGCCCGTCAGCCCGACCTCGATCGGGTACACGGCGAAGGCGCCGCCGACCACGATGCCGACGCAGGCGATCGGGGACAGCAGCAACGCGGCCACCGTGCGGCGGGCCCGACCGCGCATCAGGCCGCGATCGACGAGCGGGGCACCGGCGCGGCTGACGGCGAGGCTCACCGCGAAACCGACCATCCTCGTCCAGCGACCACTCTCGGCGAGGACGTGCAACTCGGCGGCCCACTCGCGGCGCAGGTCGTCGCGGACGTCGGCCGGCCAGCGGCGCGCGGCCATCTCCAGCAGCAATTCGGCGGCCCGGCGGGTCACCACGCTGGCGCCCCGGTGGGCTCGGTGCCGCCCCACGACGGACGGCCCTCGGGGATCGCGGCGCGCAGGTCGGCGAGCGCCCGCCGGGCCTGCGCCACCCCTTCGGCCGTCAGACGGTAGTAGCGGCGAGCCGGCCGGCCGGCCGCGACGGGGTCGACCGGCTCCCAGTCGGCGGCCAGCCAGCCGGCCGCCCGCAGCCGGTGCAGCACCGGGTAGAGGGTGCCGCTCGGCAGGCCGGTCATTCGCATCAGGTCCAGGCCGTACCGCTGCTCGCCGGGCTCGGCGAGCAGCGCCGCCAGCACCTTCGCGACCGGAATGGTGATCCGCATCCGGTCACTGTATCGGATATCTACATAGGGGTGGAGATCCGTTCGACCGGGATCCACAGTTCCTCGTCCTCCCTTTCCAGCAGTGACGCCAGGCGCGGGGCAGACGCCGTACCCGACATCCGGTGCCCGCAACGGTCGGGGGGCGGCGAACCCGGGTCAACGGTCGCGACCGCAGTGATCCCCGGTGTCGTACCCTGGCGGACTTTGCTTCTCAAGAGGAGGTTGACGTGGCCGAGTATCCGCAGGACGTCGTTCAGCGCTTCCACGGCACCCCCGAGCAGGTGGACGCCGGCTTGGTGGGCGAGCCGCCACGCACCTGGGGGTCCGTCGTCATCGAGGAGTACGACCCGACCTGGGCGCAGCGGTTCGCCGCCGTCCAGGCGTCGCTCACCACGGCGTTGGGGGAACTGGTCATCGGGGTGGAACACGTCGGGTCCACCGCGGTGCCGGGGCTGGCAGCCAAGCCCGTCATCGACGTCGACCTCATGATCGAGGACACAGCGGAGGAACCCACCTATCTCCCCGCGCTGGACCGGCTCGGGTACCGGCTCGTTCTCCGGGAACCGTGGTGGCACGGGCACCGGATGCTCGTCAGCCCCGCCGAGGACGTCAACCTGCACGTCTGGCCGCGGGCCGCACCCGAACCCGTCCGGCATCGGCTCTTCCGCGACTGGCTGCGCTCGCATCCGCAGGACCGGGAGCTGTACGCCGCTACCAAGAGACGCCTCGCGCGGGACACCGCGCAGCGGCCTCGCGACTACAGCCTGGCGAAGAACCCTGTCATCGACGAAATTTACGCACGCATCTTCGCCAGTGAGGAACAGCTGAAGATGAGGGCGTCGGAGGAGGCGTGGACGCGCTGACCTCTCAGCGAGTCGGCTGCCGCATGATCCAGGTGGGAACGGGCTCCGACAGGGAGTCCACCACCTCCCAGCCGGCGCGGCGATACAGCTCGACGTTGGCCGGGTTGCTGGTTTCCAGGATCGCCGGCAGACCGTCGGCGGCGGCGCGATCCAACCCGGCCCTCATGACGGCACGCCCCCAACCGCGTCCGGCGCTGTCGGGGTGCGTGCCCAGCACGCCGAGATACCAGAACGGGAACGCCGGCAGGACGGCATGCACGGCCTTGTCATAGCCCTGAACGCGGGCCAGCACGCCAGCGGGGAAATGAGCGGCGAACCCGCTGTCCGGCGATCCGTGCCCGGCGGCCGACAGCTCGGCCGGCAGCTCGGCCGACAGCTCGGCCGGCAGCTCGGCCGGCGGCTCCCAGATGGCAACCGAGGCACCCCCGCCGATCGTCCAGATCGACGACCTGTGCACCCGCTTGTCGAAGAGGTGCCCGAAGAAGGCTGCGGCGTACCGCGGGTAGGTGTCCTCGTCCGGGAACAGGTACCGCAGCACCGGATCCTTGACGAACGCGGCGACCAGCGAACCGACCACCGCGTCGCGGTCCGCTGAGGTGGCGATGGTGATCTCGGGCGCTGTCACAGCAGTCGACACTATCCCGACCATGCTGGCGGGAGTGGCCGCGCCTACCCGAAGGTGAAGGCGTATGCCTCGGCGCCCGACTCGCCGAACGTGATCTCGAGGGTCGACTCACGGACCGTGCCGTGTTGGCGTACGAGCTGGTAGAGCCGGCCGTCCTGGAGTACGCCGTTGCCGTCTTCGTCGATGTCGACGCCGTGCGACGCGCCGGGAGCCGCACCGTCGAGCAGCACGCGGAACGGGATCGGCTGTCGCGCCCCGGGAGACAGCACGAGATGCGCGTCGCGTGCGTGGAACCGGCAGGCGATGCTGCCGCCGGCCCGGTCGAGCCCGACGTTCTCCGACCCGATCGTCCACTCGCCCGCCAGGGCCCACTGGTTGAGGGGCAGGCTCTCCGGCACCTGATAGGAGCGGCGTTCGTCGAGCGCGGCGCCGTTCGGCGACGCGAAGTGTTCGCCGCGGCTGAAACCGAGGTACGTCTCCGGCGTACGCAGGTTGTCCCAGTCGGCCGCTGCCTCCGGGCCCAGGCCTTCGACCGGAACGGGCGCACGCTCGATGCCGAGCATTTGCTGGAGCACCCGCTCGGACTGCTCGTACCGCCCCTCGCCGAAGTGCTCGTCGCGGATGACCCCGTCCGCGTCGACAAAGTAGAGCGCCGGCCAGTACTGGTTGCCGAAGGCTCTCCAGATCGCGTAGTCGTTGTCGACCGCGACCGGGTAGCCGATCCCGCGCGCGGCGATCGCCTGTCGCACCTGGTCGACGTCGTGCTCGAACGAGAACTCCGGCGTGTGGACCCCGAGAACGACCAGCCCGTCGTCCCGGTAGGCCTGCGACCACGCACGGACGTACGGCTCCTGGCGCAGCCAGTTGATGCAGGTCAGCGTCCAGAAGTTCACGAGGACGGCGCGGCCGCCCAGCTCGGCGGGACCGAGTGGCTCGGAGTTGAGCCACTCGGTCGCCCCGCCGAACGAGGGCAGGTGCGGACGGCCGAACACGCTCATCTAGCGGAGTGACCGGAAGGCGGCCCGCATCTCTTCCGAGAAGAGTTGCGGCTGTTCCCAGGCCGCGAAGTGGCCGCCCTTGTCCAGCTTGTTGTAGTGGATGAGATTGGGATACGCCTGCTCTGCCCAACTCTTCGGAGCCTCGTAGAGCTCGTCAGGGAACACGCTCACGGCAACCGGGATGGAGACGCCCTTTGCCGCGAAGAAGGAGAGCTGGTTCTCCGCGTACAGACGAGCCGAGGAAACCCCGGTGTTCGTCAGCCAGTAGAGCGTGATGTTGTCGAGTAGGTCCTCCAGCGTGATGCCTCGGGGCTGCCCGGCGACGGACTCGGAGATGAGCTTCAGGCTGGCCACGTCGTGGTCGAGCATGTAGGTCGCCAAGGCGACGGGCGAATCCGCCAATCCCGTCAGCGTCTGCGCGCGCCCCATCTCGAGGGCGTAGCCGGAATGCTTCCAGAAGAAGTCCGCCTGCTCACACGCGCGCTTTTCATCATCGGAGAGATTGGATGGGAGTGAGTCGAGCGGACTGTTCGCACCGGTGATACCGGACTGGAGCAGCGCGTCGATGTCGGGTGGATACACGCCCGGCATGTTGGTGTGGATGCCGATCAGCTCCGACGGCGCCTGCAGAGCCATCAGATCCGTGATGAGCGCACCCCAGTCGCCGCCCTGCGCCACGTACCGCGTGTAACCAAGGCGCTTCATCAACTCGATCCAGGCCGTTGCGATGTGCTGCGGGTCCCAGCCGGGCATGCTCGGCTTGCCCGAGAAGCCGTAGCCGGGCATCGACGGGATCACCAGATGGAAGGCATCCGAGGCACTCGCGCCATGTGCTGTGGGATTGGTGAGCGGGTCGATGATCTTCAGTTGCTCGATCACCGAGCCGGGCCACCCGTGTGTGACGAGGAGCGGCAGGGCATCCTCATGCTTGGAGCGGACGTGGATGAAATGGATGTCGAGGCCGTCAATGGTGGTCATGAACTGCGGTAGGGCGTTCAGCCTCGCCTCGACCTTGCGCCAGTCGTACTCTTTCTCCCAATAACGCGCAAGCGTCTGCATCGTCGCAAGCTGCACGCCCTGCGACTGATCCGGCACGGTTTCCTTTTCGGGCCAACGCGTGGCGGCAATACGCCTCCGCAGGTCATCAAGGTCCGCCTCGGGGATATCCACCGAGAACGGCCGGATTTCCGTAGTGCCTGGTCGCGTCATGGTCTTGACAGCCATGCGTGCTTCCTCTCTGTCTGAGTTCACGCCTCGCGAGGGGAATCATGGGGTGAAGGCACTGCCCGGACTTATGTGCCAATTCGAGATGGGCACGCCGCCGCCATATCTCGGAGCCTAGAACGCTGCACCGGTCGCTCGTGGCGATACGAGCAGGGCTCTCACTGGTCAGTTCCGGGGGCCGCGACGGCCTGCTCGGCGGCTCGGCTGACCTGCTCCCAACCCGCCCAGGTGTCCATCGGCCGACGGGAAATGTCGAACGCCAGGTCGTACACCATGCTCACGAGCAGGAGCCGCAGCGGCGGGTCGTCGCTGTCGACCAGGCGCAGTAGCGCCTCGGCGGCCAGCCGGGGCTAACGGCGAGCGAGATGGCGCACTCGGCGTTGTTGCGCTGCCGCGACGTGCTGCGGCAACATCAGGCGCCGTGACGGCACCAGGCACGGCCCCCGACAACGACACCCCGGCCGGCAACAACGGCACGTCTCGGTTGAGTCGACGGGTCAGACACTGGTTGGCCGGCGCCGGGGTCACCGCCCTGGCCGCCGTCCTCGGCATCACCCTCGCCGTACGCGGTGGCGCCACCCCGGCCTGCGCCGCGCCGCCGACGGGCAACGCCGTCCACAAGGGAAAGGCCAGCTTCTATGACGCGGGCCGCTCGGGCGGCAACTGCTCCTTCCCGGGCCCGCCAGCGGACCGGCTCTACGTGGCCCTCGGCTCCGCCCAGTACTCCGGATCGGCGGCCTGCGGCAGCTACCTGGAGGTGAGCGGCCCGAAGGGCAAGGTCCGGGTCATGGTGATGGACCAGTGCGGCGGCTGCGGACCCAGCAAGATCGACCTTTCCACCGAGGCGTTCGCCAAGATCGCCGACCGGTCGCAGGGCATCGCACCCGTGACGTACCGGGCGGTGGTGAACCCGCCGCTCGACGGCGGGCTCACCTTCCGGATGAAGGGCGGCGCCTCGAAATACTGGTTCGCGGTGCAGGTCGGCAACCACGGCAACCCACTCCGCTCGGTCGAGGCGAAGGGGTCGGGCGGCGGCTTCCTCAAGGCCACCCGCCAGAGCGACAACCACTGGACCATCGAGGGCGGGCTCGGCCCCGGGCCGTACCGCATCAGGGTCACCGACGTGTACGGACGCCAAGCGACCGCCACCAACATTCGGATGGTCACGAAGCAGATCCAACGCAGCACAGCCACCCTCGCCAGCGCCTCCCCCACGCCCAGCAGCTCACCCGCAGCCCCAC
>NZ_RCVJ01000181.1 GCF_003667505.1 Micromonospora sp. BL4
GTCGGAGTCGGGCTGCTCGGCGTCGGGGTGGGCTCCTCGGCGCAGGTGCCGGCCTCGGTGGCTTCCACCGTCCGGTGCTCGGTCACGATCCGGTCCGGACGCTCCCAGCGCGCCTCGACGGTCAGCTCGATCTTCGGGTTCTTCTCGGTGAAGGTGTGGGTCTGGGTTCCGCTGAGGAGGTCCCCACCCTTCGCCGGGAGGGTGGCGCCGACCTTCAGGTCGCCCTCGGTGAACTCGTCGCCGATGGTCGACGTGACCGAGGTGATCTCGGCATCGATGTTCTCGCTGTTGCCGACCTTCCACGTGACCGTGGCCTTGCCGTCGGCGGCCAGGCAGTAGGTGCCGGACGGCTCGGGGTGGTGGGCGCTGGCCGGCGCGGCGAACGTCGTCATGGCGCCGATGCCGATCAGCGCGCCGGCGGCGACGGCCGCGGTACGCCGGAACGGAGACTTCGGACGGATCACTGGTACTCCTGGAGTGCTGAAGCGTTAGGGGCGTGGCACGGGAACGACAGTGGACGGTCACCGCACGTCCGGATGTAGGGGTGTGTTCCTGTGCCGTGGGCCGGCGGATTCCCGCCGGCACCCGGCAGACCCTAGCGAGATCGTCGCGGGTGATACAGCGCTCAGGATTAGCTAAGACTGATGTTATGAATATGAGATCATCGATACACGAAAAGTGATCATGTGGTCGCTGAGGTGATACCGGCGGTGTCGGTCGCGGCCTTCGTCCGCTCGCGTAGCGTCGGTGTCATGAGCAGGAGGAGACGGTGACCCGGATCGTGGCCGGGACGCTCGGTGGTCGGCGGATCGCCGCGCCACCCGGCGCCGGCACCCGACCCACCTCCGACCGGGTCCGGGAGGCGCTGTTCAGTGCCCTCCAGGCCGAGGCCGATCTCGACGGCGCCCGCTTCGCCGACCTGTACGCCGGCTCCGGCGCGGTCGGGCTGGAGGCGCTCTCCCGGGGCGCACGGCACGTGCTGCTGGTCGAGTCCGACCCTCGGGCGGCCCGGGTGATCCGGGAGAACGTGGCGGCCCTGCGGGCCGGATCCGCCGTCCGCCTGGTGACCGGCAAGGTCGCGACCGTGCTGGCCGCCGGCCCGGACGGTGGACCGTACGACGTGGTCTTCGCCGACCCGCCGTACGCGGTGCCCGACGCGGAGATCACCGCGCTGCTGACCGCGCTGGTCGACGGTGGCTGGCTGGTGGGCGACGCCCTGGTGGTGGTGGAGCGGTCCAGCCGCACCGGACCGGTCGAGTGGGTGGACGGGATCACGGCCGAGCGCAGCCGCCGCTACGGCGAGACCACGCTTTGGTACGGTCGCCGATCATGAGACGTGCGGTGTGTCCCGGCTCCTTCGACCCGGTCACCAACGGACACCTCGACATCATCGGTCGGGCCAGTCGGCTCTTCGACGAGGTGATCGTCGGCGTGCTGATCAACCAGTCGAAGAGTGGCCTCTTCACCGTCGAGGAGCGGATCGACATGCTCCGCGAGGTCACCGCCTCGTACGGCAACGTGCGGGTCGAGTCGTTCCGGGGGCTGCTGGTCGACTTCTGCCGGGCCCAGCAGGCGAGCGTGCTGATCAAGGGCCTGCGGGCGGTCAGTGACTTCGACTACGAGTTGCAGATGGCCCAGATGAACATCGGGCTGGCTGGCGTCGAGACGTTGTTCATGCCGACCAACCCGCTCTACTCGTTCCTCTCCTCCAGCCTCGTCAAGGACGTGGCCAAGTGGGGCGGCGACATCTCCGCCCACGTCCCCGACCCGGTCCGCGAGGCCCTCCAGTCCCGCCTCGGCCCCCGCGCCTGACGCTCCCGACCGGGTCGCGGCCGCGGAATCGTGACCGCGGTGACCGTTGTCGGGCGGTAGAGGCGAGATCATCCCGCCCCCCTTTCCGACGTGGTCGCGCCGTGTAACGATGTCGCGACGCGCCGGGTCGGGGTGGATCGGGCGGGTGTGGGGCGGGCACGACATGATTGGTGGAGCGGGGAACCGGCCGTAGCCCGCATCATGGAGGTCGGCCGACGAACGACAGGAGTGAGGTACCGGTGGACCCGCTCGATCGCATCGACGAACTGATCGCCATGGTGGAGCAGGCTCGCTCCGTCCCGATGTCGCGCAACAACTGCATGGTCGACCGGGGCGAGATGATCGCGGCCCTCGACGAGATGCGCGCCGACCTCCCCGCCGACCTGCGTCGCGCGTCCGCGCTGCTCGACGAGCGCGACAAGATCATGGAAGCCGGCAAGCGCGAGGCCGACCGGATCATCAGCGAGGGTGAGGCGGAACACGCCCGCCTCGTCTCGGTGAACGAGATCACCGTCTCGGCCGAGCACGAGGGGGCCCGGATCATCGCCGAGGCCCGGGCCGAGGCGCAGCGCCTGCGCGAGGAGGTCGACGACTACGTCGACACCGCGCTGGCCAACTTCGAACAGTTCCTCACCAGGGCGCTCGCCTCGATAGAACGCGGCCGCGACAAGATGCACGCGCTGCGCGAGATCGGCACCTTCGGTGGGGATGAGGCGGAACGCCCGCTACCCTTCTGAGCGGCACCTCACCAGCCGACATTCTGAGGCGGGCGTCGCCCCCGGTTCGACGGTCCGGCGGTCGCCCAGGTAACCTTTTTTGTCGGCCTCACACCGGCCGGAGTCTGACTATGCCCAAACACTCGCCATCGACACTCGACCCCAGGTCGCCGCTGGTCCTCGACACGAGGGACCTGCCGCGCCGGCCTGGCGCGTTGCGTACGGTCCAGCGGGTCGTGCCGGCACCGGCGGACCTCGGTGTGGAGTTGATCGGCGTTCCGGAGGGCGCGGACCTCGACCTCGACCTGAGGCTGGAGTCGGTGTCCGAGGGCGTGCTCGTCTCCGGGACCATCACCGGTCCCGTCCGGGGCGAGTGCGGGCGCTGCCTGCGCGAGATCAACGACTCGATGGCCGTGACGATCCAGGAGCTGTACGCGTACGAGAACAGCACCACGGACGCCACGACCGAAGAGGACGAGGTGGGCCGGATGCAGGGCGATCTGATCGACCTGGAGCCGGCGCTGCGGGACGCGTTGGTGCTCACGCTGCCGACCAACCCGCTCTGCCGGGAGGACTGCCCAGGACTGTGCCCCGAATGCGGGACGCACTGGGACGATCTGCCGGCCGACCACAGTCACCAGCAGATCGACCCGCGTTGGGTGGGCCTGTCGCAACTGACCCGTACAGAGGAGTAAGAACCGTGGCCGTCCCGAAGCGCAAGATGTCGCGCAGCAACACCCGGTCCCGCCGGGCGAACTGGAAGGCGACCGTGGTCGCGACCGTCGCGTGCCCGCAGTGCAAGTCCCCGAAGCTGCCGCACGCCGCCTGCTCCGTCTGCGGCACCTACAACGGCCGCCAGGTCATCGAGGTCTGACCTGGACGCCGAGTGACGCCCCCGACCCCGGGTCGGGCGGCGCGCGCACCCTGGCATTCGCCCGGTGCCCCGGCTCCCTCCGACGCCGGCCGGCCCGATTCGGTCGGCGTTCCGGTGGAGCCGGGCACCGCGCGGATCGCCGTTGACCTCCTCGGCGGGGACGACGCTCCCGCCGTCGTGGTTGACGGCGCTCTGCGGGCCGTGCGCACCGACCCTGACCTGCATCTCCTTCTCGTCGGCCCGGCCGAGGTCGCCGACGAGCTGATCGCTGCCCTCGATCCGGGTCAACGCGCCCGGATCACGGTGCGGCCGGTCCGCGACGCCGTCGGCATGGCCGACCATCCCAGTGCCGCCCGCGCGGAGAGCACCGTACGGGCCGCGGTCACCGCCGTCCGCGACGGGACCGCCGACGCGCTGGTGTCCGCCGGCGCCACCGGCGCCACCGTCACCGCTGCCGTGCTGGGCCTCGGCCGCTGGCCCGAGATCCGCCAACCCGCCCTCGTCGCCACCCTGCCCGGGGTCGCCGGGCCGGTCGTGCTGCTCGACGTCGGCGGCTCGCTGGAGCCCCGCCCGGCCACCCTCGCCCGGCACGCCGTGCTCGGCGTCGCGTTCGCCGCGGTGGCGCATTCGATCGCCGAGCCCCGGGTCGGCCTGCTCTCGGTCGGCACCGAGGCAGGTAAGGGCGACCGGGTCCGTCGGGCCACCGATCCGCTGCTCGCCGTCGAGCCGCTGCCCCCGGGGGCGCGCTACGTCGGGCTGGTCGAGGGGTACGACGTGGCCCTCGGCGCGCGCGCCGATGTGGTGGTCACCGACGGCTTCACCGGTAACGTGCTGCTCAAGGCGATCGAGGGCGCGTACGCGATGGCCGGCGGCCCGCCCGCCGGTGGTGGCGCTCCCCGCGCCGCCGCCCTGCTCGGCGTGGCCGGGACGGTGGTCGTCTGCCACGGTTCCGCACGCGCGACCGACGTCGCCTCCGGCATCGCCCTCGCCGCCCACCTGTGGCGACGGCGTGCCACCGACCTGGTCTCCGCGTTGCTCGACGGCGACGCCGCGACGCACCGCACCGACCGCTCCACCGACACCGAGGTACGCACATCATGAGCAACGACAAGCGGCGGCGGGCGTCCGTCGGTCACCTGGAAGCCGCGTTCGGCGTGAGCCTGGAGCCTGACCTGCTGCAACGCGCGCTGACCCACCGCTCGTACGCGTACGAGAACGGCGGCCTGCCCACCAACGAGCGGCTGGAGTTCCTCGGCGACTCGGTGCTCGGCGTGGTGATCACCACGGCGCTCTTCCACAACCACCCGGACCTGCCCGAGGGGCAGTTGGCGAAGCTGCGGGCCAGCGTGGTCAACATGCGCGCCCTCGCCGACGTGGCCCGTGGCCTGGGCCCGGACGGCCTCGGCGCGTACCTGCTGCTCGGCAAGGGTGAGGAGACCACCGGCGGCCGGGACAAGGCGAGCATCCTGGCCGACACCCTGGAGGCGCTGCTCGGCGCGATCTACCTCCAGTACGGGCTGGACACCGCCGGGATCGTCATCCATCGGCTCTTCGACCCGCTGATGGCGGAGTCGGCCGGCCGGGGCGCGGCCCTGGACTGGAAGACGAGCCTCCAGGAGCTGACCGCGGCGCTCGGGCTCGGCGTGCCGGAATACCGGATCGAGGGCACCGGCCCGGACCACCTCAAGACGTTCACCGCCTGGGTGGTCGTGGCCGGCAACCGGTACGGCGGCGCCGAGGGGCGCAGCAAGAAGGAGGCCGAGCAGCGTGCCGCCGAGGCGGCCTGGCGCACGCTCGCCGACCAGGACGGGCAGGACGGCCAGGCTGGGGCGGACGACTCGGCCGACCGGGATGAGCCCACCGGGCCGATGGAACGGGCCGAGAGGGCGGCCCAGGCCGAGCAGGCCGACCACCTCGCGCAGGCCATGCCGGCCGACGTCGCGGGGGAGCAGGCACAGACCAACGGCGCTCGTCCGACCGCCAACGGCGGCAACGGCACCCGGCCCGGGGCCGGCGGCGGCAGTGACACCAGGGCCGCGACCGGCGGCAGTGGCAGCGGGGCCGCGACCGGCGGCAGTGGCAGCGGGGCCGCGACCGACCCGACCATGGCCGACACGACCGGCGCCGCCGCCGGTGACCACGGGCCGGGGCTCCGACATGCCTGAGCTGCCCGAGGTGGAGACCGTCCGGCAGGGGCTGGCCCAGTGGGTCATCGGCCGCCGGATCGCCTCGGTGGAGGTTCACCACCCCCGCGCGGTCCGTCGGCACGTCCCCGGGGGCGCGCACTTCGCCGACGTGCTCGCCGGGCGGACCGTGCTGGACGTCCGCCGCCGCGGCAAGTACCTGTGGCTGCCACTGGACAGCGGCGACGCGGTGATCGGGCACCTCGGCATGTCCGGCCAGCTGCTGCTCCAGCCGCCCGGTACGCCCGACGAGACCCACCTGCGGGTGCGTTTCCGGTTCGCCGACGACGGCCCGGAGCTGCGCTTCGTCGACCAGCGCACCTTCGGCGGGCTCTCGGTCAGCGAGGGCGGCGCCGACCTGCCCGCCGAGATCGCGCACATCGCCCGCGATCCGATGGACCCGGAGTTCTCCGACACGGCGTTCGTCGCCGCGCTGCGCCGCCGACGCACCGAGGTGAAACGGGCCCTGCTCGATCAGACCCTGATCTCCGGTGTGGGCAACATCTACGCCGACGAGGCGCTCTGGCGCGCCGGGTTGCACGGCGCCCGCCCGACCGACGCGCTGACCGGCCCGGCGGCACAGCGCCTGCTCGGCCACGTCCGTGACGTGCTCGCCGAGGCGATCAAGGTGGGTGGCACCAGCTTCGACGCCCTCTACGTCAACGTCAACGGCGAGAGCGGGTACTTCGACCGGGCGCTGAACGTCTACGGCCGCGAGGGTGAGCCGTGCCGGCGGTGCGGCGCGCCGGTCCGGCGGGAGGCGTTCATGAACCGCTCGTCGTACAGCTGCCCACGCTGTCAGCCCCGGCCCCGGGGTTCCCTTCGGGGATGACCCGGAGGTGGTTCGGGGTCGGTGCCGGCGGGTCGCGGTCGACCTCTCCGGGCTGGACCCCGCGCCGCTGTCCGAATCGCGGGCCGATGCCCGCCGCGCCACCCCTGGGGCCCCGTCGACCTCTGTGGACCGGTTCCGGGGAGGGCCGGGGTCGATCCCCGATGTGACCGCCTCGTCACGCTCCTAGCGTCAGCACCGTTGACAGGGGGCTGACGTGACAGGGGGACCCGAGATGGGGACAAGACCGGTGACGTGCGGATGGCGCGGTGGAGCGCCGAGCGCCCGTGGCGGGCGATAGCGCTGTGGGCCGTGTTCGTGGCGGTGTGCTTCCTCGGTGGCAACGCCGCCGGCCTCAACGAGGCCACCAGCGGCGACCAGGCGATCGGCGAGGCGGGGCGCGCCAGCCTGATCGTGGATGCCGGCGCGTTCGACGACGCGGCCGTGGAGAACGTACTGATCACCTCGCGGGGCGGCGCGCTCGACCCGGCGGCGGCGAAGGCGGCGGCGGACGACGCGGCGGCCCGGCTCCGTACGGTCACCGGTGTCGCCGAGATCGGTCCGCCGGTCACCTCCCGGGACGGCTCGGCGCTGCTGCTGCCGATCACCATGTCCGGCGATCCGGGTACCGCGTCCGACCGGGTGCAGCCACTGCGGGACGCCACCGCCACCGTCCAGGAGGCGCACCCGCAGCTGCGTGTCGAGCAGGTCGGCGGCCCGTCCATCGGGCAGGCCCTCGACGACACCCTGGGCAAGGACTTCAAGCGCGCCGAGCTGCTCAGCCTGCCGGTCACGCTGGCGATCCTGATCGTCGCGTTCGGCGCGCTGATCGCGGCCAGTGTGCCGGTGCTGCTGGCCCTCTCCTCGGTCGCCGCGGCGATGGGTCTGTCCACTCTCGCCTCGCACCTCGTGCCGGCCACCGACACCACGGCCCCGGTGATCCTGCTGATCGGCATGGCGGTCGGCGTCGACTACTCACTCTTCTACGTCCGCCGGGAACGGGAGGAACGCGCCAAGGGCCGCTCCGGCCTGGACGCGGTGGAGATCGCGGCGGAGACCTCCGGACACGCCGTGGTGGTCTCCGGCTTCGCAGTGATCATCTCGATGGCCGGCCTGCTGCTCGCCGGCGACGTGGTCTTCTCGTCGCTGGCCATCGGCTCGATCCTGGTGGTCGCGGTCGCGGTGATCGGCTCGCTGACCGTGCTGCCCGCACTGCTGGCCAAGCTCGGCCGTTGGGTCGACCGGCCCCGGGTGCCGCTGCTCTGGAGACTGACCGCGCCGCGCGCCGGCCGGCACGGCGAGCCCCGCGCGCCCCGACTCTGGCCGGCGGTGCTCCGGCCCGCGCTGCGCGCCCCGGTGCCGACCCTGGTCATCTCGGTCGGGCTGCTGCTCGCGCTGGCCGCGCCGGCGCTCGGCATGAAGCTGAAGTTCCCCGGCATGGAGGACCTGCCGCGCAGCACCCCGGCGATGCAGGCGTACGACCGCCTCACCGCCGCCTTCCCGAGCACCGGCACCAACCACGTGGTGGCCGTCCGGGCGCCGGCCGAGCAGGCCGACCGGGTCCGCGCGGCGCTCACCGACCTGGCCACCCGGGCCGCCGGCGATCCGCTGTTCGCCCCCACCGAGGCCGACGGCCCGAAGATCGAGGTGTCGGCCGACCGGCGGGTGTCGGTGCTGGACGTCGCCACCCCGTACGCCAGCCGGGACGACCGGTCGGTGCGCTCGCTGGAGAAACTGCGTGCGGATCTGGTCCCGGCCGAGCTGCGGGGCATCCCCGGCGTCGAGTACGCGGTCGGCGGCAGCGTGGCCGACAGCGAGGACTACGCGCAGCACGTCCGGGACAAGCTGCCGCTGGTGATGGGCTTCGTCCTGGTGCTCACCTTCCTGGTCATGGTGCTCACCTTCCGGTCGGTGGTGGTGGCGGCCAGCGCGATCGCACTGAACCTGCTCTCCGCCGGCGCCGCGTACGGGCTGCTGGTGCTGGTCTTCCAGGGCGACTGGGCGGCGGGACCGCTCGGCTTCACCTCGATGGGCGCGATCGTGTCCTGGCTGCCGCTGTTCCTCTTCGTGGTGCTCTTCGGCCTCTCCATGGACTACCACGTCTTCGTGGTCAGCCGGATCCGCGAGGGGATCCGGGCCGGCCTGCCCAACCGGGACGCGGTGGCGTACGGGATCACGTCGTCGGCCGGCGTGGTGACCAGCGCGGCGATCGTGATGGTCGGGGTGTTCTCGATCTTCGCCACGTTGAGCACGATCGACATGAAGCAGCTCGGCATCGGCCTGGCGGCGGCGATCCTGCTGGACGCCACGATCATCCGGGGCGTGGTGCTGCCGGCGCTGATGACCATGCTCGGCGACGCCAACTGGTGGGCGCCACGCTTCCTGCGCCCGCGCGAGGCGCCCGCAGCGAGCGACCCGCCGGCCTCCGCCCCGGAGCTGGTGTCGGTGTCCTGACCGTTCCCTCCGCCCGGCCGGGTCGCGACCGCGACCCGGCCCGGCGGTGCGCCGCCACCACGCCGCCGGTCGAGGCCCCGCGCGCGATGGTCAGGGCAGCGGGCAGGCTTCCCGCCAGGCGTCCAGCGTCCGCTCCTTGCGGATGGACGCGAAGCCGTAGCCGACCGTGGTGACGCAGAAGTCGTCGGTCGAGCCGGTGTACTCGACGTGGAAGACCGGCTTGTCGGCGTCGGCGAAGGGCAGCAGCTTGGCGCACTGGTCCAGCCGGACGCACTCCTCGTTGACCGCGAAGTCGAAGTCCGGGGCCAGCGCGGCGAGCTGCGGCACATCGTTGATCAGCCCGGGGGAGAGGTCCAGCGACCGGGCCAGCCGGGCCAGCCGGCGGTTGAACAGCAGTTGGCTGTCGAAGTCGAGTGGGAAGCCGGTGCGTTGCGCGTACCCGTCGGCGTCGGCCAGCGCCACCGCGCCGAAGCCCTTGCCGCGGCAGAGCCGGAACCGGTCGGCCAGCACCGGTTCGAGGTCGTCCCACCGCCGGACGTCCAGCCACCGGCTGCCGGGTTGCCGGCCGGTCGAGCCCTGCACGGCGGCCGGGAGCCGGCTGGCGTCCGGGTCGCCCGAGCGGACCGAGCCGACGTACACCTGGCAGATCAGCCGGCGGTTCCGCGAGCGCAGCTCGGCGGTCTGCGCGGCGGTGGTGGCCGCCGGATCGAGCAGGAAGACGTCGGCGTCCACCGCCGGGTCGAGCGGCCCGTGCAGTTGCCACTGCCACTGCCAGTGCCGGGCCTGTTCGGCCGGCCACCGGGTGGGCGCGCCGGGCGGGGTGATCTCGGGCCGACAGCCGTACGCCGGCACCACCACGACGAGCGCGACGCAGACCGACACGATTCGGCGCAGCGGGCGTACGACGGCGCGTCGCCGCGGCCGGATCCGCATCGGCAGCTCCCGGGTCCCGGGCGGCCCGGCGCCGCCCTCACCGGTACGCCGACGCCCCCACGCTCCGGCCCGGCGTACCTCACCGGGTCAACGAGCGCGGGGGCGGGGACGACGCGCGGTCAGCGCGGTGCCGCGAAGACCTGCGTCCAGTACGGCCCGTTGCTGTTGGCGATACCGACGCCGATCTCGGTGAACGCGCAGTTCAGGATGTTCGCCCGGTGGCCCGAGCTGTTCATCCAGGCGTCCATCACGGCGGCCGGGTTCTTCTGGTTCCACGCCACGTTCTCGCCGTAGGTGCGCCAGGCGTAGCCCACGCGGTCCAGCCGGGCGCCGGCGTTGCTGCCGTCGCTGCCGGTGTGCGACATGTTCTGGTGGTCGGCCTGATCCTGGCTGTGCCGCTGGGCGGCGGTCATCAGCTTGTCGTCGATGCTCAGCGCCTTGCAGCCGGCCTTGGCCCGTTCGGCGTTGACCAGGTCCACCACCTCGCGGGCCTGGGCGCTGACGGTGCCGCCGCCGCTGCCGCTGCCGCCGGAGCCCGTGCCGTTGGTGGCGCTCGGCGCGCTGGTACGCGGGGTGCTGCGCCGCGAGGCGGCGGTGGTGCGCGACGACGCCGGGGTGGGCTTGACGACCTTGCTCGGCGTCGGGCTCGGTCGCGCCGAGGTGGGCGCGGCGGTCGGGGAGGGAGCGACCAGGCTGTCGACCGCCGGCTCCTCGGTCGGCACCGCCGGCGCGGCGGCGAGGGTGTCGTCGACGGCGGTCGGCTCGCTGGCCGTGCCGTCGCCGCCGGGCATCGCGAGCGCGCCGATGCCGAGGCTCACCACGAGCGTGGCCGCCGCGGCGGCGCCCCCGATCATCAGCGGCCGACGCCAGCGCCGCGGCGAGCGGTGCCGCCCCTCGCCCTGCCGGCCGACGCCGTTCGGACCGGTCTGCCAGTCGTCGGTGGTCTCCGCACCGGGGGCGTCGCCGCGCCAGCCGCCGGTCGGCTCGTCGTCCTGCTGGTACGCGGGCTCGTACGCCGGCCAGCCGGCGGCGTGGTCCCCGGCGGGGGCCGCCGGTTCCTGCTGCCAACCGGCGGCGGGCTGCGTCCGCTGCCACTCGTCTCCGGGCTGGTCGGGGTCGCCGTCACCGAACAGGTAGGCCGAGCGAGGTTCCGGTCGATCCCTCAGCCAGTCCGGCTCGTCGGTCGGCCGCTCGGCGCGCCGGGGGGCGCCGTTCGGGTCCATCGGGTCGGTCCAGCCGTACACGCACTGCCTCCACGGGATCGGTTGCGGGCCGGGGTGACGCTACGACTCGCCCACGACCTGCGGCAACGTGGCTAAGGAAGAGTTAAGGGGAAGTCGGACGCCAGGGTGCGGACTTCCCGGAATTCCGGCGTACAGTAAAGGCGTCCGGACAGAGAGTGTCCGTGCCTTGAGGCAGCCCCCCGACAAGTGGACAGGTCGACGTAGAGATGATCTACGGCCTGCGAGAACTTGACGAAGGAGGGGTTTGCGGCTCAATATATAGGTGTCGCCAGTCGCGCCCGGTCATGCCCAGATACAGCTGGAATGACAGTCGCGTATGAATGGGCGCGCGTTGGCCGGCCTTTCCGGCAGCGCATATCAAGGAGTCAGCATGGCGAAGGCCCTCTACGGCCACGTAGGTGCAGCGCCCGACCGGCGTCTGCTCGACGAGGTCACCCGACTGCGTGCCAGGGTTCAGGCACTGGAGTTCGAGATCACGCGTCTGCGCGCCGACAACGATCGGCTCGCGGCGGCTGCGGCGGAAGCGGACGACCTGCTTCGTCTGGCCGAGCCGGCGCTGACCTGATCTTCGGGGTCGGAAAACTGAATCGCACCATCGCAAAAATGCGCGCCGACACCTGTGTGCCGGCGCGCAACGCTGTCCGGCCCCTTTCCCGGTCGGCTATTTATGATCTTGTCTCGAGCGGCGTTGGAACCGCGCCGGTTGTTTCCGGAAACGCGTCGGTCGACTTACTGATCATGAACGGTGTTTGTCTTTCTCGCCGCGTCCCGAACAACGGCGCCGTCGGTTCACGCTCGCGTCCCGCGCTCCCGACCGCCGCGCTTCGGGGCGGGTCGCGTGCCCGACCGCTCCCGCCACCGGGTTAGTCTGCGGGTTCACCAGGTCCGCGCAGCCGGCGACGGTACGGCGGCCACCGGACGAGGATCGAGAAGGTGTATCTCAAGAGCCTGACGGTGCGGGGCTTCAAATCCTTCGCCTCCGCCACGACGTTGAAGCTGGAGCCCGGGATCACCTGCGTGGTGGGCCCGAACGGCTCCGGCAAGTCCAACGTCGTCGACGCCATCGCCTGGGTGCTCGGCGAGCAGGGCGCCAAGGCGCTGCGCGGCGGCAAGATGGAGGACGTCATCTTCGCCGGCACCGCCGGCCGGGCGCCGTTGGGCCGCGCGGAGGTCACCCTCACCATCGACAACACCGACGGCGCGCTGCCGATCGAGTACACCGAGGTCTCCATCACCCGCCGGATGTTCCGCTCCGGCGAGAGCGAGTACGAGATCAACGGCAACACCTGCCGGTTGCTGGACATCCAGGAGCTGCTCTCCGACTCGGGCATCGGCCGGGAGATGCACATCATCGTCGGCCAGGGCCGGCTCGACGGCATGCTGCACGCCAAGCCGGAGGATCGCCGGGCGTTCATCGAGGAGGCGGCCGGCGTCCTCAAGCACCGCAAGCGCAAGGAAAAGGCGCTGCGCAAGCTCGACGCGATGCAGGTGAACCTCAACCGCGTGACCGACCTGACCGCCGAGCTGCGCCGCCAACTCAAACCGCTGGGCCGGCAGGCGGAGGTGGCCCGGCGGGCCGCCGCCATCCAGGCCAATCTGCGTGACGCCCGGCTGCGGCTGCTCGCCGACGACCTGGCCACCCTGCGGACCACGCTCGACCGGGAGATCGCCGACGAGACCGCGCTGCGGGAGCGGCGTGAGCAGGTCGAGGCCGAGCACGCCGAGGTGCAGGGTCGGCTGGGTGAGCTGGAGGCCGCGCTCGCCGAGGACGCTCCGCTGCTCGCCGCCGCCCAGGACACCTGGTACAAGCTGTCCGCCCTGCAGGAACGTTTCCGCTCGATCGAGCAGCTGGCCCGGGAACGGCTGCGGCACCTGAGCGCCACCGGCGACGACGAGCGGACCGGCCGCGACCCGGACCAGCTGGAGGCCGAGGCCGAGCGGGTCCGCGAGCAGGAGGAGGAGCTGCGCGCGGCGCTCACCGACGACCAGATCCGGCTGGCCGAGGCCGTGGAGCACCGCCAGGAGCTGGAACGTCAGCTCGCCGCCGCCGAACGCGAGCTCGTGGCGGCCGCCAAGGCCATCGCCGACCGGCGCGAGGGGATGGCCCGGCTCACCGGCCAGGTCAACTCGGCCCGGGCTCGGACCACCAGCGCCGGCGAGGAGATCGAACGGCTCGCCGTCGCGCACGCCGACGCGTTGGGTCGCGCCGAGCAGGCGCAGGCCGACCTGGACGCGGTCTCCGCGCAGTCCACCGAGGCGGACCGGGACAACGCCGACCTGGACGCCCGGCACGCCGAGGCGGTCGCCGGCCAGGACCGGGCACAGGCCACCGTCCGGTCGCTGGCCGACGCCGAGCGGGCGGCCGAGAAGGACGCGGCCACCTGGAAGGCCCGGGAGGAGGCGCTCTCCCTGGGCCTGCGACGCAAGGACGGCGCCGGGGCGCTGCTCGCCCGAGCCGGCGACGTGCCCGGCCTGCTCGGCAGCCTCGCCGGGCTGCTCACCGTCGCCCCGGGCCACGAGGCCGCGCTGGCCGCCGCGCTCGGTGGCCTCGCCGACGCGGTCGCCGTCAGCGGGGTGGACGAGGCCGTCGAGGCGATGCGACTGCTCAAGATCTCCGACGCCGGCCGGGCCGGCCTGCTCGTGGGCAGCCCGGCGGGACCGGGCATGACCGGCTCCGCCGACGCCCTGCGCCCGAAGCTGCCCGACGAGGCCCGCTGGGCCCCCGACCTGGTGGAGTGCAGCGCCGAGCTGCGTCCGGCGGTGCACCGGGCGCTGCGCGACGTGGTGCTCGTCGACGACCTGGCCGCCGCGGCCGACCTGGTCGCCGGCAACCCCGAGCTGCGCGCGGTCACGCCGGACGGGGACGTCGTCGGGGCGTACGCGGCGGCCGGCGGGTCGGCCAAGGCGCCCAGCTACATCGAGGTGCAGGCGGCCGTCGAGGAAGCCCGCAGCAACCGGCTCACGGCCGAGCGCGCCGGCGCGGAGCTGCGCGACCAACTCGTCGAGGCACGCGCCGAGGTGGCCGCCGCCAAGGAGGCCGTGCAGCACGCCGCCGCCGAGAAGCGCGAGGCGGAGAGCCACCGCAACGCCGCCGCCCGTCGACTGGCCGAGCTGGGTGCGGCGGCCCGCTCGGCGAAGGCGGAGACCGACCGGCTCGGCGAGTCCCGGGCCCGCGCCGAGGCGGCCCGGCAGCGGGACCTCACCGCACTCGCCGAGCTGGAGGAACGGCTGCGGCTGGCCGAGGAGACCCCGGTCGACGCCGAGCCCTCCACCGAGGACCGGGACCAGCTCGCCGCGATGGTGCCGCAGGCGCGGCAGAACGAGATGGAGGTCCGGCTCGCGGTGCGTACCGCTGAGGAGCGGGTCGCCTCGATCGCCGGCCGGGCCGACTCGCTGGCCCGCCAGGCCACCGCGGAGCGGGCCGCACGGGAACGCGCCGCCGCCCGGCGGGCCGCCCGCACCCGGGGCGCGGGCATCGCCCGCGCTGTCGCCGGCGGCGCCCGGGAGGCGCTCACCCGGCTCACCACCTCGATTGCGGCGGCGGAGGAGCACCGCGACGCGGTGGCCCGGGAACGCGCCGCCCGCGAAGCGGAACTCCAGGAGGTACGCGGGGCCGCCAAGCGGTTCGGCGCGGAGCTGGAGCGGCTGACCAGCCAGGTGCACCGGGACGAGGTCGCCCGCGCCGAGCAGCGGCTGCGCATCGAGCAGCTGGAGGCGAAGGCTGCCGAGGACTTCGGGTTGGACGTGGAGACCCTGGTCGCCGAGTACGGCCCCACCCAGCCCGTTCCGCCCACCCAGGTCGACGTCGCGGCGGCCGAACGTGACGGTCTGCCGCTGCCCGAGCCGGTCCGCTACGAGCGGCCGGTGCAGGAGAAGCGGGCCGCGAAGGCGGAACGCGAACTGGCCCTGCTCGGCAAGGTCAACCCGCTCGCGCTGGAGGAGTTCGCCGCGCTGGAGGAGCGTTACAAGTTCCTCTCCGAGCAGTTGGAGGACCTCAAGGCAACCCGGCGGGACCTGCTCACCGTGGTCAAGGACGTGGACGAGCGGATCCTGGAGGTCTTCGCCAGCGCCTTCGAGGACACCGCGCGCGAGTTCGAGCAGGTGTTCACCGTGCTCTTCCCCGGCGGCGAGGGTCGGCTGATCCTCACCGACCCCGACGACCTGCTCACCACCGGCGTCGAGGTGGAGGCCCGTCCGCCGGGCAAGAAGATCAAGAGGCTGTCCCTGCTCTCGGGTGGCGAGCGGTCGCTGACCGCGGTGGCCATGCTGGTGGCGATCTTCCGCGCGCGGCCCAGCCCGTTCTACATCATGGACGAGGTGGAGGCCGCCCTGGACGACGTGAACCTGGGCCGGCTGATCACGCTGCTGGCGCAGTTGCGGGAGAAGAGTCAGCTGATCGTCATCACGCACCAGAAGCGGACGATGGAGATCGCCGACGCGCTCTACGGCGTGACCATGCGCAGCGGGGTCACCCAGGTGATCAGTCAGCGGCTCAACCGGGCCGACGAGGACGACCAGCGGCACGGCCGCGGCGAGGAGAACGGGTAGTGGCTCGGGAACGCGCGACGGCGCTCCTGCTGGATCTGGACGGCGTACTGCGCCGATTCGACCCGGCGGTCGCCGCCGAGGTGGAGCGGGAGTACGGCCTGGCCGACGGGGTTCTCACCGAGATCGCCATGCAGTGGGGCCGGCTCCGGCCGGTGCTCACCGGTCAGGTCAGCCACGCCGACTGGGTGAGCAGCGTGGCCGACGCGCTCGCCGAGCCGGCCGGCGGCCCGGAACGGGCCCGGGCGGCGGTGGAGCAGTGGCAGCGCCACCGGGGCGAGGTGGACACCGAGGTGCTCGACTTCGTCCGGGAGGTACGCGGCGCCGGGATCAAGGTGGGTCTGGCGACCAACGCCACCGACCTGCTCGACGCCGACCTGGCGACCCTCGGTCTGACCGGCGAGGTGGACGTGGTGGTCAACTCCTCGACGCTGGGCGTGCACAAGCCCGCCCCGGAGTACTTCCAGGCCGCCTGCGTGGCACTGCGTACCCCGCCGGCCAAGGTGCTCTTCGTCGACGACGAGGACTGGGCGATCCGGGGCGCCCGCGCCGCCGGGCTGTCGGCGCACCGCTGGGGCGGCCACGGCGATCTGCGGTACCTGCGGGCGGCGTTGAACTACTGAGCCGAAGACCGGCCGTCGCGGTATCGCCGATCTGGCGGCATTCGACCGAGGTGATGCCGCCAGATCGCCGACCTGCCGTGGAGCAGTCCGGTCACTCGCCGGTGACGCCGTCGATGCGTTCCCGGATCAGGTCGGCGTGGCCGTTGTGCCGGGCGTACTCCTCGATCATGTGCACGTACACCCAGCGCAGGTTGAAGGTGCGTTTCTTCGCGCTGACCTCGGTGAACGTCTCGTCGAGCGAGTGGCCGGCGGCGGCCTCGCGGGCCAGCGCCACCTCGCGGTGGAAGATGGCGAAATCGGTCTCGGCGTCCGCGGCGCTGACGTCGTGGTCGGCGTCCGGCGTCTCCGGGGTGAAGTACGGGTAGTCGACGCGCTCCCCGGCGAAGTTCTCCCGGAACCACCAGGCCTCGACCTCGGCCAGGTGCCGGACCAGACCGAGCAGGGTCAGCCCGGACGGCTCCACGCTGGGCGCGCGCAGCTGGGCCTCGGTCAGCCCGGCACACTTGAGCAGCAGTGTCTGACGGTGGTAGTCGAGCCAGCCGTCGAGCATGGTGCGCTCGTCGCCGACGTACGGTTCGGGGGTCCGGGTGATCTCCGGTGCGATCCAGGTCATGGCGCGCATCCTGCCCGGGATGCCCGACACTTCGCGACGGGTTATCAGGGCACCACGACGACGGGCCAGCGGCCGGTGCGGACCAGGCGTGTGGCGACCGAGCCGACCAGCCGGTGACCGGCCTGCTCGGAGGCGCCGACGACCACCATGTCGGCCTGGAACTCGTCGGCCGCCGCGCACAGCTCGCCGTACGCGTCGCCGCGCCGGCACAGGAACGTCACCGGTAGGCCGAGCTCCTCGGCGCCGCGCCGGCACTCCCGGCGCAGCTCGTCGGCCAGCTCGTCGTGGGTGCGCTGCACGGCGCCCGCGTCCATCCCGGGCACCAGGGCGGACAGCCCGCTCGCCGAGCTGACGAAGAGCACCACCAGCGCGGCGCCCTGCCGGCGGGCCAGCCCGGCGGCGTAGGAGCCGGCCCGCTCGGAGGTGCGGGTGCCGTCCACGCCCACCATGATCACCCGGGGGCCGTCCGTGCCTCGTTCGAAGGGCAGCGGGCGGGTCCGGGGTCCGTACTCCTCGCGGTCAGGTGCTCCCACGCTCATGGCTGCCTACCTCACCTCTGCTCGCCGGTACGGACGACGGCGGCACCAGCGCCGGCCGCGATAGTTGATTCTTGCTCGACGTCGGCGCCGGCCGGGGAGCCGGTGTGCTGCCGCAGCGGCACCTCCTTGATGAAGGTCACAGCGATCAGGGCGATCAGCGCGAAGGGGGCGGCGGCCAGGAAGATGTCGCCGGCGCCGTGGCCGTACGCGCTCTCCACCACGGCCCGGATCGGGCCGGGCAGGGTGTGCACGTCGGGAAGGACCCCACCGCCGCCCGAGCTGGGCGCCGAGATGCCGAGCCGGGCCAGACCCTCGGACGTGTAGCCGGTGACCTTGTGGCCGAGGACCGCGCCGAGCGCGGAGACGCCGATCGCGCCGCCTAGGCTGCGGAAGAACGCCACCACCGAGCTGGCCGCGCCGAGCTCGTGCGTGCCGACGGTGTTCTGCACGGCGAGGACCAGGTTCTGCATGGTCATGCCGAGGCCGATGCCGACGAGCGCCATGTAGATGCTGAGCAGGGTGAAGCTCGTGTCGGCCCGGAGCGTGCCCATCAGCGCGAAGCCGACTGTGAGCAGCGCCGTACCGATCACCAGGAACCGCTTCCAGCGGCCGGTCTTGGTGATGATCCGACCGCTCAGCGTCGACGCGACCAGTAGGCCAAGGATCATCGGCAGGGTCATGAGGCCGGACATCGTCGGGCTCTGGCCGCGGCTGATCTGGAAGTACTGGCCGAGGAAGACCGAGGCGCCGAACATGCCCACGCCGACCGCGATGCTCGCGACGACGGCCAGGCTGATGGTGCGGTTGCGGAACAGGCGCGGCGGGATCATCGGCTCGGCGGCCCGGGTCTCCACCCGGATCGCCAGCGCGCCGAGCACCAGCGCGCCGATCACCATGGCGGCGGACTGCCAGGAGGTCCAGTCGAACTGGTTACCGGCGAGCGAGACCCAGATCAGCAGCACCGAGACGGCCGCGGTGATCAGCGTGGCGCCCCACCAGTCGATCTGCGCCTTCCGCTTCACGACCGGCAGGTGCAGGGTCTTCTGGAGCACGACCAGCGCGGCGATGGCGAACGGCACGCCGACGTAGAAGCACCAGCGCCAGCCGAGCCAGGAGGTGTCCACGATCACGCCGCCGATCAGCGGGCCGCCGATGGTGCCGACGGCCATCACGGCGCCGAGGTAGCCGCTGTAGCGGCCCCGCTCGCGCGGCGCGATCATGGTCGCCATGATCACCTGGGCCAGCGCGGTGAGGCCGCCGGCGCCGATGCCCTGGAGCACCCGGCAGGCGATCAGCTCACTGGTGCCCTGCGCGGCGCCGGCCAGCACCGAGCCCAGCACGTAGATCCCCAGGGAGAGCTGGACCAGGAGCTTCTTGCTGGTCAGGTCGGCGAGCTTGCCCCAGATGGGGGTGGTCGCGGTGGTCGCCAGCAGGGCCGAGGTGACCACCCAGGTGTACGCGGACTGACCGCCGTGCAGCTCGGTGATGATCCGCGGCAGCGCGTTCGAGACGACCGTGGAGGAGAGGATCGCGACGAACATGCCCAGCAGCAGGCCGGAGAGGGCCTCCAGAATCTGCCGGTGGGTCATGTCGACGCCGGTCGCCCGGGTGGGCGCTGTCGCCTGGCTCATCGTTGCGTGCCTCCGGATGGAGTTGAGGTGGGGGCGGCGTGCCTGGCGTACGGCGACCGCCTGAGAGTTGTCTGAAGCAACCGTATGCCTTGGTTGCCTGAAGCAACAACATGTCGAGGGGGAGTGGCATTCCCCCGTCGGCGAGGTCAGATCCAGGAGTCGTTGAAGCGGCCGAGCAGCCGGGCGAACTCCTCCACGTCCCGGGCCGGCCAGCCGTCCAGGGCGCGTAGGAACTCACCCAGCCGGGCGGACCGGGCGACGTCGAACCGGCGCTGGCCCTCCTCGGTGAGGCTGATCTGCGCGGCCCGCCGATCGGTCGGATCGGGGTCGCGGTTGACCAGGCCGAGCGCTTCCAGCCCGTTGATCTGCCGGCTCAGCGTCCCCTTGCCCACCCCGAGCCGTGCCGCCAGCTCGGTCAACCGGATCGACCCGCTCCGGCGCAGCCAGAGCAGCAGCCCGTAGGTGTTCGGCTCGAGGTTCGGGTGCACCTCCCGGGCGATCTCCCAGGAAACCGCCCGGCCACGACGCAGCAGCGCCGTCAGTTCGTGCTCGACCGCCCGGATCGGCTCCGGCAGGTGCTCGTCGTCCACGGCGTAGAGACTACGGCGGATCGGCTCAGCCGTTGCCGGAGAGTCGGCGGCGCATCACCGGACGTAGGTGCCCGTCCTTGGTGGTGCCCTCGATGGTCACCTCAGCCGCGCGCCCGCGATGGGTCAGCGTGGCCACCGCGTTGCCGAAGTAGGGGCCGGCCAACTTGCGCCAGCGCACCCCCGGACGGCGGACACCGGCCGAGCGGGCCAACGTCCGGGTCGCCCCCGCCGGGCCGGCCGACCAGCCGAGCCGCATCAGCGGGCGGATCCCCGCCGGCACCTGGTTGTGGATCGGCGAACAGGTGAGCTGGTGCACCGGAGTGACCACCGCCGGGTCGGCGAACCGGGCCCGGGCCACGTACGAGTGGTGCACGTCCCCGGACAGCACGCTGATCGACGCCGGCGGGGCGTACGCCGGGCCCGCGCCGACCCGTGCGCCGGACCGGCCCGGGGTGCCGGTGCCGATCCGGGCGAAGGTCTCCGCGAGCGCCTCGAAGGAGCGCCGGAACGCCGCCCAGTGCTCCAGGTCCAGTGCCCGGCGCAGCTTCTCCGCCGAGCGCGCCACCCAGGGCCGGCGCGAGTCCGCCAGCTTCTCGTTCCACGCCTCGATGTGGTGGATGCCCTGCGGCAGCAGCCAGGGCAGCGAGGCGCCGACCACCAGGTGGTCGTAGACCCCGTGTGCCTGGTCGAGGAACCAGGACCACTCACCCGGCGGCAGCATCGCCCGGTTGCCCCGGTCGAGCACCCGGCTGCACCGGTTGTCCAGCATCACCAGCCGCGTCCGGCCCAGGTCCAGCGCGTAACTCCACTGGTACTGCACCGCGCGCCAACGCTCGGTGTCGTGCGCCAGGTCGGACTCCTGGTCGACCCGGTGCCCGAACTCGCGCAGCACGCCGGTGGCGTCCTCGGCGGCGGCGACCTTCGCGAAGACCGGGTCAGCCGCGATGTCGTCCGGGGAGAGGTTGCCCAGGTGCTGGTAGACCCAGTAGGAGGCGAGCCCGCTGCCGATCCGCTCAGACCACCACGGCTGCTCGCGGACCTCGGCCCGCCATTCCGCCGAGGTGTTCCAGTCGTCGATGATCTCGTGGTCGTCGAAGATCATCACGCTCGGAACGGTGGAGAGCAGCCAACGGATCTCCGGATCCCGCCACGACTCCAGGTAGAGCTTGGTGTACTCGTCGAAGCTCACCACCTGGTCGCTCGGGGCGCCCTTCGGCCGGCGCCGGCGCCGGCGCAGCAACCGCCGCACCGTCGGCGAGGTGACATCGGCGTAGACCTGGTCGCCGAGCAGCACCAGCAGGTCGGGTAGCGGGTTCGCCTCGGGGTCGGCCATCAACCGCCGGGCGTACGCGTCCAGCGCGTCCGGCGGGAGCTTGCGGGTGGTGGCGTGCTGGGTGGTCTCGCGGCACGAGCCGAAGATCAGACTGACCGGCTGGTCCCGGTCGTCGGCTGCCCGGGTGCGGATCACACTCGGCGGGAAGCCGCTGCTCGGCACCGGCCACACCACCTCGTCGTTGACCAGCACCTCGTAGGTGGTCGCGCTGTCCGGAGTGAGCCCCTGCACCACCACGAGCGCGTAGTGGTGGTCGTACGCCGAGAAGGTGGGCGCGGTGCCGGTGGCGCCGTCCGCGGTGCGGACGGTGACCACGGCGGGCGCCGCCGTTTCCACCCAGATGGTCGCCCGGGTGTCCACCACGCGCCGCAGGAGGGGGCCGATGAGCAGGTGTGCGGCGGGCATGCGGCCGAGCCTACCGCCGGTTCTCGGCACCGGCCGGGGTGCGGTGGCTGGGACGCCGCGGCCGGCATCTGACAGGATTCCGGCATGGCCGAATATCTCGTCCTCGCTCTGGTCCTGCTCGGCGTGCTGATCGTCGGCACAGTCGGGCTGGTCGTGCCGCGATTGCGGCGGCGGCCCGAGCCCCCGCTGCCCCGCACCGAGGTCGACACCCGGGCTGAAGAGGATCTCGCCGGCCCGCCGGTCGAGGCACCGGAGTCCGATCTGTCCACCGGTGTCCTGGTCGAGCCACCACCGGTCATCGAGGCGCCCGCGCCGACCGTCGAGGTGCCCGAGCCGACCGCCGGGCGGCTGGTCCGGCTCCGCTCCCGGCTGTCCCGCTCGCAGAACGTCTTCGGCAAGGGGCTGCTCGGCCTGCTCGCCCGCGACCACCTCGACGAGGACGTCTGGGAGGAAATCGAGGACAGCCTGATCACCGCCGACGTCGGCGTCGACGCGACCCGCGACATCGTCGACCGGCTGCGCGAGCGGACCCGGGTGCTGGGCACCCGTTCGGCCTCCGAGCTGCGGGCGCTGCTCGCCGCCGAGCTGGTCAACGCGCTCGACCCGAGCCTGGACCGGTCGCTGCGGACCGCCCCGAAGGACGGCGTACCGGCGGTGCTGCTGGTGGTGGGCGTCAACGGCGCCGGCAAGACCACCACCTGCGGCAAGATCGCCCGGGTGCTGGTGGCAGACGGCCGCAGCGTCCTGCTCGGCGCGGCGGACACTTTCCGGGCCGCCGCCGCCGACCAGCTCGAGACCTGGGGTTCACGGGTCGGGGCGGAGACCGTCCGCGGCCCGGAGGCCGCCGACCCGGCCAGCGTCGCCTTCGACGCCGTCAAGCGGGGCATCGACACCGGCGTGGACACCGTGCTCATCGACACCGCCGGCCGGCTCCAGAACAAGGTCGGCCTCATGGACGAGCTGGGCAAGGTCAAGCGGGTGGTGGAGAAACAGGGCCCTATCGACGAGACACTGCTCATCCTGGACGCCACGACAGGTCAGAACGGCCTGGAGCAGGCCCGGGTCTTCACCGAGGTGGTCAACGTGACCGGCGTGGTGCTGACCAAGCTCGACGGCACCGCGAAGGGCGGCATCGTGATCGCCGTCCAGCGCAAGCTCGGCATCCCCGTGAAGCTCGTCGGCCTCGGTGAGGGCAAGGACGATCTGGCCCCGTTCGACCCGGCGCAGTTCGTCGACGCGTTGCTGGGCACCGAGGCCGCCGGACGGGACGCGTAGTCTCGGGTGACCACTGACGATCGCGCGTACGCGGGCTGGCGCGACCCCGGCCACCCCTCGCAGCGCCTCGGGAGACCGTACGTGACTTCGCAGGAGATCCCGCTGCACGGCGGCAACGTGAGCACCGTGGTCCGGGTCGGTGACACGGTCCGCCGTAACGCCGGGCCGTGGACCCCGTCCGTGCACGCCCTGCTGCGGCACCTGGAGTACGTCGGGTTCACCGGCGCCCCCCGGGCGCTCGGCATGGACGAGCGCAACCGCGAGGTGCTGTCGTACCTGGAGGGGGAGTGCGGGGAGTACCCGCTCGCCCCGCACTGGGTGACCGACGAGGCGCTGGTCACCGTCGCCACCATGCTGCGGATGTTCCACGACGCCCAGTACGGCTTCACCCCACCCCCCGGGGCGGTCTGGCGCTCGTTCGGGCCGCCGCCACCGGACACGGAGGTGATCTGCCACCACGACGCGGCGCCGCACAACGTGATCTGGCGGCCGGACGGCACGCTCGGGCTGATCGACTTCGACCTGGCCTCGCCGGGCTCGCGGATCTACGACGTGGCGTACGCGGCCTGGACCTGGGTGCCGATCTTCGCGGACCGGGACTCGATCACCCTGGGCTGGAAGCGCCCGGACCGACCGCGCCGGCTGCGGCTCTTCGCCGACGCGTACGGGCTGATCCCCCGGGACCGGCACCGGCTGATCCGGACCATCCGCAAGCGGATCGTGGACCACGTCGAGGGGATCCGCAGGATGGCCGCCGCCGGGGAGCCGGCCTTCGTCCGGATCGTGCACAAGGGGCACCTGCGCCGGCCGATGCGCGATCTGCGGCTGCTCGACTACGAACGGCACGCCCTGGAGAACGCCCTCCGCTGAGCGCCGGCAGGTCGATCCACCCTCGCCCATGTCGCTGACTGTGCGAAGTTCGTGACACGTACGAAACAACCTGTCACGAAACAGAAACCGGCACGGGACCCTGGGTGAAACAGCCGGCCGCGAAGCTTCCGCCCAACCGGCCTACGGGCGACGCTGCCCCGGAAAGCCGCGAAGGAGGGAACTTCACCTTTAGGAGGCCAGCGTGCCTGAAGCACCCACGATCGATAGCGGCAATACCGTTTGGCTGCTGGTGTCGACCGCGCTCGTGCTGCTCATGACCCCGGGACTGGCGCTGTTCTACGGCGGGCTCAACCGGGCCAAGGGCGTACTCAACATGATGATGATGAGCTTCTCCGCCATCGGGCTCATCTCTGTTCTGTGGTGGTTCTACGGCTTCAGCGTCGCCTTCGGGGCCGACGTGAACGGCTTCTGGGGCGACCCGGGCGCGTACCTCGGCACCAAGACCTTCCTCGCCGAGACCGACCTGTGGGGCGCCACGGCGGAGAACCCCAGCGGCATCGGTGTTCCGCTCTACGTGTTCATGGCCTTCCAGATGGTCTTCGCGGTGATCACCGTCGCGTTGATCAGCGGCGCCATCGCCGACCGGGCCAAGTTCGCCGGCTGGCTGCTGTTCGCCTTCGGCTGGGCCACCCTGGTCTACTTCCCGGTCGCCCACTGGGTCTGGGGCGGCGGCATCATCGGCGGTGACATCCACGCCCTGGACTTCGCCGGTGGTACCGCGGTGCACATCAACGCCGGCGCGGCGGCCCTGGCCGTGGCGCTGGTGCTCGGCAAGCGGCTCGGTTGGCCGCGCGAGGGCATGAAGCCGCACAACATTCCGCTGGTCGCGCTCGGCGCCGGCCTGCTGTGGTTCGGGTGGTTCGGGTTCAACGCCGGCTCGGAGCTGACCGTCGACTCGGTCGCCGGCCTCGCCTTCATCAACACCCAGCTCGCCACCGCGGCCGCGGTGCTCGGCTGGATCGCGGTCGAATGGATCAAGGACCGGAAGCCGACCATGGTCGGTGCCTCGTCCGGCGCGGTCGCCGGTCTGGTCGCCATCACCCCGGCCTGTGGCTTCATCGCCCCCTGGGCGGCCGTCCTGCTCGGCATCGTCGCCGGGGTCGTGTGTGCGCTGGCCGTCAGCCTCAAGTACAAGCTGGGCTACGACGACTCTCTGGACGTGGTCGGCGTGCACTTCGTCGGCGGCTGGATCGGCTCGCTCTGGCTCGGCCTGTTCGCCACCAACTCGGTCAACGCCGCGATCAGCGACGTGGTGGGCGCCTCCGACGGCCTCCTCTACGGCGGCGGGCTCACGCAGCTCGGGCGGCAGGCGCTCGCCGGTGTGATCGTCTCGGTCTGGTCGTTCGGCATCGCCTGGGTGCTGGCCTTCGTCATCGAGAAGACGATCGGCTTCCGCGTGCGGGCCGAGGCCGAGGTCGAGGGCATCGACATCGCCGAGCACGCCGAGAGCAGCTACGACCTGTCCCCGGCGGGCGGAGGCACGGGCAGCGCGTTCGCGATGGCCGGCATCGGCACCCCCGGTGGCGGCGCGACGAGTGGTGCCAGGCCGGAGGCGGAATCCGCCGAGCCGGTCAGCGCGAAGGCCGCCGGTTAACGTTCCTGGGATGGAGGGGTTGGACATGAAGCTGGTGACCGCGGTCATCAAGCCGTACCAGCTGGACGCGGTGAAGGAGGCTCTGCACGCCCTCGGGGTGGCCGGGCTGACCGTCAGCGAGGTCCAGGGGTACGGGCGGCAGAAGGGGCACACCGAGGTCTACCGGGGTGCCGAGTACACGGTCGAGTTCCTGCCCAAGATCCGGGTCGAGGTGCTCACCGACGAGATCGACGTGGACAAGATCGTGGACGCGATCGTCGGTGCCGCCCGCACGGGCAAGATCGGTGACGGCAAGGTCTGGGTCACCGGCGTCGAAGAGGTCGTCCGGGTACGTACCGGCGAACGCGGCCTCGACGCCCTCTGACCTCGACCGAGACCGACATGACCTCGTTGATCAAGAGGAACGCGTCAGGAAACGCCGATGACGGCGACGCGAACCTCTTGATCAACGAGGTCGTCGGCGTACGTGGGGGAGTCGGGGAGGCAGCCCGGCAGGGGCGGGCTGCCGCGTACGACGACTTCCTGCGGGGGTTGGTGCCGGTGCGGGACGGGGTGGCGCTGCTCGCCGTGGGTGGGTTGGGGCGGCGGCAGTGCGCGCCGTACGGCGATCTCGACCTGGTTCTCCTGCACGCCGGAATGCCCGGCACCGACGAGCTGGCCGCCTCGGTCTGGTACCCGATCTGGGACGCCGGCCTGCGGCTCGACCACTCGGTACGCACCGTCTCCGAAGCGCTGTCGGTGGCCCAGGACGACGTCAAGGTGGCCCTCGGGTTGCTCGACGCCCGGCTGGTGGTCGGCGACCGGGCGCTGGCCGACGCGCTGATCCGCACCGCCGCCGACCACTGGCGGCGGACCGCCGTCCGCCAGTTGCCCGGTCTACGGGAGGTCACCGAAGCCCGCTGGCAGGCACACGGCGAACTGGCCTTCCTGCTGGAGGGTGACCTCAAGGAGGCCGCCGGCGGGCTGCGTGACGTGGGGCTGTTGCGGGCGATCTCCGCTGCCGGGATCACCGACGCCCTGCGTCCCGCCGTGCGCGCCGCCCATCTGCGCCTGCTGGACACCCGGGACGCCCTGCACCAGCAGGTCGGTCGCCGGGTCGACCGGCTGGTCGCCCAGGAGCGCGACGGTGTGGCGGCGCTCCTGGGGCTGCGACAACTCCAGCCCGGCGCGTCTGACGCCGCGCGGCGGCCCGGAGCCGTCGTGGAGGACGGCGACGCCCTCCTGCGCCGGGTCGCCGGGGACGCCCGCACGGTCAGTCACGCCCTGGACGACGCCTTCCGGGCCGCCGACCGGCTGCGCTCCGGCCGATTCCGCGGCGGCAACGATCGCCCGGTGCGCCGCCCGGTGGCCCGGGACGTGGTTGAGCACGACGGCGAGCTCGTGCTCGCCCGCACGGCGATCGGCGCCCGCCCCGACCCGAGCCTGTCGCTCCGGGTGGCCGCCGCCGCGGCCGCCACCCGGCTGCCGATCGCACGGGCGACCTGCGAGTGGCTGGCGGCGTACTGCCCGCCGTTGCCCACACCCTGGCCGGCCGAGGCCCGGGCCGCGCTGACCACCCTGCTCGGCGCCGGTGCCGGCCTCGTGCCGGCCTGGGAGACCTGCGACCGGTACGGGCTGGTCGACGGCTGGCTGCCCGAGTGGGCCCGGCTGCGCAGCCTGCCCCAGCACAACCCGGTGCACCGCTTCACCCTGGACCGGCACCTCGTGCAGACCGCCCACGAGGCCAGCCGGCACGCCCGCGAGGTGGACCGCCCCGACCTGCTGCTCCTCGGTGCCCTGCTGCACGACATCGGCAAGGGACTACCCGGGGACCACAGCGCGGTCGGTGTGCCGCTGGCCGAGGCGGTGGCGACCCGGATCGGCCTGCCCGCCGGGGAGGTCGAACTGATCGGCACGCTGGTCCGGCTGCACCTGCTGCTGCCCGACGTGGCCACCCGCCGGGACCTGGCCGACCCGGTGACCATCGCAGCGGTGGCCGAGGCGGTCGGGGACACCGGCACCCTCGACCTGCTGCACGCGCTGGTCCGCGCGGACGCGGCGGCCACCGGGCCGGCGGCCTGGTCGGACTGGAAGGGCCGGCTGGTCGCCGAGCTGGTCGCCCGGGTCCGCACCGCGCTGGACACCGGCGTACTCCCCGAACCGCCGGCCCCCGACCCGGCGCTGCTGGCCGGGCCCCTGCCAGTCGTCCACCTGACCGGGGACCGGGTGGCGGTGGCCGCGGCGGACCGACGCGGCCTGCTCGCCACCGTGGCCGGCTGCCTGGCCCTGCACCGGCTCGAAGTGATCTCCGCGGACGCCTCCGCGGTCGACGGCCGGGCCCTGGTCGAGTGCCGGGTGCAGCCGCGCTACGGCCTACCGCCGGACCCGGTCCCCCTCTGCGCCGACCTGCGGCGAGCGGTCGCCGGCGACGTGTCGGTCACCCAGCGCCTCCGCGGCCGTACGCTCGCCGCCCGGGGCGGCGGCGCGGCCCCCCGGGTGGTCTGGCACCGCGAGGCGGCCACCGACGCCGTCCTGCTGGAGCTGCGCGCCGCCGACGCCGCCGGCCTGCTCTACCGGGTCACCTGTGCGCTCGACGAGGCGGGTGCCCTGGTCCGCGCGGCCCGCATCTCCACCCTCGGAGCCGACGTGGTCGACGCCTTCTACCTGGTCGGCGGCTGGCCGGACGACGCCACCCGGGCCCGCCTGGAGGCCGCGGTACTCGCCGCCGTCTGACCGCCCTCGAATCCTCGCCGCCTGCCGACGTCCGCCGCCGCCTGCCGCCGTCCGCCGCCGCCTGCCGACGGCTGTCAGTCGCCCGCGCGCTGTCCGCCGCTCGTAGCCGCTGCCGCTCGTAGCCGCCCGCCGCGTCGTTGCACCATCTCCGTTCAATCCTCGTGCCAGCCCGCCTCACTCACCGGCGCGATACCTCAGAGTCATATTTATGCCTCTGAGTCATCGCGCTCGCGGAGGTATCCGCCGCCGGACCTGGCGTGCTCGAGCCTTCCGCACGGTCAGAGCGGAGCAGCGTCGCGGGGAGATGGGCGGCGGGTACGTCCGGGGGCGTAGCTGCGGTGCCGCTCGTGGACGCACGCCGGGTGGCCTCGGCGCGGGCAGAATGACGGCCATGCGAGGGAGCGGACAGCGAGGGTGGCAGGAGACGGGCGCTGACGCCGCGCTCGCCCTGGTGCTGCTCGGATTCGCGCTGCTCGCCACCGGCCTGGCCGGGGACAACCAGCCGGGGTCCAGGCCGGTGGACGCCGCCTGCCGGGTGCTGATCGCAGTCGCCGCGCTGGCGCTGGTGGCCCGGCGACGCGCCCCGGTCGCGACCCTCGGCGTGGTCACCGCGGCCACTACGACGTACCTGGTGATCGGCTACCCGTACGGGCCGATCCTGCTCACCTTCCTGATCGCGGTGTACACCGTCGCGGTGCGGCTGCCGGTGCGGCCGGCGGCGCTCGCCACCGGGGGCGCGTTCGTGCTGCTGCTGACACACGCCTTCTGGTCCCGGGGCCCGGCTCCGGGCTGGGCCGGAGTGCTGCCCGCGTCGGCCTGGGTGGTCGTACCGTTCGCGGTGGGGACGGTGGTGCGGGTCAACCGCGAGGCGACCGCCCGCAGCCGTGCCGAGGAGGCTCGCAGTCGTGTCGAGCAGGCCCGGCGGCAGGCGGACGAGGAGCGGCTGCGCATCGCGCAGGAGGTGCACGACGTGGTGGGGCACGGGCTGGCCGCGATCAGCATGCAGGCGGAGATCGCCCTGCACCTGCTGCCGAAACGGCCGGAGCAGGCGGAGACCGCGCTGACAGCGATCAGCCGGACCAGCCGGGAGGCCCTGGACGAGCTGCGGGTCACCCTGGGCGCGGTGCGGCGAGGCGCCGAGCGTGGGCCGGTACCCGGCCTGGCCCGGCTCCCCGCGTTACGCGACCGGCTAGCCGGAACCGGCCTCGCCGTCGAGCTGCGGGTGGTCGGTGAACCGCGGGAGCTGCCGGCGGCGGTGGATCTGGCCGCGTACCGGGTGGTGCAGGAGGCGTTGACCAACGTCCTGCGCCATGCCGGGGTGGCCAGCGCGGAGGTGACGGTCGACTACCGCGCCGACGAGTTGACCGTCGAGGTCACCGACCGGGGCACGGGCGTCCGGGGCGCCGGGCCGGATCCCGCCGACGACGGAACCGGCGGGCACGGCCTGGCGGGGATGCGGGAGCGGATCGACGCGCTGGGTGGGCGGCTGGCCGTCGGGCAGCGTACCGACGGCGGCGGTTTCCGGGTGTACGCCCGGCTGCCGGTGAAGGCCCCCGCGTGATCCGGGTGCTGATCGCCGACGACCAGGACCTGGTCCGGCTCGGGCTGCGCGCGCTGGTGGAGAGCGAGGACGACCTGGCGCTGGCCGGTGAGGCGGCCGACGGGCTGCGGGCGGTGGAGCTGGCCCGCCGGGAGCGGCCGGACGTGGTGCTGATGGACATCCGGATGCCGGGCATCGACGGGATCGAGGCCACCCGTCGGATCGTCGCCGACCCAGACCTGGTCGGCACGCGGGTGGTGGTGCTCACCACCTTCGAGCTGGACGAGTACGTCTTCGACGCGCTGCGGCACGGGGCGAGCGGGTTCCTCACCAAGGACACCCGGCCGGCCGAGCTGCTGCGGGCGATTCGGCTGGTCGCCGAGGGGGAGGCGCTGCTGTCGCCGTCGGTGACCCGGCGGGTGGTGCGGGAGTTCGCCACCCGGCCGTCCCGGGTGCCGCGTCCGCATCCGCGGCTCGACGCGCTCACCGACCGGGAACGCCAGGTGGTCGGCCTGGTCGGTGAGGGGCTGAACAACGAGGAGATCGCCGCCCGGCTGGTCGTCAGTCCGGCGACCGCCCGTACCCACGTCAGCCGGGCGATGGGCAAGCTGGGAGCCCGGGACCGGGCCCAGCTCGTCGTCTTCGCGTACCAGTCGGGGCTGGTGACCGGCTGACGGCGGCCCGGCGCGGGCGGTGTCGGGCGGCCGGGGGCGCGGGCCGGGCCGGGCGACAGCGGCCGTGCGGCCGGCCCGCTACCCTTGCGGTGGTCGGACTCCGCACTGCCGACCGCGTTGTGCCCGCCGGAACACTGACAAACGGGATGTTCGTGTGTTTGACACCTTGAGTGACCGCCTGTCCGGGATCTTCACCAAGCTCCGCGGCAAGGGGCGGCTCACCGACGCCGACATCGACGCCACCGCGCGCGAGATCCGCCTCGCGCTGCTGGAGGCGGACGTCGCGCTGCCGGTCGTCAAGGGCTTCATCGCGGCCGTCAAGGAGCGGGCCCGCAGCGCAGAGGTCTCCCAGGCGCTGAACCCGGCCCAGCAGATCATCAAGATCGTCAACGAAGAGCTGATCAACGTGCTCGGCGGTGAGGGCCGGCGGCTCCAGTTCGCCAAGCAGCCGCCGACGGTGATCATGCTGGCCGGCCTCCAGGGTTCCGGTAAGACCACCCTCGCCGGCAAGCTGGCCCGCTGGCTCAAGGGCCAGGGGCACCAGCCGCTGCTGGTCGCCGCCGACCTTCAGCGCCCCAACGCGGTCGGGCAGCTCCAGGTGCTCGGTGGCCGGGCCGGCGTCGAGGTGTACGCCCCAGAGCCCGGCAACGGCACCGGTGACCCGGTGCAGGTGGCGCGGGCGTCGATCGAGCACGCGAAGCGGGCGGCCCGGGACATCGTCATCGTCGACACCGCCGGCCGGCTCGGCATCGACGCCGAGATGATGCAGCAGGCCGCCGACATCCGCGACGCCGTCTCGCCGGACGAGGTCATCTTCGTCATCGACGCGATGGTCGGTCAGGACGCCGTCCGCACCGCCGAGGCGTTCCGCGACGGCGTCGGCATCACCGGCGTGGTGCTCTCCAAGCTCGACGGCGACGCCCGTGGTGGCGCCGCGCTGTCGGTGCGTGAGGTGACCGGGCAGCCGATCCTGTTCGCCTCCACCGGCGAGAAGCTGGAGGACTTCGACGTCTTCCACCCCGACCGGATGGCCAGCCGGATCCTCGGCATGGGCGACGTCCTCACTCTGATCGAGCAGGCCGAGCAGGCCTTCGACTCCGATCAGAAGGAGAAGATGACCGCCAAGCTGATGGGCGGCGAGCAGTTCACCCTGGAGGACTTCCTCGACCAGCTCATCGCGGTGCGCCGGATGGGGCCGATCGCCAACGTGCTGGCCATGATGCCCGGCATGGGGCAGATGAAGGACCAGCTGGCCGATCTGGACGACACCCACTTCGACCGGGTCACCGCGATCATCCGGTCGATGACCCCGGCCGAGCGCACCACCCCGAAGATCATCAACGGCTCCCGGCGGGCGCGCATCGCCAACGGCTCCGGGGTCACCGTGATGGACGTCAACCAGCTGCTCAACCGCTTCGCCGACGCGCAGAAGATGATGAAGCAGATGGGCGGCATGATGGGCCTGCCCGGCGGTGGCCGGCGCAAGGCGACCAAGAGCCCCAAGAACAAGCGCAAGGGCACCAAGGGTGGCGGCCGGCCGCGGACCGGGGCGGGCGCCGGGATGCCGGGAGGGTTCCCGGGTGGCATGCCGCAGCTTCCGCCGGGCATGGACCCGAACGACCTGGCCGGTGGCCAGGGCCTGCCGCCCGGCTTCAAGCTTCCGAAGATCGACTTCAACAAGCTCGGCAAGGGCGGCGACAACCACCCCCGCTGACGCGTGTCGGTGACGTCGGGCGACGTCGCGGACGACGGGATGATCGGGTAGGACTGTGCACATGGCTCTTCATGTGCGCGGTGTGCTGCTCCCCGACGACGAGGTCCGGGATCTCTGGCTGGTCGGCGACCGGGTGACCCTCACCCCGGTGCCCGGGGCGGAGACGGTCGTCGACGGCGGTTTCGTCCTGCCGGGTCTGGTCGACGCGCACTGCCACATCGGCATCGCCCGCGGTGGCGCCCCGATCACCTCTCTCGACCAGGCCCGCGAGTTGGCCCTCGTCGACCGGGCCGCCGGGGTGCTGGCGATCCGCGACGCCGGCTCGCCGTACCCGTACCCCGAGTTGGACGACGAGCCGGACCTGCCGCGACTGGCCCGCGCCGGCCGGCACGTCGCGCCGCCGAAGCGCTACCTGCGCGACATCGGGGTGGAGGTCGGCGCCGCCGAGGTGGCCGCGACGGTCGCCGCTCAGGCGCGGGCCGGCAACGGCTGGGTCAAGCTCGTCGGCGACTGGATCGACCGCGGCGTTGGCGACCTCGCGCCGGCCTGGGACGCGGACACCCTCACCGCCGCCGTGCGGGCCGCGCACGACGCCGGGGTACGCGCCGCCGTGCACACCTTCTCCGAGTCAGCCGTGGAGATCATGGTGCGGGCCGGGGTGGACTCGGTGGAGCACGGCACGGGGCTGAGCCTCGACCTGATCGACGAGATGGCCCGCCAGGGCACCGCGCTGGTCCCCACGATGATCAACATTGCCACCTTCGGTGGGATCGCCGAGCAGGCGCGGGCCAAGTTCCCCGGGTACGCGGAGCACATGCTGGCGCTGCGGGACGGCTTCCCCGAGGTGGTGCGGGCCGCGCACGAGGCGGGCGTGCCGATCTACGTGGGCACCGACGCGGGCGGCGGCATCGACCACGGGCTGGCCGCCGAGGAGATGCTGCTGCTGCACGAGCGGGCCGGCATGGCGCCCCTCGACGTGCTGGCCGCCGCCTCCTGGGGCGCCCGGGAGTGGCTCGGCTTCCCCGGCCTGGTCGAGGGCGGCCTCGCCGACCTGACCGTCTACCCCGAGGACCCGCGCCACGACCTGCGCGTGGTCCGCGCCCCGTCCCGCACCATCCTGCGCGGCCGCGTCATCCGCTGACGGCGACGCGGGGTGCGGCGCGGGATGTGGGACACGGCGCCGGGTCAGCGGGGCGTGCGGGCGGCCGTCGCGAACAGGCGTACGGCCAGGTCGGCGAGGGCGGCGGCGGTCTGGTCGATCGGGTCGCGGGGGAGCACGATGTGGCTGACGACCAGGCGGACGATGGTGTCGGCGGCGAAGGCCAGCGCGGCCGGCTCGGCCTGCGGCAGGTGGTCGCCGACCCACTCGATGAGCGCGCCGGATGCCTCGGTGAGCACCACCTCGGCCCGGGTGGTCAGGTACGGCAGCAGCTCGTCCGAGCCACCTCGGGCGCTGGTCAGGATCGCCTTGACCAGGGGGTTGTCCGCCGCCGCGGCGAGGGTGTGCGCGATCGCCGCGTACGCGCCGGCCCGGACGTCGGGACCGTGCGCGACCAGGGCCGCCCGGACGTCGCCGACGAACCGGTCGACCTCCCGCCGGGCGAGCGCCTCGGCCAGGCCGGCCTTGCTGCCGAACTCGTTGTAGACGGTCTGCCGGCTCACTCCGGCCGCGGCGGCCACCCCGCCCATGCGGACCGCGTCCCAGCCGGAGGCGATGGTCCGCGCGCGGGCGGCGTCCACGATCGTGTCCCGCAGCCGCTGGCGAGGGGTCTCCGTCGATGCAGTCATGGTGGTCGAAGTCTACGGTCGCCCCGCCAGCCTGCGCAGGGGCCGCCGCAGCCGGTGCGCGAGGTGGGCGCGGAACAGCGGGCGGACGGCGCGTCGCCGCCCGGGCGCGGTGGCCGGCCGCGCGGCGCATAGGATGTGCGGTCATGGCACGCGTGCTCACTCCCCGTGCGGAGGACTTCCCCCGCTGGTACCAGGACCTGATCGCCAAGGCGAAGCTGGCCGACAACGGCCCGGTCCGCGGCACCATGGTCATCCGCCCGGCCGGCTACGCCATCTGGGAACGGATGCAGGCCGAGATGGACGCCCGGATCAAGGCGGCGGGCGCGGAGAACGCATACTTCCCGCTGTTCATTCCGGAGAGCTACCTCAAGCGCGAGGCCCAGCACGTCGAGGGCTTCTCACCGGAGCTGGCGGTGGTCACCCACGGTGGCGGCAAGCAGCTCGCCGAGCCGGTGGTGGTGCGGCCCACCAGCGAGACGGTGATCGGCGAGTTCATGGCCAAGTGGATCGACTCGTACCGGGACCTGCCGCTGCTGCTCAACCAGTGGGCCAACGTGGTCCGGTGGGAGCTGCGCCCGCGGATCTTCCTGCGCACCAGCGAGTTCCTCTGGCAGGAGGGGCACACCGCGCACGCCACGCGCGAGGACGCCCGGGCCTACGCCCGGCGGATCCTGCACGAGGCGTACGAGGACCTGATGGTCAACGTGATCGGCATCCCCGTGGTGGTGGGCCTGAAGACGGCCCGCGAGCGGTTCGCCGGTGCGACCGCGACGTACACCTGCGAAGGCATGATGGGCGACGGCAAGGCGCTCCAGCTGGGCACCAGCCACGAGCTGGGTCAGAACTTCGCCAAGGCGTTCGACATCAGCTACTCGTCGGCCGAGGGCGGCCGGGAGTACGCGTGGACGACCTCCTGGGGCACGTCGACCCGGATGCTCGGCGGCCTGATCATGGCGCACGGCGACGACAACGGCCTGCGGGTGCCGCCGAGGCTGGCCCCGATCCAGGCGTACGTCATGATCGTCAAGGACGGCGAGGGTGTCGCCGAGGCTGCTGCCAAGCTGCGCGACGGCCTGCGCGACGCCGGTGTCCGGGTCGCGCTCGACGACCGTACCGACACCGCGTTCGGCCGCCGGGCCGTCGACGCCGAGCTGCGCGGCTATCCGGTACGCGTCGAGGTCGGCCCCCGCGATCTGGCCGCCGGTAACGCGGTGGTGGTGCGCCGTACCGACGGCTCGAAGTCCCCGACGCCGGTGGCCGACGTGGTCGGCGCGGTGCTGGCCGCGCTGGAGACCGACCAGCAGGTGCTGCACGACCAGGCGCTGGCCAACCGCGAGTCGCGCACGGTGGACGTGGCCACCCTCGGCGAGGCGATCGAGGCCGCCGCGAACGGCTGGGCCCGGGTGCCGTGGTCGGCGGTCGGCGTGGCCGGCGAGGCCGAGGCGAACGGCCAGGGCGTCACGGTGCGCTGCCTGCTGCGTGCCGACGGCTCGGTGCCGGACTCCGAGGACGAGCCCGACCTGATCGCCGTCCTCGCCCGCGCCTACTGAGGTGCGGCCGGGCAACCCTGTCGACCGGTTCGCGCCGGGTCGGTTGATCATGCACCGCAGCGTGCGGCACGGCCGGATCGGGTGGGTCCGGCCGGGCCGGGTGGTCAGTGACGACGAGCGGGGTCTGCTGGTCTGGATCGCCCGGGACTCGCCGGTCGCCCACGAGGTGACCGAGGCGGGGCTGGGGATGCGGGCGATGCCGTTCGCCCAGTGGATCTCGTCGGCGTACCGGCTGGAGCGTGGGCGCTGGAACGGGCCGCCGCTGCTGAAGTTCCTGCCCACCGGCGCGGCGCACTCCGTCTGGTGGTTCCGGGACGCGCAGGGCCGGTTCGCCCACTGGTACGTCAACCTGGAGGAACCCGGCGTGCGCTGGGACGACGGTCCGGTGGCCGGCGTCGACGTGGTGGACCAGGACCTCGACGTGGTGGTGCACCCGGACCGCAGTTGGCAGTGGAAGGACGAGGACGAGTTCGTCGAGCGCCTCGCCTTCGGCGACGACTACTGGGTGACCGACGAAAAGGCGGTCCGGGCCGAGGGGGAGCGGGTGATCGCGCTCGCGGAGGCCGGCGAGTTCCCGTTCGACGGCACCTGGTGCGACTTCGCGCCCCCCGCCGACTGGGACGTACCGGACGACCTTCCGCCGGGTTGGGACCGTCCGCCGGTGCGCTGAGAGGGTGTTCCGGGTCACCGGTCCGGGCCGTCCGGGCGCGGTGTCCGGGTCCGGTGCGAGAGATCAGCGTCGGATCTGGCAGAATGGGTCGCTGGTATCCGGCGCGCGTCCGGCGCCCTCTAACCCGGGCACGTCGCCAGTCCACCGAGTAGTCTCCGGCCCAACCCCACTGTGCCGTCGGCGCTCACCCATACACACCGCCCGTGCCGGGCTGGTGAGATCGCAACAGGAGCGAAACAACTGTGGCCGTAAAGATCCGGCTCCTGCGGATGGGTAAGATCCGCAACCCGCAGTACCGCATTGTCATCGCCGACTCGCGCACCAAGCGTGACGGCCGGGCGATCGAGTTCGTCGGGGTGTACCAGCCGAAGGAGGACCCTTCGGTCATCGAGGTCAAGTCGGAGCGGGTCCAGTACTGGCTGTCCGTCGGCGCTCAGCCGAGCGAGGCGGTGCAGCGGCTGCTGGAGCTGACCGGTGACTGGCAGAAGTACAAGGGCCTGCCGGCCCCGCCGCCGCTGAAGGTCGCCCCCGAGCGGGCCGACCGCAAGGCGGCGTACGAGGCTGAGGCGAAGGCCGCCGCCGGGCTCGCCCCGGAGACCCCGGCCAAGCCGGCCAAGAAGGCCGCCAAGGCCGCTGAGGCTCCGAAGGCCGAGGCTCCGGCCGAGGCGCCGAAGACCGAGGCTCCGGCCGAGGCCCCGGCCGCCGCTGCCGACGCCGGTGAGCAGGCCTGACATGCCTCTGCGTCCGGCGTTGGAGCACCTGGTCAAGGGCATCGTCGACCACCCGGACGACGTCCGGGTGCGGATGGTCGATTCCCGTCGGGGCAAGCGGCTGGAAGTCCGCGTGCACCCCGAGGACCTCGGCACCGTGATCGGGCGGTCCGGCCGGACCGCCAAGGCGCTGCGCCAGGTGATCGGCTCCATCGGCGGGCGCGGGGTACGCGTCGACATCGTCGACTCGTACTGATGCAGCTCGTCGTCGGCAGGATCGGCAAGCCGCACGGTGTCCGCGGTGAGGTCACCGTGGAGGTGCGGACCGACGAGCCCGAAGCACGGTTCGCCCCAGGGTCGGTGCTGCGCACCGAGCCTGGGGCGGTTCCGCCTTCCGCACCCGCGGATGGTCCCGGGGTGCCGTTCCGGGTTCCGACCGAGCTGACCATCGAGGAGTCCCGCTTCCACCAGGGCCGGATCCTGGTCGCGTTCGCCGGGATCCTGGACCGCGACACCGCCGAGGCGCTGCGCGGGACCCTGCTCGTGGTGGACAGCGCCGACGTGGAGCCGCCGGAGGACCCGGAGGAGTTCCACGACCACCAGCTCGTCGGGCTGGCCGTGGTCACCCCGGCCGGCGAGCGGCTGGGCGAGGTCGCCCGGATCGACCACGCGCCCTCGTCCGACCTGCTGGTGCTGCGGCGCCCCGAGGGGCGCGTCGCGTTGATCCCGTTCGTCCGGGCGATCGTTCCAGAGGTCGACCTGGCCGGTGGACGTGTGATCGTCGACCCGCCGGCCGGACTGCTCGACCTTTAGGACCACCCCCATGCGCGTCGACATCGTGTCGATCTTCCCGGAGTACTTCGCCCCTCTGGACCTGTCCCTGATCGGCCGGGCCCGGGCCAACGGCGTACTCCAGTTGGCCGTGCACGACCTGCGGACCTGGACCCACGACGTGCACCGCACGGTCGACGACACCCCCTACGGCGGCGGTCCGGGCATGGTGATGCGTCCGGAGCCGTGGGGCGGTGCGCTGGACGCGCTCGCCCCGGTCGAGGCCCCGCCGCCCCGGCTGCTGGTGCCCTCGCCGGCCGGTGTTCCGTTCACTCAGGCCATGGCGTACGAGCTGGCCGCCGAGCCGCACCTGCTCTTCGCCTGCGGCCGGTACGAGGGGATCGACCAGCGGGTGCTGGCGCACGCCGCGACCCGGATGCCGGTCACCGAGGTCTCGCTCGGCGACTACGTGCTCTTCGGCGGCGAGGTGGCGGTGCTGGTCGTCCTGGAGGCGATCACCCGGCTGCTGCCCGGTGTACTGGGCAACGCCGGCTCGCTGGACGAGGAGTCACACGCGCACGGGCTGCTCGAAGCACCGATCTACACCAAGCCGCCGAGCTGGCGCGGGCACGATGTGCCGGAGGTGCTCCGCTCCGGCGACCACGGAAAGATCGCCCGCTGGCGGCGCGAGGAGGGGCTGCTGCGCACCGCCGCGCAGCGTCCGGACCTGCTCGCCGCGCTGCCCCCCGACCGGCTCGACAAACGGGACATCGCGGCGCTGGATCGGGCCGGATTTCAGCCCCCGCCGGGAGATGTGGCAAAGTAGAGGGGTTGCCGCATCCGTCCGCGCCCGCGGGCGGCTGCGAGGATTCCCGACCGGGGTCGGCTAGCCGATCACCACCCGGGGATCAGAATCACCCACCCGCGCACCGAGTGACGGTGCGCCGTGAGCCTTACGAGGACGCAGCGATGAACATCCTGGACGCCCTTGACGCCCAGTCGAAGCGGACCGACCTCCCCGACTTCCGTGCCGGTGACACCGTCAAGGTGCACGCGCGGGTCGTCGAGGGCAACCGGTCCCGTGTCCAGATCTTCCAGGGCGTCGTCATCCGCCGCCAGGGTGACGGACTGCGCGAGACCTTCTCGGTCCGCAAGGTGAGCTTCGGTGTCGGCGTCGAGCGGACCTACCCGCTCAACGGTCCCGGCATCGACCGGATCGAGATCGTGACCCGCGGTGCCGTGCGCCGCGCCAAGCTGTACTACCTGCGCGAGCTGCGCGGCAAGAAGGCCAAGATCAAGGAGAAGCGGGAGAAGCAGCCCAGCTGACTTCCCGCTCGCCACGCCGCCTGAGCTGCGCGTATGCCGTACCGACCGGACCGCACTACCCTGGTCGTACGGGCGCAGCCAAGCGGCGGCCCCGCCCACGTGGCGGGCAGCCGTCCACAACCGCCCGTGGGGCCTCGACGAGGCCCCCGGGCGGTGGTGTTTCTGCGGACCGGGGAGTGGCGTGGTGCAGACGCTTGACGAGGACGGCACCGTCGATCCGTGGCGCCGGCGGTCCCGCCGCACCCGCCGGCAGATGCCCCTCTGGCAGGAGCTCCCGCTGCTCCTGGTCGTCGCGTTCTGCCTCGCGGTGCTGATCCGCACCTTCCTGCTCCAGGCGTTCTTCATTCCGTCCGGCTCGATGGAGGACACGCTCCTGATCGGCGACCGGGTGCTGGTCAACAAGGTCGTCTACGACGTCCGCGACCCGGTACGCGGCGAGGTGGTGGTCTTCCGGGGCACCGACCGCTGGGCGCCACAGGTCGACGAGCAGCCGGCGCCGGGCTTCACCGGCAAGCTCACCCGGACCGTCGGCGACCTGGTCGGGGTGAGCCGCCCCGGCGAGAAGGACTTCATCAAACGGGTGATCGGCCTCCCGGGCGACCGGGTCAAGTGCTGCGACAGCCAGGGCCGGGTCACCGTCAACGGCACCCCGCTCGACGAGCCCTACGTGGTGCGCGACTCCCCGCTGGACCTGCCGCCCAACCCGGGGGAGTGCCGCTCCCGGCGCTTCGACGAGGTCGTCGTGCCGCCCGGCCAGATCTTCGTGATGGGCGACCACCGGCTGGTCTCCCAGGACGCGCGCTGCCAGGGCCCGGTGCCGATCGACAACGTGGTCGGCCGCGCCTTCATGGTGGTCTGGCCGTCCTCCCGGTGGGATCCGCTGTCGGTGCCGTCGACGTTCGACGACGTGTCCGGGCCGGCCGCGGCCTCCTCGGGCGCGCCTCCGGTCCGACCGACCCCACAGGGCGGTGTGCTGCTGCTTCTTCCCCTGGTAGCCGCGCTGCGGGGTTCCCGCGCGTTCCGGACGGTGACGTCCAGCCCGGCAACGTAGGCTCCTTGGCGTGATTGACGAGCAGACCGACAAGCCCCGCAGTTCCTTCTGGAAGGAGCTGCCGATCCTGCTGGGTGTGGCGATCCTGGTTGCGGTGCTGGTCCGCGCCTTCGTGCTGCAGACCTTCTTCATCCCCTCCCCGTCCATGGAGAACACTCTCAAGATCGATGACCGGGTGCTGGTCAACAAGCTGGTCTACGACTTCCGCTCGCCGCACCGCGGCGAGGTGATCGTGTTCAAGGCGCCGATCGCGTGGAGCGGCAACCCCGACGGTGAGGACTTCATCAAGCGGGTGATCGGTGTCGGTGGCGACCACGTGGTCTGCTGCGACCCGGAGGAGCGGCTGGTGATCAACGGCAAGTCGCTCGACGAGCCGTACATCTTCTCGATGGACGGGATCCGCGACAAGCCGGCCGACCAGGAATTCGACATCACCGTGCCGAAGGGGCGACTCTGGGTGATGGGCGACCACCGGTCCGCCTCGGGCGACTCGCTGGAGCACTGGCAGCAGTCCGGGCAGAACATCACCGAGGCCACCATTCCCGAGGACGAGGTGGTCGGGCGGGCGTTCACCGTGTTCTGGCCGGTCAACCGGGCCACCTGGCTGACGGTGCCCGACCAGTTCGACGGCATCCCGAAGCCGTAGGTCGACGGGGGCGTGGGCGATCCGCCGCCGGTCTGGCAGGCTGGGGCCGTGACCGTCTACACCCCTCGACGCGCCGCCCGCGTGCTGCTCGTCGACGCGGCCGGCCGGGTCCTGCTCTTCCACGGCTTCGACCCGGCGCGCCCCGGGCACCGCTACTGGTTCACCCCGGGCGGCGGACTCGATCCGGCGGAGTCACCGGCGGCGGGCGCGATCCGGGAGCTGGCCGAGGAGACCGGGTTGCGGCTCGACCCCGCCGAGCTGGGTGAGCCGGTCTGGTCCGAGACGACCGAGTTCCCGTTCGACGGTGTGTGGTACAGCCAGCAGCAGGTGTTCTTCCTGGTCCGGGTGTCGTCGTGGGAGGTGGACACCGCCGGCTTCGACGACGTCGAGCAGCGCAGCATCGCCGGTCACCGCTGGTGGCCGCCGGACGAGCTGGCGGCCAGCGATGAGCGGTACTACCCGGCCGAGCTGCCCGCCCTGTTGAGCAGGCTCCTGCGACCGACCGCCGGCGCCGGCCGGGACGAGGGCTCGTGCTGACCCCGCCGCGCACCGTCGTGCGCCGGGAGGCCGGGCTGTACGCGCTGGAGCGGGCGTTGCAGCGGCGCGGCTTCCGGCTGGTCGCCGGCGCCGACGAGGCCGGTCGGGGCGCGTGCGCGGGCCCGCTGGTCGCCGCCGCGGCGGTGCTGCCCGAGGGGCGGCGCGGCGAGATCGAGGAGCTGGCCGACTCCAAGCTGCTCACCCCGGCCGCCCGGGAGCGGGTGTACGCGGAGGTCGTGGACCGCGCGCTGGCGTACGCCGTGGTGGTCATCCCGGCCGAGGAGGTCGACGCCCGAGGGCTCCACGTGTGCAACCTGGCCGCGATGCGCCGGGCGCTCGCCTCGCTCACCACCCGGCCGGAGTACGTGCTGACCGACGGCTTCGGCGTGGACGGCCTGGGTGTGCCGGGGCTGGCCGTGTGGAAGGGCGACCGGGTGGCGGCCTGCGTGGCGGCGGCCAGCGTGCTCGCCAAGGTCACCCGGGACCGGATCATGGTGGAGTTGGACGGTGTGTTCCCGGCGTACGGTTTCGCCGAGCACAAGGGCTACATCACGCCGGAGCATTCCGCGGCGCTGCGGGAGCACGGGCCGTGCCGGGAGCACCGTTTCTCGTACGTCAACGTCGCCGCGGTCTCCGGCCGCGACGGGCGGCCGCCGCGCGCCCGCCGGCCCGTGCATCCGGGCCCGGACGAGCCGATGGAGCGCTCCTGGGCGTCAGGGAGTACCGTCGGCGTGGCGTTGGGCGAGCAGCTTCGGCCTCCGGCGCCGGTGGGGGAAGATGTGGTCATGGAAGGCGGAGTGCGATGAGCGCGGAAGATCTCGAGAAGTACGAGACCGAGATGGAGCTGCAGCTCTACCGGGAGTACCGCGACATTGTCCGCCAGTTCTCCTACGTGGTGGAGACGGAACGCCGGTTCTACCTGGCCAACCAGGTCGACCTGCACGTGCGCAACTCCGACGGCGAGGTCTACTTCGAGGTCGAGATGCACGATGCCTGGGTGTGGGACATGTACCGTCCTGCCCGCTTCGTGAAGAACGTCCGGGTGATGACCTTCAAGGACGTCAACGTCGAGGAGCTGGAGAAGCCCGACATCTCGCTGCCCGCCGACTCCGGCTTCGGCGGCTGACCGCACCCGTTTCCGCCGGGCCGCACCACGGGCCCCCCACCCGTGGCGCAGCCCACGCCGCCGGTCACTCGGCCGGCACCACGACCTCGACCCGCTGCACCAGGTTGTTGGCGAAGCCGCCCCGGTTCCACGGCTGCTCGACCGGCTGGGTCCGCCCGGAGGCGTCCGTCGCCCGCGCGCTGAGCACGTACCGGCCCGGCGTCGCGGTCCACTCGTGCCGCCACCGTCGCCAGGCGAAGTCGCCCTCCGCGGCGTCCAGCTCGGCCGGCGTCCAGCTCGTCCCGCCGTCGGTGGTCACCTCCACGGCGACCACCGGCGCGTGCCCCGACCAGGCTCGACCGTCCAGAGTGCATGGTCCCGGGCGGAGCACCCGGCGGCGGGACATGAAGTCCGGGAAGCCGGGCGGGCGGACCAGCGCGCGCGGCTCGATCCGGGTGACCGGAACGCCCGGGTCGTCAGCGTCGCGGCGCACCCGGTAGGCGACCGCGTTCTGGTACCCCTCGAACGGCTCGGTCCGCACCTCCACCGAGCGCAGCCACTTCACGTGCGCCATGCCGTACCAGCCCGGCACGATCAGCCGCAGCGGCGCACCGTGCTGCGGCAGCAGGGGAGCACCGTTCATCTCGTACGCCAGCAGCACCTCGTCGCGCAGCGCGTCGGCGACCGGCAGCCCGCGCTGGTAGTCCTGCTCCACCCCGCGCTCGACGCCGTGATCGGCGCCGGTGAAGACCACGTCGACCGCGTCCGGCCCGAGACCCGCCTCGCGCAGCAGCGGCGCCAGCGGGGTGCCGGTCCACTCGGCGTTGCCGACCGCCTCGACCAACCAGGGCTGGCTGACCGGCCGGGGGTGCAGCAGGGCCCGACCGTTGCCGGCGCACTCCAGGGTGACCCGGTGGGTGACCCGGGGCCGCTCACGTAGCTCCGCCAGGCTGACGGTCAACGGCCGGTCCACCGCGCCGCCGACGGTCAGCGCGTGCGTGGCCGGGTCCAGCTCCGGAATGTCGTAGTGCGTGAGCAGGTAGTGCAGCCCCGCCGGGGTGACGTCGTAGCGCAGCGCCTCCAGCGGTATGCCGTGGTTGCGGGCGGCGAGCTGCAACTCCTCGGCGCTGAACGCCTCGTCCGGCTCGGCGATCCGCGACGGGCCGCTCACCTCGGCCACCGTCGGCGCGCCGACGGCCCCGTGGTGCGGAGTCGGGTCGTCCTGCGAAGACCCCGGCGTCCGGTCATCGACAGTGGTCATGGGTGCCTCCCCGGTTCGGACGGCGGCGCTGCGCTCGCACGCGGACCAGCCTAGGCCCTCCGCGACGGCCCAGGTCCGGCCCGGTGCGCGCGACCCCTCCGACCCCATGCGGGGTGGCAGGGACAGCGTTCAGCCGGCCACGACATAACAGATCACCGGGCGCTCCGGGTGGGCGTCCACAGCACCCCCACCTGTCCACAGCTCGGCCGCTCGGGGTGGCCGGCGGTCCAGGCCCGGTCGCAGGCTGCCGTCATGCGACCGCCACCCGACCCGCCTACGGTTCCGATCCGCCGCACCGTGCTGCTCTGCGCCGCGTTGCCCCTCGCGCTGGCCGTCCAGCTCTGCGGCCCGGCGGTGCTGGTCGCGGCGCCGCCCGTCCGCGCGCCGACGCCGGTCGTGCCGGTCGCGGTCGTGGCGCCCGCCGCATCGGACGTCGGTGCCGGGCGGTTCCGCTGGCCGGTCGACGGGCCGCCCCGCCCGGTGCGCCGATTCGATCCGCCACCCCGGCCGTGGCTGGCCGGGCACCGGGGAGTGGACCTGGCCGCGCCGGCCGGGGCGGTGGTCCGCAGCGCCGGGCCGGGCACGGTGCTCTTCGCGGGCCTGGTCGCCGGTCGGCCGGTGGTCACCGTCGGGCACTCCGGCGGGCTGCGGACCACCCACGAGCCGGTGCGACCGGCGGTACGCCCCGGCCAGCAGGTCGCCGCCGGTACGCCGCTGGGCGAGCTGCTGGCTGGTCATCCGGGTTGCCCGGCCCTGGCCTGCCTGCACTGGGGCCTGCGCCGGGACGTCGAGTACCTCGACCCGCTGGCCCTGCTCGGCCTCGGCCCGGTACGCCTGCTCCCGGTCGGTCGGGTCAGCGCTGGGCGAGCAGCGCCGGCAGTCGTACGGCCAGCCGTTCGTACTCGTCGGCGGCGTTGTAGACCTGACCGGTGAGCCGTAGCCACCCTCGACCGTTCCAGGTCATCACCGCCACCTCGGCGGCGAGCCGCTCGCCGATGCGCGTCTGCAGCGCCCGCGCCGCGTCGATGGTGGTGGCCATGCCGGCCGGCAGCGGGACGATGCGCAGAGCCACCGCGCGCCCGCCGGGGTCGGGCAGCTGGGCGGGCGGTACACCCAGCGCGTCCCCCACCACCCGCTGGCCGTACGCGGCGAGCGTGGCGTTGTGCTCCCGGACCCGGTCGACGCCCAGGCTGCGAAGCGTGAACAGGCCCGCGGGGGCGGCCAACCACGAGGTGTAGTCCAGGGTGGCCTGCCATTCGACCCGGGCCGGGAAGCCGGCCTCCTGCTCCCACGAGACCACCAGCGGCTCGATCCGATCCCGCCACGCCGCGGTCACCGCGAGCAGGGCGGTGCCCCGCGGGGCGTACCCCCACTTGTGCAGGTTGCCCACCCAGAAGTCGGCGCCGATGCTGATGACCGGGGTCGGCAGCATCCCCGGGGCGTGCGCGGCATCCACCAGGACCGGGACGCCGTGTTCGTGGGCCACCCCGACGATGGCGGCGGCCGGGAAGAGCCGGGCGGTGGCCGAGGTGAGTTGATCGACGACGAGGAGCCGGGTCCGCCCCGGGCGCAGCCCGGCGCGCACGGTCTGCACGATCTGCTCGTCGGTGGCGCCCAGCGGGATCGGCAGCACTCGGCTGACCGCCCCGGTCCGGCGGCACTCGCGCTGGATGGCCAGGCTTACCGCCCCGTACCCGTGGTCGGTGCTGAGCACCTCGTCGCCGGGCTGCAACCCCAGCGACTGGAGCACCACGGCGACGCCGGTGGTGGTGTTGCCGACCAGGGCGCTGCCGTCCGGGTCGGCGCCCAGGAAGGTGGCCAGGTGCCGGCGGGTGTGCGCGATCCGGTCAACCAGGCCCTGGGTGAAGAAGCGCAGGGGGTTGGCCTCCATCTCGTCGCGCAGCCGCTGTTGGGCACGCTGCACGCCGATCGGCACCGCGCCGAACGAGCCGTGGTTGAGGTGGCTGACCGCCGGGTCGAGGGAGAAGAGCAGGCGGGCGCCCGGGATCGGCTCAGGGGGCTGCGGGACGCTCACCCGGTGATCGTAACCGCCGGTCGATCATCCCCGAGTGGCGTCCGATGCGGGGTCGGCCTGCGGGGGTCAGGCGCGCGGGTGGGCCTGGCGGTAGGCGGCGCGCAGCCGCTCCACCGAGACGTGCGTGTAGATCTGCGTGCTGGCCAGCGACGAGTGGCCGAGCAGTTCCTGCACGGCGCGCAGGTCCGCACCGCCCTCCAGCAGGTGGGTGGCAGCGGAGTGACGTAGCCCGTGCGGGCTGGTCCGGGGCAGGCCGGTGGCCTCGGCGTACCCGCCGATGATCTGACGTGCGGTGGTCGGGTTGAGTCGGCCGCCCCGGGCGCCGAGCAGCAGCGCGTCGCCGGAGCGGGCGCCGACCAGCGCCGGGCGGCCACGGCGCAGCCAGTCGTCCAACGCTCGCTGCGCGGGCACCCCGTACGGCACCGAACGTTCCCGACCGCCCTTGCCGAACACCCGGATCACCCGGCGGCCGTGGTCGACGTCTCCGACGTCCAACCCGCAGGCCTCGCTGATCCGCACGCCGGTGGCGTACAGCAGTTCCAGCAGCACCCGGTCGCGCAGTGGCACCGCCTCGGCCGTTGTCGACTCGGTCGGTGTGGAGGTGGGTGGCAGCCGGGTCGGCGCGTCCACCAGGGCGGCGGCCTGGTCGGCGCGCAGGACGGTGGGCAGTTCCCGGTGCGCGCGAGGGCTGGCCAGCGCGGCGCCCACGTCGGCGGCGAGCAGCCCGGCGCGGTGCGCCCAGGCGCTGAACGCGCGCGCCGACGCGGCCCGCCGGGCCAGCGACGTGCGGGCCGCGCCGGTCGTCCGCTGCCGGGCCAGCCAGCTGCGCAGCACCGACAGGTCAAGCTCGGCCAGGTCGACACAGCCCATCCGGACGGCATGGTCGAGCAGCGAGACCAGATCGGTGACGTACGCGCGGACGGTGTGCGCCGACCGGTTGCGGACCCGGGACAGGTGCTCGGCGAAGTCGTCCACCGCGTCGCGCAGCGCCGGCGGCAGCTCCTGGTGGGTGGCCCGGGTGCCCCGGGCAGGCCGGCTCATCGCCGCCCGGTCGGCGGCGCCGTGGTGGCGGCCGGGCGATGGGCCCGCGCACCCCCGCTGACAGCTGGCACGCCACCAGCCTACGGCCGCGCGTCGCGCACCGCCGGCCGCTACGGGGTCGGTGTGGTCGGCGCTGTTGTGGCCGGCGCTGGCCCCGTCAGTGCTGGCCGGTCGGCGCTGGTCCGGTCGGTGCTCGGCGATCTCCCGGACCGCCTTGCGCGCCCGGGCCTGGCCCGGTCGGGATCGGGCTGGCGGACGTCGTCCGCTTCCGCCGGACGGGCGGGGCGAGGGCGTAACCGTCGTCGCGGCGGACCACCAGGGACAGCTCCTCCAGAAGGGACAGTTTGCGCAGTGCGGTGCGTACGTCGACGCGGGCCCGGGCGGCCAGCCCGTCCACGCCCAGCGCGCCCCGGCGAGGTAGTGCCTCCAACAGCGACCGCGCGTCGTCGTCGAGCGTGTCGGCCGGTCGCTGCGGGCCCCGGGCCAGCGGCGCCAGGTCGGCACCGATCCGGCCCACCTCCTCGAGCACGTGCGCCACCCCGGTGACGAGGCGAGCCTTCGGGAACTCGCGGAGCAGCTCATGCGCGCCGACGGACATCGCCGAGGTCACCGGCCCGGGAACCACCATGGCCGCCCGGTCGGTGTGGATGGCCCGCCGGGCGGTCTGCGTCGCGCCGCTCCGTGCGGACGCCTCCACCACGACGGTGCCGAGGGTGCCTCCGGCGATGACCCGGTTGCGAATCAGGAACCGGGGTCGTAGCGGCTCGGCCCCGGGCGGCCACTCGCTGACCAGCAGGCCGGTGTCGGCGATCCGATCGAAGAGCGCCGCGTTACCCATCGGATACGGCCGATCCAGCCCGCAGGCCAGCACCGCGACGGTCAGGCCGCCGGCGTTGAGGGCGCCCCGGTGGGCGGCCGCGTCGATCCCGAACGCGCCACCGGACACGACCGTCCAGTCCCGTTCGGCCAGCCCGTACCCCAGTTCGGTGGCCACGTGCAGGCCGTAGCCGGTCGCCGCCCGTGCCCCGACCACGGCCACCGATCGTTCCAGCGCCTCGCCCAGCGGCCAGCTTCCCCGGACCCAGAAACAGAGCGGCGGCGCGGTCTCGACGTCCACCCGCCGGCTGACGTCCGGCAGTTGGAGCTTGGCCAGGCCGGCTACCCGGCCCGGCCACTCGTCGTCGTCGGGCGTGACCAGCCGGGCACCGAGACGGTCTGCCCGACCCAGTGCCTCGGCCGCCACCGCGCGGGCGTCGGCGGCGGCCGATCGGGCGGCGACCGTGGTGTGCAGCCAGCCGTCCGGGCTACCGCCGTCGAGCAGCAGATCCAGCGCCGCCACCGGGCCCAGCCGCTGCACCAGCCGGTGCACCGCGCGGGTGCCCGGCTCGGCCAGCCAGGTCAGCGCCACCCGGGCCAGCCGCCGTTCGTCTTCAGCGCTCACGTCGCCTCTCCCGTGCGTAGTTGGATCGCCTCCCGGACGTCCTCCCGGTCGGGCCGGTCCCGTCCGTCCAGGTCTGCGATCGTCCATGCCATCCGGATCACCCGGTCGAAGCCGCGTGCCGACAGCGAGCCGGAGTCGAGCCGTCCGCGCAGCTCGGCGGTGTCCCGGGCGGGCAGCCGCCACGGCGGTCGGCGCAGGTGCGGGCCGCCCACCTCCGCGTTGAGCCGCCGGCCGAGGGCGGCCCAGCGGCTGGCCGCCGCCTGCCGGGCAGCCACCACCCGTTTGGCGACCGTGGCCGAGGACTCCGCATCGCTTCCCGCAGCCATCAGCTCCGCCGCCCGCACCGGCATCAGCCGCACCTGCACGTCGATCCGGTCGAGCAGCGGCCCGGACAGCCGGCCCAGGTAACGGCGGCGGACGAGTGGGGTGCACTCGCAGTACGCGTCCCCGCCGGGCTTCGCGCACGGACAAGGGTTGGCGGCCAGCACCAGTTGGGTCCGGGCCGGATATTCGGTGCCGCCCCCGCTGCGGGCCAGCTTGACGCGGCCGTGCTCCAGCGGCTGGCGCAGCGCCTCCAGGGCGCCCTTGCTGAACTCCGGCGCCTCGTCGAGGAAGAGCACGCCGCGGTGGGCCAGCGACACCGCGCCGGGCCGGGCCAGTCCCGAACCGCCACCGACCAGCGACGGCACGGTGGCCGTGTGGTGTGGCGCCTGGAGCGGCGGGCGGCGCAGCAACCGGCCGCCCGGTGGCAGCAGTCCGGCGATCGAGTGCAGCGCGGTGACCTCCAGCGCCGCGTCGTCGTCCAGCTCGGGCAGGATCGACGGCAGCCGCTCAGCCAGCATCGTCTTGCCGGCGCCCGGCGGGCCGAGCAGCGCCACGTGGTGCCCGCCGGCGGCGGCGACCTCCAACGCGCGTCGCCCCATCTGCTGCCCGGCGACCTCGGCCAGGTCCGGGCCACCGGTGACGGGTTCCGGGGTCTCGGCCGATGGTTCGATCAGCGGGCTGCCCTCCCGGACGAAGGTGACCAGCCGGTGCAGCGTGTCGACCGCCCGCACCCGTATCCCGGGGATGACGGCGGCCTCGGCGGCGTTGCCGGCCGGGACGATCACGCGCCCGACGCCGGCCTGGGCGGCGGCGGCGACCATCGGCAGCACCCCGCGCACCGGCCGGACGGTCCCGTCCAGCCCCAGCTCGCCGAGGACCACCACCCCCTCCAGGGGTAGCAGTGGCAGCTCACCCGAGCCGCCCAGCAGTGCGGCGGCGATGGCCAGATCGAACGCGGAGCCGAATTTCGGCAACGTCGCCGGCAGCAGGTTCAGGGTGATGCGCCGGTTGGGCCAGCGCTGGCCGGAGTTGACCACGGCCGCCCGGACCCGGTCGCGGGCCTCGTGCAGGGCGGTGTCCGGCAGCCCGGAGATCACCACCGCCGGCAGGCCGGCGGCGAGATCGGCCTCCACCTCGACCAGGTGGCCGGTGACGCCGACCAGCCCCACGGAGAGCACCTTCGCGTAACTCATGGCGCTCCCCGACCTTCCGGAGCGCGCATCTCAGAACACGCCCTTGAGGTGGTCGACCTGCGCCGGGCCCGCGTCGGGCAACCGCACCGAGAGCACGTCGAACCGCACCTCCTCGGCGGTCGTCCCGGTCTCGGCCAGCCAACGCGCGGCGAGCCCGCGCAGTCGCCGTGCCTTGGCGGGCACGACCGCCTCGGCCGGGGTGCCGAAGCTGTCGCCCCGGCGCGTCTTCACCTCGCAGAAGGCGAGCACGGGCCCGTCCCAGGCGATGATGTCGATCTCCCCGTCCGGGCAGCGCCAGTTTCGGGCGACCGGTCGCAGCCCCGCCCCGATCAGGTGTCGGGTCGCGCAGCGCTCGCCGTACGCGCCGACCGCCTGGTTCCGCTTCGTCATGGCCGGCACGGTGCCCGCCGGGGCCCGACCGCCGCGATCCCGACGTCGGCCACCTGTGGACAACCGCTGTCCTGTGGACGACCAACCGATCAACCCCGCCCTGTGCTACGGCTCCGTTGCCGGCCTCGCGGAGGAATGGGCGGTGAAAACCGCGATACCTCGGAGGCATATTTATGACTCTGAGGTATCGCGCTCACCGTGGTGGGTGCCGTCGATCGTGCAGCGTGCGTCCCCGATGAGGCGAGGCGCCGGGCTGAAATGGCGCGGCGGCGGTCCGTCGCATACGGTGCCGGACGTGGACGGACGACGGAGCTTTCCGGAAGATCAGGAGTCGCGCTGGTACCCCGACGAGCGGGGTCGCGGCTACGGCGAGTCGGAGTGGCGTGGCGCGGGCGAACCGCGGTACCGGGACGACGAGGTCCGGGTTCCCGATCAGCGCGACGCGGACGAGGGCCGCTACGGCGAGGGCACCGGTCGCTTCGGCACTCCGGAATCCGACTCCGGCCGTTTCGGTGCGGTGAGCGCCCAGCCTGGTGGCTTCGGCACTCCGGAATCCGACTCCGGCCGTTTCGGTGCGGTGAGCGCCCAGCCTGGTGGCTTCGGTACGGCCGAGGCTGATTCCGGACGCTTCGGGGCGGTCGACCCGTTGGGTGACGCCCGGCCGGAGGCCGACGGTTACCGGGCTGCCCGCTCGCGGCGGGCGGAGGACCGCGACCCCTCGGAGGTCTCCGGTGAGCTGCCCGGTCGCCGGGCCGCGCGGGAGACGGCGCCGACGGGTTCTCCGCTGACCGCCGGCCGGGAGTCGATGCCGCTGACGGCCGCCCGGGAGTCGATGCCGCTGACCGCTGCCCGGGAGTCGATGCCGCTCACCGGCGCCCGCGAGGCGGCGCTCGCCGGTGACGCCGGTGTGTTCGCCGACCCGGCCCGTCCCGCCCCGCTCGGCGGGTACCCGATCGTTGAACCCGGTCGCGGTGGCGACCAGCCGCACCCGCTGGAGATGCCGACCGGGCCGATGCCGCCGGTCGGCCCCCGGGGTGGTGAGCTGGCCGCGGGGGAGCCGCCGGCGTACCCGCCAGCGGCCGATGGCGTCTACCGCACCCGCCGCCCGGCGCTGGCGGTGCTCTTCGCCCTGCTGGTGCTGATCTTCGAGATCCCGGCGCTGCGGGTGCTGCTCGACGGGGTGACCAGCGATCCGCTGGCCGCCGGGAACGTGGTGGTGGGCATCTTCCTGGTCGCCGGGCTGCCGATCTTCGCAACGGGGCTGTACGGGCTACGAACCGGCGGGCTGGCGCTCTCCGACGGCGGTCGGGGTTGGCTGCGGCCCCCGACGGCCTATCTGACCGTCGGCCTGGTGCTCTTCGTCGCCGCCGCGCTCGCCGCCGGTTGAGCGGGAGTTCGGAGCGGCCGCTCGCCACTGGCTGAGCCGCCGGGCGGGGGCGGCGCGCACCCGGCAGCCTGTCGGGCGGACAGGGGCGTACACTGGCCAACTGGCGACCGCCTCGTGCGGTCGACCTCGCGCGCCCTCTCCACGAATCGTCGTGGGGCGACGGCCTCCCTGGTCCCGATCTTGGTCGGGAACACCATGGCCGGCGACCAGGCGCCAGGACGCCCGGCCACCGGCCGGGCGTGACAACCAGGGATCTTGAGGAGTACCCCACCATGGCCGTCGTGACCATGCGCCAGCTGCTGGAGAGCGGTGTCCACTTCGGGCACCAGACCCGGCGCTGGAACCCGAAGATGAAGCGCTTCATCATGACCGAGCGCAACGGCATCTACATCATTGACCTGCGCCAGACCCTCGACTACATCGAGAAGGCGTACGAGTTCGTGCGTGGGACCGTCGCCGAGGGTGGCAGCATCCTCTTCGTCGGCACCAAGAAGCAGGCTCAGGAGGCGATCTCCGAGCAGGCGACCCGCGTGGGCCAGCCGTACGTCAACCACCGCTGGCTCGGTGGCATGCTGACGAACTTCCAGACGGTGTACAAGCGCCTTCAGCGGATGAAGGAGCTGGAGGCCCTGGGTGACCTGAGCGGCACCGCCGCCGGGTACACCAAGAAGGAGACGCTGCAGCTCTCCCGCGAGAAGATCAAGCTGACCCGCACGCTGGGCGGTCTGCGGGACATGCAGAAGCTGCCGGCCGCGGTCTGGATCGTCGACACCAAGAAGGAGCACATCGCCGTCGACGAGGCCCGCAAGCTGGGCATCCCGGTGATCGCGGTGCTGGACACCAACTGCGACCCGGACGAGGTCGACTTCCCGATCCCGGGCAACGACGACGCGATCCGTTCGGCCGAGCTGCTGACCAAGGTCGTCGCCGCCGCCGTCGCGGACGGTCTCATCGCGCGTTCCGGCCGTCGCCGGGGCGGGGACGAGAAGCCCGAGGGTGTCGCGAGCGACGAGCCGCTGGCCGAGTGGGAGCGCGAGCTGCTGGAGCCGAAGAAGGCCGACGAGTCGGCCACCCCGGCCGAGCAGCCGGCCGCTGCCGCTGCCGAGCAGCCCGCCGCCGCCGAGCAGCCGGCGCAGGCCGCCACCGAGCAGCCGGCGGCCGCCACCGCGGAGTGACCGCACCGTCGCTGCCTCGCCGTCCGTTTTCGCGGACGGCGGGCAGCGGCGGTACGCCGGGCACGATCCGCCCGGATCCGGGTAACCGGCACCTCTGACCATCCACACGCCGTCTCAACACCGAAGAGAGAGCCATGTCCCAAATCACCGCCGCGGACGTCAAGAAGCTCCGCGACCTCACCGGCGCCGGCATGATGGACAGCAAGAAGGCGCTGACCGAGGCCGAGGGCGACTTCGACAAGGCCGTCGAGATTCTGCGCGTCAAGGGCGCCAAGGACGTCGGCAAGCGGGCCGGTCGTACGGCCGCCAACGGCCTGGTCGCCCACTCCGGCAAGGCGCTGCTCGAGCTCAACTGCGAGACCGACTTCGTCGCCAAGACCGAGTCGTTCATCGCGCTGGCCCAGCAGCTCGTCGAGCACGGTGAGCGCTCCGGCGTGAACACCGCCGAGGAGCTGCTCGCCACCGAGCTGAACGGCAAGAGCGTCGCCGACCTGATCCAGGAGCAGTCCGCCAAGATCGGCGAGAAGCTGGTCCTCAACCGGTTCGCCAAGGTCGAGGGCACCACCGCGGTCTACCTGCACCGCAAGGCCCAGGACCTGCCGCCGGCCGTCGGTGTGCTGGTGTCGTACACCGGCAAGAGCGACGAGGCGGGCGACGCCGACGCTCGTGGTGTCGCCATGCAGATCGCCGCGATGCGGCCGAAGTACCTCACCCGGGACGAGGTTCCGGCCGAGGTCGTCGAGTCCGAGCGGCGCATCGCCGAGCAGACCGCCCGCGAGGAGAACAAGCCCGAGGCGGCCCTGCCGAAGATCGTCGAGGGTCGGGTGAACGCCTTCTTCAAGGACTACGTCCTGGTCGAGCAGGCGTCGGTGGCCGACAACAAGAAGTCGGTGAAGCAGATGCTGGCCGAGGCCGGCATCGAGGTCACCCGCTTCGTGCGGTTCGAGGTCGGCCAGGCCTGAGCCGCCGCCGGGCGCCGCGGGCGCCCGTGGGCAGGAGACGTCGACGAGGAGGCCGCCGGTGTACGTGACAGGCACCGCGGCCTCCTCGTCACATAGGGTCGGCAGCGGCAGGTTCGCGGTACGCGCCGCACGGGGCGTGCGCGTGGGGAAGGGCGGGGCGGATGACGCAGGTTGTGAGTGACCGGACGCTGGCGGTGGAGGATCCGACGGCGCCGCCGCCCGGACGCGCCCGTCGGGTGGTGCTGAAGCTCTCCGGTGAGGTGTTCGGTGGCGGCGCGATCGGCGTCGACCCGGACGTCGTCCAGGCCATCGCCCGGCAGATCGCCACCGTGGTCCGCCGCGGCGTGCAGGTCTCCGTGGTGGTCGGCGGCGGCAACTTCTTCCGCGGCGCGGAGCTGCAGAAGCGCGGGATGGACCGGGCCCGCGCCGACTACATGGGCATGCTGGGCACCGTGATGAACTGCCTCGCCCTGCAGGACTTCCTGGAGAAGGAAGGCATCGAGACCCGGGTGCAGAGCGCCATCACCATGGCGCAGGTGGCCGAGCCGTACATTCCGCTGCGGGCGATCCGGCACCTGGAGAAGGGCCGCGTGGTCATCTTCGGCGCCGGCGCGGGGATGCCGTATTTCTCCACCGACACGGTGGCCGCCCAGCGGGCGCTGGAGATCCGGGCCGACGTGGTGCTGATGAGCAAGAACGGCGTGGACGGCGTCTACACCGCCGACCCCCGGATCGACCCCACCGCCAGCAAGCTCGACTCGATCACCTTCTCTGAGGTGCTGCGCCGCAATCTGCGGGTGGCCGACGCGGCGGCGTTCAGCCTCTGCATGGAGAACGGCCTGCCGATGCTGGTCTTCGGCGCGCAGGGTGACGACACCATCATCCGCGCGGTGGGTGGCGACAAGATCGGCACCCTGATCACCGCTTGAGCCCCGCTCCGCCCGCGGCGACGGCAGCGGCGGTCCCGGCGACTTTCAGCAGAGCCCACGACGAGCATAGAAGGAGGCGAGGAGACCGGTGATCGACGACACCCTCCTCGAGGCCGAGGAAAAGATGGAGCGTGCGGTCGAGCACGCCAAGGAGGAGTTCGGGGCCATCCGCACCGGTCGCGCGACCCCCGCCATGTTCTCCAAGATCATCATCGACTACTACGGAACCCCCACGCCGCTGACCCAGATGGCGTCCGTCGCGATCCCCGAGCCGCGGATGGCGATCATCAAGCCGTACGACAACTCGCAGATCAATGCGATGGAGAAGGCGATCCGCGACTCGGACCTCGGGGTGAACCCGAACAACGAGGGCAACCAGCTGCGCATCCTGCTCCCGCAGATGACCGAGGAGCGCCGCCGCGACATGATCAAGGTGGCCCGGCACAAGGGCGAGGAGGCCAAGGTGGCGATCCGCAACGTCCGCCGCCGTGGCAAGGAGGAGCTGGACCGGATCGTCAAGGACGGCGAGGCCGGCGAGGACGACGGTCGCCGCGCCGAGAAGGAGCTGGACGACCTGACCCAGCGCTACGTGGCCAGCATCGACGACCTGGTCAAGCACAAGGAGACCGAGCTGCTCGAGGTGTGATCCTCTGGCCGCTCGGCGGCTGCTCTGCCGCGAGGCCCGCCCCGGACGCCGGGGGCGGGCCTCGCGTCGTACGTCAGCAGGGGATCCAGACGGTCCTGGTGCGCTCGGCCAGCTGCTCCCCGGTGTACCAGTCGCGCAGCGCGAACCGAACGGTGGCCTTGCCCGGGTGCAGTACCGGATCTCTCCGGGCGAAGGCCATCCCGAGCTCGACCGTGCCGCCGTCGCACTGGATTTCGCCGGCGCCCCGTCCCGAGGTGGCCCAGAGGGTCGGCAGGCCGTCCTGCACCAGCGAGGCCGACATGAGGTGCGGGCCGGCCGGGCAGTTGCGGGCGGTGGCCTCGACCCCGGTCGCCGGGTACGCCTCGCCGGGCTCGGCGCCCGGCGGCTCGAACAGGTACAGCTCGCTGGCGTGGCGATCGATGGTGATCCTGGTGCCGGTCGTGGTGGCGGCGGCCGGTGACCCCGCTACCAGAACCATGGCGGCCGCCGTCAGCGCCGCCAGACTGACCTTGTACATGTGTGTGCCCTTCCCCCGTCGGACGCGCAGGCTTCGGGCCGGCGCCGCACCAGCGGACCACACGGGGTGTGCTCGACTCAGTACCTGATCGTGCAGGCCGCCAGTCGGATCGATGGCTGCGGATCCCACCTGAGGTGTCGTACCGGATGGCCGTGTGCCACCGCCACGTGGGGCAGGCGACCAGGGCGATCCTCGTCGCCGTGCCTCGTCCGCCGTGCCGATCCGGCGGGTGCAGTAGGCTCGGCAGGATTCCCGGCCACCGGGTGGTGAACCCCGGGAATCGACCGACCGTCGGGGCGGTCGACCAGAGGAACGAAGTCGCGCCTGTAGGGGATGCTTGTGGTCTTGCGTCATGTGGTGGTTCTCGTGCCGCGTCGCGGTGCGTGATGACCCACCCCGACCCCTACAGTGGCGAGCCCCGCGGCTGGGACCGGCCGGAGCGGCCGGTGGCCCTGCCCTGGCCCGATCAGGAGCTCGAAGCGGGCCAGTGGAACGCTCGCCCGGCCGCCGGCCCTGAGCTGTACGCCGAGCCCCGCACCCGCCCGTACGCCGACCCGTACCCGCCGGAACCGTACGACGAGCCCGGCCGGCCGGTCCGCCCGGACGACCGGGACCGTTTCGACGACCGGGACCGTTTCGACGACCGGGACCGGCGCGACCGCTTCGACGACCGGGACCGGTACGAGGACGACCGGAACCAGCCCGACCGGTACGACGACCGGGGCCGTGCCGGCCGGTACGCGGACCGCCCGCCCGCCGGCGGCGACGCCCCGGGTCGGTACGACGGCCCGGAGCGCTTCGACGACCGCGGTGGTCCGGTCAACTACGACGACGATTCCGGGTATCCGACCGCGCAGCTCGCGCCCGTTCGGGCCGACCTCGCGCCGGACCAGGACGCGGTGACCGCGTCGGAGCCACCGTCCGGCCGGCGGCCGAAGGGCCGACGCCGGGCCAGTGCGGACCGACCGGCCACCCAGCAGGTGGGCACCGGGCGGGCCGGCCGCAACCTGCCGGCGGCCATCGGGGTCGGGCTCGGTCTCGGCGCGCTGATCGTGGTGCCGCTGGTCTTCTACCCGTTGGCGTTCCTGCCGGTGATCGCCGCCGCCATCGCCGTCGGCATCTGGGAGATGGCCCGGGCGGTCCGGCGCAGCGGCGCCCACCCGCCGCTGGTGCCGTTGGTCGCCGGTGGCGTGCTGACCGTGGGCCTGGCCTGGTTCGCCGGCCCGGACGCGCTCAGCCTGGGCCTGCTGGTCACCGTCCTGGGCACCATGATCTGGCGGCTGGGCGACGGTCCGGCCGGCTTCCAGCGGGACCTGACCGCGGCCACCCTGATCGCCGTCTACGTGCCGTTCCTCGGCGGGTTCGCGGCGCTGCTGGCGGCGGCTCCCGACGACGGTCCGCTGCGCATCCTGGCCACGTTGATCGCGGTGGTCCTGTCCGACACCGGTGGGTACGCGGCCGGCGTGTCCTTCGGTCGGCACCCGATGGCGCCGTCGGTGAGCCCGAAGAAGTCCTGGGAGGGCTTCGCGGGTTCGGTCAGCGCGGCGGCGCTGGGCAGCGCCCTGCTGCTCTGGCTGATGTTCGACCTGGCCCCCTGGTGGGGTGCGCTGTTCGGGTTGGCGGTCTCCTGCGCGGCGGTCCTCGGTGACCTGGCCGAGTCGATGATCAAGCGCGATCTCGGCGTCAAGGACATGAGCAACCTGCTGCCGGGCCACGGCGGCCTGATGGACCGGTTGGACTCGATCCTGTTCGCGGTGCCGACGGCGTACCTGCTGTTGGCGGTCTTCGTGCCGGTGGTGAACTGAGGCATGGATCACGGCGTCCCGGTCATCCCGACCCGGCGGTCGGGGCCGGTTCGACACCTCCGGACGGGTACCTGCCGCCGACGGCGTGACACACTGGACCAGCCATGACGAGCCTGCCGTTGATCCCCGCCACCCCGGACGCCCCCGCCGCACGCCGGGCCTCCATGCCACCGCAGCACCTCGCTGACCTCGACCTGGCCGGCCGCCAGGCCCTGGTCGCCGGGTTGGGCGAGCCGGCGTTCCGTGCCAAGCAGATCTCCACCCACTACTTCGGGCGGCTGGTCCGCGACCCGCAGGCGATGACCGACCTGCCGGCGGCGACCCGGGACCGGCTGGCCGACCAGCTGCTGCCCACGCTGCTCACCCCGGTGCGCGAGCTGGCCTGCGACGACGGCGCGACGCGCAAGGCGCTCTGGCGGCTGCACGACGGCGCGCTGGTGGAGAGCGTGCTGATGGGCTACCCGGACCGGGTCACCGTCTGCATCTCCAGCCAGGCGGGTTGCGGCATGGCCTGCCCGTTCTGTGCTACCGGCCAGGCCGGGCTGACCCGCAACCTGTCCACCGCCGAGATCGTCGACCAGGCGGTGTACCTGGCCGGGGTGGCGGCCTCGGGTGCCGTCGCCGGCTCTCCGCCGCGGCTGTCGCACGTCGTCTTCATGGGCATGGGCGAGCCACTGGCCAACTACTCTCGGGTGATCGCGGCGATCCGCCGCCTGGTCAGCCCGGCTCCGGAGGGGCTCGGCCTGTCGCAGCGGCACATCACCGTTTCCACGGTCGGCCTGGTTCCGGCCATCCGCCGACTGGCCAGCGAAGACCTCTCAGTGACCCTTGCGTTGTCGTTGCACGCGCCCGATGATGATCTGCGCGACGAACTCGTGCCGGTAAACCAGCGCTGGAAGGTAGCCGAGGTGCTGGACGCAGCGTGGGACTACGCCGCCCGGACGGGCCGTCGCGTGTCGATCGAGTACGCGATGATCAAGGACGTGAACGACCAGCCGTGGCGAGCTGACCTGCTCGGGCGGCTGCTGGCCGGCAAGTTGGCCCACGTGAACCTCATCCCGCTCAATCCGACGCCGGGCAGCCGCTGGGACGCGAGCCCGAAGCCGGTTGAGCGGGAGTTCGTCCGGCGGTTGCGCGACGCCGGGGTGTCCACCACCGTTCGGGACACCCGAGGTCGCGAAATCGACGGCGCGTGTGGCCAGCTCGCCGCCGCCGAGGACAACGACACCAACACCGACCGCGCCGGAGAGGCACCGGCGTGACCGGGCGTGGCGAACGAGACCAGGAGACATAGTGGCGAGTCAGGGTCAGCGTTTCCGGCGCAAGGCGCTCCGCCGGGGATACAAGGTCGACGAGGTGGATGCCTTCCTCGACCGGGTCGAGGCGACGCTCGACGGCCGGCAGGTCGGCGCGCCGGTGGCCTCCCAGGAGGTCCACGACGTCGTCTTCCGGGTCCGGTTCAACGGCTACGACGAGTGGCAGGTCGACCTGCACCTGGACCGGGTCGAGCGGCAGCTGGCCGAGCTTGAGGAGCGCGGCGCAGCCGGGCGCGGCGGCGACCCCCGGATGGGTCCGCCGGACCGGATGGGCCCGCCGATGCGCGACGACCGCGGCATGGTTCCGCAGCCGATGCCGCCCCGGCCGATGCCGGCGCAGGCCGGCCCGCCCGACCGCTACGGCCGGTACGACGAGCCGACCGGCGCGTTCGCCGGTGGGTACGACGCCCCTCGGGGCGGTTACGACGCGCCGCGTGGCCCGGGCGGCCCGCCCGGTCCGGGCCCGATGGGTCCCGGCGGGCCGATGGGCGGGCACGGCGTCCCGCCGCGTGGCCTGCCGGCCGGTCCCGGTGGCTACGGCCAGGACGACCAGCGGATGCCCGGTGGCTACGGCCCCGACGACCAGCGTGCGCCCGGCGGGTACGGGCAGGACGACCAGCGTGCGCCCGGTGGCTACGGCCCCGACGACCAGCGCGCGCCCGGTGGCTACCCGCCGGAGGAGCCGCGTTTCGACGGTTTCGAGGCCGGTCGGCACGGTCGTGCCGACATGACCGCTGAGATCCGGATGCCCGAGCGGGACCTGCGGGACATGCGCCGTGGCCCGGCCGGTCCGCCCCCGATGCCGCAGCAGGGCATGGGTGGTCCGCCGATGGCCGGTCCGCCCGCCGTGGCCGGCCCGCCGATGGGTGGTCCGCCGATGGCCGGCCCTCCCGGCAGCGACCTGTACCGCGTCGACCAGATCCGGCGTCGCTTCCAGGTGCGCCGGTTCGGCAGCGGGTACGACCCGGACCAGGTCGACCGCTTCTTCGACACCCTGCTGGGCGGCATGCAGGGCCGCAACCCGATGCCGGTCAACCCGAAGGACCTGGACACGCTCCGGTTCGGTCTGGTGCCCGGGGGCTACTTCGAGGCCGAGGTCGACGCCGCGCTCAAGGACGTGCAGGACATTCTCTTCGGGCGCTGACCCGACGCGTACGGACGAGGGCCCGTCCCCGGGTGGGGGCGGGCCCTCGGCGTCGTCGGCCGGTCGTCCGGCGGCGGGCGCTCGATCAGGAGCGCAGACCGTTGCGGCGCAGCACGGCGTCGCCGATCACGATGACCAGCAGCAGCACGGCCAGGCCGACCAGCCAGATGTCCTCGACCCTGCCCTCGTGGTTGCCGCAGATCATCGCCAGCAGCGCCAGCGCGGTGAGGACCGCGCCGATCCGTCCGGACTTACGGTGCCCGGGCTTGCGCTGATCTGGCGACGTTACCGGCTCGCTTCCTGCCACTGTCGGTCCTTCCCTCGCGATCGGATCTCCGGTTAGTCTGGCACGCCTCCTGCCCGGTGCAGCGCGGTGGGGGTTTCCCGGGCAACGGGCCCGCCCATCCGGGCCGGACGGCACTACGGGCGTCGCGAGGCGGCGGTCAGACTCCCTCCGGTAGCGTTTGGCGTACACCTGATTGTCTGTTTGAGGGGGACTGTGCGGTGCGAGTGACCGGAACCGGGCACGCCAGCATGCGGATCGACACGGCCGCGGGCAGCATCCTGTGCGACCCGTGGGTCAACCCGGCCTACTTCGCGTCCTGGTTTCCATTTCCGGACAATTCCCTGCTCGACTGGGAGACTTTGGGTCAGGTCGACTACCTGTACGTCTCCCACCTGCACCGGGACCACTTCGACGTGAAGCACCTGCGGGACTTCATCTCCAAGGACGCCACGGTCCTGCTCCCGGAGTTTCCCACCTCCGAGATGGAGGACGAGCTGCGGGCGCTGGGCTTCACGAAGTTCCTGAAGGCGCCCAACGAGCAGGTCGTGGAGCTGCCCGGCGGCTTGAAGATCATGATCCAGGCGTTGACCAGCCCCACCGACGGCCCGATCGGCGATTCCTCGCTCTGGGTGGAGTACGACGGGGTGCGGCTGCTGAACCAGAACGACGCCCGCCCGACCGATCTCAGCGTCTTCGCCGAGCTGGGGCACGTGCACGCGCACCTGCTCCAGTTCTCCGGCGCGATCTGGTATCCGATGGTCTACGAGTTGCCGCAGGCGGCGAAGACCGCGTTCGGCAAGCAGAAGCGCGACCGGCAGTTCGACCGGACGTGGCGCTACATCGACGACCTGACGGCGTCGCACGTCTTCCCGATCGCCGGCCCGCCGTGCTTCCTGGACGACGCGCTGTGGCAGTTCAACGACATCCACGGCGACGAGGGCAACATCTTCCCCGACCAGTCCGTCTTCATGGCGGAGTACGCCAAGGTCGGCGGGACCAACGGGATCGTGCTGCTGCCGGGCAGCGTCGCCGAGGTCACCACCGAGGGCGCGACCACCACCCACCCGGTGCCGGTCGACGAGTTCTTCGCGAACAAGGTCGCCCACCTGGAGGAGATGCGGGAGCGCAAGCGGCCCGTCATCGAGGCGGAGAAGGCGTCCTGGCGGCACCCCGAGGTGGATGTGCTCGCCCAGATGAAGAGCCGGATCGAGCCGCTGCTCGACGAGTCGATCTACCTGGCCAAGGGCGTCGGCGGGCCGGTCCGCTTCGACCTGGTGGGCTACGACGGTGAGAGCGTCGAGTCGATCGTGGTGGACTTCCCGGGCAAGGAGGTCCGGCCGTACGCCGACGAGAAGGTCCGCTACCGGTTCCGTACCGAGCGGTCGCTGATCGAGCACCTGCTCTTCATCGACGAGGTGGACTGGGTCAACTCGCTCTTCCTCTCCTGCCGGTTCTCGGCGGCGCGGATCGGCCAGTACAACGAGTTCGTCTACGCGTTCTTCAAGTGCCTCTCCGAGGAGCGGCTCCAGTACGCCGAGGGCTGGTACGACGAGCACGAGCGAACCACCGACGCCGAGGACATCACCCTGGGCGACTGGGTGGTGCAGCGGCGCTGCCCGCACCTGAAGGCGGACCTGACCCGCTTCGGCATCGTCGAGGGTGACCAGCTCACCTGCCAGCTGCACGGTTGGCGGTTCGACCTGCCCAGTGGCCGCTGCCTGACGAGCGTCGGGCACAAGGTCCGCGCCCACCGCGTGGACGCGGAGACCCCGGCGCCGGCGGGCGAGGCGCTGAGCTGATTCCGCCCCCCGCCGCCCCTGGGGGGTCGATTCTGGTGGTGTGGCGGCGGGGGCGGACGCGCAGGAGACCGAGTACCGGTACGGGCGCGGCCGGGAGATGGCTCGGGACGCCGCCCGGGTGGAGACGTTCAGCGACGGGGTCTTCGCCGTCGTGCTGACGGTGATGGCCGTCGAGCTGCTCCAGACCGGTCCGGCCCGGGAGAGCGGGCGGGAGCTTCCGGACGCCCTCGCCCACGCCTGGCCGTCCTACCTGGCGTACGTGATCACCTTCGCGATCGCCGGACAGGTCTGGATCGCCCACCACAACCTGTGGCGGTACGTGGTCCGGGTCGACCAGTTGCTGCTGGTCTTCAACCTGCTCGTGCTGCTGTTCATCGCCACGATCCCGTTCACCGCCGACCTGCTGTCGGACAACCTGCGCGGTGGTGCGACCGAGCAGCGGCTGACCGCCGCCCTCTACGTCGGGACCGTGCTGGGTGAGGCGCTCTTCGTCAATCTGAGCTGGTGGTGGGCCCGCCGACGCGGGCTGCTCCGCCCCGACCTGGATCCCCGGCTGGTCCGGGCGGTCGCACGGCGGATCCTGCTCAAGCCCCTGCTCTACCTGATCGCCTTCGCCATCGTCTTCGTCGACCCCATCCTCAGCCTCTGCGCGTACCTCCTGCTGGTCGCCTTCTACCTGATCGGGGGTCCCGGTGACCTGCGGCCGTCCGCCGGCTCGTCCCGGCGCGGGTCAGCGGCCTAGGTCGGTGAGGATGCGGCGGGCGGCGTTGTGGCCGGCGGCGCCGATCACGCTGCCGGCCGGGTGGCAGCCGGCGCTGCCGGCGTACACGCCGTCGATCCCGGTGGCGTACGGCATCCGGTCGGCGAACGAGACGGTGTTGTCGACGTGGTGGATGTGCCCGCCGGTGATGCCGAAGTGGGCCTCGATGCCCGGTGGGGGCAGCGGCACCGCGTCGGCGATCAGGTCGGCGGTGCCCGGGGCGTACCGCTCGACGATCCCGATCAGCCGGTCGACGTAGCCGGGCAGGGCCTCGTCCCAGGTGGTGCCGGTCAGCTCGTAGGGGACCGACTGCACGAACAGCGCCGACGAGTGGTGCCCCGCGGCGTCGGAGAGCGACGGGTCGACGGTGGTGTGCAGGTACCACTCGATGGTCGGCTCCGCCGGCAGCCGTCCGGCCTGCACGTCCGCCCACATGGCGCGCAGTGCGGCCATCGGCGAGGTGGCGTCGCCGCCGACCAGCGACGCCGAGCCGGGCAGCAGGTGGATGGTCGAGCCGAACGGGCTCGGCGTGCCGGGTGGCAGGCAGGAGAAGTGCGGCAGCCCGGTCAGCGCCAGATTGAGCTTGAGGGTGGTGCCGGGGCGGCGGACCGCCGCCATCCGCTCACCGAGCGACGCCGGCAGCGCCCCGTCGGGCAACAGGTCTATCAACCGGTACGGGTCACACGCGCCGAGCACCACCCGGGCGGCGACCTGCCGCCCGTCGGCGAGCACGACACCGCTCGCCGCGCCGCCGTCCAGGGCCACCGCGGTTACCGAGGTACCCGTCAGGATGGTCGCGCCGGCGGCGCGGGCGGCGTCGGCGAAGGTGCGCGACACGGTGCCCATGCCGCCCTCGGCGATCATCCAGGTGCCACCCGAACCGGGAAGCCTGCACATGTTGTGCACGAGAAAGTTGTGACCGGTTCCCGGGTCGTCCGGGCCGGCGTTCAGCCCGGAGAGCCCGTCGGTGACCGCGTACATGCTGACCAGCAGCTCGGAGCGGAACTCGAACCGGGCCAGGTAGTCCGCGACCGAGCCCTGCACCAGGTCGACGAAGACCTGCCGCAGCGCCGGACGGACGTGTCGGTCGGCGGTCTCCTGTGCCGTGAGCGGCTCGGCGAGCCAGGCCGGGGCGAGATCCTCGCGCAGCGCGGCCAGCTCGGCCTGCATGGCGTCGTCGGCGGCCACGTCGGCGGGGGAGAAGAACTCGGCGAGCTGGGCCCGGGTCGCCGCCGTGTCACTGCCGAAGAGCAGGTACGGCGAGCCGAGGCCGCCCGGCGTGGGCAGGAAGTAGTGCGGGTCGCGGCGCAGCACCGGGATCCGCACGTCGAGGGTGGTGAGCAGTTCCGGCGGCATCAGCCCGAGCAGGTACGAGCCGGTGGAGTGGCGCAGCCCCGGCACCTTCGGGAACGGGTTCTCGGTGCGGGTCGCGCCGCCGATCACGTCGGCGGCCTCCAGCACCAGGACGTCCAGGCCGGCGCGGGCCAGCAGGATGGCGGAGACCAGACCGTTGTGCCCCGCACCGACGATCACGACGTCGGCGCGGCCGGGAAGTTCGCTGCTCATGCCGCGGCAGCCTAGCCGGAGCCGTCCGCCAGGTCAGCCCCTTCGCCCGGTCCCGCGAACCCCCTGGTCAACTCTGCCGTCGGGCGCGCCAGCCGGACAGGGCCAGGGTCGCCGAGTAGCCGGCCAGGACGATCACGTGGAACAGGTAGAGCCAGAGGAGGACGGCGACGCCCGCGCCGATCTCGTCAAAGCCGCCGAACGGCACGCCCAGGTCCAGCGGGAGGGAGGCGAAGAGCACGAAGCCGTGCAGAAAGCCGGACAGGTTCGCCGCGGTGAACGACCCCATCCCGAGCGTGGAGAGCCAGTCCGGCGACGCCGGCCCGACCACCCGGAACACCCACATCAGCACCGGTGTGAGCACCAGCCAGACCGCGAGGAACGACAGCACCACGCCCAGCGCGCCGATCCAACCGCCCTGCCGGACCAGGCCGGTGGTGAGCGGCAGCGCCAGCAGGATCGACAGCAGCAGCGCGGGGGCCGGCGCGAGCAGCGGCAGCAGCAGCAGCCGGCCCCGCCAGCCGATCAGCTGCTCGTCGGTGCGGGGCGCGGCCACCGAGACGAACGCCCTGCGCAGACCCTCCCCGTACAGCGACGCGGGCAGCAGCGAGGCCAGCGCCAGCAGTGGGGTCAACTCCGTCCCGGCGTCGACCAGCGCGGCCACCGCGCGGGGCGTGCCGATCGCGGTGGGCAGCGCCTCCACGGCGTACGAGGTGAGCCGGCGTACCCGGTCGGCCCCGGCAACCAGCGACGTCAGCCAGATGGCCAGCAGGGCGACCGGCACCACGGCGATCGCCCCGTAGAACGTGATCGCGGCGGCGTGCAGTGACAGGTCCCGTCCGCGCACGGGGCGGAACGCGGCGTTGATGATCCGCTTTGTCCGCTGCCATCCGCTGCCCACCGCGATCTCTTTCCCCGTCGTCCGGCCCGCCACTCATTAAGATCGCCGGCCATGACCGTTCTCACCACCGAACGCCTGATCCTGCGTGACTGGACCGCGAGCCCGACCGATCTGGCCCGGATCTACGACATCTACTCCCGTCCCGAGATCACCCGTTGGCTCGCCGTGTCGCCCGGGTTGCCGATGACCGAGCCGGGGCAGGCCGCCGAGCGGCTGCGAATCTGGCAGGACCGGCACGCCGACGACAATGGCCGCTACGGCACCTGGGCGATCGAGGTGCGGGACACCGGGCTGGTGGCCGGCACGGTGCTGCTGAAGCCCATACCGGGGCTGGACGAGACCCGACTCACCGAGAACATCGAGATGGGCTGGCACCTGCATCCGGACTCGTGGGGCCACGGCTACGCCACCGAGGCGGCCCGCGCGGTCATGACGCGCGAGTTCGCCACCGGTACGCCGGAGATCTACGCGCTGGTCTCGCCGGGCAACGATCCGTCCATGGCGGTCTGCCGGCGACTGGGCATGGCCCACGTGGGCCTGCGCACCGACTGGTACGGCGGCGAGGAACTGGAGACCTTCGTCCTGCGCGCCCCGACCAGCTGACCTCCCGCCTCGCTGAGGCGAGGCAAGGGCCCCTGTCGACACCTGGCGTCGACAGGGGCCCTTCCATGTCCGCCGGATACCGGCAGATGGGTGGCCGTCAATAGTCACGGCGGTCGAAGTGTTGACGCCCTCGTAGCACGTCAGTAACATCTGGTCAACGTCACGCAAAATCTCGACAAAGGCGTGCTTGATTCTTTGCACGACGTCGCAAGTTCTGGCGGACCGCCTTTTTTGGCGGTACTTCTCCCCTTCTTGCCGCCACCACCTCGCCTCTCTGGCATCTCCCACCCCACGCCGGCCGGCGCGCCCCCACGCGTCGGCTGACGATGCGCCGAGTCACGCCCACGCCGTGGTCTCCCCGCGGCACCGTCCCCCGAACGACAGGACAGTGATGAGACGAACGAATCTGTTCAAGATGGTGGCGGCGACAGCCGCGGCCACGGTGATCGCCACCGTCGGGTCGGTGGCCGTCGCGAATCCGGCAGGCGCCGCCCGCCCAGCCGACACGACGGCCGCGACGAGCACCGCCTTCGCCCCGGCAGCCACCAACCTCGCCCAGGGTCGACCGACCCAGGAGAGCGGCCACGCCGACGTCTACGACTCGTCGAAGGTCGTCGACGGCAACGCGGGCAGCTACTGGGAGAGCGTCAACAATTCCTTCCCCCAGTGGGTGCAGGTCGATCTGGGCTCGTCGCAGGCCGTCAACCAGGTCGTGCTGAAGCTGCCGACCGCCGGGTGGGCGACCCGCACGCAGACCCTGAGCGTGCAGGGCAGCGCCAACGGTTCGTCGCTCACCAACCTGGTCGCGTCGCAGACCTACACCTTCAACCCGGCGAGCGGCAGCACGGTCACGATCAATTTCAACCAGACCTCCACCCGATACGTGCGGATCACCATCACGGGCAACAGCGGCTGGCCGGCCGGGCAACTGTCGGAGCTGGAGGTGTACGGCTCCGGCGGTGGCGGCACGGACACGACCGCACCGAGCGTGCCGGGCAACCTCTCGTACACCCAGTCGAGCACCACGATCACCCTCACCTGGGGCGCCTCCACCGACTCCGGTGGCAGCGGCCTGGCCGGCTACAACGTCTATCGCGGCGGCAGCCTGATCGCGACGCTGGGCACCGTCCTCACGTACCAGGACACCCAGCCGGCGACCGCGACCGTCTCCTACTACGTCCGCGCCCGTGACGGCGCGGGCAACCTGTCCGGCAACAGCAACACCGTCACCCGGACCGGTACCAATCCGCCGGCCTGCACCAACGTGGCGCAGGGCAAGGCCATGACCGCGAGCGGCTCCACCTTCACCTTCACCCCCGAGAAGGCGAACGACGGGCAGCTCGGCACGTACTGGGAGGGCGCGGCGGGCTACCCGCAGACCCTGACCGTGGCGCTGGGCGCCAACCACTCCGTCTCGGCCGTCACCGTCAAGCTGAACCCGGACCCGGCCTGGGGCACCCGTACGCAGACCATCCAGGTCCTCGGCCGCGACCAGGCGTCGTCCGCGTACACCAACCTCGTGTCGGCGGCGAGCTACCAGTTCGTCCAGGGCAACAACGTGGTGCGCATCCCGGTCACCGCGACCACCGCCGACGTGCAGCTGCGGTTCACGGCAAACAGCGGAGCGCTGTCGGGTCAGGTGGCCGAGCTTGAGGTGTGCGGCACGCCCGCACCCAACCCCGACCTGGTCATCAGCTCGACGACCTGGTCGCCCGCGTCACCGAGCGAGGTCAGCCCGGTCACCCTCGCGGCCGTGGTGCAGAACATCGGGTCCGCCGCCGCCGGAGCGACCACGGTGAACTTCAGCCTGGCCGGCGCGGTCGTCGGCAGCGCCACGGTGGGCGCGCTCGCCGCCGGCGCCTCGACGACGGTCTCGTTCAACGCCGGCACCCGGCCGATGGGCAGCTACAGCGTCTCGGCCGTGGTCGACCCGACGAACACGATCGTCGAGCAGAACAACGGCAACAACAGCTACACCGCGCCCTCGCCGCTGGTGGTCGCGCAGGCCCCGGGGCCGGACCTCCAGGTCCTCAGCATCGCCTCCAACCCGCCGAACCCGGCCGTCGGGGCGTCCGTCACGTTCACCGTGGCGGTCCGCAACCGTGGCACCACCGCGACCGGCGCGACCACGGTCACCCGGCTGGTGGTGGGCGGCACCACGCTCAACACCAACACCGCCTCGGTCGCCGCCGGCGCGACGGTCACCGTGGCCGTCAGCGGAAGCTGGACCGCCACCAGCGGCGGCGCCACCATCACCGCCACCGTCGACGCCACCAACGCGGTCGCCGAGACCAACGAGACCAACAACGCCTTCAGCCAGTCGATCGTGGTCGGGCGTGGGGCGGCGGTCCCGTACGTCTCCTACGAGGCCGAGGCGGCCCAGTACCAGGGCACCCTGCTGGAGGCCGACCCGCTGCGCACCTTCGGCCACACCAACTTCGCCAGCGAGTCCTCGGGCCGCAAGTCGGTACGGCTGAACAGCACCGGGCAGTTCGTCCAGTTCACCTCGACCAACCCGGCCAACGCCATCGTGGTGCGCAACTCCATTCCGGACGCGCCCGGTGGTGGCGGCATCGAGGCGACGATCAGCCTCTACATCAACGACGTCTTCTCCCGGAAGCTGACGCTCTCGTCGCGGCACAGCTGGCTCTACGGCAACACCGACGGGCCGGAGGCGTTGACCAACACGCCGCAGGCCGACGCCCGACGGCTGTTCGACGAGTCGAACGCGCTGCTGCCGCAGTCGTACCCGGCCGGCACCCGGTTCAAGTTGCAGCGCGACGCCGGCGACTCGGCCTCGTTCTACGTCATCGACATGATCGACCTGGAGCAGGTGGCGCCGGCGGCGAGCCAGCCGGCCGGCTGCACCTCGATCACGTCGTACGGCGCGGTCCCGAACGACGGGCTGGACGACACCGCCGCCATCCAGCGGGCGGTCACCGACGACCAGAACGGCGTCATCAGCTGCGTGTGGATCCCGGCCGGGCAGTGGCGGCAGGAGCAGAAGATCCTGACCGACGACCCGCTGAACCGGGGTACGCACAACCAGGTCGGCATCAGCAACGTCACGATCCGGGGCGCCGGAATGTGGCACTCGCAGCTCTACACGCTGACCGAGCCGCAGAACGTGGTGGGTGGCATCAACCACCCGCACGAGGGCAACTTCGGGTTCGACATCGACAAGAACACCCAGATCTCCGACATCGCCATCTTCGGCTCGGGCCGGATCCGTGGTGGTGACGGCAACGCCGAGGGTGGGGTGGGTCTGAACGGCCGATTCGGGACGGGCACCAGGATCAGCAACGTCTGGATCGAGCACGCCAACGTGGGTGTCTGGGTGGGTCGCGACTACGACAACATCCCCGACCTCTGGGGCCCGGCGGACGGGCTGGAGTTCAGCGGCATGCGGATCCGCAACACCTACGCCGACGGCATCAACTTCAGCAACGGCACGCGAAACTCGCGGGTGTTCAACTCGTCGTTCCGCACCACCGGCGACGACGCGCTCGCCATCTGGGCCAACCCGTACGTCAAGGACCGCACCGTCGACATCGCCCACGACAACCACTTCGTCAACAACACCATCCAGCTGCCCTGGCGTGCGAACGGCGTCGCCATCTACGGCGGCTACGGCAACTCGATCGAGAACAACCTGATCTACGACACCGCGAACTACCCGGGCATCATGCTGGCGACCGACCACGACCCGCTGCCCTTCTCCGGGACGACGCTGATCGCCAACAACGGGCTCTACCGCACCGGTGGCGCCTTCTGGAACGAGGACCAGGAGTTCGGTGCCATCACCCTCTTCCCCGCCACCAGAGACATCGTCGGGGTCACGATCCGGGACACCGACATCTACGACTCCACCTACGACGGCATCCAGTTCAAGAACGGCGGCGGCAACATGCCGAACGTCGCGATCACCAACGTGCGGATCGACAAATCCAACAACGGAGCCGGCATCCTCGCGATGAGCGGTGCCCGCGGCAACGCCACGTTGACCAACGTGACCATCACCAACTCGGCGGACGGCAACATCGTCATCCAGCCGGGGTCGCAGTTCGTTCTCAACGGCGGCTAGTCCCGAGCGAGGGCCGCTCCGGCGGCCCTCGCTCGTCCGGCCGATGCAGTGATCGACACGGTTTCGGCGATGTCGGGGTGCCCGGGTACGGGGGACACCCCGACATCGCCGATCTGGAGTCGATCATCGGGGATGTGCTCGCGGGTGCTCGCCCGGTACGTCGCCGTCGGCGCATCGCGGCGAGAGCGGTCGGACATCGGACAGTGGTCGCCCGTCGGCGTCGCCCAGGCTCGGCGGCCACGACCGCCGCAGGGCCGATGACCTGCGTCGACAGGCCGCGGGCCGGGCGTCAGTGGGGACGCCCCGACGCGCCACGGTGTGCGGAACCGCTGCCGACCCGTGCCATCGTGGACATCGAAAATCGGCGCCGGCTCAGGTTGGGCCGGGCAGCGACAGGTCGGAGGTCGGCATGGATGACGAAACCACCTCGGGCCGGCTGCGCGCCGTGCTGCGTTGGCTCGGGGCGGCCGCCGCGATCGCCGGCATCGTGGGCGTGGTGTTCCAGGTGATCGAGTGGGCCGGTTCCCGTGACACGCCCTCGGCGCAGGCCAGCGCCGACGCCAGCCCGACCCCGGCGGCTCCGCCCTCCGCGAGGGCCAGCGGCGACGAACAGTTCGTGCAGGTCGGGCAGTGTGTGCGCAACGTCGGCGAGGCGGCCACGGTGGTGTACGAGATCACCCCGTGCGGATCCGGGACGTGGCGGGTCCTGGCTCGCATCGAGCAGTCCGTCGCCGACGAGGCGCAGGCCGACGCGCTGTGCGAGGCCCAGGCGCCCGGCTTCGCCGACTACCACTACTCGAACTGGGCCAAGCGCTCCGGCTACCTTGACGTCGTCTTCTGCGTCAGCCCCGCCTGACCGCCGTCGGAACCGCGCAGGTGGCCGGCGCGGGCTGAGGCTCCCAGCGGGCGTCCAGCGACCGTGGGGAAGAATGGCACGGTGACTTCCCCCCGCGACCTCGTCCTGCTCGGGTCCACCGGCTCGATCGGCACACAGGCCATCGACATCGTCCGGCGCAACCCGGACCGGTTCCGGGTGGTCGCCCTGGGCGCGGGAGGTGGCAACGTCCAACTGCTCGCCGCGCAGGCCCTCGAACTGGGCGTCGACGCCGTCGGGGTGGCCAAGGCGTCCGCCGCGCAGGACCTCCAGCTGGCGTTCTACGCCGAGGCGAGCCGGCGCGGCTGGGCCACCGGCGATTTCAAGCTTCCCAAGATCGTGGCCGGGCCGGACGCGATGACCGAGCTGGCCCAGTGGCCGTGCGACATCGTGCTCAACGGGGTGGTCGGCTCGCTCGGGCTCGCGCCGACGCTGGCCGCGCTGCGCGGTGGTCGTACTCTCGCCCTGGCCAACAAGGAGTCGCTCGTCGCCGGCGGCCCGCTGGTCAAGGCCGCGGTGACGCGGCCGGGGCAGATCGTCCCGGTCGACTCGGAGCACTCGGCGCTGGCCCAGTGCCTGCGTTCCGGGTCGCGCGGCGAGGTGCGCCGGCTGATCGTCACCGCCAGCGGCGGACCGTTCCGTGGGCGGCGGCGCGACGAGTTGACCGAGGTCACGCCCGATCAGGCGCTCGCCCACCCGACCTGGAACATGGGGCCGGTCGTCACGATCAACTCGGCCACGATGGTCAACAAGGCCCTGGAAGTGATCGAGGCGCACGAACTCTTCGACGTGCCCTACTCCGACATCACCGTGATGGTGCACCCGCAGTCGGTGATCCACTCCATGGTCGAGTTCACCGACGGCTCGACGATCGCCCAAGCCAGCCCACCGGACATGCGGCTGCCGATCGCGCTGGGCATCGGCTGGCCGGAGCGGGTTCCGGGGGCCGCCACCGCGGTCGACTGGACGACCGCGCACACCTGGGAGTTCGCGCCGCTGGACGACGCGGCCTTCCCGGCCGTGGCGCTCGCCAAGGCCGCCGGGGAGGCCGGCCACTGCCGCCCGGCGATCTACAACGCGGCGAACGAGGAGTGCGTCGAGGCGTTCGTGGCCGGTCGGCTGCCGTTCCTGGGCATCGTCGACACCCTCGAACGGGTGTTGGAGGAGGCTCCGGATTTCGACGAACCGGGTACCGTCGAGGACGTGCTCGCGGCGGAGTCGTGGGCGCGTGCGCACGCGCAGGAGATCATCGCGGGTTCGGTGGAAGGAATTTGATGGCAAACCTGCTCGGGGTGGCGCTCTTCGCCCTGGCCATCCTCGTCTCGGTGAGCCTGCACGAGGCGGGTCACATGCTGACCGCCAAGGCGTTCGGGATGAAGGTCACCAAGTACTTCGTCGGTTTCGGCCCCACCCTCTGGTCGTTCAAGCGGGGTGAGACCGAGTACGGCGTCAAGGGCATTCCGCTCGGCGGCTTCTGCAAGATCGTCGGGATGACGGCGCAGGACGACGACGTCGACCCGGCCGACGAGCCGCGGGCGATGTGGCGTTACCCGGTCTGGAAGCGGACGATCGTGATGTCCGCGGGCTCGATCACCCACTTCGCGTTGGCGTTGATCGCGATCTGGATCGCCGCCGTGTCGCTGGGCCTGCCCAACCGCGACTTCCCCACCACCGAGGCGCAGATCCGCCAGGAGCCGGCGGTGATCGCGCTGTCCGAATGCGTGGTCCCCGAGAACGCCCCGCGGGCCTGCGCCCCGGGTGACGTCGCCAGCCCCGCCGCCCAGGCCCAACTGCGCGACGGCGACCGGATCACCTCGATCAACGGCACGCCGATCAACAACTACGGCGAGCTGCTGGTGACCCTGCGCGGGCTCAAGCCCGGCGAGACCGCCCAGATCGACTACGTGCGCGACGGGCAGCCGGCGAAGACGAGCACCGTGCTCGCGCAGACCCAGCGCCCGCCGCTCGACGACCCGAAGGGCACCGTCGCCCCGGTCGCCGCACTCGGCGTCGGCCTCGTGCCCACCACGCCGACCCGGGTGACGTACGGTCCGGTCGAGGCGTTCGGCGCCACCGGCGACTTCACCCGCGAACTGGCCGTCGGCACGGTCCAGGCGTTGCAGCGGCTGCCGCAGAAGGTCCCCGCCCTCTGGACCGCCATCACCGGCGGCGAGCGTGACGTGGACACCCCGATCAGCGTCGTCGGCGCCAGCCGGCTCGGCGGCGAGGCGTTCGCAAACAAGGCCTGGCTGCTCTTCGTGACGCTGTTCATCTCGTTGAACTTCTTCATCGGGGTGTTCAACCTGCTGCCGCTGCTCCCACTGGACGGCGGTCACATCGCCATCGCCTGGTTCGAACGCGCCAGGTCCTGGCTCTACGCGCGGATCGGCCGTGCCGACCCCGGGCGGGTCGACTACCTCAAGCTGATGCCCTTCACGTACGTGGTGATCCTGATCGGTGGCGTGTTCACGCTGCTGACCATCACCGCGGACGTCGTCAACCCGATCACGCTCTTCCCAAGGTGAGTGCTGAAGTGACCGCTGTCAGTCTCGGTATGCCTGCCGTACCGCCCCCGCCGCTCGCTCCCCGCCGGGCGAGCCGCCAGATCATGGTCGGCTCGGTCCCGGTCGGCGGCGGCGCGCCGGTGTCCGTGCAATCGATGACCACCACCCTCACCTCCGACGTCAACGCCACCCTCCAGCAGATCGCCGAGCTGACCGCGTCGGGCTGCCAGATCGTCCGGGTGGCCGTGCCGTCCCAGGACGACGTCGAGGCGCTGCCGGCCATCGCCAAGAAGTCGCAGATCCCGGTGATCGCCGACATCCACTTCCAGCCCAAGTACGTCTTCGCCGCGATCGACGCGGGCTGCGCGGCGGTCCGGGTCAACCCGGGCAACATCCGCCAGTTCGACGACAAGGTCAAGGAGATCGCCGCAGCGGCCTCCGCCGCGGGTACGCCCATCCGGATCGGCGTCAATGCCGGCTCACTGGACAAGCGGCTGCTCAGCAAGTACGGCAAGGCCACCGCCGAGGCGCTGGTGGAGTCGGCGCTGTGGGAGTGCTCGCTGTTCGAGGAGCACGGCTTCCGGGACATCAAGATCTCGGTCAAGCACAACGACCCGGTGGTGATGATCCGGGCGTACCGGCAGCTGGCCGAGCAGTGCGACTACCCGCTGCACCTGGGCGTCACCGAGGCCGGCCCGGCCTTCCAGGGCACGATCAAGTCGGCGGTCGCCTTCGGCGCCCTGCTCGCCGAGGGGATCGGTGACACCATCCGGGTGTCGCTGTCCGCCCCGCCGGTCGAGGAGATCAAGGTCGGCAACCAGATCCTGGAGTCGCTGGGGCTGCGCGAGCGCGGCCTGGAGATCGTCTCCTGCCCGTCCTGCGGCCGGGCCCAGGTGGACGTCTACAAGCTCGCCGAGGAGGTCACCGCCGGTCTGGAAGGGCTGCCGGTGCCGCTGCGGGTGGCCGTGATGGGCTGCGTCGTCAACGGTCCGGGCGAGGCCCGCGAGGCCGACCTCGGCGTCGCGTCCGGCAACGGGAAGGGCCAGATCTTCGTCAAGGGGAAGGTCGTCAAGACGGTGCCCGAGGCGCAGATCGTGGAGACGCTGATCGAGGAGGCGCTGCGGATCGCCGACGAGATGGGCGCCGAACTTCCCGAGGAGCTGCGCGGGCTGATCACCGGCCCGACCGTCACCGTGCACTGATCCACCGCACCGCCGCCGTACGAAGGAGCGGCCGTTCCCGAAGGGGAACGGCCGCTCCTTCGCGTGTGGCGGTGGCGGTGCTCCGCCCCAGCGGGGCGGCAGCTCTGCTCGAGCTCACTCCGATTCGGCGAGGATGGCGTACAGCTTGCGCCGGGTCTCGTCGAGCACCTGGGCGGCCCGCTCCCGCTGGTCGTCCGTGCCGTTCATCATCACCTGGCGCAGGGCGTTCATCGCCTGCGCGCCGGAGTCGCGGATGTCGTGCCAGCTGCTCACCGTGCCCTGGGCGACGTCCGCCCACGGTGGGGTCTGCGCGGCCTCGGTGGCCTCGGCCTGACCGGCCTCGGTGACCGTGAATCGCTTCCGCCCGCCGCCGGACTCCTCCGTGCTGGCGACGATCACCCCCTCGTCCTCCAGCAGTTGGAGGGTGGGGTAGATCGAACCAGGACTCGGACGCCAGGCACCGCCGGTGCGGGAGTCGATCTCCTGGATCATCTCGTAGCCGTGCATCGGCCGCTCGGTGAGCAGGGCCAGCACGGCGCCCCGGACGTTGGGGCGGCGACCCCGGCCGCGGCCTCGACCCCGGCCGCCCCAAGGGCCGCCGTGCTCGTGGCCGTGCGGGCCGGGCGGGAAGCCGAAGCCCCGCATCCGCGCCTCGTGCAGGGGGTGCTGCTGTCGATGGAACCTCATGAGGCTCTTCCTCTCTGCGTACTGTCGCTGATGCATCAACGATATATCGGCAATGCATCGTCGACAAGTCCGTGCTTTACAAACCGTACGTACGTATTGTTAGAGTGTCGGTCATGCGCCTGCTTCCCCCGCACGGCCCGGCCCGGGTCCTCACCCTCGGCACCCTGGTCAAGACCGTCGGTCGGGGCCTCTGGCTGGTGTCCAGCGCGCTCTTCCTCACCCGGTCCGTCGGCCTGTCGGCGACCCAGGTAGGCGTCGGGTTGACCATCTCGGCCCTGGTCGGCGTGCTGGCCAGCGCGCCGAGCGGCTACCTGGCCGACCGCCTCGGCCCGCGCGGCGCGCAGGTCGGCGGGCTGATCGCCGCCGGCACCCTGACCGCAGGCCTGATCGCCGTGCGGTCGTTCCCCGCCTTCCTGCTGGTGGGCGCCGCCACGGCGCTCGCCGACGCGGTCGAGCGCGGTGCCCGGGGCGCGCTGATCGCCGGCGCGATCCCGGCCGACCAGCGCGTGCACACCCGCGCCTACCTGCGTGCCACCACCAACGTCGGGATCTCCGTCGGCGCCGTCCTCGGCGGCTTCGCCATCGCCGCCGACACCCGCGCCGGGTACGTCGCGCTGATCCTGACCGCGGCGGTGGCGTCGCTGGCCGCCGCGGCGGTCTTCGTCCGCCTGCCCACCGTCGCGCCGGTCGCGGCCCCGACGCAGGGACCCCGGCTCATCGCCCTGCGGGACCGCCCGTTCCTCGCCTTCACCCTGCTCGACGGGCTGATGTCCATGCACTTCAGCCTGCTCACCATCGCCCTGCCGCTGTGGATCGCCGGGCACACCGCCGCACCCGCCTGGATGATCTCCGCGTTGACGCTGGTCAACACCGTCCTGGTGGTGCTCCTCCAGGTACGCGCCGCGCGCAGCGCCGTCACCCTGCCGGGGGCAGCCCGCGCCGCCCGCCGTGCGGGGGTGGCCATCGCGCTGGCCTGCGTACTCTTCGCCGCGAGCGGCGCGCTTCCGACGGTCGGCGCTGTGGGCCTGCTCGGCTGCGGGGCACTGGTGCACGTGATCGGGGAACTGTGGCACTCCGCCGCCGGATGGGGGATCTCGTTCGGGCTGGCGCCGCCGGACGCGCAGGGGCAGTACCAGGGGGCGTACGGCATGGGTTACGAGCTGGGCAAGATGCTCGCACCGGTGGTGGTGACCACCCTCGCGCTCGGTTGGGGTGTGCCCGGCTGGTTGGTGCTCGGTGGGCTGTTCCTCCTGCTCGGTGCCCTGGTGCCCCCGGTCGTCCGATGGGCAGGCCGGACCAGGTCGACCAGCCCGGCCGACGAGCCGGTGACGGTCTGAGACCGGCCTCGCCACTCGGCCGGCGGGGTGGGGGTGCGATCTGGCAGGCTGGTACACGTGCTGACGGTGCCGGTACGGCAACTGGGGGAATCGGAGCGCCGCGCGGTCGAGCGACTGCTCGACCTGGACCCGTTCGCGGGCGCGCAGGTCGCCGAGCGCATCGCCGCGCGCGGGCTGTCCTGGTGGCGGGCCGAGGGCCGGATCCTGGGGTACGGTGCTCGGCGCAACCTCGAATCGCTCTGCTGGCTCGGCGGCAACCTCACTCCGGTGCTCGCCACCGACGCCGCAGTGGCCGCCTTCGCCGACCTGCTAGCCGGCGAGGAGCGCCTCTGCTCCTCCATCGTCGGCCGCGCTGACGCCGTCCTCGGCTTGTGGGACCGTCTCTCCGACATCTGGGGCCCGGCCCGGGACGTCCGCCCCAACCAGCCGCTGCTGGCCACCGACGCGCTGCCGGCCGTACCGGTCGACCCGGAGGTGCGCCAGGTCCGCGCCGGTGAGGTCGATCGGCTCTTTCCGGCGGCGGTGGCCATGTACACCGAGGAGGTCGGCGTCTCCCCGCTGGCCGAGGACGCCGGGCGCAGCTACCGCAGGCGGGTCAACGACCTGGTCCGTGCCGGCCGGGCGTACGCCCGCTTCGTCGACGGCAAGGTCGTGTTCAAGGCCGAACTGGCCGTGGTCACCAAGCGGACCGCGCAGGTCCAGGGCGTCTGGGTGGCGCCCGAGTGGCGGGGCCGCGGGATCGCCACCGCCGCGATGGCGACCGTGGTGCGCGACGCGCTCCTGCGGGTCGCACCGACAGTCAGCCTGTACGTCAACGACTTCAATCTGCCGGCCCGCCGGGTCTACGAACGCTGCGGCTTCCAGCCGGTCGGCACCCTCGCCACAGTCCTCTTCTGACCGCCCGTTTCCCGGTCCGCCGCCCGCCCGTCCGTCCACGATCCGGTCGTGGACATGCCGCTGGCCGGCACCCCGGGTGCGGGGTGCCGGCCAGTCGGTGTCACGCGGTGCTGTGGTGCGGTGGTGGGTCAGCTGTTCCAGTGCTGGGCGACCAGGTCAGCAGCCTGCTGCTCCCACTGGGCGTAGGCGTCCGGGTAGGCGGAGACCTGTACGGTCTGCGCGGCGTCGGTCAGGGCCATGTCCTGCCATCCGTCGACCTGCTTGAGGCCCTTGAGGAACGCGGTCGTCGAGTACTCGGGGTCGGTGATCTGCTCCGGCGTACCCCAACCACTGGAGGGGCGCTGCTGGAACAGGCCCAGCGAGTCATGGTCGTTGCGGTCGCCGAGGTGGCCCAGGTTCTCCAGCTTCGACTCCTGCAGACTCGTGGCGATCGAGATCACCGCGGCCCGCTCGGGCAGGCCGGCCTTCTTCGTGGCGGCGATGATCGCCTTGACGTTGGCGGTCTGCTCGTCGTTGAGCTCGATGTGCGACTGCGGGCCCTGCGCCTTGACCGTCTGCACCGCAACGGCGGCGGGCTTGCCCTCGACCGGGGCGGCGTGCGCGGCGATCGGACCGGCGAACACACCACCGGCGAAGGCGAGACCAGCAACGGACAGCATGCTCTTACGAATGATCGTGTTCATGAGGGTTGCTCCTTCGGGGGGTAGACACCACACGCGCCCTTGTTCGGGGGAACGGCACGTGGGGTGCAAGCACCTCGTCCGGCGCTCTCATACACGGGGGAAAAGTCTTAAGGTCGGCGGCCGACAAGCGGGGCTCGTGGCGCCGGGTCCATCTGTAACGACCGCCGGGCCGGGGTCATTCCGCGGCTGGCCCGCCCGTCGGCACCCTCGGGCGAGCGGGTGCTGGTCCGTCGGTCGGGGGTCTGCAACGACGCGCACCCACGGGGCATTCCATCCCGACCTCGCTGTCATCCCAGCCCCGAGGGGTGGGTGATCTGGCGGTGGTGCTGCGATCGTCAGGGTGTGTAACGACCCCGCGCCCGCCACGATTCCAGCCCCCGGGTGCACCCGGCCACTGTCAAACCACCCCATACCGGACAGGCCGGACTGGGCTCGCGGGTCGGTGCCGCCTGGGATGGGCTGGTTGCGGGTTGATCGACTCGGTATCGCCGATATCGGGGCATCCGCACGCCCTGGATACCGCGACATCGCCGATATCGAGTGGATCAACCCCCGAAGACGCACTTCCGGGCGAGTCCGGGCGAACTCGTCAACGAGCCCGATACCTCACAGGCATATTTATGACTCACAGGTATATGGCTCGCAGGACCGACCGCCCCGGACGGGCAGCCGCGGCGACGTCCACCGGGACCGCCCGAAAGCAGCAGCGGGATTCGCCGACGCAGAGATCGGCGCGAACGACGGATCCCGACGCGAGGGACGTGCCGGAAGCCCTGCTCAGAGCGGTTAAATCGGTTGAGTGGACAGGGTCCCGACAGGCACGCTGAGTTCTCCGTCACCCACGTCCGGAGGACTCCGATGCGCCTGCTCCGTGATCTGTGGGGCACCTCGCCACGTCGCCTGACGATCGTGGTCATCCTGATCGCACTCGGCGCCGCCGGTCAGGCGGGCGCTTCGGCCCTGGCCGGGGCGGTGCTCGTGCATCGCTCGACCGGCTTCTTCGCCGTACTGGCCGCGGCGCTGGTCGCCGTGGTCCTCACCGACCTGGCGGTCAGCCTGCTGATGGCCGGCCTGACCGCCGACTGGTCCGCCGACGTGCGCCGGCGGCTCTGCCGGGTCGCGCTCGGGCAGGACCTGCCCACCCTGGAGACCACCCCGGTGGGTGAGCTGCTCGACCGCATCGACGGCGACGTCTACCAGGTGGCGTCGGCGGTCCGCAACCAGGGCACCCGACTCGCCCAGGGGCTGTGCGTCGGCCTGCTGTCGATGATCGTCGCGCTGGCCGTGTGGTGGCCGGCCGGGATCGCCATGCTCCTGCTCACGGTGGTGCTCGGCGTCGGGTTGCGTCGGCCCACGGCGCGGATCGGTCCGGCCCGCATGGCCGAGGAGGAGGCCTGGTCGGACCTGGCCGCGGTGATGGAGGAGGCGGTGCACGGCCAGGACGACGTACGGACCAGTCTGGCCCGGCCGTACGTGCTGCGGTTGTACGCGCGGCGGGCCGCCGCCGTGCTGTCCCGGGGCCGCCTGGTCTGGGTGTTGTCCGCCCGCGTGGCGACGGCCGCGACCGCGACGATCCGGGCCGGCATCGGGGTGGTGGTGCTCGGCGGGGCCTGGGCACTGGCCACCGACCGGATCGACGCGGCCCGTCTCACCGCCATCTGGCTGCTCGCCCTCGCCTTCGGGGCCACCGCCGAGCACGTCAGCCGGATGGTGCCGGAGCTCCAGGAGGCCCTCGGCGCGTGGGCCCGGGTGCAGCTGCTCCAGAAGGCCCGGCAGGAGCCCGTCGGCGGGGCCAGCCCGATCGACGGTGACCTGCGCATCCGTGACCTGACGTTCGGGTACCAGGTGAGCGGGCCGGAGAGCGGCCGGGGAGCCGCGCTGCGCGGGGTCAGCCTCACCTTCGCGCGTGGCCGCTCGTACGCGCTGATCGGGCGGACCGGTTCGGGCAAGTCGACACTGGCGAAGGTGCTCACCCGGGCCGTCGACGTGCCGCCGGGAACGGTCTTCCTCGGCGGCACCGACCTGTGCGACCTCGACGTCGAGCAGCTGCGCCGCTGGGTGGCGCTGGTGCCGCAGCGCACCGAGATCCTGGCCGGCACGCTCGCCGAGAACGTCGCGCTCTTCGACCCGGAGCTGCTCGACGCGGCGGCCCGAGCGCTGGACGAACTGGGCCTGGCCGGCTGGATCGCCGAACTGCCGGAGGGGCTGGCGACCCGGCTGGGGGAGGGCGGGCACGTGCTCTCCGCCGGTCAGGAGCAACTGGTGGCGTTCGCCCGGATCCTGGTCCGCGACCCGCACGTGGTGATCCTCGACGAGGCCACCGCGCGACTGGACCCGGTCACCGAGGCACGCGTGCAGCGGGCCACCGAACGGCTGCTGCGCGACCGGATCGGCATCGTCATCGCGCACCGGCTCTCCTCGGTGCGTCGTTGTGACGAGGTGGTGGTGCTGGCCGACGGCGCGGTGGTCGAGGCCGGCCCGCTGGAAACGTCGACTCGCTTCGCCGAGCTGCTCGCGACCAGCCACGCCGCCGCGTACGCGGCAGCGGTGCCGGCTGGCCGCAGCGGCGCCGGCACTGACCTGCTGGTCGCCCCCGATCCGGTCGATGCCTGGCCGAGCGGGCCGGTGACCCCGCCGGTCGAGCTGGCCCCGCCGGTCGAGCCGGCCACGTCGGTCGAGCCGGTCGAGCCGGTCGAGCCGAAACGTGCCGACCCGCCGCCGCTGCCGCACGTCCCGCCGGCCCGGACCCTGCGGGAGATCTTCCGGCTCTGCACCAACGACCCCCGGTACGGGCTGGCCGCGATCGTGCTGTTCCTCGGGCTCAGCCTGCTCGGACTGGACGGTCCGGTGCTGCCCTGGCTCTGGGCCGACCTGGTCGACGGGACCGGCAACCCGTACCTGCCGGCGCTGGGGATCGTGACCGGGCTCCTGGTCACCCTCCCGCTGCCGTACTACACCCACGTCTGGTTCCCACAGTGGTGGGTGCGGCAGATGCTGCGGATCGGCCTGCGCCTGGTGCACGGCCAGACCGGGCCGCGGCGGGTCAGCTCGCACACCCCGGCGGAGGTGGTGGCGCAGGGCGGTGACACCGAGCGGGTGGTCCAACTCGCCGACAACGTGCTGGACCAGGCCGTCGCGCTGGTCCTGGTGGTCGCCATGACGGCGGTCACCGGCAGCGTCGTACCGGCGCTGTTCTTCCTCGGCACGATGGTCGTCTCCGGGCTGGCCGCGACGCTGTTCGGGCCGAAGCTCGAGCGTGCGGCCCGGGCGACGGTCGCGGCGCGGGCCGCCTTCGCCACCGCGCTGGTCAGCGCGCTCTCCGCGGCGCGGACGGTGAAGCTCGCCGGCGCGACCGCGGCGGTGCTGCGCCACCTCGCTGATCTGGACGTGCTGCGCAGCGACCGGCAGCGGCGGGAGATCTCGGTGCAGGTGTGGTCGCGCTCCACGCCGTCGGTGGCCAGTGGCCTGCTGCCGATCGGCGCGTGGGCGCTCTACCTGACCGGCGAGCTCTCCGCCGGGGCGGTGCTGGTGGCCGTCTCCACCCTCGGCGCGGCCCGCTGGTTCGCCTGGACCACCGCGTCGCTGATCTCCCAGCTGCCCTCCGCGCGGGTCTGGACCCGACGCACGGTGGCGATGACCGGGGTGGACGCGTACTCCGCCGGGGTGCCCGCCGTCGACCTGGCCGCCGGGACGGCGCCCGCGCCGACGCCGCCGCCACGGCATCCGCTGCGCCGGCTGGAGCTGCGCGGCTTCGGCGTGGTGCACTCCGACGGCACTGTCGCCGTCCGGGACGTGGACCTGACCGTGCAACGCGGGCAGCTGGTTCTGGTCGTCGGCCCGGTCGGCTCGGGCAAGTCCTCGCTGCTGCGGGGGTTGGCCGGGATCGTGCACCACACCGGCGAGCTGTCCTGGAACGGTGACCCGGTCACCGAGCCGGAGCTGTTCCTGCGCCCCAACCAGGTCGGCTACGTCGGCCAGCTGCCCCGCGTGCTCTCCGGCACGGTGGCCGACAACATCGCGCTCGGCCACCAGGTGGACGCCGCCGGGGCGGTCAGCACCGCCCAGCTCGACCATGACCTCGCCGCCGCGGGTGGTGGGCTGGGCCTGCTCATCGGGCACAAGGGCACGCGGCTGTCCGGCGGTCAGCTGCAACGGTTGGCGCTGGCCCGGGCGCTGGCGCCGCGTACCGAACTGTTGGTCGCCGACGACGTGTCGTCGGCGCTGGACGTCACCACCGAGCTGGCGCTGTGGCAGGCGTTGCGCGCGCACGGGGTGACCGTGGTCGGCTCGACCGCGAAGCGCGCCGCGCTGGTCCGGGCCGACCACGTGGTGGTGCTGCTCGGTGGCACGGTGGCGGCCCAGGGCACCTGGCAGGACCTGGAGGGCGACTGGTCGCACCTGGCCGGCTGACGGTCGGGCGGCTGCCGTGCCTGGCAGCCGCCCGACCGGCGGGAATCAGGAGGCGCGGGCGTACTGCGCGGGTCCGCTGTACGCGACGCCGAGCTTGGCGGCGGCCCGGCGCGGCCAGTACGGGTCGCGCAGCAACTCCCGGCCGAGCAGCACCAGGTCCGCCTCGCCGCCGGCGACGATCTGCTCAGCCTGCTCCGGCTCGACGATCAGGCCGACCGCGCCGGTCGGCACGCCGGCCTCGCGGCGGATCTGGGCGGCCAGTGGCACCTGGTAGCCGGGGCCGAGCGGGATGCGGGCGTCCGGATGTACGCCTCCGGAGGAGGCGTCGACCAGGTCCACGCCCACACCGGCCAGCTCGCCGGCGAGCACCACGCTGTCCTCGATCGTCCAGCCGCCCTCGACCCAGTCGGTGGCGGAGATCCGGGTGAGCACCGGGACGTTCTCTCCGACCGCGGCGCGCACCGCGCGGGCCACCTCCAGGGTGAGCCGCATCCGGGCGGGCCGGTCGCCGCCGTAGGCGTCGGTGCGGTGGTTGGTCAGCGGCGAGAGGAACTCGTGCAGCAGGTAGCCGTGCGCGGCGTGGATCTCCACGGCCGCGAAGCCGGCGGCCAGGGCACGTTCGGCGGCGGTGGCGAACGCCTCGACCACGCCGGCGATGCCCGCCGCGTCGAGAGCGGTCGGCGTCCGGTAGTCGGCGACGAACGGCTCCGGCCCGGGGCCGACCGGCGTCCAGCCGCCCTCGGCGTCCGGCACGCCGCCCCGGTTCGGAGCCCACGGACGGTACGTGGAGGCCTTGAACCCGGCGTGCGCGAGCTGAACCGCGGGCACCGCGCCGTGCTCGGCGACGAACGCGGTCACCGGCCGCCACGCGTCGACGTGGGCGCCGGACCACAGCCCGGTGTCCTGCGGGCTGATCCGGCCCTCCGGCAGCACGGCGGTCGCCTCGGTCAGCACCAGCCCGACCCCGCCCACCGCCCGGCTGCCGAGGTGGATCAGGTGCCAGTCGGTGGGCAGACCGTCCGGACCGGCCGTGTACTGGCACATCGGCGCCATGGCGATCCGGTTGGGCAGGGTGACCGCGCGCAGGGCCAGCGGCGTGAACAGGGAGCTCATGTCGTCATCCTCTCGGAAACGGCGACGGGCCCCTCGGGGAGGGGCCCGTCGCCGTCGATGCGAACTGGTCAGGCGGGGACGGGGCTCAGCTCGTCCCGCCGCTCGGGCCGGGTGTCGGCGACCGGCTCCGGGTCGGTCAGGTCCCGCCGTCCGGCGGACTCGTACGCGGCCCGGTCGAGGGTGCCCTCCCGGGCGGCGACCACGGTCGGCACCAGCGCCTGCCCGGCCACGTTGGTGGCGGTCCGGACCATGTCCAGGATCGGGTCGATGGCCAGCAGCAGGCCGGCGCCGGCCAGCGGCAGGCCCAGAGTGCTCAGGGTGAGGGTGAGCATCACGATCGCGCCGGTCAGGCCGGCGGTGGCCGCCGAGCCGACCACCGAGACGAAGGCGATCAGCAGGTAGTCGGTGATGCCGAGGTCCACGCCGAACACCTGGGCCACGAAGATCGCGGCCAGTGCCGGGTAGATCGCGGCGCAGCCGTCCATCTTCGTGGTGGCGCCGAACGGCACCGCGAACGAGGCGTACTCACGGGGCACGCCGAGCCGCTCGACGGAGCGCTGGGTAACCGGCATGGTGCCCACCGAGGAGCGGGACACGAAGGCCAGCTCGATCGCGGGCCACGCGCCGGCGAAGAAGCGCAGCGGGTTGAGCCGGCCGGCGGTGATCAGCACCAGCGGGTAGACCACGAACAGCACGATGGCGCAGCCGACGTAGACGGCGGTGGTGAACTTCGCGAGGGGGGCCAGCAGGTCCCAGCCGTACGAGGCGACGGCGTTGCCGATCAGGCCGAGGGTGCCGATCGGGGCGAGTCGGATGACCCACCAGAGCGCCTTCTGGACGATCTCCAGCAGCGAGCGGTTCAGCGCCACGAACGGCTCGGCGGCGTCGCCCACCAGCAGCGCCGCGGCACCGACCACCAGGGCGAGGAAGACGATCTGGAGCACGTTGCCCTCGACGAACGCGCCGACCGGGTTGGTGGGCACGATGCCGGTGAGGAAGTCGGTCCACGAGCCGGTGTTCTTCGGCGGGGCGGCGCCGCCCAGGTCGAGGGTCACGCCCCGGCCCGGGTTGACGATCAGGCCGAGGCCGATGCCGATGGCCACCGAGATCAGTGCGGTGATGCCGAACCACATCAGGGTCTTCAGCGCGAGCCGGGCGGCGTTGGCCACGCCGCGCAGGCTGACGACGCTGACCACGATGGCGGTGAAGACCAGGGGCGGCACGGCCAGCTTGAGGAGCTGGACGAAGAGGCTGCCGACGGTGTGCAGGGTGCTGGTGAGCCAGCTCAGGTCATTGGTGCGGGCCAGGAAGCCGAGCGCCACGCCGAGCACGAGGCCGAGCAGGATCTGCACGGAGAAGGGAATCTTGCGCAGGCCGAAGGGCATGAGAATTGATCCAATTGTCTGGGCTGAACGGGGTAGGCGTGGGAGCGCAGCTACGCCGGACAGATGCCGCTGGCCTGCAGTCGAAGATCGACATACAGGCGAACGGTAAGGTCCCAGACATTGGTCATCGCCAGCCGACGATACGCCGATGGCGGGTCATCGCAAGGAGCAGTCGGGGTGACGCTCCTTACACGCGCACCGGCCAGCCGCACACGAGGGCCCTTCTCACCTGCGGGTGAGGGCGAGCGCGGCGGCGGTGGTGAGGCCCCACAGGATCGCCAGCGCGAGGATCAGCCGCTCCAGCACGCCCACCAGGGCGCCCCGACCGATGACGAGCAGGGCCAGCCCCACCGTGGCGCACAGCGGAAGGCTCAGCGCGGCGGCCCCGCCGGACAGCCAGCGTACCGCCCGATCGACCGGGCCGGACACGGCGAGCGCGACCATGGCGAACACCACCGACGCGGTCGCCGCGATGCTCGCGCCGCCGTGCACGAGGTCCGCGACCGTGGCCCGCTCGAACGGTGGCAGCGGGCAGCCGGCGGAGCAGGTCACCGACCCGGACGCGGCGGTGAACACCGCACCGGCGGCGAGCAGCGCGGGCGCCGCCCGCACCCCGGGGGGCAGGGCCGCGGCGAGCAGCAGCAGCGAGCCGGCCAGCGCGAGGATCCCGAACCGGTACGTCGTGGCGTGGCCGTTGCCGGCGATGCCCGCCTCGCTGACGTACCCGGTGACCCCCGGCCCTGGACCGGCGATCACCGCGACCGTCACCGCGACCGCACCGGCCAGTCCGGCGCCGGCGGCGGCCCACCCGGCGACCCGGCGCGCGACGTCCGCCCGGGTTGCCGGCGCGGTCGTGGTGCCGGGCCGAGCCGGCTCAGCCACGCCCGTGCGGCGTGATCCAGCCGGACTCGTCCGGTCCGAGCGGCACGATGCCGCTCGGATTGATCTCCTGGTGGGTGCCGTAGTAGTGCCGCTTGATGTGGTCGAAGTCCACCGTCTCGCCGAAGCCCCGGGTCTGGAACAGGTCCCGGGCGTACGCCCAGAGCACCGGCATCTCGGTCAGCTTCTGCCGGTTGCATTTGAAATGCCCGTGGTACGCGGCGTCGAAGCGGACCAGCGTGGTGAACAGGCGCACGTCGGCCTCGGTGATCGTGTCGCCCATCAGGTACCGCTGCCCGGCCAGCCGGTCGGAGAGCGCGTCCAGCCGGGCGAAGAGCGCCCGGAACGCCTCGTCGTACGCCTCCTGCGAGGTGGCGAAGCCGCACCGGTAGACGCCGTTGTTGACGTCGGTGTGGATCTCGGCCATCAACGCGTCCATCTCGGCGCGCATCTCGACCGGGTACAAGTCCGGCGCGTCCGGGGCGTGCAGCCGCCGCCACTCAGTGGAGAAGTCGAGGGTGAGCTGCGGGTAGTCGTTGGTGACCACCCGGCCGGTCAGCGTGTCGACCAGCGCCGGAACGGTCACCCGGCCGGTGTAGTCCGGGTCGGTGGCCAGGTACGCCTCGGAGAGGAAGCTGACGCCGAGCACCGGGTCGAAGCCGTCCGGGTCGAGGGCGAACGCCCAGCCCCGCTCGTCGCGGATCGGGTCGACGGTGCCCAGCGAGATCGCGTCGTCCAGCCCGAGCAGGCCGCGCACGATCCGGGCCCGGTGCGCCCACGGGCAGGCGCGGCACCAGATCAGCCGGTAGCGGCCGGCTTCCAGCGGCCAGCGGTCCTGCTCGTCCGGGCCACCGCCGGGCGGGGAGGTCGAGTCCGGCGTGACCCGGCCGGTGAACCGGTTGGGCTGGCGGACGAACGCGCCGCCGCCGCTGGTCTCTGCGCTGAACTGGGCCCGGGCCATGCCGTCAACCTATCGGCTGTGGGCGCGGATATCCTGGCGGCTGGCAGCCCGCACGACCCCGGTGGGCGCCTCCACCCCCGCCGTCTCCACCCCGAAGGACTCGCGATGACCGTGGCATACCTGGTGGCCGGTGTCCGCACCCCGATCGGCCGGTACGCCGGCGCGCTGGCCGGTGTCCGTCCCGACGACCTGGCCGCGCACGTGATCCGCGAGCTGGTCGACCGGCAGCCGTCGGTGGACTGGGCCCGCGTGGACGACGTCGTGCTCGGCTGCGCCAACCAGGCCGGCGAGGACAACCGCAACGTGGCCCGGATGGCGGCGCTGCTGGCCGGCCTGCCCGAAGAGGTGCCGGGCAGCACGGTCAACCGCCTCTGCGGCTCGGGGCTGGACGCCCTCGCCACCGCCGCCCGTTCCATCGTGGCCGGGGACGCGGAGCTGGTGGTCGCCGGCGGGGTGGAGAGCATGAGCCGGGCGCCGTTCGTCATGCCGAAGGCGACGTCGGCGTACTCCCGCTCGGCCGAGGTGCACGACACCACGCTGGGCTGGCGGCTGGTCAACCCGCTGATGCGGGACGGCTGGGGCATCGACTCGATGCCGGAGACGGCGGAGAACGTGGCCGCCGAGTACGGCGTCAGCCGGGCCGAGCAGGACGCCTTCGCGTACCGCTCGCAGCAGCGCGCGGCCAAGGCCCAGGCCGACGGCCGGTTCGCCGAGGAGATCGTGCCGATCTCCGTGCCGGCCGGCCGCCGGGAGACCCGGCTGGTCGAGGTCGACGAGCACCCTCGGGAGACCTCGCTGGAGAAGCTCGCCGCGCTGCCCACCCCGTTCCGCGAGGGCGGCACGGTGACCGCCGGCAACTCCTCCGGCGTCAACGACGGGGCGGTCGCGCTGCTGGTGGCGGGCGAGGCCGCGGTGGCCCGGTACGGCCTCACCCCGCTGGCCCGCATCGGCGGCGCGGCGGCGGCCGGCGTTCCGCCCCGGATCATGGGGATCGGCCCGGTGCCGGCCACCCGCAAGCTGCTCGACCGCGCCGGCGTCGAGTTGGGCGCGGTGGACGTGGTGGAGCTGAACGAGGCGTTCGCCGCGCAGTCCGTGGCGGTGCTGCGTGAGCTGGGGTTGGCCGCGGACGCCGAGCACGTCAACCCGAACGGCGGCGCCATCGCGTTGGGGCACCCGTTGGGCGCCAGCGGCGCCCGGCTGGCGTTGACCGCCGCCCTGGAGCTGCGCCGCCGCGGTGGCCGGCGGGCGCTGGCCACCATGTGCATCGGGGTCGGGCAGGGCATCTCGCTGCTGCTGGAGTCGGCCGTCTGAGCGCGGAAAGAGCGTGAAGGGATCTCCCGGACGGGGGAGTCCGCGGCCTAGAGTGGTCGACACCACACGACCCGCGGGTCGACCGGTGGTCGCGCGTGCCCGCCGACGCCGGTGCCGTCCCGCGCCGCGGCGATGAACTGGGGAGCACGCTGATGCCGGACGGACTGCCGACCGAGATCGATCTGACCAGGCCGAGCGCGGCCCGGGTGTACGACTACTTCCTGGGCGGGGCGCACAACTTCGAGATCGACCGTCGGCTGGCTGAGCAGATCGCCAGCATGACCCCGAATCTCGCCGCCACCATGCGCTCGGGGCGGGAGTTCCTGCGTCGGGCCGTCCGGGCTCTGCTCGACGCCGGCATCGACCAGTTCCTCGACATCGGCTCCGGAATTCCCACCGTGGGCAACGTGCACGAGGTGGCCCAGGGGGCGAACCCCAAGGCCCGGGTCGTCTACGTCGACATCGACCCGGTGGCCGTCGCGCACAGCCGGGAACTGCTCGCCGGCAACGACCTGACCGGGGTGATCCACGCCGACCTGCGCGAACCGGAGCGGATCCTCGCCGAGACCCGCCAGCTGGGGCTGATCGACTTCAGCCGCCCGATGGGCATCCTGCTGGCCGGGGTCGTGCACTTCATCCCGGACGCCGACCGGCCCGAGGACATCCTGGCCACCCTGCGGGCCGCCGCCGCACCCGGCAGCTTCCTGGTCATCTCCCACTCCACCTTCGAGGACCAGCCACAGGAGATGCTGGACGCCCAGCGGCTCTCCTCGCGCACGGACACCGAGATCACGCTGCGGTCCCGCGCCCAGGTCACCGGCTTCTTCGGCGACTGGACCGTCCTCGAACCGGGCGTCGTGCACATGCCGCTCTGGCGTCCGGATTCGCCGTCCGATGTGGACGAGCACCCGGAGCGGTTCGGCGCCTTCGGGGGCGTCGCCCGGTACGACCAGCCAGCCGGCTGATCCCGTGGCCGCCGTCGCGGATCCGACCGGGGGCGACGCCGGCCGGGGCGACGCCCAGGGCTACGCCGCCGACTGGGCCCGCGCGGTACGCCGTCTCGGTTTCGTGCCGCTCAGCGCGGCCGAGACCGAGCGGCTGCTGCTGGTGCACACCGTCCGGCTGGCCCAGGCGGTACGGGCCGACCCGTTCTCGGCCCGCCCAGGCGAGGAGGTCGGGCGGGCACTGGTGGAGGCGCACCTCACCGAGCCCCGGGCGCTGGAGTGGTCGCTGCGCGCCCTCGGTGCGGATTTTCCCCGCCGGGTGCTGGCCGCCGCCGACGAGCCGGCGGACCTGACCGAGCGGATCGCGGCGGTGCAGGGCGGCCTGGCCGCCGGGTTCGCCCGTGCGCTGCGTGACCGCACCTTCAGCCAGCAGGAGCGGATCGCCCGGTCGGCCTGGCAGGCGCGGGACGAGGTCGAGCAGGCGCTGCGGGACAGCGAGGCCCGCTTCCGGGCGGTCTTCACCGGCGCCGCGATCGGGATCGGCATCGCCGGGGTGGACGGCCGGATCGTCGACGTCAATCAGGCGTTCGCCGACATGCTCGGCTACTCGATCAGGGAACTGTGTGCGACCAACGTGTCGGCGTTGTTCCACGCCGACGACGCCGCCGGGATGTGGGAGCTGTACCAGGAGCTGAGCGAGGGCAAGCAGGACTCGGTCCGGGTGGAGAAGCGCTACCACCGCAAGGACGGCAGCGTGGTCTGGACGGATCTGGCCGTCTCGCTGATTCGGCACGACGACGGCCGGCCCCGGTTCACCGTCGCGATGATCGAGGACATCACCGAGCGGTACGAACTCCAGCAGCGGCTTCGTTTCCAGGCGCTGCACGACCCGCTGACCGGGCTGCCCAACCGGACGTTGTTCTTCGAGACGCTGGGCCGGGTTCTCGACACCGCCGGGCCCGGGCGGCGGGTCGGGGTGTGCTTCCTCGACCTGGACGGCTTCAAGGCGATCAATGACAGCCTCGGTCACGACCTCGGTGACCGGCTGCTGGTGACGATCGGCCGGCGGCTGGCCGAGTGCGTGGCCGACCACCGCCACCTGGTCGCCCGGATGGGTGGCGACGAGTTCGTCATCCTGGTCGAGGGCGGAGACGACCTCGGCGACGCGGTGGCCGTTGCGGAGGCCGCATTGGCCGCCGTAGCCGCCCCGGTGCACGTCGATGACCAGCAACTGGCCGTCTCGGCCAGTGTGGGCATCGTGGAGTGTTTAGCCGCCGCGACCACCGCCTCGGAGTTGATGAAGGCCGCCGACACCACGCTCTACTGGGCCAAGGCCGCGGGCAGGGGCCGGTGGGCGGTGTACGACCCGGAGCGCAGCGCTCGGGACATCGCCCGGTCGGCGCTGGTCGCCGGGTTGCCGGCGGCGCTGGACCGGGGCGAGTTCGTGCTGCACTACCAGCCGATCGTGTCGCTGCTAGAGGGCACCATGCTCGCGGTGGAGGCGCTGGTCCGTTGGGAGCATCCGGAGCTGGGCCTGATCGGTCCGGACCGGTTCATCGGCCTGGCCGAGGAGACCGGCCTGATCGTGCGGCTCGGCGAGTGGGTGCTGCGGCGGGCCTGCCGCGACGCCGAGCGGTGGTGGCGGGAGTTCCCCGACGCCCGGTTGGTGGTCAGCGTCAACCTGGCCGGCCGGCAGGCCGACGACCCGGCGATCGTGGAGACGGTGGCCGACGCGCTGGCCACCAGCGGGCTGCCGGCGGAGCTGCTGCAGTTGGAGCTGACCGAGAGCGCCGTGATGGGTAGCGCGGGTGAGCCGTTGCGCAGCCTGCACCGGCTCGCCGCGCTGGGCGTCCGGCTCGCGGTGGACGATTTCGGCACCGGGTACTCCAACCTCGCGTACCTGCGGCGGCTGCCGATCCACTGCCTGAAGCTGGCCGGTCCGTTCGTCGAGGGCATTCGCGCCGACGGGGCGGACGCCGTGGCCGACCACCGTGACGAGCGGATCGTCGACGCGTTGGTCCGGTTGGCGCACGCGCTGGAGCTGTGGGTCACCGCCGAGGCGGTGGAGACCGGCGTGCAGGCGGAGCGGCTGCGGGCGCTGCGCTGCGACACCGGGCAGGGGAGATACTTCGGCGCTCCGGCGCCAGCTGAGGCGATCACCGGCCGGTTGCGCCGCGGGTTGGCGAAGTGAGCGCGCGGTTTTTCCGGCCCGGCGTGGCCCGACGGCGGCAACGGATGGTGACAGCGTGAGCCTGACCGACTCGCAGACGGCGGTGACCGTGGTGGCCGCGTTGGCCATCCTGGCGGGGCTGGCCGGCGTGGTGGTGCCCGGTCTGCCGGCGCTACCGCTGTGCTGGGGCGGGGTGCTGGTCTGGGCGGTCTTCGGCGGCGCCGGCCCGGGTGGCTGGGCGGTGTTCGCCGCCGCGACGCTGGTCGCCGCCGGCGGCACCGTCATCAAGTACGCGTGGCCCGGGCGGAACCTGAAACGCACCGGAGTGCCGACGTCCACGCTGCTCGCCGGCGGGGTGCTCGGGATCGTCGGGTTCTTCGTGGTGCCGGTGGTCGGATTGGTGCTCGGCTTCGTCGCCGGAGTGTGGGCAGCGGAGCGGCTGCGACTGGGCAGCAACCAGCTCGCCTGGCCGTCCACGAAGCAGGCCGTCAAGGCCGCCGGCCTGTCCATGCTGGTCGAGTTCCTCGCGGGCGTGGTCATCGCCGCCCTCTGGCTGACCGGCCTCCTCCTAACCTGACCCCACCCCGTTCTTTCCCGGGTGATCAAGAGATTTGCGTCAGACAGAACGCGAATTCTGACGCAATCCTCTTGATCACCGTGAGAAACGGGGGCGGCGGCGTGGGGTGGTGTCGGGCACGGCCGAGTGCCGTACGTGAGAGAGAGACGTGCCCCGCGCCGCCGCGGTGCCGGGCGGTCCGAGCGCCCAGCGGTGGGCCCGTCGTGATCGGGCCTGGTCACGAGGTCAAGGATGCGGGCGGGGGTGGCCGGACGGCAACGCAATTAGCCCGACGGCGGTGAGATTCCCACCGTCATCGTATTGACCGCCTTGATCGGCTGGGTCGACACTTTGCGCACTCGTACGCGGAATCACCTCAGGGAGGTGTGCAGTGGCCACGACGCCCGTGCCGACCGCCGAGCACCCGATGGACGACGACGCCCGACGGCTCGCCGAACTCGGCTACAAACAGGAGCTGCGCCGCAAGTGGAGCGGCTTCTCCAACTTCGCCATCTCGTTCTCCATCATCTCGATCCTGGCCGGCTGTTTCACCACGTTCGGCCAGGCGTGGAACAACGGCGGGCCGGTCGCCATCTCCTGGGGCTGGCCGCTGATCTCGCTGTTCATCCTGATCATCGGCTTCTGCATGGCCGAGTTGGTGTCGGCGTATCCGACCGCCGGTGGGATCTACTGGTGGGCCGCCACCATGGGACGCCCGGTGCACGGCTGGTTCACGGGCTGGCTGAACCTGATCGGCCTGGTCGCGGTCACCGCCTCGGTCGACTACGGCTGCGCGACCTTCCTCAACCTCACCCTGTCGGCGCTCTTCGACGGCTGGGCCGGCACGCTGCGCCAGGCGTTCCTGCTCTTCGTGGTCATCCTGGTGCTGCACGGGCTGATCAACATCTTCGGCCACCGGATCATCGACGTGCTCCAGAACGTCTCCGTCTGGTGGCACGTGGCCGGGGCGGCGGCCGTGGTGGCCATCCTGGTTCTCGTTCCGGACAACCACCAGAGCTTCCAGTTCGTGTTCACCGAGCGGTTCAACAACTCCGGCTTCGGTGACGGGGACACCGGCGGGCTGACCTTCTGGTTCTACGTGCTGCCGCTCGGCTTTTTGCTCACCCAGTACACGATCACCGGCTTCGACGCCTGCGCGCACGTCTCCGAGGAGACCCGGGGCGCCTCGCAGGCCGCCGCCCGTGGGCTCTGGCAGTCCATTTTCTACTCTGCGGTCGGCGGCTGGATCCTGCTGCTGGCGTTCCTCTTCGCGGCCACCGACGTCGAGGCGGTCAACGCCGCCGGCGGATTCTCCGGCGCCATCTTCGAGTCCGCGCTCACACCGGTCTTCTTCAAGATCGTCATCATCATCTCCACCATCGGGCAGTTCTTCTGCGGGATGAGCTGCGTGACCTCGATGAGCCGGATGGCGTACGCGTTCAGCCGCGACCGCGCCGTGCCGGGCTGGCGACTCTGGTCCCGGGTGGACCGCAACGGCACCCCCGTCAACGCGATCATCGGAGCCACCCTGGCCGGCCTGGTGCTCACCCTGCCGGCGCTCTACGAGAGCTCGGCCGGCATCCCGATCGCCTTCTACGCCGTGGTCTCCGTCGCGGTCCTCGGGCTCTACCTGTCCTTCCTCATCCCGATCGCGCTGCGCCTGCGGATGGGCGACCGGTTCGTCCCCGGGCCGTGGACGCTCGGACGGAAGTACAAGCTGCTCGGCTGGATCGCGGTGATCGAGATCGCGGTCATCGCCGTCTACTTCGTGCTGCCGATCGTGCCCGCCGGGGTGCCCGGCAACGACGGGTTCACCTGGTCGGCGGTGAACTACGCGCCGTTGGCCGTGGGCGGGGTGCTGCTGGTGGTCGCCGTCTGGTGGTACGCCTCGGCCCGGAAGTGGTTCGCCGGTCCCGTGCGTACCGTCGACGACCCGACGCCGGCGCCCGACCCGGCGCCGGTCGACGGGCCGGGCTGACCCCCGCCCGCCGGCGGATCAGGGCTGCGCCGGACCCGCTCAGGGCTGCGCCGGACCCGCGTGGAATCCGACGCGACCGGCGGGCGGCGGTTGCCGCTCGCCGGTCGTGAAGCGCAGGACGCGGTCGTCGGTCGCCGCCGGCGTGCCGCGGCCGTCGCGGTTGCTGGTGGCCACCCAGAGCGAGCCGTCGGGCGCCCTCTCGACGGTACGGAGACGACCGTAGGCACCCACGAGTTCGGCGGACGGCGTGCCGACCTGACCGGACGGACTCACCGGCACCGCCCACAGCCGTGCACCGCGGAGCGCGGCGACGAACAGGGTGCCGTTGGCGAAGGCGGCGCCGCTCGGGGACGCCTGGGCGGGGGGCCAGACGACGACCGGATCACGGAACCGGGGGTCGGTGCTCCGACCCTCCACGATCGGCCAGCCGTAGTTGCCGCCGCGGACGATGAGGTTCACCTCGTCCCACGTGTTCTGGCCGAACTCGGTGGCGAACAGCCGGCCGCGCGCGTCCCAGGTGAGACCCTGCACGTTGCGGTGGCCGTAGCTGTACACCGGCGATCCGGGGAACGGGTTGTCGGCCGGAACGCCGCCGTTCGGCCGGATCCGCAAGATCTTGCCGTTCCGGCTGGCCAGGTTCTGCGCGTTGGCCGGAACGCCGGCGTCGCCGATGCCGGCGTAGAGCATCCCGTCCGGGCCGAAGGCGATCCGGCCGCCGTCGTGGACGGACGCCCGCGCGAGGCCGCTGAGGATCACCTGCTGGGACTGCGGCGCGCTCAGCCGGAACCGCACGATGCGGATGTCCGAGGCGGTGGTGAAGCAGACGTAGACCCACCGGTCCAGCAGGTACCGGGGCGAGACGGCCAGGCCGAGCAGCCCGGCCTCGCCGCCGCCGACCACCCCGGCGATCCGGGCGACCTGCACGGGTGGGCGGCCCGGTCGCAACCGCAGCACGGTGCCCTGGTCGCGTTGGGCGACGAGGGCGCTGCCGTCGGGCAGGAAGTCGAGCCCCCAGGGCGCCTCCAGCCCGGTCGCGACCACCTGCGGCTCAGAAAAGTCGACATCGCCAGCCCCCAGCGCGGTGGCCGCCGCGTGCGCGGGCCGCACGCCCGCCTCGGCGTTCGCCGGCGTGCCGAGCCCGACGGCGAGGACGGCGACGGCCAGGATGACTCGAAGACGCATGAGAACTCCTCGCGTGGTTTGCCGCCGATCGGACCGGGGGCATTGACGGTGATCCGGATTGCCAGTAGACCTTGTGATGGAGGCCCGCTGATGAGCAGAACGCCGTTCACGCTGGAAGAGTTGCGGGTCGCCGTCCAGGCCGGCGAGATCGACACCGTCGTGCTGGCCCTGGTCGACATGCAGGGCCGCTTGCAGGGCAAACGGTTCCACGCGCCGTTCTTCCTCGATCAGGTGGTCGAGCACGGCAGCGAGGGGTGCAACTACCTGCTCGCCGTGGACGTGGACATGAACACCGTCGACGGGTATGCGATGTCGAGCTGGGAGCGCGGCTACGGCGACTTCGCGATGGTGCCGGACCTCAGCACGTTGCGCCGGATGCCCTGGCAGCCGGGGTCCGCGCTGCTGCTGGCCGACCTGACCTGGCTGGACGGCTCCGGCGACGTGGTCGCCTCGCCCCGGCAGATCCTGCGCCGGCAGCTGGGCCGGCTGGCCGAGCACGGGCTGACCGCGTACGCCGGCACCGAGCTGGAGTTCGTGCTGTACCGCGACTCGTACGAGGACGCCTGGCGGCGCGGCTACCGCGACCTCACCCCGGCCAACCAGTACAACGTGGACTACTCGCTGCTCGGCACCGCCCGGGTGGAACCGCTGCTGCGCCGGATCCGCACCGAGATGGCCGGCGCCGGTCTGACCCCGGAGAGCGCCAAGGGCGAGTGCAACCTCGGCCAACACGAGATCGCCTTCCGCTACGACGAGGCGGTGGCCTGCGCCGACCACCACGTGATTTACAAGAACGGGGCGAAGGAGATCGCCGCCCAGGAGGGCATGGCGATCACCTTCATGGCCAAGCCGAACGCGCGGGAGGGCAACTCCTGCCACATCCACTTCTCCCTGCGCGACACCACCGGCGGGTCGGCGATGCTCGGCGACGGGCCCGCGCACCTGTCCGAGACCGGGCAGCGGGTGCTCGCCGGGCTGCTGGCCACGATGCGCGAGTTCAGCCTGCTCTTCGCCCCGAACATCAACTCCTACAAGCGTTACCAGCCGGGGTCGTTCGCCCCGACGGCGCTGCGCTGGGGGGTGGACAACCGCACCTGCGCGCTGCGGGTGGTCGGCCACGGGCAGGGCATGCGGGTGGAGAACCGGGTGCCCGGCGCTGACGTCAACCCGTACCTGGCGATCGCCGGGCTGGTCGCCGGCGCGCTGCACGGCATCGAGCGCGAGTTGGAGTTGGGGCCGGAGTGCACCGGCAACGCGTACGACGACCCGGAGGCCGAACGCGTGCCGGGCACCCTGCGCGACGCCCTGACCCTGTGGGAGCAGTCGACGGCCGCCGAGGAAGCCTTCGGCCCCGAGGTCGTCGCCCACTACGCCAACCAGGCCCGGGTGGAGCTGGCAGCCTTCGACGCGGCGGTAACCGACTGGGAGCTGACCCGTGGCTTCGAACGCCTCTAACCCACTCCCCAGCCCCGGCC
>NZ_RCVJ01000216.1 GCF_003667505.1 Micromonospora sp. BL4
GGGCAGGGCAGAGGCGGGGCGGGTGTTAGGCCGGGGTGTTGTCGGGGGCTCGGCGTTGGGCGAAGGTGGCGAAGGCCGTGAGGGACTCCGGATTGGCCAGTGCGCCCTTCGCGGCCGCCGAATCGACCGGAGTGCCGGTGAGGATCTTCTTGACCGGGACCTCCAGCTTCTTCGACGAGAGCGTGCGGGGCACCGCGCGCACCTGGTGGATCTCGTCCGGCACGTGCCGGGGGGAGAGCGCCGTACGCAGCTCGCGGCAGATCTTCGCGCGCATCGGGTCGTCCAGCTCCAGGCCCTCGGCGAGCACCACGAAGAGCAGCAGCTCGCCCGCGCCGCCCTCGTCGTCCTCCAGGTGCACGACGACCGAGTCGACCACCTCGTCCAGCCCCTCGACCACCGAGTAGAACTCGGCGGTGCCCAGCCGCACCCCGCCCCGGTTGAGGGTGGCGTCGGAGCGTCCGGTGATCACACAGCCGCCCCGTTCGTTGATGGTGATCCAGTCGCCGTGCCGCCAGACACCCGGGTAGACGTCGAAGTAGGCCTCTCGGTAGCGCGTGCCGTCCGGGTCGTTCCAGAAGCCCACCGGCATGCTCGGCATCGGCTCGGTGATCACCAGCTCACCCAGCTCGCCGATCACCGGGGTGCCGTCGGCCGAGCGGGCCTCCACCTTGGCGCCCAACGCCCGGCAGGCGATCTCGCCGGCGTACACCGGCAGCAGCGGCACCCCGCCGACGAAACCGGTGCACACGTCCGTGCCGCCGGACAGGGACTGGAGTTGGAGGTCGTCGCCGACGGTCTCGTACACCCAGGTGAAGCCCTCGGCGGGCAGCGGCGCCCCGGTGGAGCCGAGACCGCGCAGCGCGGACAGGTCGGCGACCTCCCGCGGCACCAGCCCGGCCTTGCGGCAGGCCAGCAGGTACGGCGCGGAGGTGCCGAAGTACGTGGTGCCGGTCTCCGCGGCCAGCCGCCACAGCCCACCCAGGTCGGGATGCCCCGGATTGCCGTCGAAGAGCACGATGGTCGCGCCGACCGCCGGGCCGGAGACCAGGAAGTTCCACATCATCCACCCGGTCGTGGTGAACCAGAAGAACCGGTCGGCCGGGCCCAGGTCGTGGTGCAGGGCGAGCATCTTCAGGTGCTCCAGCAGGATGCCGCCGTGGCCGTGCACGATCGGCTTGGGCAGCCCGGTGGTGCCCGAGGAGTAGAGCACGTACAGCGGGTGGTCGAACGGCACCGGCGTGAACGCCAGTGGCTCGTCGGTGGGCGCGGCCAGCTCGGCCCAGCTCAACGCGCCGTCGGGTACGGCCTTCATCGGGTCCGAAGCGCCGCCCGACGGCGCGGAGGCCGAATCATGGCCGTCGGTGCCCGCCGGGTCGAGGTAGCCGATGCTGACGGTGTGCCGCAGCGACGGCAGGGCGGCCCGGATGGCGGCGACCTCGGCGCGGCGGTCCACCGGCTTGTCGCCGTACCGGTAGCCGTCCACGGCGACCAGCACGGTCGGCTCGATCTGCTGCCAGCGGTCGGTGACGCTGCGGGTGCCGAACTCGGGCGCGCAGGACGAGAAGATCGCGCCCAGGCTGGCGGTGGCCAGCAGCAGGACGTACGTCTCGGGAATGTTCGGGGCGTACGCCGCAACCCGGTCACCGGCGGTGACGCCGAGCCGGCGCAGTCCGGCCGCCACCCGGCGGACCTGCTCGCGCAACTCCCCGGCGGTCAGCGTGACCGGCGCCCGGGTCTGCCCGTGTGCGATCACCACCGGGTCGTCGTCGGCCCGCCCCGGCATCCGCAGCACGTTCTCGGCGTAGTTCAGCGTGGCCCCGGGGAACCAGCGTGCCCCGGGCATCCCGCGCTCGGCCAGGGTGGCGGTCGGCGGGGTGTGAGCCACCACCTCGAAGTGGTCCCAGATGGATCGCCAGAACCCGTCCAGGTCGGTGACCGACCAGCGCCACAGCGCGTCGTAGTCGGCGAAGTCCAGCCCGCGGTGCTCCCGTAGCCAGCGCAGGTAGCCGCCGATCCGGGACCGCTCGCGTACGTCCGCCGGCGGCGTCCACAGCACGTCACCCACTGCTCCACCCTCCCCTGGCCCGGCACGACACTGTGAATGGGCCGTGGCGCCATCTTGCCCTACCTCGAAGCGCCATTCTGCGCACCGGGTACGGCCACCGACGCGTGCCCACCCCACACTGCACCCCCGCCACCCATGTGGGAAGCAGGGAGAACACCTCAGCCGGCGCGGTGCGCCTGGATGGCTCGGCGGCGGGCGAGGCGGTGCGCCCGGCGGATCTCGGCCTCCCGGTAGCGGCGCTCGTCGTCCGGGGTCTCCGGGAGCACCGGGCGGACCGTCCGCGGCGCCCCGCTCACGTCGACCCCGACGAAGACGAGGTACGCGGTGGCCACCCGGACCGGCGCGTCCTCGGCCGAGTCCCACCGTTCGGCGACCACCCGCACGCCCACCTCCATCGAGGTCTGCCCGGTCCAGTTCACCTGGGCGTGCGCGTGCACGAGGTCGCCGACCCGGACCGCCTCGGAGAAGACGATCTCGTCGATCGCCGCGGTCACCGCCGTCCCGCCGCTGTGCCGGGCGGCCGCGGCCCCCGCCACGTCGTCGACGAACTTCATCAGAACGCCGCCGTGCACGGTGCCGTACAGGTTCACGTCGACTGCGGTCATGATCTTGCTGAGGGTGACGCGGGAGTACGACGTCGGCTTGCCGGTCGGAGCGGCGGAGAGGTGCTCGGTCATGCCGGAAACGGTACGGTGCGCGGATGCGACATCTCTGGAGCTTCCTCGCCGGGCTGGTGGTGGTGCCCATCACGTGGGTGCTGGTCACACTCGGGCAGGACGGGTCGAGCCGGACGGTCGACCGCTGGGTGGAGATCGGCACCTTCAACACCGCCAACCTGATCGAGCCGGCCGTGTACCTCGGTGTCGGCGGTGTCCTGCTGGGCCTGCTCGGCACACTGCGCGTCTCGCCGCTGGGCCCACTGGTGGCCGGGCTGCTGCTGGTCACCCCGTACGTCGGGATGTTCGTGGCGCCGTTCGAGGTGCGGGACGCGATCCCGCACGGGTGGAAGGTGCTCGGCGATCCGCTGCCGCTGCGGCTTCCGGTGGAGAACGGCACCCTCTTCCTGATCGGCCTGCTGCTGCTGATGGCGGCGTTCAGCAGGCAACGGTGGCAGCAGTGGCCGCGCCCGGTGACCGAGCCGGCCACGGCACCGGCGCCGGCGGGTGGCCCCCGGAGTGACGACTTCACCCTGACCGACTGGCCGCCTCCCGAGCCCGCCGAGCGCGACACCACCCCGCCGACCCTCGGTTACCCGGCTGATCCGACGCCGACCGACCCACTGCCCCGCCGGGTGGGTGGCGAGTCGCCGTGGTCCGCGCCGCCGCGCGGCCAGCCGCGCCCCGAGGACACCACCGAGATCCGTTGACCGCGGGGCGGGCCGGGCGACCGGCCCGCCCCCAACCCGGAACCCACCGCGTGCGGTGGACGGGCGGGCGCGCTAGTGCAGTGCGACGGCCAGGTCCGGGTCGACGGCGCCGAGGTCGGCGCGCGGAACGACGAAGAGCATGACCAGCGTCGCGGCGGCCATGCCGCCCGCGATCACGATCGCCATCGGCACGCTCCCGGTGCCGAACAGGCCCACCAGGGGCGCCGACAGCGCGCCGACGCCGAACTGCACGGCGCCGAGCAGCGCGGCGGCGGTCCCGGCGGCCTCGCTGTGCCGGGTCATGGCCAGCGCCGGGGCGTTCGGCAGGGCCAGGCCCGCCGCGGCGAGGACCAGCCACAGCGACGCGAGCAGCGTGCCCAGACCGCCGAGGCCGGTCGCGGCGAACATGATCAGCAGCAGCCCGGCCGAGGTGCCGGCGATCAGGGCGCTGACCAGGATCTGCTGCGGGGTGTAGCGGCGCAGCAGCCGGACGTTGAACTGGGTGGCCGCGATCAACCCGACCGCGCCCGCGCCGAAGGCCAGCCCGAACTGCTGCTCGTCGAGGCCGTACTGCTCCTGGAGCACGAAGGACGACCCGGAGACGTACGCGAACAGAGCGGCCATGGCCAGCCCGGCGACCAGCACCAGACCGACGAACGCCCGGTCGTTGAGCAGCCCCCGGTAGTCCCGCATGGTCGCACCCACCCCGCCGTGCCGGCGGCGCGCCACGGGAAGGGTCTCCGGCAGCCGCAACGCGGCGACGACGATGAGCAGCGCGCCCAGCACGGCCAGCGCCGCGAAGACGCCCCGCCATTCGGTCCAGCGCAGCAGGCCGCTGCCCAGGGTCGGCGCGAGGATCGGGGCCAGGCCCATGACCAGCATCAGCCGGGAGAAGATCCGGGCGAACGAGGCGCCGCTGAACAGATCGCGTACGACCGCGGTGGCGACCACAGTGGCGGCCGCCACCCCGAGCCCCTGCATGACGCGCAGCACGCCGAGCACGGCGATGCTCGGCGCGAACACGCACAGCACGGATGCCGCGACGTGCAGGGCCAGCCCGGCCAGCAGGGGCATCCGTCGCCCGACCACGTCGGAGAGCGGCCCGACCAGCAACTGGCCCAGCGCGAGGCCGAGCAGCGTGCCCGTCAGCGTCAACTGCACCGCGGTCTCGGTGGTCTGCAGGCCGGCCGTGATGGCGGGCAGCGCCGGCAGGTACATGTCGATGGTCAGCGGCCCGATCGCGATCATCGCGCCCAGCACGAGCACGAGCTGCGCCCGCTGGCGGTTCGTCATCAGATCGCCGGGCAGGACGTCCTGCTCAGAGGGGGTATGGGGCGCGGTCTTCTCCACCAGCTGCTTCATCATCTCGATTTCTCTGCGTGACTTCGGGCGTCGTTGGGCGTGCCCGACGTTGGGCAGCGAGGGGACGAGGCGAGCGGTGGGGTGACGGGTGATCGGGCTCTGTGAGTCTGTCTTCCCCCAACGTCGCAGGCCCGTATGACATGTCAGCTGTGTGGGGACTCACGCGCAGACGCCGACCGCCCCACCGCCGAGGGGCGGTGGGGCGGTCGGGCTCGATCGGGTCGCGGCCTAGACGGCGCCGCTGAGCAGTTGCCGCGCCATGACGATGCGCTGCACCTGGTTCGTGCCCTCGTAGATCTGGGTGATCTTGGCGTCCCGCATCATCCGCTCGACGGGGTAGTCCCGGGTGTAGCCGTAGCCCCCGAGCAGCTGCACCGCGTCGGTGGTGATCTCCATGGCGGCGTCGGACGCGAAGCACTTGGCCGCCGCGCCGAAGTAGGTCAGGTCCGCGTCGCCCCGCTCGGACTTGCCGGCCGCGGCGTACGTGAGCTGCCGGGCCGCCTCCAGCTTCATGCCCATGTCGGCGAGCATGAACTGCACGCCCTGGAACTCGGCGACCGCCTTGCCGAACTGCCGGCGCTCGGCCACGTACCCCTTGGCGTAGTCGAGCGCGCCCTGCGCGATCCCGATGGCCTGGGCGGCGATGGTGACCCGGGTGTGGTCCAGGGTCCGCATCGCGGTGGCGAAGCCGGTGCCCTCCGCGCCGATGATGCGGTCCGCCGGGATCCGCACATTGTCCAGGTAGACCTCGCGGGTGGGCGAGCCCTTGATGCCGAGCTTCTTCTCCGGGGCGCCGAAGCTCACCCCGGCATCGGACTTCTCGACCACGAAGGCCGAAATTCCCCGGGACCGCGCGGTCGGGTCGGTGACCGCGAAGACGGTGTAGAACTCGGAGACGCCGGCGTTGGTGATCCAGCGCTTCACCCCGTTGAGCACCCAGTGATCCCCGTCACGCACCGCGCGGGTGGTCATCGAGGCGGCGTCGCTGCCCGCCTCCGGCTCGGAGAGGCAGTACGAGAACATCGCGTCGCCAGCCGCCACCGGCGTCAGGTAGCGCCGCTTGAGGTCGTCGGAGCCGGACAGCAGCAGCGGCATCGTGCCGAGCTTGTTGACCGCGGGGATCAGGGACGAGGACGCGCAGGCCCGCGCCACCTCCTCGATCACGATGGCGGTGGCCAGCGCATCCGCGCCCGCGCCGCCGTACTCCTCGGGGATGTGCGGGGCGTGGAAGTCGGCCGCCCGCAGAGCGTCGTAGGACGCCTTCGGAAACTCAGCGGTCTCGTCGGCCTCGGCGGCGTGCGGAGCCACCTTCGCCGTGCAGGCCTCCCGGACCGCCTCCCGGATCGCCTCGTGCTCCTCCGGCAACCGGTAGACGTCGAACGACTCCCCTGCGGCCACGTTGGCCCTCCCCTTCACCGCTATCATGCGCAGTCTGTGGCTTCCCCGGACCGCGACCGCGCAGACTGAAGGATAGCGACTGCAGTTCAGGTGAATGTTACCGGCGCGTAGGTTCAGGCTCGACGGAGCACCCACGGCGCCGAGCGATGATGAAAGACAGACAATGAGCCACCCCTCCGGTGCCCGGCCAGGCGCCGCAGCAGAATGCGACGCGACGAAGCGCCGCCAGTGCGAGCGGAGAAGACAGGCGTGACGATCCCCTATCCCACCATCCAGCCGACCCCCGCCATCGCCGCGGTGACGCCGCCCTCGGGCGCGCCCCGTCCGCGGGTGACCTTCCTGGGGACCGGTTACCTCGGTGCGACGTACGCCATCTGCTACGCCGAGCTGGGGTACGAGGTGCTCGGGTTCGACGTGGACGCTGACAAGATCGCGATGCTCAACGCCGGTCAGGTCCCGATCCACGAGCCCGGCCTGGACGAGCTGCTCAAGCGCAACCTGGCCGCCGGTCGGCTGCGGTTCAGCACCGACATCGCGGAGACCGCCGAGTTCGGCGACGTGCACTTCATCTGCGTCGGCACCCCCCAGCGGGCCGACGGCATGGGCGCCGACCTGTCGTACGTCGAGGCCTCGGTGACCAGCCTGGCGCAGCACCTGACCCGCAAGTCGCTGATCGTCGGCAAGTCCACCGTGCCGGTGGGCACCGCCGACTGGGTGGAGCAGCTCGTCGGCAAGCACACTCCCCACGACCTGGGCGTCGAGGTGGCGTGGAGCCCCGAGTTCCTCCAGGAGGGCTTCGCCGTCGACGACGTGCTGCGCCCGAACCGGATCGTGGTCGGCGTGAAGAGCGAGTGGGCCAACGGCATGCTGTACGCCGCGCACAAGGGCGTCTTCGACCTGGCCGCCACCGAGGACCGCGAGGTGCCCCTGGTGGTCACCGACTTCGCGACCGCCGAGCTGGTCAAGGTCGCCGCGAACGCCTTCCTGGCCACCAAGATCTCCTTCATCAACGCGATGGCCGAGGTCTGCGAGGCCTCCGGCGGCGACGTCACCCAGCTGGCCCGGGCCATCGGCTACGACCCGCGGATCGGCAACCGGTTCCTCCAGGCCGGCCTCGGCTTCGGCGGTGCCTGCCTGCCCAAGGACATTCGCGCCTTCCAGGCACGGGCACAGGAGCTGGGCGCCGGTGAGGCGCTGCGCTTCCTGCACGAGGTCGACCTGATCAACCTGCGCCGCCGTACCCGGGTGCTCCAGCTCGCCGCGGACCTGCTCGGCCGCCGCTCCGGGCCGGCGGGCCCGGACTTCTCCGGCACCCGGATCGCCGTGCTGGGCGCCACCTTCAAGCCCAACACCGACGACGTCCGCGACGCCCCGGCGCTCGCCGTCGCCGCACTGCTGCACAAGGCCGGCGCCGACGTGCACGTGTACGACCCGCAGGGCACCGAGAACGCTCGTCGCGCGGTACCCGAGCTGACCTACGAGACCGGCATCAACGAGGCGGTCGCCGACGCCGACCTGGTCTGCGTCCTCACCGAGTGGGCCGACTTCCGCAACGCCGACCCGGTCGCCCTCGGCGAGCTGGTGGCCGGCCGCAAGGTGGTCGACGGCCGCAACTGCCTCGACTCCGCACTGTGGACCCAGGCCGGCTGGGAGTACCGGGGCATGGGCCGCCCCTGACGGACGCCCTTCCTTCCGTCCGGAGCGCCGCCTTGCGGCGCGGAGGCGGAATGAGGGGCGAACCCCGACCTCACCGGCCGGTCGCGGAGCACGTCTCCGTGGCCGGCCGGTGTCGTTGTTTGCCCCGGACCCGCCGACAAGTGTCGAAATCCGCGCCAGCTTTGGGCATGCTGCGACAGTGGGAGTCCACAGTGCGGGTGCAGTGCGGGTGGAGGGGTGTCGTGGCGACCTTTCAGTGCTCCTCGTGCGGCCGGGAGATCAAGCCCGCCGTCCGCTGCCCGCACTGCGGGGCCGATCAGGCCCAGTGGGTCGAGCACCTGGCCGACATCGAGCGTTCGATCGCGGAGATGAAGGCGCGCGACGCCGCCATCGCCCGCGAGCAGCGGCAGATCGCCGCGAAGATGCAGGCCGCGCTCTTCCAGCGGGACATCCTCGCCCACGCCGGTGAGGAGCGGCTCAAGCAGGCCACCCGGCCGCGTCGGGTGCTGCGCCGCCGTCCGGGCCGCCGGCCGCCGACCGCGGACACCGGCGCCCCGCCCCGGGTGCCCCGTCAGGGCGCCCCGCCCATCGGGGAGGACCCGCCACCGCCACCGCCGCCGCCGTCCTGGCTCGACGCGGACGACCCGGAGCACCCCCCGGAGGCGTCCTCCCGCGAGGTGCAGAACATCCCGCTCGGGCTGGGCGCGCTGCTGCTCGGGGTGGCCGCGGTGGTCTTCGCCGCGGTGGCGACCAGTTCGATGGACGCGCTGGCCCGGCTCGGCATCCTGCTCCTCGCCACGGCGCTGCTGCTGCTCGCCCCGCCGGCGCTGGCCCGACGCGGGCTCACCTCGACCGCCGAGACGATCTCCGCGGTCGGCCTGCTGCTGGTGCCGCTCGCCGGAAACGCCCTGTGGGCGGTGGACCGGATCGGCAACGGCGGCGCCTCCGGCGCGGTCTTCGCCGGGGTGATCTTCGCGGTCACCGCCGCCGTCGCGTTCGGGTACGCCGGCTGGACAGGCCTGCGCACCCCCCGGTTCGCCACCGTGCTCGCCGCGCAGCCGGTGCTGCCGCTGCTGGCGTACGACCGGATCACCGGGCCGGGTGGCTGGGCCCTGGTGCTCACTCTGGTCGCCCTCCTCGACCTCTGGCTGACCCGCTCCGGGGTCACGGTGGAGCGGCCCGTCCGGCAGGACCTGCCGGACCCGGGCACGCCGTCGGCGCCCCGGCAACGCAGCGCCGAGAGCCGGCCCGAGGGCGACCCGGAGGAGGCCGCCGAGCTGGTCGACGCCGACGCGGGGTTCGCCGCCGCCCTGCCGACCCGCCCCGTGCCCGGGCTGCGCGAGCTGATCTGGCTGCTCCACGCGGTGGCGGTCGCCGTCGCCCTGGCGTACGCGGTCACCGCCCTGCTCCGGGCGCAGACCGTGCCGGCGGCGGCCGGTGCCGGTGCGGCGCTGATGCTGGCCGCCACGGTCGGACTGGGCGGCGCGTTGGTGCTGCGCCGCCCGCCGCTGCCGGACGTCGCGGCCGGCATCCTCACCCTGGCCGTGATCGGGACGCTCGGCCGGATCGCCTCGGTGGCGCTGCCCGGCCGGGCTCTGCTGCTGATCGCCGCGGTCATCACGGTGACCGGGCTGGCCGTACGCGCGGTCCCCGAGGCCGCCCGGCGCGGCCCGCAGGTCGCCTCGGCGGTGGCGCTCACCGTCAGCGGGCTGGTGGTGGCCGGGGGCGCGCTGCGCGCCGGCGTGGCCCCGGTCCGGGCGGCGCTGCCCGCCTGGGGCGCCGACCTCGACCGGTACCCGGCCGAGCTGGCCGCCGCGGTCGGCCCGACCACCTGGCAGCTCGCGGCCGCCGCGTTCCTGCTCACCATCGCCGCGGTGCTCGCCCTGCCGCCGGACATCCGCCGCGAGTTCGCCGTCGCCGGGGCGGCGCTGACCGCACTGGCCGTGCCGGCCTCCTTCGGTCTCGGCTGGGCGGCGGCACCCTGGCCGATGGTGCTCACCGCCGTCGGCATCGGGGTGATCGGGCTCTCCGCACGCACCACCCGGGCCGCGCAGGCGCATGCCGTCGGGGCCGCCGTGGTGGGCCTGTTCGGAGCGGGCGCCAGCCTGGTGGGGCCGGTGCTCACCGCCGCGGTCCTGCTCACCCTCTTCGCCGCCGGCGCTCTGGTCGCGCTGGCGCCCCGGATCCGGATCGCCTCGGCCGCTGCCGACACGGTTGCCGCCTGGGCTGCCGGGGGCGCCGCGTTCGCGCTGCCCGGGGCGGTCGCCGCGTTCGTGGCCGCCACCGTGCCCACCGACCCGACCCCCACCCCGGCGAGCCTGCGCGAGGTGACCGTCCCCGTGCTGGCGGCGAGCTTCCTCGCGGTCTGCGTGACCCTCGGCTACGCCGCCATGGTGCAGGTGTCCCAGCGGCGCATCCCGGCGCCGCTGTCGGTCGGCACCGGGCTGGGCGCGCTGGTGGTCACCGCCGCCGCCTTCGGCGCGCCCGGGGCGACCGTCGCCGACGCCTGGGTCGGGGCCCTGCTGCTGGTCGCCGCCGTACTGCTCTTCCTGGCACCGTCGATCGACGCCGGCCGCCGCTCCGACCACAAGCTGGACGGCTCGGACCTGGCCGCCGCGGCGGTCACCACCGCCCTGATCGCCACGCTGGTCCGGATCGCCGCCGTGCTGACCCCGGGCGGTCAGCTGGCGGTGGCCGCCGGCCTGGTGCTGGTGGTCGCCGTCGGGGTCCGCGCCATGCCCGACGAGTGGCGGCGCGGGCCGATCCTCGGGATCACCGTCGGCGGCCTGCTGATCGGCGTACTGGCCGGGTGGACGGCGCTGCGCGGTGGGTTGGGCGTCCTGGCGACCCCCGGTCCGATCTGGGACGGCAACCTGAGCGACTGGCCGGCCGCGCCGACCGGCGGCGCCACCTGGCAGGCCCCGGTCGCGCTGGTCCTGCTGGCCATCGCCGCCGGCATCCTGCTACCCCCTCCGTGGCGGTGGGACGTGTCCGGCGCGGCGGTGGTGCTCGCCACGATCGGCGCGCCGGCCGCGTTCGACCTGCCCTGGTGGTCACCGGTCCTCGTCGGCGGAATGGTCGCCACCGTCTACGGGATGGCCGCGGTGGCCACCGAGGAGGCCCGGGCCGGGCTGTCCCGGGCCACCGTGGCCGGAGTGGTCGCGCTGCACGCGGCCGGCGCCGGCCTGGTCCGACCGTGGACCACCGCGCTGGCGCTGGGCAGCATCGCGCTGATCGGCGTGGTGGTGGCCGCGCTGGCCCGCGTACTGGCCGGCCCGCAGGTCACCGACATCGAGACCGAGGGGATGCCACCGCACCTGGTGCAGATCGGCGGTGCGGCCGCGGGCGCCGCCCTGCTGGCTCTGCCCGGCTCGGTGGCGGCACTGGCCGCCGAGTTCAACCACTCGGCACAGGTGGTGTTGACCGCCGCGCTGGCCGCGTCCAGCCTCGGTCTGGCCACCGTCGCCGCCGTCCGCCGGCACGTCCCGCAGTACCTGCCCTGGGTCAGCGTGGCCGTGGTCGGCGGGGCCACTATCAGCGCACTCGCCGCCATCCCCACCGGCCTCGCCTCGGGCGTCTACGCGGCCGCCGCCGCGCTCCTCGGCGTACTGGCCGAGCTGATCCGCGCGGCCACCGTGCCGCCGACCGGCTCGGCCCAGCCGGTCCGGCGCTGGGCGGTGCTGCTCGACGGCGCACTGCGACGACTGCCGGACGACCCGGAGCGGCGGCGCTGGCGGGTCAGCCCGTCCGCCGGCGCGCTGGCCGCAGCCGCCCTGCCGACCGCCCTGGCGCTCGCGTCGATCACACCCGCTCTGATCACCGCCCTGGTCGAGCCGCACCGCACGTTGAGCCGCATCTGGCAGGGTCCGCCGCCGGAACTGCTCTCCCCACCGCCGGACGTGGTCGACCCGACCCACGTGCTGACCGCGCTGCTGCTCACCGCGACCGCAGCGCTGGCCGCCACCGGATTCAGCGGTGGACGGCGGTCCCGGGCCGTGCCGGTGGTGCTGCCCGGCGCCGCCGTCACGCTGCTGATCGCGCCCATCGCGCTGGGCAACGGGTGGCCGGCGAGTTCCCTCGCCGCGCTCTCGGTCTTCACCATCGCGATGCTCGGCCTCGCACTGACCCCACCCCCGCCACTGGTCGAGCCGGCCCGCTCGCTGCGGTTGGCCCGGGTGCTGGTGTTCTTCATCGGCCTGGCCGCCGGAGGCGCCGGGCTGGCCGGCAGCCTGGCCACCCGGGAACTGACCCTGTTCACCCTCGGCGGCGCGGTCGGCGTGGGCGTGGTGGCGGCGCTGTACGGCACCACCCAGCGGGCCCGCATTCTCGGCTGGCTCTTCGCCTCGCTGATGGCGCAGCTCTTCGTGCTCACCGCCGGCCTGGTCGCCGGGCTGGCCGCGGTCTGGTCCGCGTTCGGCGTCCTCGCGGTCGGGGCGGCCCTTCAGGTGTTCGCGGCGACCCTGCCCCGACTGCGTCGACCGGAGGCGCAGCGCGAGGCCGCGACCGTGGAATGGAGCGGGTACGCGGCGGCGCTGATCGCACTGGCCCTCGCCTTCGACTCGCCCCGGCACATCGCCGCCCTGCTCGCCGCGTGGGGCGCGGTCCTCGGGGTGGCGGCGACCCGACCCAACCGCCGGCCGGTGGAACGCCGGATCCTGTTCTGGGCGGTGGTGGCCTGCGAGATCACCGCCTGGTGGATCCTGATGCGGGTCGCCGACGTGGCGCTGCCCGAGGCGTACACGCTGCCGTTCGCCGCGCTGGCTCTGCTGGTCGGGGTGCTGGAGCTGCGCCAGCGCTCGGACATGAGCAGTTGGGTGGCGTACGGGCCGGCGCTGGTCGCCGCGTTCGTGCCCACGCTGGCGATCGTGCTGGCCACCGAGTCCAGCACGCTGCGGCAGATGCTGCTGCTGCTCGGCGCGGTGGCGGTGCTGATCTTCGGCTCGTCCAGCCGGCAGCAGGCGCCGGTGATCGTCGGCGCGTCGGTCACGGCGATCACCGCGATCCACGCGCTGTTCAGCCTCGGCCCGTGGCTGGCACTGATCCCGGTGGGCATCCTCCTGCTGATCCTCGGCGCCAGCAACGAACGCCGCCGCCGCGCCCAGGAACGCCTACAGACCGCCCTACGCGGCATGAGATGAATCGGAGGGTCCCCACGGCGTTGGGTGAGTGGGCACGCTGAGCGTGCCAGGTACGTACAGCGGGCTGCGGCTGAGCGTGCCGCGGTACGTACGGTGGCTGCGGTTAGCGGGGCGGGTGGGTGCGTCGGTTGCGGTGAGCGTGGGGGCTTGCCAACCCTCAGGACAGGATGACCGCACCGTGGCGACCAAGATCCACGCAACAACAGGGAAAGTGCTGCCTCCGCAGCGCCCGAGGCAGCACTTTCCCTGAAAG
>NZ_RCVJ01000068.1 GCF_003667505.1 Micromonospora sp. BL4
ACGGGGGCGGGCGGTGGCGGGCCGCGGCCCGGTCCGCCGCGCGCGCCTGCCTCGACGCGCCCACCCGCTGGGCCGCGCTCAGCGGGGTGACCGCGCTGGCCGGGCTGCTCGCCGTCCTGATCACCCCGGTCGCGGTGCCGATCCTCGTCGGCTACACCGTGGCAGCCCTGCACGCCGTCGCCCGCCGCCGGGCGGTTGCCGCCGAAGGGAAGGCGCCGTGACAACCGGGCGACCGTCCGGCGGCACCGACCCCAGCCCGGCCACCGCAAGCGACGAGCCGGCCCGGCTGCTGGTCGGCGGCACGGAGGTGGCCCGGTACGTGCTCGCCCCGGCGCTCGACGAACGGCACGGGCCCCGGCCCTACCTGCACCCGGTGCGCACCCTCGGCGGGACGGTGGTCACCGACGCGCTGCCCGCCGACCACGTGTGGCACCTCGGCGCCTCCCTGGCGGTGCAGGACGTCAACGGCAGCAACCTCTGGGGCGGACGCACCTACGTCCGCGACGTCGGCTACACCTGGCGCGACGACCACGGCGTCATCGCGCACACCGGCGAGGTCGAGCGGACCCCGGGCCGGTACGCGCACGACCTCCAGTGGCGTGACCGGGCCGGCCAGGTGCTGCTGACCGAGCGGCGGTGGGTGGCCGCGTCGATGGTCGCGCCGGACGCCTGGCGGCTCGACCTGGACACCGTCCTCACCGCCCCGGCCGACCGGGAGGTGCGCCTGGGCAGCCCGGCCACCAACGGCCGCCCGGGTGGGGCCGGCTACGGGGGGTTCTTCTGGCGGGCCGCCGCCGACGGGGAGGCGGCGGTGTTCACCGTCGACGCCGCCGGGGAGGAGACGGTCAACGGCAGCGCGGCGCCGTGGCTCGCGCTGGCCGGAACCGCATCGGGCGGCGGGGCGTACACCCTGGTCTTCACCGGCCTCGGCCCGGGGGACCGGTGGTTCGTGCGGACCGGGATGTATCCGGGGGTCTGCGTGGCGTTCGCGTTCGACCACCCGGCCGTGGTGCCGGCCGGCGGAAGCCGCCACGGCCGGTACGGAGTGCTGGTGGCCGACGGAACCCTCGACCGGGACCGGGCCGCGGCACTGGTCGGAACGATGCCGTGACCGCCGCGTGGACGCCCCGGCGCGGTCAGCGGGATCGCTCGGTCAGCTCGCGGACCGCCACCTGGTACGCGGCCTGGGTGTGGTAGGGCCAGTGCCGTTCGATCGGAGGCGGCACGGTGTCGGCCGGGTCGATGGTCAGGCTGCGCGGATCGCGCAGCCGGATGTCGACGTCGCCGGCCGCCGGCCCGGCGCCGGACGGCGGCGTGTCCGCGGCCCGGGGGAAGATCGGCCCGCCGATCGGATCGGTGTCCCGCCACAGGTTGCGCCAGCGCCACCCGATCCGCTCGCCCAGGTCACCGAGCGTCTGCGGCCCCAGGTACGCCGGGTACAGCCGGGCGTAGGTGCGCCGCAGCGGTGAGCCGTAGGTCAACAGCGAGACCCGGGCCAGCACGGACGGCGGTAGCTGCAGGATGGTGGCGGCGGCGAGCACCGAGCCGTGGCTGTGCCCGGAGAGGACGACCGGCTCGTGCGCGGCGAGCCCGGTGATCCGTTTCGCCAGCTCCGGGACGGCGCGGGCGGCGTAGCAGGGCGGCGCGAGCGGGTGGACCGTTCGGGGCCAGAAGGTGCCGAGGTCCCACAGGATCGCCACCACCCGCCGGGACTGCGGCGACCGGTACGCGCGGAACCCGAGGATCAGGAGGCAGATCACCAGCAGGCTGATCACCCAGACGCCCGCGTCGGTCACGTAGGCGGCGAACACCGCCGCTGCACCCCCTTGTCCACCGAGGCGGGCCGCGAGCTGGGCGGGACCGATCCCGATCACGTCGAAGGTGACCGTGGCCAGCCCGAGCGACGCGATCACCAGGAACGCGATCAGCACCGGGCCCAGCTCCTCGGTCACCCGGGCGCGGGCGATGGTCTCCTGAACGAGGCGCAGCCGGTGTGCGTCCTCCGCCCGCACGTCCGGGTAGTCCCGTTCGATGATGCGCGCCGCCAGCCCCCGTCGTCGCCGTCGGCTCAGCAGGAGGGTGCCCGAGGTCGTGGCCGCGCCGATCAGCAGCGCGGCGAGCCCGGCGAGCGCGGCCCACCAGTAGGCGACCGGCGGCTCCAGCGGACCGACGATCGGCGGGTTGGGCCGGATCGGATCGGGGATGTCGCCGTGGTCGAGGGCGTCCGCGAGGCGGTAGACCAGGGTCGCGGTGAAGGCCGCGCCGACGCTCACCGCCGACGCTGCCATGATCGGCGTGCCGAGCCCGCGGAGGAAGGGGCGCTCGTCGGAGTGGGCGCCACGCTGGCGGGCGTACGTGACGACGGTCAGCACGACGAGCAGCACACCCTGCACGGCGACCACCCCGGCGGCGATGCCCTCGTACCCGGGCAGTTTGCCGGAGCCGGACGGTGCCGCGCCGGCGAGCGTGGCGGAGCCGAGGCACAGCACGCTCACCCCCGCGGTGCCCACCCACAGGGGGCGGAGAAACCGCCGGGCCCCCGCCGGGCTGGCCGGCACGGGCAGCGCGAGGAGGACCACGCCGAAAACGAGCAGCCCGACGGCCAGCCCGAACAGCACGACGTGACCGGGCACGCCGAACCCGCCCGGCGAGGCGCCGGCGAGCAGGGCGACGTTCACCGTCCCGAGGCCGAGCGCCACGTGGATCTGACGCAGCCAACCGGTGGTGTGCTCGTCGTGCCAGAAGCCGGCGTCGGCGAGGCTCTCGGTCCGGCCGCCGGTGGGCGGCTGCGCCGATGACGGGCCGAACCCCTCGAAGGCCCGCGCCGAGCGGGTGCCGATGACCCAGACGCCCCGCAGCGCCAACAGTGGAACGACCGACAGCAGGGCCAGGCGGGGGCCGGAGGGGAGGGCGTAGAGCCAGGCCAGGTAGGGACGGCTGGCGCGGCACCCCGGGTACGGCACGCACTGCCAGCCGATCAGGTCCAGGGTGACCCCCACGATGGCCAGGACGAACGTGGCCGTGAGGGTGCCGGCGAGCAGCCGACACAGCATGCTGAGCAGGCCCCACCGGTCGGGCCCCGGCGGTCGCAGCCAGATCGCGAGGTTGCTCAGCATGAAGGGCAGCAGCAGCAACATCGAGGCCGTCCGTACCGCCGCGCCGGCGGTCAACGAACCCCAGCGGTACGCCTCGACGGCGACTCCGGCCGTGGCCCCACCGGCGACGCCGCTGCCCGGTCGGGGGCGGAAGAAGCCTGCGTGCGTGTCCCCGGCTACGCGGACCACGTTCGGGTGATCGAGGATCCGCTCGGCGGTGACTCCGGAGATGCCGTGCACGCGCAGTTCCACGGCGTCGCGGGGCGGCCTCCTGTCCACGCCGTCAGGGTCACAGACAATCCACCCGGGCGTTGCCGGTACCGCGAACGTCAGCGGGTGGGCAGCGCGGCGGTCACCCGGACGGCCTTGACGATCGCCGGGATCGAACCGATCAACAGCACCAGCCCCCAGATGATGGCGACCACCGCGAAGACCAGCGCCGCCACGTCGTCGACGATGCTGACCAGGATCACCGGCACCAGGTTGTGCAGGAACTCCAGCACGACCGTGCAGAGCAGGGTGGTGAGGATCAGCAGGACGAGGCCCTTGTTCTGGAGGAAACGCGGCTGGGCCAGCACCAGCAGCCCGGCCCACACGAGCTTGAGCAGCAGCACCAATCCCAGCAGCACGGCCGCCTCGCCGACCGGAAAGAACCCCCACAGGGCCAGGTAGGCCAGCGTGCCGAACGGCGCCGCCAGGAACAGCGACACCATGATCATCAGTTCCACGAACGCGATGATCAACGCGAAGAGGCCGACGATGATCAGGATGATCGAGAAGATCAGGCTGGCCAGACCCTGCACCCGGCCCTGGATCCGCTCGGGCAGCAGCAGGCCCAGGCAGAACAGCCCGGTGCTCCAGACCGCCACCGCGTCGATCAACGCCAGGTAGCCGGTGCCCCGGCCGGACGGCTCGCTGACCCCGGACACGTCGTCGAGCTCCACGTCCAGCCCGCCGGCGCTGTCCGCCAGCGCCGCGCTGGCGTCGGCTCCCCCGAGCAGCAGCCCGGCGCCCAGCTCGACCCCGATCGCCAGGACGATGGCGAGCATCGCCAGCAGCAGGAACGGCTTGCGCAAATCACCCACGGCGACACCTTCTCTCGGGTCAGGACGCGGCCACGGTGACCGTGCAGGCACCCAGGCCGGGGCAGATCACGGCCACCTCGGCGGCCTCGTCGACGGCGACCTTCGCCACCGCGCCGGTGCCGTCCGGGGCCGGCTCGACCTCGTCGCGAATCGTGAGGTCGGCGTCGCCGGGCGCCCGCGCGACGACCGTGAACGGCCGCGCGCTGCGCAGCACCAGGGTGCGCAGTCCACCCGGGTCGGCGACCCGCACCACGCAGCTACCGGAGAAAACCAGCTGCCCGGGCTGCTCGGCGCAGTCGGCGCTGACCGTGGCCGGGTCCACCGCCGACCGTTCACCGCCCAGCGCACCCAGCCGCTCGACCAGCCCGTGCCGGGCCCCCGGGTCACCCCGGTCGTCCCGGCCCGTGCCGGCCGCGACCACGAACAGCGCCACCAGCAGGACGGCGAGCAGCCCCAGCAGCGCCTTCTGCCGCCCGCTCATCGCGCGGCGGCCGGCGGCGCGACCTCGGTGAACCGGATCTCGTCGACACCCGCGAAGTAGCGGTTGGTGCCCTGCGTCTTGCCCACCACCACCAGGGTCACCCGGTGCGGGCCCCTGGTCAGCCGGACCGTGCCGACGTCCAGGAACTCCGTCGTGCGCACCGTCGGCGTGAAGCCGAGGAACGCCCCGCCGACCTGGGCGCCGTCGATGGCGAAGACGGTGTTGGCGTAGTCGGGCGCGGTGGTGCGTACCGCCGCGAAGCGCCAAGTGCCGTCCGCCGGGATCTGCACCGTCACGGTGACCTGGTCGCCGATGGCCAGCCCCTGGAAGAACAGCTGCTTGCCCCCCGACCAGGTCACGCCGCAGCAGTTCGGTTGCGCCCCCACGACCGCCCCGCTGGTCCGTGGAGACTCCACCACCGCCGCGTCCACCAGGCTCTCCGCCTCGACGGTGACGACCTGCGGCTCGCCGGGGGCGGGCTCACCGCCGCGGGTCAGCAGCACCACCCCCACGGTCACCACCACCAGCACCAGCGCCGCCGCCGCGGCGATCCACAGCCACGGAGTACGCCGGGGCGGTGCGACCGCCCGCACCTCGTAGGTGACCCGGCCGCTGGAACGGGAACTCTCCTCCGGCGCGGTGTTCGCCGAGTACGCGAACCCGGTCATGTCGTAGCGCCGGGGCGGGGTGCCCGCCGGCACGGCGAGCTTGACCAGGAACGAGACGGAGCCCTGCCCGGGCACCACCCGCTGCGGCTCGGTCACCGTGAACCAGGCCCGCTGGGAGCCGTCGCCGGGCGCCACGTCGAACACCACCGTGTCCGGCGCGTTGCCCGGGTTGGAGACGGTGAAGGTCAGCTCGCCGATGTTGCGCGGGTCGAGGGTGAACTGTTCGGCGGCGGCGACGACCGCCCACTCGGTGGTCATGACGGCTCCTCTGCGACGACGATCTCGGCGGTGGTGGAGGCGGGCTTCTCCGCCTCGACGATGCGGGTGATCACGGCGAGCTGACCGGCGGCGGCCGCCGGCACCCGCACCACGACGTGAAACGGCCGGTCCGCTGGCTCGTCGATCGCGAAACCGCGCAGCCCGGTGGCCAGTTCGAGAGCCCTTCGCATCCCGTACGGGGTGCCGCGCCAACGGGCCAGCAGCGCGCCGTTGGCCACCAGGTCACGCAGCCGACCCACCGGCAGCGGCAGCGGGGCGTCCGGGCGGGGCGAGGCCACCACGTGGTCCATCGCCACCCAGCGGGTCAGCTGCACGACCAGCCCGTCCGGCGCCCGGTACGGGTCGAACAGGGCGTCCACCTCGGCGAGGATCGCCTCGTCCGGGGCGTGCAGGCCCTCCATCACCTCCAGCAGCGCCCACAGGACGCTGCCCGGCACGCAGGCCCGCTGGTAGGCGGCGGGCAGCAGCCGCTCAATCGCCGAGCGTCGCATCCTGCCGCACCACCTCGATGTCGTGCTCGCCGGAGCAGAGCAGCCAGGTGTCGGGGACGGTCACCACGTCGGCGGTGGCCTGGTTGGCGCTGGCGGTCCAGTCCACCGCGCCGGCACTGCGGTAGACGCCGCGCCCGCCGCCGGCCAGGAACAGCCGCTCGGCCTGCTCGCCGCTGGTCGCCGCACCGCCGCTGACCGCGATGGCGTCCACCGGCTCGAACCGGGTCCGGTCGCGCAGCGGCAACCCGCAGTTGACCGACACCGACTGCCACTGCGGCTGGGCGCCCAGGGTGTCCAGCCGCAGCACCCCGCCGCTCTGGGTGGCCGCCACCGCGAGGGGGCCGGCGAACGCCAGATCCCGGCAGGTGCCGCCGATCCAGCCGCTCTGCACCGACTGCCACTGCACGTCGGACTCGAACAGCCGGGTGCGGTGGCAGCCCTGGCCCGGCTTCTTCGGGTCCGGTTCGCCGGCCCCGCTCCACAGCAGCGTGGCCGGGCCGTCGTACTGCACCGCCAGCACCCGGTTGTCCACGTTGGACAGGCCGACGTGCGCGAAGCTGCCGGGCCGGCCGCCCGCCGTCGACAGGTACACGCCGAAACCGGCCTGCGCGGCCACCGCCACGCCCGGCGCGCCCCGCTCGGAGACGAACGCGCGTACCGCGTAGAACCCCCGGTCGGCGTCGGACGGGTCGACCAGGATCTGCAACGGCACCGCGCCGGGCAGCAGCGACACCTCGTACAGGCCCGTGTCGGTGGCCACCAGCAGGGCGCCCGCGCCGTCGCGGTCCAGCCAGGCCACGTCGGAGATCCGCGAGTCGAGGTCGGTCAGCAGGGACCACGTCTCGCCGAGGTCCGTGCTCAGGTGCACCCGGCAGCCGCCGGAGGCGCGCAGCGTGACCACGGCTACCGAGCCGGGACGCGGCACGATGCCCGGCCGCGCCGGCGCCGGGGCGGGCGCCACCCGCAGCACCGTCTCGCCGTCGAAGCGACCGGTCGGCTCCCAGCCCGCGCCCGCGTTGCTGGAACGGAACAGCACCGCGCCCCGCCCGGCGTACCAGGTGCGGGGCTGGTACTGGTCGACGGCGAGGGCGCGGACTTCGGCGTCGGGCGCTTCGTCGACCACGAACCGCACCGACTCGACGTAGCGCACGCCCGGCTCGGCCTGCTCCAGCAGCCGGTACACGTTGGATGCCCGCAGCGGCTCGCCGAACGGCCAGCCGGTCGGGTTGAGCGCGGTGGGCAGCGGGCTCAGCGTCTGGTGCAGCCGGTCGTGGATCCGTCGGCGGACCGCGTCCACGTCCTCCTCCCGCCGGACCACCACCCGGGCCCGCACGGAGATCGCCTTGAACCGGGCCCAGGTCGCCCGCGACCGGACGCCGAGCATCCGCCGCTGTTCCAGGTCCGTCGCCACCCGACGCCGAGCCTCGGGCACCTCGTGCTCGCGCAGCACCGCCACCGGCAGCCGGCCACCCGGCCGGGCCGCCGCCGGCACGTACGGCACCAGCACCACCTCGACCTCGCCCGGCCGCGCGAAGCTGTACACCGCGGCGCGGGTGAACGCCCGGGCCCGGGCCACCGCGCCGGAGCTGGTGGCCAGCACCTCGAAGTCGCGCGCGGTGACCGCGCGCTGCTGGGCGAAGAACTCGTACGGGCCGCGTAGCAGCACCGACTCCAGCGCCTCCATCTCCCGACCGCCGGCCGCCGGCCCGGGGTTGTCGACGCGTACGCCGGGCAGGGGGTCGCGCAGGCTGGTCAGCGTGCCGGCGGCCACGTTGCCGGTCGGCCCGCCGCCGGCCCGGTACCAGAGCCGGACCTGCCGTCCGGCCGGCGGCACCGCCGCCACGGTCACCGGCGACGGCGCCGGATCGCCGGCGCCGGCCGCCGCACCCGGTGCGAGGTCCCCCGGGTCCGGCGGCGCGCCCCCGCCCGAGGTGGCCGGGGGCCGCAGGTCGAGGGCGGGGGCGAAGGTGACCGTCCCCGAGCAACGGTCGACCAGGTACACCTTGGCGTGCGGGCCGAGCCCGGCGAAGCTGTCCACCGGCCGCCAGATCTCGAACGTGCGGCCGTCGTGCTCGCGCGCGGCCGCGCCCAGCTCCACCGTGCCGGCGGGCACCTCCACCCCGAGCAGGAGGTCCAGCGGCTCGGCGGTGTGCGCGAGCGGGGCCCGGGCCGCCCGCAGCACCTGGCCCGGCTGACCGGTGCCGATGCCGAGCAGCTCCGCCTCGACCGGCTCGCAGTGGTGCATCCGCACGGTCACCGAGGTCTCGTCGGCGGGCAGCAGCGCCGGCTCGGTGGTGACGAACACGACCGGCCGGGGGTCGGCGCCCCGGGCCGCGGCGACCCGCAGGCCGGCCGGGATCCGCACCACGCCCCGGTCGGCGCCGCTGCGGGTGAACCGGACGTCCGCCCAGGCCGCGGTGGGCGCGTGCCGGGCCACCCCGAGCAGGTTCAAAAACGACACGTACGCCTTCTCCGGCAACTGGTTCAGCCGGTAGATCATTACCTCGGTGAGGTGCGCGAACGCCTCCACCAGCGCCATGCCCGGGTCGTGCGCCGACAGGTCGGTCCAGGCCGGGCAGGACTGCCGGATCCGCTCGCGGGCCTCGGTGACCAGATCGAGGAACGCGCGGTCGTCCAGGTGCGGCACGGGCAGCGTCATGACGGTCCTCCCGGTGCCGGTTCGTCGAGGGGGAGCAGGTCCACGGAGAAGATCAGCTGCCCGGGGGTCAGGCTGGCCCGCACCCGGTAGTCCAGCCGGATCACCAGCCGCCACGCGTCGTCCGGGTCCGGGCCGGCGTCCACGTCGATCACCTCGACCCGGGGCTCCCAGCGGGCGATGGCCTGCCGCACGTAGTGGATGGCCAGCCCGGCGGTGGTGTCGTCGTTGGGCGCGAAGATCAGCCGGTGCAGCCGGGACCCGTACCCGGGTCGCATCAGCCGCTCGCCGGGCGTGGTCGACAAGAGCAGGAACAGCGCCTGGCGTACGGTCTCGTCGCCCTCGGTCATGGCCAGGCCGCCGGCCGCGGTGAGCGCCAGGCCGCCGCTGCGCCCCGCGTCGAAGCCGGCGCCGACGAAACGGAAGGCCCTCACCGGTCCGCCTCCAGGAACCGCTGGCGCGGGTCGCGCACGGTGTGGTGGACCAGCCCCGGCGGCGTGCCGTTGGTGAACCCCTCCAGGTGGGAGAGGACCACCCGGTGCCCGTCGACCCGCAGCCAGTCGCTGTAGCCGACCCGGACGGTCAGCGTGCTGGTGCACGGCTTGATGGTCGGGCCGTAGTTCGGACAGGCGACGATCTTGCGTCCCTCCGGGTCGTCGTCGACCAGCACCGGCACGCCGGTGACGGTCACCCACCGCTGCGACGGCCGGTTCTCGACCCGGCCGTCGTGGTCGCAGGTGATCACCGAGTCGCGGTGGATCCAGCGCATCAGCCGCCTCCTTCGTGGTGTGCGCGGGCGAGCGTGCGGGCCCGCTCCGCCGCGGTCGTCGGGTCCTCGGTCGACTCGGCGTGCAGGAAATCCACGCTGCGAGCACGGACCACCATGGCCCGGCCGGGCGCGGAGATCACCAGGTCGGTCGCCGCGTGCAGGGTGGCCAGGTCGGGCGTGAGCTCCAGCCAACTGCCGCCCTCGGTGCCGAGCCGTAGGCTGCGCTGGACGTCGTCGACGACGATCGACTGCCCTCCGGCGGTACGCAGCGTCCAGCGGCGGGCCCGGCCGTCGTCGATGCCCGCGTCGTACGGCTCGACGGCCCCGAACAGCGAGCCGAGCACGATGCCGGAGGCCGGCTCACCGCCGGGCAGCACCACCAGCACGGTGTCGTCGGGATCGGGGAGCGCGACGAGGCCCTTGCCGCGCCCGGCACCGGGACAGAGCACGCCGAGCCACCCGGCGTCCAGGTCCCCGTACGCCGGCAGGGTCAGCCGTACCCGACCCAGCCCGTCCGGGTCGGCGACGTCGGTGACCGTTCCGAGCGTGACCACCGCGCCGGCGCTCGACGCGTCGGGCGGCCCGGCCGGTGGCATGGTGGAGAACCGGGTCAGGTGCCCGTTGCCGTCGACGGTGTGCACCACCTCGGTCAGCACGTACGCCCCGGCGACCGGGTCGGGCACGCCGGTCAGGTCGATCCGCCGGCCGGGCCGCAACGCCGGATCACCCTCGGCCACCCCCTCGGCGGTGACCAGCGCGGCGGCGCGCCCGTCCAGTCGGGCCTGGGCCAACGCGGCCAGCTCGTCGTCGCTGCGGCCGGGCTGGTCGACCGCGGTGCGTACCCCGTCGGCGCCCACGTCGGCCGGGTCGGGCCGGTCACCGGCCGGGCGGCCGCAGCGCGCCTCGTCGGCCTGCTGGCTGATCGGTTCGGCCCGCTGTGGATGCCAGCCCAGCGCCGCGCTGGCGCCGCTGGCCCGATCCAGGTTGGTGGCCAGCCGCAGGGTGTGCACACCCGCGCCGAGGGCCAACGTGACCGGTTCCCCGTACCCGGCGAGGGTGATCAGCCGAACCGCGTCGCCGTCGGCGGCCAGGTGCAGCCCGGCCCGACCGGTCACCTCCCGCAGCAGCTCCAGATCGCTGTGCCGGTGCTGGAGCAGCCGTTCCAGCCGCGGCCCGTCGGTCTCCGCCGTCACCGTCAGTCCGACCTCGCCGCACACCTCCCGGGCCAGCTCGGCGGCGGTCACCGAGGTGAACACCCGCAGGCCCTGTCGCTTGCGCAGCCGGTGCAGCGCGTCGTACGCCCGCAGGCGCAGCACCGCCGCGCCGTCGGCCGCGTATTCGACCTCCACGCAGGTGACCTCCCCGGTGAACAGCGCGTCGGCATGCTCGGCGAGCCGTACCTCGAGTGCCGTGCCGGGCCGTACCGCGGGGTCGAACGCGCCGCTGCCGGCGGTGGTGGCGAGCACCAGCTCGGCCTGGGTGGGCTGGTCGAGCCGGGCGGCCACCCGCAGCGAGCGGACCCGCTGGCGGGCCGCGCCGGCCAACTCGACGCCGTCGAGCAGCACGGTCAGCGCCCGGGGCGCCACGCTGGTCACGGCGCGCCTCCCGGCGTGGCGTCGCCGGGGCTCGTGCCGACCGGGCTGGTGCCGGCCGGACTCACGCCGGTCGGGCTGGTGCCGGTGGGTGCGGGGGCGGTCGTCGTTCCGGTCGCTGCCCAGGCCGCGGGCGCGGTGGCGATCGAGGCGCCCACGAAGGACGCGCCGGCACCCAGCGCGCCGGCCACCGCCCGGGCCATCCCGGCCACCGCGCCCGCCACCGTGGACGCGCCCGCCGGAGCGCCCCCGGTCGGCGGGACGGCCAGGGTGGCGCCGGCCGGGACCGCCAGCGGATCGGTGATCCGGTTGTGCTCGGCCAGCAACCGCCAGCGCAGCGGCGAGCCGAGCGCGTCGTTGGCGAGCAGATCGAAGCGCACCCCTGAGCGGCCGGGTTCGGCGGCGCCGTCACCGGCGGCGACCACCGCGCTGCCCGGGGCGGCGGTCGGGGTGCTCGCCGCGGCCAGCTCCTCGGCGAAGCCGGCCTCCGCCTGATCGGCCGTCTCGGCGGCCCGGACCAGCTTCAACCGCAGCCAGGAGCGACGCGGCGAACCGTTGCCGGTGAACGCGTCGAATCGTTCGGCGACCGCGATGATCACGCCGGGCACGTTCCAGGTCTTGCCCCAGACCAGCCGGACCAGCGGCGGACGCAGCCACCCGTGCTCGGCCGTGGAGTTCTCCGCCAGCATCCACAACGGACGGGTGAGCACCCGTACGTCCGCCGGACGGACCTGCGCCTCCACGAAATCCACGTCGAAGAGCAGGTCGAGCACCAGCTCGGTCCGGCCGCCGCCGGTGAAGACCAGCGGGTCGTCCGCCAGCCCGGCCCCGGTGAGCTGACCACCGGCGGCCGCCCGATGGCGTACCCCGGCGAGCCGGGTCACCTGCACGGTTTCCGGGTTGAGCAGGCAGTCCACCCGCTCGCCGGAGGAGTCGATGAGGAAGGCGACGCGTTCCATCAGTCGCCCGCCTGTTCCCGATCCAGCCGGCCCGGATCGTCAGCGTTCAGCGCCGCCCCGGGCACCGTCCACAGCAGTCGGTCGTCGGGCAGCGCCGGCCACAGATCGCCGGTCACCGCCGACCACCCTCCGCCGGCCGGACCACGCCCCGACCCACCCGTCCACGCCCCGCCGGTGGTCGCCGCTGTCCTGTCGGGCCGGTGCCCGGGCCACGCCGGATCGTCGGGCAGTGCCGGCCAGGGTCCGCTGCCGGCGGCGCGGGCCACGTCCGCCGGGCCACCGGCCGTCGCGAGTTCGGCACCGGTCGGGCCCGTCCAGCCGGCTCGCCCGTCGGCCTCGCCCGGATGCCGCCCACGCGGCTCGTCGCCGGCCGACGAACCCACGTCCGGCCGTCCCGCTCGACCACCGTCCGTCCCGAGCCCGCCCAGACCGACCCCGAACCCGTTCCGGCTGGCCTGGAATCCGTGCCGGCTGGCCTCGAACCCGTTCCGGCCGGGGCCTCGCGTGCCCTGGCCGGCCTCGAATCTGTCCCCGTCGGCCTCGAAGCTGTTCGCGGCGGCCTCGGACCCGCTCCGGCCGGCCCTGGAACCGTTCCGGTCGGCCCTGGAACCGTTCCGGTCGGCCTCGAAGCCGTCGCTGCCCGTCCCGGGGCGCTTGGTTCCCGTCGAGTGCCCGGCCCCGCCCGCCGTGGACCGGCCTCTGTCCCGTTCACCCGCCGCGCACTCGGATCCGACAGTAGATCCTGGTGGGGAAGTGCCCCTGGAGGGGCCGAGATCTTCCAACATCCGGCCCGAGTCACGCGGGTCGAACGTGGGGAGCGGAGGAGCTGGCGGGTGTTCGGGCCGGCCGTGGAAGGGGCCGGGGACCGCCGACGGGTGGAGTCGGCCGGGGACCGCGGGGCGGATCATCGGCCGGGATGACGCGACGACGTCCCCCACCTGCCCAGATCCCGGCGACCCGTCCCCGCGCATCCCCGCGACAGCGCCGGAAGCAGCCCGTCGTCCCGATCCACCAAGCCCCGAACGGGCACCCGACGCGCCCGATCCCGTCGGCCCGGTCGACCCCGCCGCCGCACCCGGCCCGTCCGGCGAAGCGAACCCACGGCGAAAGCGCAGTCGGGCTGGCCC
>NZ_RCVJ01000217.1 GCF_003667505.1 Micromonospora sp. BL4
CTCGTAAGGGGTGGGCGCTCGGGGCGAAGGTGGTCAGGCGATCCGGCGCAGCCAGCGCCGCTGCCACGGAGTCTCCACCGCCTTCGGGTGGTAGCCGGCCCGCACCCACGGCACGGCCCGTTCGGCTGGCAGGCCGTCGAGGATCGCCAGCGCGGCCAACGCCGTACCGGTGCGCCCCACCCCACCCCGACAGGCCACCTCCACGCGCTCACCGTCGTGCGCCCGCCGCAACGTCGCCCGCAGGGCGTCGAGCGCATCCGCCCGGTCGAGCGGTACCCAGAAGTCCGGCCACCGGATCCGACGGTGCGGCCACGCCGGCTCGGGGCCGGGTGCCAACAACAGGGCGAAGTCGGCGGGTGAGGCGACCTCGGCAGCGATGCGCCGTCCGCGCACCGTCGCCCCGCTGGGCAGGACGAGCACACCCGACTGCTCGGGCCAGGGCTGAGGGACAGTCACCCCAGCATTCTGCGCCATGCACCTGGCCGTCGGATCCCGCCGGTGAGCGGGGATGGGGACAGACAAACACCCCTGCCGCTCGCTTGCTGACTGGGCAGAGACAACACCCCCGCCGCTCACTCGGTGACGCACACAGATAGCGTCCCCGCCGGTCACCCGGTGACGCGCAGATAGCCCCCGGCCAGGCACCGGAGGATCGGGACAGAGACTGCGCCCCAACGGTCACCCGGTGACGCACACAGACAGCGTCCCCGCCAGGCACCGGCGGACGGGACAGACAGCGCCCCGACGGTGACGCGTCCAACCGATCCGTCGACGGCCCCCGCCCCCGCCCTACGCGCGGGCGGGGGCCGTCCGCGTGCGCCCCATCCGCGGTCCACGAATCCGTCGGTGGGAAAGACAGCGCCGCCCCCGGCTGGTGGGCCGGGGGCGGCGTTGGTGTCGGTGTGCAGGTCGCCTCTCGGCGAGTGGCGCGACGCGGCTCCAGCCGAACGGTGTTCCGCGAAGGCAATATTAGGTGAGGCCCGGGGACACTGAGTCACACCGACACTGTGCACAACCGGCAGCGGCCTGGCGTTGTTCCCGACCTTTGCGCCCCCACGACGTCGTGAGATCGTGGACAGTTTCCGTTCTGGCGTGACGGTAACTGTCCAAGATTCGGCCGCGGGACATGCCGCTGGCCGGCACCCCGGGTTCGGGGTGCCGGCCAGTCGGTGTCACGCGGTGCTGCGGTGCTGTGGTGTGGTGGGTCAGCTGTTCCAGTGCTGGGCGACCAGGTCGGCAGCCTGCTGCTCCCACTGGGCGTAGGCGTCGGGGTAGGCGGAGACCTGGACGGTCTGCGCGGCGTCGGTCAGCGCCATGTCCTGCCAGCCGTCGACCTGCTTGAGGCCCTTGAGGAACGCGGTGGTGGAGTACTCGGGGTCGGTGATCTGCTCCGGCGTGCCCCAACCCGAGCTCGGGCGCTGCTGGAACAGGCCCAGCGAGTCGTGGTCGTTCATGTCGCCGAGGTGGCCCAGGTTCTCCAGCTTCGACTCCTGCAGGCTCGTGGCGATCGAGATCACCGCGGCCCGCTCGGGCAGGCCGGCCTTCTTCGTGGCGGCGATGATCGCCTTGACGTTCGCGGTTTGCTCGTCGTTGAGGTCGATGTGCGACTGCGGGCCCTGCGCCTTGACCGTCTGCACCGCGACCGCGACGGGCTTGCCGTCGGTGGCGGGGGCGGCGTGCGCGGCGATCGGACCGGCGAACACGCCACCGGCGAAGGCGAGACCAGCAACGGACAGCATGCTCTTACGAATGATCGTGTTCATGAGGGTTGCTCCTTCGGGGGGTAGACACCACACGCGCCCTTGTTCCGGGGGGAACGGGAACGTGGGGTGCAAGCACCTCGTCCGGCGCTCTCATACACGGGGGAAAAGTCTTAAGGTCGGCGGCCGACGGGCGCAGGGCTCGTGGCGCCGGGGTCCAGCGGCCGACAAGCGGAGGGCTCGTGGCGCCGGGTCCATGTGTAACGACCACCGGGCCGGGGTCATTCCGGGATCGGCCCATCCATCGGCACCCAATGGAAGCGGGGTGCTGGTGCGGTCGGTCGGGGGTCTGCAACGACCGCGGCCTGGCCGGCATTCCAAACCCGGGAGCCCCGGGGTGCGCGCCGTGGTCCTGCGAACGTCAGGGTGTGTAACGACCCCGGGCCCGCCACGATTCCAACCCACGGGTGCACCCGGTCACAGGCCAGACCACCCCAGACCGGACATTCGGCGTCACGGCGCCACCATCCCGTCGCCGAACCGGCTGCTCCCGGGGTTGGTTAACTCCGTATCCCCGACATCGGGGCATCCGCAGCGCCCGGACACCGCGACATCGCCGATACCGAGTCGATCAATCGTCAGGGCGGGTTCGAGGCCAGAGTTCGCGATCAGGGATACCTCAGAGGCACAGTTATGACTCACAGGTATAGCGCCGAAGACAACGACCGCCACCCGAGGCGGCCGACGTGCCCACCGGCGCCCCGCCGGGACCGGAGCACGTCGCGCCCACCGGCATCGCCGCCACCACGGCACGTCGGCGGGAGCCGGACACACAGCCGGAGACTCTGACATCACCGACGCCGCCGATCACTGGGCCGGAGCAGTGGGGCGGCGGGTCAGGTGCCCAGGTAGCGCAGCACGGCGAGGATCCGGCGGCTGTAGCCGGCTACGTGGGCGAGGTCGAGCTTGTCGAAGATGGCGTTGACGTGCTTCTCCACCGCGCTCTGCGACACGTGCAACCGCTGGGCGATGGCGGCGTTCGTGTGCCCCTGGGCCATCTCGTGCAGGACGTCCCGTTCGCGCGGGGTCAGCCGACCGAACGGATCCGGCCGGTCGGAGCCGGCCACCACCTGACGGACCACCTCCGGATCGAGCGCGGTGCCTCCGGCGGCGACGCGGTCCAGTGCGTCGAGGAAGTCGTCGACCTGGGCTACCCGGTCCTTGAGCAGGTAGCCGACCCCCTCGGGGCGGTCCGCGAGCAGCCGGCCGGCGTACCGTCGCTCGACGTACTGGGAGAGCACGAGGACGGCCGTGGTGGGCCAGCGCCGACGGATCTCCAGGGCTGCGCGCAGCCCGTCGTCGGTGTGCGTGGGCGGCATCCGGACGTCGGTGACGACCACGTCCGGTCGGGACCGCTCGACCGCTTCGACCAGTTCGTCGGCGGTGCCGACCGCCGCGACCACCTCGTGGTCCTCCTCGGCGAGCAGCCGTGCCAGACCCTCCCGGAGCAGCGTCGAGTCTTCGGCGAGGACTAGCCGCATGGCAGTTCCGCCGACACGGTGGTCGGGCCGCCGGCCGGGCTGGTCACCCGCAGGTGGCCGTCCAGTGCGGCGACCCGTCGGGCCAGGCCCGACAGGCCTCGGCCGTTGGGGTCCGCGCCACCCACGCCGTCGTCGTGCACGCGCATCCGGACCCACCCCTCCCGTACCCCGATCTCGACCGTGACGAGCGTAGCGGCGGCGTGTTTCGCGGCGTTGGTGAGCGCTTCGCAGGCCACGAAGTACAGCACCGTCTCGATCTGCCGCTCCGGGCGGACCGGCAGGTCGCAGCGGATCCGCACCGGCACCTCGGAGCGGTGGGCGACCATGGCGAGCACCTCGCCCAGGTCGCTGCCGTCCAGCGCCGACGGGTAGACCCGCCACGCCACCTCGCGCAGCTCCTCGACGGCCCGTTGCACGTCCTCATGTGCCTGGGCGAGCAGGGCGGCGGTGCGGTCGGCGTCGCGGGCTCGTCGGGCCCGGCCGAGGAGCATGCCGAGGGCGACCAGCCGCTGTTGGAGGCCGTCGTGCAGGTCGCGTTCGATCCGCTGCCGTTCGGCGTCGACCGCGGCGATGACCCCGGCCCGGCTGGTGGTCAGCTCGCGGACCCGCTGGGCCAGCTCCGCCCGACTGCCCGGGCTGAGCAGCCGCCGGGCCAACCGGACGTCGAGCGCGGCGACAGTGGCGAAGGCCTGGACGTTGAGCAGCAGCAGCACCGCGCCGACGGCGACCTGGGCCACCGCGTCGAGGAGGGTCAGCTCGCCGCGTACCGCCGCGCGCAGCACGATCCCGGCGAGCACCACACCGACGCCCAGCACCGCGTACGCCAAGAGGCCGAGCACGCCGGGCAGCAGCCGGGCCGCCAGGTAGCCGATCTGCCGCCGGGTCGACGCGCTTTCCGGCGCGGGCAGTCCACCCGAGGCGAGCAGCCCGGACAACCGGCGGCTCTCCACGCGTACCAGCTGCGCGGCGTACCGTCTCATCAGGACGGTGACCCATCGGCGGGTCGCGGGCGCGAGCGCGGACGCGCCGAGCGCGACCGCCGCGACGGCCAGGAAGGCCAGTTCGACGGCGGCGGTGGCGGTCCCGGCGGCGACGCCGACCGGCAGCCGGAGACCGTCCCACCGCCAGCCGGGCCGACGCTCCCCCACCACCACCTGACGCCCGTCCACGCCGGGTCCGCCCGGCTGCCGGCTCAGCGCTCGTCCGAGGCCCACGAGCCGCCACGGTAGAGGGTGCCGCGACCACCCGGATCGGGTACGCCGTGCCCCGCGCCGCGCTGGTCCAGGTCGTCGAGGTCGGCCGGCTCGGGGTTCCGAGCGGCGCGGCGGGCCCGCAGCACGCGGGACCCGACGAACCAGGCGACGGCCGCCACGCAGGCCACGATCACCACGTTCTGGAGCACCCCGACGTACCCCTCGACGAGGTGCCAGTTGTCGCCGAGCAGATAGCCGGCGAGCACGAAGGTGGTGTTCCAGATCAGGCTGCCCAGCGTGGTGTAGAGCAGGAAGGTGCTCACCGGCATCCGCTCCACCCCGGCCGGGATGGAGATCAGGCTTCGGAAGATCGGGATCATCCGGCCGAAGAAGACCGCCTTCACGCCGTGCCGGAGGAACCACGCCTCGGTCCGGTCCACGTCGCTGAGCTTCACCAGCGGCAGTCGGGCCGCGATGGCGCGCATCCGGTCCCGGCCCAGCGACGCGCCGATCAGATAGAGCGCCAGCGCGCCGAGCACCGAGCCCAGGGTGGTCCAGAAGATGGCACTGATCAGGCTGATCCGGCCCTGCGCGGCGACGAACCCGGCCAGCGGCAGGATCACCTCGCTGGGGATCGGCGGGAACAGGTTCTCCAGCGCCACCGCCAGGCCGGCCCCCGGCCCACCCAGTCGTTCCACCAGGTCACTGACGTAGCCGACGAGTCCGTCCTGGGGCGGTTCGGCCGCAGCGATGGGAGTTCCGGTGGCGAGCACGGCGTGGGACGTTCGAATCATGCCCACACGCTACGAAGTGATCCTGAGAGTCGACCATGAGGTGGACCGCCCGGGCGCGCGGGTCGACCACAGCGACGAGGGTGCGGAAAACCGCACCCCGCTGCGGCTCGTGGTGGCGCAGCCGTTGTGCGTACCGCGGGACGTCGCGGCGAACGCGCGGGCACACGCCGTCGCGGTCCGCGCGGCGCGCGCCCGGGTGGTGCTTTTTCCGGAGCTGTCACTGACCGGGTACGAGCTGGACGCCCCGGTCGTGCCGGTCGACGACCCCCGGTTGGGGCCGATGGTCGAGGCGTGCGCCGAGACGGGCGCGCTGGCCCTGGCCGGCGCGCCCGTCGCCGGTGACCACATTGCGATGCTGGCCGTGACCGGTGCCGGAGTGACGGTGGCGTACCGGAAGATGTGGCTGGGCGACGCGGAGGCCCGCCGGTTCCGGCCGGGCGAGGCGCCGGCCGTGCTCGACGTGGACGGGTGGCGGTTGGGGCTGGCCATCGCCTGCGAGCGCAGCGCCTACGGCTGATCAGGCCGACGATCCGCAGGGTTAGGGTGGCGGGATGACCTCCGGACGGCTGGTGCGACTGCGGCGCTATCCGGTGAAGTCGCTGCTGGGCGAGCGACTGCCCGCCGCCGAGGTGGGCGGGACCGGCGTGGTGGGTGACCGCGCGCTGGCCCTGCTGGACAGGGCAACCGGTCGGGTGGCCAGCGCGAAGCAACCCCACCGGTGGCGCACGCTGCTCACCATGCGGGCGTCCGGAGCGGCACCCGAGCCGGTACGGATCACCCTGGCCGACGGACGGCGCCTGTCGATGTCGGATCCGGACGTCGACGGGGTGCTCTCCGCTGCGGCGGGTCGCCCGGTGACGCTGGTCGACGCCGTACCGGCCGATGCCACGCTGCTGCGGTCGCACCCGGACGCGGTGCTGGCCGCCGGGCTGGCGGACGAGGTCCCGGCGGATGAGAGCCGGCTCGGCTCGGCGGCGCCCGGCACCTTCTTCGACTTCGCTCCGATCCACCTGGTCACCACCGCGACGCTGGACCGGATCGCCGCGGACCTGCCGCCCGGCGCGGGAACGGTGCAGCGGTACCGGCCCAACCTGGTGCTCGACACGGTCGGGGACGCCTTCGCCGAGAACGACTGGGTTGGCCGGAACCTGCGGATCGGCCGGGATCTGGTGCTCGCCGTGCTCGCCCCGACGCCACGCTGCGCGGTGCCGACGCTGGCGCACGGCTCGCTGCCCCGGGAGACCGAAGCGCTCCGGGTGCCCGCTCGGCTGAACCGGGTCGAGCCGCTGCCCGGCCTGGGCCCGCAGCCGTGCGTCGGCGCGTACGCACGGGTGGTCCGCGCGGGCCGGGTGGCGGAGGGCGACGTCGTCACGGTCGGCTGAATCTGGGCCGCCATCGGACGGCTGACGCTCGGCGCGACTACCGCTCGCGGGGCCGGAGACCGCGAAGTGCCGTGTCGACGACCTGGTCGACGTATTCAGCGTTCAAGGGGCCGGTGCGTTGGAGCCACCGGTTGAGGACCGGGCCGAACAGCAGGTCGACGGCCACGTCGAGGTCGATGTCCTCGGCCAACTGCCCCGCGCGTTGGGCGGCACGCAGGCGGGCCTTCTTCAGCTCCCGCATCGGCTCGTCCAACCGCTTCGCGTAGTCGGCGGCCAGGGCGGGGTCGTGGACGATCTCGGTGTGCAGGGCGCGCATGGGCTGGTCGTAGCGCGGATCGTTCAGCTCGGTGACGGTGGCCCGCAGGACCAGCTTCAGGTCGGCCGCCAGGTCGCCGGTGTCGGGCAGGGCGCCGGTCTGGCCGTCCTCCCCCTCGGTGGTGAGGGCGAGGAAGGCGTCGAACAGCAGCGCACCCTTCGACGGCCACCAGCGGTAGATCGTCTGTTTTCCGACGCCGGCGGCGGCGGCGATGCCCTCGATGCTGAGCTTCGCGTAGCCCACCGTGCCGACGAGGTCGAAGGCGGCGGCGAGGATGGCTCGCCGCGCGGTCTGGCTGCGGCGGCTGGAGTCGGGGGCGACCTGTTTGGGCACGCGGCCAATCTAGCAAAGAAGAGACGAGACGGTCCGTCTTGACAGACCCACCGGAACCGGTAGAGTCAGCCGACAACGAGACGGGACGGTTCGTCTCGCACGGTGGAAGGAACCTCATGGAAAGCTCAGGCACTGCCGCATCCCGCGTCTGGTTCATCACCGGGGCGAGCCGTGGCCTCGGCCGCGCCTTCACCGCCGCCGCGCTCGCCGCCGGTGACCGGGTCGTCGGCGTCGCCCGCGACGTCTCGCCGCTCGACGATCTCGCCGGCCGCCACCCCGACCGCCTGCTGGCGCTGCGCCTCGACGTCACGGACCGCTCGGCCGTCTTCGACGTCGTCGGCCAGGCGGTGCGGCACTTCGGCCGGCTCGACATCGTCGTGAACAACGCCGGCGCGCTCTTCGCCGGCATGGTGGAGGAGTTCACCGAAGCCGAGGCCCGCGCCCAACTGGACCTCAACTTCTTCGGCGCGCTCTGGGTCAGCCAGGCCGCCCTGCGAGCCATGCGGGCGCAGGGCCGCGGACACATCGTGCAGATCTCCAGCATCGGCGCGCTTGGCGGCTTCCCCAGCACAGGCCTCTACAGCGCGAGCAAGTTCGCGTTGGAGGGCATGAGTGAGGCGCTGGCCGCCGAGGCCGCCGGGTTCGGCGTCAAGGTCACCATCGTCCAGCCGGGTGGCTACTGGACGGACCTCTACACGAGCAGCACGGCGACCACGCCGAACCCCGCCTACGACTCGCTGCGGGCGGAGTTGGAGAAGCAGTGGGCGGAAGGGTCGATCGACAGCGAGCCGCGGCTGGCCGCCGAGGCGCTGATGACGCTGGTCGACAGCGACGACCCGCCGCTGCGGCTCCTGCTCGGCAGCATGGTCTACGACCTCGCCTTTGACATCTCCCGGCGACGCATGGACACCTGGGCCGGCTGGGAAGACGTGAGTCGTAGGGCGGAGAAGGCAGTCCCGGCCCCGGCCCCGGGCGCCGAGCTGACCTGACAGCTGCCCGCCGGCAGCGTCCCGGTTCGCGGTGGCCCAGGGGCATGTCGTACGGCTCGGGCAGGATCGGCCGCATGGCCGCACTCCCCGCTCGACTGTCCGTCGTGACCCTGGCCGCGCGCGACCTCGGCGCGCTGCGCTCCTTCTACCGCCGGTTGGGCTGGCCCGAGCTGCCGTCCAGTGACGACGGTTGGTCGGCGTTCCTGCTGGGTGGCGTCCTGCTCGCGCTCTACCCGCTGCCGGACCTGGCGGCCGAGGCGGCGCCCGGCGTGTCTGGTCCGGCCGGCGGCTGGTCCGGCGTCACCCTGGCCTGCAACGTCGACAGCCGCGCGGAGGTCGACGCGGCCTTCGCCGCTGCCGTCAGGGCTGGCGCGACGGTGGTGGCGGAGCCCACCGACCGGGCCTGGGGTGGACGCTCCGCCTACGTCGCCGATCCCGAGGGCAACCGCTGGGAGATCGCCTGGGCGGGCACGGCGGTCTTCGACGAGCGCGGAGCCGTCCTCTCCTTCGGCTGAGCCCGGTCCGCACGGTCAGCCGGCGTCCAGCACCTCGCGCAGCCTCGCCGCGAACTCCTCGGGCTTGCCCGCGTAACCGAACTCACCACCGAGGAAACCACCGTGGTGGCTGGGGAACACCACGGCCTCCTGGCCGAGCAGGGCGGCGGTGCCCAGTGCCGTACGGGCGGTGTACGTCCGCGCCGACTCCTCGCCGACCGCGATCACGATCCGGGTCGGTGCGGCGGTGAGCCGCTCCGCGTCGGGGCGGTAGTCGGTGATCGCCCACGAGTTCTTCGACAGCAGCGGGTCGTCGCGGGTGCCGTCGTCCTCGGTCGACATGCCGAACATCGCCGGGTCGGGCGCGGGTTGGGCGAAGTAGGCGTCGGTGAACTCGCCCTGCCAGGACGTCATCGCGATGAACGCGGCCATGCCCGCGCCGGTGCCCTTCGCCTGGTACGCGTCGTAGAAGGCGGCCCGGGCGCGCTCGGCGGCCGTGGCGTCGGGGAGTACGGCGTTGATCGGCGGTTCGTGCGCCACCAGCGTGACGACGTCGCCGGGGTGGGTGGCGACGAGTTCGAGCGCGGTCACCGCACCGCCGCTGCTGGCGAACACGTCGACCGGGCCGGCGTCGAGTGCCTCGATCAGCAGGTGCAGGTCGGCTGCCTGCTGCTGCGGGGTGTGGTCGGACCGGCCGTCGGCGCGGGTGCTGCGGCCGAGGCCGCGCGGGTCGTAGGTGACGACCGTGCGGTCGGTGAAGTGCGGGGCGAGCGCGTTGAAGCCCTCCGCCGTCATCGGCTGGCCGATCATGAGCAGCGCGGGGTGCCCGTCGCTCGGGGGCAGCGGGCCGCGGACGTCGTAGACCAGGTCGACGCCGGGTACGGCGAGGGTGTGCGTCTGCGTTGTCGTCATGCCGGTGAGACTACGACCGCCGGCACCTGATCTGGGTGCTCCGTGTGCGCGTCGCAACCGATACCGTCGCGGCATGCCCGAGTTGATCGCGCCCACCGTCCGTCGGCACGCCGCCTGGTTGGAGGCGCATGACGAGTGGGGTCCCGGCCTGCACGAGGACGGCTTCGGGCTGCGGGCGTCCGATGAGGTGCGCTCGCCGGACGGGTTCGCGGCCTGGGTGGGCCGGCTTGCGGAGGCGTCGGATCCGGCGAACCCGTTGCCCGCCGATCGGGTGCGGTGCACGTACCGGTGGATCGTCGAGGGTGACCGGGTGCTCGGCGGGATCGCGCTGCGGCATGCGCTCAACGACTACCTGCTGCGGATCGCCGGCCACATCGGCTACGGCATCCGTCCGTCCGCACGCGGGCGGGGGCTGGCAACCTGGGCGCTGGGGCGGATGCTCGGCGAGGCTCGGGCGCTCGGGCTGGATCGGGTGCTGGTCACCTGCGAGGTGGACAACATCGCCTCGGCGAAGACGATCGAGCGTCACGGCGGCGCCCTTGAGGACATCCGCGACACCGAACTGGGTGCTGTGCGGCGCTACTGGATCGCGCTGTCGACCGCTGGCACGTCAGCTGGCGTCGCCGAAGCGACGTAGCGTCCAGCGGGCCGGCGGCCAGCGGGCGGCGTCGTCGCCCGTGGTCCATTCGGTGATCGAGGCCGGGGCCACGTCCATGTCGAACGCCCGATGGAGCGGCTGGGCGGCGAGCGCGTGGAACGCGCTCTCGACGGTCTCGGTGTGTCCGACCAGGATCACGGTGGCGCCCCGGTGCCGGTGCGCGATTTCCATGATCGCGCGGCTGACGCGGGTCACCAGCTCGGCCCAGCTCTCGTTGCCGTTCTCGAAGGGCCGGAACAGTCCCCCACCCTCGGCCGCGTGGTCGGCCTGGAAGCGGATGGTCGGCATCCCGTCGGCGTACGGCGGCGTGTGCCAGGTGCACAGCCCGCAGTCCGCCACCGGGCGGACGCCGAACGCGTCGGCGATCGGCTGCGCTGTCTCGACGGCCCGGCGCAGCACGGACGAGTACACCGCGGCCGGTCGGTCGGCGGCGCAGTCGCTGGCGAGCCGCCGAGCCAACGCGCGTGCCTGATCCCGGCCCAGCTCGGTCAGGCCTCGGCAACCGTGCGGGCCGCCCACGGTGCCCATCACCTGGTGGACCGACTCGCCATGACGTACGAAGATCAGCCGCGTCCGCATCGGCTCATCATGCCAGCGGCGCTGATGGATGTGTCAGTCGTCGCTGCGGTCGGCGGAGAGAACCCGGGCCTGGGTGAGCAGGGCGTCGAGTTGGGCACCGGTCCGCGCCGGTAGCCGCTCCCGGTCCACCAACTCCGCGATCCGTTCCCGCAGGTCGTCGATGCGCTTGTTGCGGTCCTTGGATCGCCGGTTCAGGTCGGCCAGGTCGTCGCGCAGGTCCTCGGCGGTTTTCCGCTCGATGTCGTCCCGGGCCTGCGCCTGGGCGAGCACCGCCGCGAACTCGGCGCTGACCTCCCGCAGGCTGATCGGCATCTGCTGGCCGACGGCCGAGGGCGCCGAGCTGCTGGGCGGCGAGGACGGCGCCGCCGGCGTCGGCGACTGCGTGGTGGGTGCGGGCGCCGGGGCGGTGGTCGCCGGCGGGTTGGCGACCTGCCCCGGGTCGGGAGAGTCGGGCGAGTTGAGGCCCTGGGCGAGCAGCGCGCCGAGGCCGATCAGCGCGGCGAGGCCGGCCGCGGTCAGCACGGCGAGGGGTCGCCGTGACCGGCGCCGGCGCGAGGCGGCGCCGACCTGCTCGGAGTGGGGG
>NZ_RCVJ01000170.1 GCF_003667505.1 Micromonospora sp. BL4
GGTCTTCTCGACGTCGAGAATTCGGACGAGATCTCCGACAACACGGCGGTGGGCGGCAGCAACGCCGGATCGGCGCGCAGGACGCGGCGGTGCAGGTCCTGGAGCGCGTCACCCGGCTCGATGCCGTACTCGTCGCGCAACAGCCCGCGGAATTCCCGGTACGCGGCCAGCGCCTCGGCCTGCCGGCCGCTGCGGTACAGGGCCAGCATCAGCTGGTGCCGCAGCCGCTCCCGCAGCGGGAACTCAGCGGCCAACTCCTTCAGTTCGCCCACGAGTTCCCGTTGCCGGCCCAGCCGCAGCTCCAGATCGGCCCAGCTCTCCAGGGCGGTGGCCCGCAGCTCGATCCAGCGCTGGCGGGCGGAGTCGAAGAAGAGCCCGGTGAATCCGGTGAACGGGTCACCCCGCCACAACTCCAGCGCGGCCTTCAGCTCGGTCACCGCCTCGGCGGCCCGGCCCTCGGCGCGGAGCCGCTCCGCCCGACGGATCCCCCGCTCGAACCGGGTGGCGTCGACCGCCTCCGGCCCGACCCGAAGCTGATAGCCGGCGTCGGTCAGCGTCAGCACCTGACCGGGACTGCGGGGTGGGCGCTCGGGCTCCAGCACCCGGCGCAGCCCGGCGACATACTTCTGCACCACGTTCGCGCCGTTGGCCGGCGGCTCCTCGGGCCAGACGGCGTCGACGACCTGTGCGGTGGTGACCGGGCGACCGCCGGCGAGCAGCAGCACGGCCAGCACGGCCCGCTGCTTACCCGGCCCGAGGTCGACGTCACGATCGCCGTACCAGGCCCGCTGAGGCCCGAGAATCTCGAAGCGCAGCTCCCCTGACATGCGAGTTTCCGCTCCCTGACACCCCGCTGACCGCGTCTTGGCAGTGCACGGCAGTCGGACCGCAGCATATCGGCAGTGGTTCCGCCGTACCGCCCGGCAGTCTCTGTCTCGGCAGAAGCCAGGCACCGTCAAGGAAAGAGATTCAGTGATGACGAACGGAACCGGCCGCGCCGGCACCATCCGACGGACCGTCAGCGCCCTGGTTGGCGTCCTCACCGCGACCACCCTGCTCGCCGGTTGCGGCGCGGACGGGTCGGGTACCGGCGCCGACGCGGCCAGCCCCAGCCCGACCGCGACCCCCCGGGAGGAGTTGCTCGCGGCGGTGCCGGACGGCACCGAAGGCGCCTTCCGGTTCGCCGGCAAGGACTCCAGCTCGGACATCTCCGGCGTGGTGGACCCGGCTGCGAAGGGCATGGACCTCACCGCGGCGGTCAAGGACCCGGAGCACGGGTTCACCACCCGGATGTCGTTCCTGGTCGTCCAGGAACAGCTCTGGATGAAGGTCAAGTTCACCGGCACCGAGGGACTGACCGGGCTGCCCAAGCTGCCGAGCCGCTGGATGGAGCTGGACCGCACCAAGCTGACCGACGCCGAAAGCGCTCCGACGTACGAGGGTGTGGACGTCGGCAACGCCGGCCCGATCATCGAAGCCGCCACCTCGGTGCAGGAGAAGGCGGACCACACCTACACCGGCGTGGTCGACCTGACCAAGGGTGAGGCCAGCAAGGCGGTGGGCGAGCCGGAGGTGGCGGCTCTCGGCGAGGCGGCCCGGCAGGTCCCGTTCACGGCCGTCGTCGGCCCCGACGGCAACCTCGCCTCGCTCACCGTGGACGTCCCGGCCGCAGGCAAGGCGAAGGCCTGGACGTACGTGGTGAAGTACGTCGACTACGGCTCGGCGCCGAAGCTCGCCGCGCCGACCGGCAACGCGGCCCAGCAGGCGCCGAAGGTGGCGTACGAGATGCTCAACGGCTGACCGTCCACGCAGCAGGGAGACGGGGTCGCGGCCGCACGGGGGGTCGCGACCCCGTCTCCCTGTCGACGATCAGCGGGGGTCGGAGCGGGTGCGCAGGCTCCGGCGGAGGTGGGTTAGGCGGGGGGCGAGGCTTGTCAGGCCTCCTGGGAAGAAGTAGACGGCCAGGATGAAGAGGGTGCCGAGGACGAACAGCGGCTGGCTCAGCGGGCGGCTGAGGACGGCGGGCAGACTCTCCACCGCGTCGCTCGTGCCGAACGCGGTGAGCCGGTGGTCCAGGTACATGTAGAGGACACCGCCGAGCACCGGACCCCACCGGGTGCCCGGCCCGCCCAGCACCACCATGACCAGCAGCGACAGGGTCAACTCGGACGAGGTGATGTGCGGTGACGCCCCGCCGACGATCAGGCAGTAGACCACCCCACCGGCCGACGCCAGCCCGCCGGCGAGGGTGAACGCCACCAGCTTGTAGCGGTACGGGTCCAGCCCGAGCACGCCGATCCGCCGCTCGTCGTCCCGCAGCCCGGCCAGGACCCGCCCGGTCGGCGAGCCGGAGACCCGGTGCACCACGAAGACCACCAGGGTCAGGTACGCGAGCGCCAGCCAGTACAGGTTGACCGTGTTGGTCACCCCGACCAGCCCGGCGGGCAGCCCGGACACGTCCAGCGGCAGGCCCTCCTCACCGCCGGTGAGGCCGCCGAAGTCCCGTGCCACCAGGATCGCCCCGACCTGGGCGAAGGCCAGCGTGACCATGGCGAACGCGATGCCCACCGTACGCAGCGCCACCGCGCCGAGCAGCGCGGCGAGGATGGTGCCACCGGTGATCGTCAGCAGCGCCGCCTGCCAGAGTGGCAACCCGGCCCGGGTGACCAGGATGTCCGTGCCGTACACGCCGGCGGCGAAGTAGAGCGCGTGCCCGAAGGAGAGCATCCCGGTACGGCCGAAGAGCAGGTCGTAGCCGGCGGCCAGCCCACCGAAGATCAGGCAGATGGCCAGCAGTTGCAGGGTGCCGGGCGAGTTGACCGGCCCCTCGAAGATCCCCGGCAGGGAGATCGTCGAGTACGGCAGGATCGCGAGGACGGCCAGCGCGACCAGCGGCAGGAACGGGCGTACCCGGTGCCACCGCCCCCGCTGCGGGGTCAGCTCGGCGGGCACCTGCGCCGGGGGCGCGTCGACCACGGAGTTCGTCATGCCGTTGCCACCTTTCCGGCGATGCCCTGCGGGCGCAGCAGCAGCACCACGGCCAGCAACCCGACCACGCAGATGTCGCCCAGCCCGGACGTGCCGTAGTAGTTGACGAACTGTTGCACCAGCCCGACCACGACCGCCGCGTACGCGGAGCCGACCACCGAGCCCATCCCGCCGATCACCACCACGATGAACGCGAAGATCAGCAGCGAGCTGCCCTGCCCGGGCGAGACGGTGCCGAAGTAGACCCCACCGAGCGCGCCGGCGAGCGCGGCTGCCGCCCCGCCGATCGCGAAGACGAGCGTGAACGCCTTGCGCACGTCGATGCCGAGCGCGGTCACCATCTCCCGGTTCTCCACCCCGGCCCGGATCACCAGGCCGTACCGGGTCCAGCGCAGGAAGGCGAGCAGCGCGCCGAGCACCAGCACCGCCGCGATGATCAGCAGCAGGCCACCGTTGGGCACCTGCGCGCCGAGGATCCCGGTGACCTGCCGGGTCCAGTCCGGCCGGGGGAACGGCCGGGCGTCGGCGCCCCACGTGGCCTGGAGCAGCGCCACCCCGGCCAGCGACAGGCCGACGGTGACCAGCACCTGCTCGATGGTGCGCGAGTAGAGCGGCCGGATCAGCACCAGCTCGACCAGCACCGCGACCAGCGTGCCGGCGGCCACCCCGAAGACGACCGCGAGCACGAAGCCGAACCCGTCCGACCCGGCGCCCGGCAGGTTGCCCGCCGCCCACCAGGTCGCGTACGCGCCGACGCCGAGGAACAGCCCGTGCGCGAAGTTGAGGACGTCGGCCAGGCCGAAGACCAGCGACAGCCCGGAGGCGACCAGGAAGTACAGCGCCGCCAGGCCGAGCCCGGTCAGCGTCAACAGGATCACGGTGCCCATCAGTGCTGGTCCTTCCCCGGCGCGGCGCGGCCCGGCTCGGCCAGGTGCTGCGATTCGCCGCTGCCCACGCCCAGCAGGGACCTGGTCAGCGCCGTCTCCAGCAGCAACTCCTGCGCGTCACCGGTCCAGGCCACCTTGCCGGCGGCGAGCACCACGGCATCCCTGGCGAGCCGCCGGACCACCGCCAGGTTCTGCTCGACGAGCAGCACCGGCACCGACTCCGCGACCCGTTCCAGCACCTCGGCCACCTCGGTCACCACCTTCGGCGCCAACCCCTTGGTCGGCTCGTCGACCAGCAGCAGCCGGTTGTCGTTGAGCAGCACCCGACCGATCGCGAGCATCTGCTGTTGCCCGCCGGAGAGCGACCCGGCCCGTTGCCGTCCGCGCCGGTCCAGCTCCGGAAAGAGCGCGAAGACCTTGTCGTACGCCGGGCTGACGCCGCGCCGCTCGGCCAGCCGCAGGTTCTCCGCGACGGTCAGGCCGGCGAACACGCAGCGGTCCTCCGGCACGTAGCCGAGCCCGCCGCGGACCAGCCGGTGGGTGGGGCGGGCCAGCAGGCTCTGCGCGCCCATCCGGACGGTGCCGCGCACCTCTCCGGCGGGCGGGGTGAGGCCGACGATCGCCCGCAGCGTGGTGGTCTTGCCGACGCCGTTGCGGCCGAGCAGGACGGTCACGCCGGTGGGTGCGACCGTGAAGGACACGCCCTGGAGGATGTGCAGCCCGGAGATCCGGACCGACAGGTCCTCCACGTTCAGGATCGGCTCGGTCATAGCGCCTCTCCGAGATACGCCTCTTGCACCGTGGGGTTGGCCATCACCGTCTCCGGGGTGTCGCAGGCCAGCAGCGCGCCGTGGTGCATGACGGCGATCCGGTCGGCCAGCTCCAGGATGACGTCCATGTGGTGCTCGACCATCAGCACCGCCCGGCCGCTGTCCCCGGTCAACGACTTGATCACTGAGACCAGCTCGGGCACGTCCTCGGCGCTGACCCCGGCCATCGGTTCGTCCAGCAGCATCACCCGCGGTTCGCCGGCGAGCAGCAGGGCGATCTCCAACTTGCGCTTCTCGCCGTGGGCCAGGGTGCCGGCCAGCGCCGTACCCCGGTGGGCGAGGCCGACCCGGTCGAGCGCCGCGTCGGCGGCGGCGGCCACCTCCCGGTCGGCCGCCGCCCGCCGCCACAGTGCCATCGAGCCCCCGCGGTGCGCCTGCACGGCGAGCCGGACGTTCTCCCGCACGCTGAGCGAGCCGAAGACCGACGACGCCTGGAAGGTACGGCCCAGTCCGAGGCGGGCCCGCCGGTGCGGCGGAAGCGCCCCGATGTCCTGCCCGTCCAGGGTGATCCGGCCCTCCGTGGCCCGGCGCAGGCCGGTGATCAGGTTGAACAGTGAGGTCTTGCCGGCGCCGTTCGGCCCGATCACGCCCAGGAACTCCCCGGGCGCCAGGTCGAGGTAGACGCTGTCGACGATGGCGACCTCACCGATCCGCCAGGTCAGACCGCGGGTGGCGAGCATGGTCAGCCCTTCATGGCCACGGCCGGCGGCGCGGACTCGTCACCGGTGAGGCTCTTCTGCGCGGTCGCCGTGAAGGCGGTGCCGCTGCCGGTCAGCTTGGCCTGGAACATCGGCTGGAGCAGCGCGTGGTCCGCGGCCCGGATGGTCATCTTGCCCTTGACCCCGTCGAAGCTCCAGCCCTCCAGGGCGGTGACCATCTTGTCGACGTCGTCCCCACCCTCCTGCACCCCGCGGACCACCATCTGGGCGGCGGCGAAGCCGTCCGGGTGGAACAGGTCAAGCGTGCCGCCGGGGATCTTCGCCTTGGCGGCCTTGGACGCCTCGGTGTCGCTCGCCCCGTCGAAGTAGTGCGACAGGAAGGAGATCTTCGTGCCGGCGGCGCCGAACGTCGGCCAGGAGGCGCGGATGTCCAGGCCGGTGACGACCGTGGTGGTCGAGAGGACGCCCTGCTGGTCGAGGCTCTGCCACATGGCCGGGGCGGTGGTGCCGGCCCAGGCGACGAAGAGCAGATCCGGCTTGGCCGTCTTGATCTGGCTGGCGAACGGGGTGAACTCGGTGGCGCTGGCCGGGGCCCGGACGCTGCTCACGGTGGCGCCCGCGCCGCCGATGACCGTCTTGACCGCTGCCTCGTTCGCGTCGCCGAACGCGCCGTCCTGGGCGAAGACCACGACCTTCTTGCCGGCCGGGTCGCCGATGAACGACTTGGCCGTCACCACGTCCTGGTACGACTGGCGGCCCGAGCGGAAGGTGTACTTGTTCGCCCCGGTCACCGCGTCGGTGGCGGCCGGCCCGGAGATGAACAGGACCTTGTTCTGCGCCGCGATCGGCGCGACCTGGAGCGCCACACCGGAGGCGGTGGAGCCGGCGATGATCTTCGCGCCCTTGCCGATCAGGTCCTTCGCCGCGGAGACCGCCTTGGCCGGGTCGCCCGCGTCGTCGACCTCGGTCAGCTCGATCTTGCGGTCACCGACCTTGCCGGTGCCCTGGGTGGCGAAGTCCAACCCCGCCTTGAACCCCTCGATGTACTGCTTTCCGTAGCTGGCCAGGGCACCCGACTGGGAGTACACCAGGCCGACCTTGACCGGCGCGGCGCTGTCGCCGCCGCCGGTGGCGGTGTCCTGCGGGCTGCCACAGGCCGTGGCGGCCAACGCCGCGGCCATCATCGTGGCGGCGGAGAGGAACACCCGCCGCGTCGTCCGGACCGTCATTGCGACTCCACATGAGGACTCGGAGGGAGAGAACTTCTTCGTGACGGCTCACGCTAGAAGTGACGTCACCCACGAGCTATGTGGCCGAAACACACAAGTAACAGGAAGGGGGTGGCCGGACGTTACAACTGGCCGCACCGCCACCGGAGGGCTCGGCCTCTCGATGGCCCGTACCCCCACGGACCGCCCCGCCCGTGTGTCGCCCCGCGCCATCCGCCCATCACCGCAGGGCCGGTCAGACGCACGGTCCGTCGTGGGCCGCCGGGCGCAGACAGCGCCGGCGGCCGTCGAGCAGGTTGTCGCAGAAAACCCGATGACGTACGCACTGCGCGTCCTCCTCCGACACCGTCGTCTCGGCCCGGTCCACGTCGGCGAGGAAGCCCAACACCCGGGTGATCCCCTGAGCGAACCGCAGCGCGCCCGGCAGGTCGACGGCCATCACCGGCAGGTGCACGACGAACCGCTGCCTCTCGATGCTCACGCCACCACCCTCGACTCTTCTGTCCTGCCAGCCCTGGAGGGCGGTCCGGTGTGCGGGTAGGGGACGCCCACCGGACCGCCCGGCCCCACGCCCGCAGCCCTTTTCGGCGGCGGTACGGACGCAGAGCCCACCTCACGCCCGGACCCGAGGGGTTTGCCGAACCAACCGGAGCCGGACAGCCAGCAACCTACCCCAAATACTTGTGTAGGTCGACCCTGTGAGGCGACGACACCACAGCCTGTTGCAGTAACTGGTGTAGGCCGGCATGATCGGAGACGCCGAACCGACCGGAGTCCTCACCATGCCCACAGCAGAAGCCCCATACCGCCGCATCGCCAATGAGATCGCCGCGAGGATCAAGAGCGGCGAGCTGAAGCCGGGCGACAAGCTGCCCTCCACTCGTGAACTCGCCGAGACCTACGAAGTGCACATGAACACCGCCTCGCGAGCGCTCTCACTTCTCCATGACCGAGAGCTGATCACCGGCCAGCCCGGCCGCGGCACCTACGTCGCCGAGCAACCACACGGCTGACTCGTCCAACTGTCAGATCGAATGGGAAGGGTTGCGCGGCGTGTCGGCCAGTCATGTTCTGTGCGTGCGGGGCAGCCGACCTTGCGTCGGCAAGGCACGCCGCCACTGACACTCCCCGGGCCGATCCGGACCCACTCAGCGCGAAGATCACAGCAACCCCCTGATGTTGCTGCCTCGATCCGCACCGAAACAGCAACATCGGGGAAGTTGCTGCCGCAAGGCCGCTCCGCCCCCCTTCGCGATCGTGCTCGATCGTGGATGTAGTGGCCTCGGCCGCGCCGCGACACCACTACTTCCAGGATCAAGCGCGATCTTCGAGGCGCGCCCGGAGGTGCCGCTGGCCCGCTGTCCGGGTGACGGACGGCGGGCCAGCGTGCGGGCCGGGCGTGGTCGGCCCGACGGTCGGCTAGGAGCGGATCAGCTCCGGACCGAAGTCCGCTCGGCCTCGGCGAGCTACGCCCGAGGCCGGCTCGGAAGATCAGCTCGTGGCGAGGCCGGCGCGGGCGGCGACGGCGGTGTCCGGGTGGTCGGTGAAGACGCCGTCCAGGCCCAGGCCGAGGAAGAGCTCGTACTCGGCGGTGATGTCGCCGCGCGCGTTCGGGTCGGCGCCGATCCGGAAGTCCACCGGCAGGAACTGGTTCTCCGCGCGGAACGTCCAGGAGTGCACGAGCAGCCGCTCCCGGTGCGCGTCGCGTACCACGTTGGTCGGGGCGAGCAGGGCGCCCGAGGCGTCCCGCGGCACGATCAGGTTCTTGTTCGCCCCGATGCCGTCGGCGTACGCGGCGATCCACTTCAGCCCGGCCGGCTGGGCCAGATCCTGGTAGGTGCGGGTGTCGCCGGCGACGGTGAAGTCGTACGGGCGACCGGTGGCGTCGAGCAGCTGGGCCAGGTTGACGTCGATCATGCGGTTGAGCTTGCGCAGGTTGGCCGTCTCGAACGACTGGATGAAGACCGGCGCCTTGCGATCGCTCAGCTTATTCTGCCGGAGCACCCGGACCAGTGGCTCCTCCAGGGCCAGGCCGATCGAGGCGAAGTAGCTCGGGTGCTTGGTCTCCGGGTAGATGCCGATGGTGCGGCCCCGTGCCCGCCCTTCGGTCCGGGCCAGGTCGATGACCTCCTGGAGGGTGGGCACCTCGAAGCGGCCGTCGAACGCGGTGTTCGCCACCCGCACCTGCGGCAGTCGCTCCTTGGCCCGCAGGGTCTTCAGCTCGGTCAGGGTGAAGTCCTCGGTGAACCAGCCGGTCACCGCGACACCGTCGATGGTCTTCGTCGCCTTGCGCGCCGCGAACTCCGGGTGGGCGGCCACGTCGGTGGTACCCGAGATCTCGTTCTCGTGCCGGGCGACCAGCACGCCGTCGGAGGTGGACACCAGATCCGGCTCGATGTAGTCGGCGCCCATCCGGATTGCCAGCCGATACGCCTCCAGGGTGTGCTCCGGCCGGTAGCCGCTGGCGCCGCGGTGACCGATCACGATCGGCCGGTCGTTCGCCCGGGCGTGGTCCGCCCTGGCCACCGGATCGGCGGCGGAAATGGTCGGCACGGCCACGGCGGCGGCGAGCAGCGCGCTGGCCACGCCGAGGGTCGAGAGGGTACGTCGCAACGCCGTCTCCTGTCGTTGAGGGAACCGGTTCAGCAGAGCGCCTCGGATTGACCGGGAGTTGGTCGATGACTGGCCAGCAGATGAATCTCCGGAATGAGCGTTCCCGCTCCCGCTCTGGCGCGAAAACGGAAGATTGTCTGGTGCGCCGGTATTTCCGCAACCCCGTGCGGCTGGTGCCGTTCGGGTTCCTGGTGCCGATCCTGCTCGGCACCGGTCTGCTGATGGCGCGTTGGGCGACCGTCGACCACCAGCGCCCGCCCCTGGTCACCGCGCTCTTCACCGCCACCTCGGCCGTGTCGGTCACCGGGATGGCGGTCACCGACACCCCCAACTACTGGTCCGGGGGCGGACTGGTGGTGATAACCGTGCTCACCCAGCTCGGCGGCCTCGGCATCCTCACCGTCGCGGCGCTGGTCATCCTGGTGGTGGCCCGCCAGCTCGGGCTGCGCAACCGGCTTCTGGTACAGGCCGAGACGGCGGAGTTCGGCATCGGTGACGTCGCTCGGCTGCTGCGCCGCATCGCGGTCACCGTCTTCGCCTGCGAGGCGGTGATGACCGCGCTGGTCGCCGGCCGGCTCTGGCTGGTCTACGACTATCCACTCGGGCGAGCCCTCTGGTCGGGCGTCTTCCACGCCGTCCAGGCGTTCAACAACGGTGGCTTCGCGCTCTACTCCGAAGGCCTGCTGGCATTCGACCGTGATCCGTGGGTGTCTCTCCCGCTGGCGTTCGGCGCGATCGTCGGTGGGCTCGGGTTTCCCGCCCTGTTCGAGGCGGCCCGCGAGTGGCGTCGGCCGGTGCGCTGGGCGGTGGCCACCAAGCTGACCATCTGGGGCAGTGCCGCGCTGCTGCTGCTCGGCTCCGCCGGGCTGCTCGCCGCCGAGTGGACCAACGTCGGCACCATCGGCTCGTACGACGTCGGCGGCAAGATGCTCGCGTCGTTCACGCAGATCGCGTTGAGCCGCACCGGCGGCTTCAGCGTCCTGGACATCGCCGCGCTCCAGGAGGAGAGCTACCCGCTGTTGATCGTGCTCATGTTCATCGGCGGCGGCAGCGCCAGCACGGCCGGCGGGATCAAGGTCTCCACGTTCTTCCTGCTGGCGTTCACCATCTGGGCCGAGCTGCGGGGCGAGCCCGACGTGAAAGTGGGACGCCGCCGGGTGGCCACCGCCAGCCAGCGGCAGGCCATCACGGTGTCACTGCTCAGCGTCGCGCTGGTCACGGCCGGCACGATGATCCTGCTGCTGCTCACCGAGGGCGTCCGCTTCGTCGCCGCCCTGTTCGAGGTCACGTCCGCGTTCAGCACCACCGGGCTGACCATCGGGCTCGCCGGCACGCTGCCGGCCAGCGGCCAACTGACCCTCACCGTGCTGATGTTCATCGGCCGGGTCGGGCCGCTCACCCTCGGGTCGGCGATCGCGTTGAACACCCGACGCCGGCTCTACCGCTATCCCCAGGAACAACCCATTGTCGGCTAGCAGCGAGGAGGGGCGAGGTGTCGGCTAGGCGAGCGAACGGCAGCGGCGTCGTGGTGGTCGGGCTGGGCCGGTTCGGTAGCCAACTGGCCCGGTCACTGACCCGGATGGACCGCGAGGTGCTGGCCATCGACCACAACCCGGACCGGGTGCAGCGCTGGTCCGCCCAGCTCGACCGGGTGGTCCAGGCCGACTCGACCGAGGAGGGGGCGCTGCGACAGCTCGGCGTCGCGAGCTTCGAGCGGGCGGTGGTGGCCATCGGCGCCTCGGTGGAGGCGAGCGTGCTCACCGTGCTGGCGCTGGTCGAGCTGGGTCTGTCGCAGATCTGGGCTCGGGCCACCTCGCAGAAGCACGCCAAGATTCTCTCGTCGGTGGGCGCGCACCACGTGATCTTTCCGGAGGCGGAGACGGGCGACCGGGTGGCACACCTGATCGTCAGCCGGCTGCTCGACTTCATCGAGTTCGACGACGACTTCGCGATCGCCACCGTCCGCGTGCCGGAGTCCCTGGTCGGTCGCACCGTGCTCGACCTGCGCCCGGACGATCGCTACGAGGTCCGGGTGATCGGCGCCAAGCTGCCGGGCGAGCGCTTCCGGTACGCGTCGGACAGCACCAAACTCCTCGAGGGTGGGCTGCTGGTGGTGGAGGGCGGGATCGACCAGGTGCAACGGTTCGCGGGGCTGCGCTGAGCCGGGTCACTTCTTCCCGCCGCCGTGCCCCCTC
>NZ_RCVJ01000213.1 GCF_003667505.1 Micromonospora sp. BL4
CGGCGGGGGTGGGACTGGGTGCCATGAGGGCCTCCGGGGTGGGGTCGTCCACTATTTGTTCAACGATTGAATTATTTGCGCGGCCTATGGCACTGTCAAGGGGTGAGCCCCACCAACGCCCCGGCCGGCGCGGTCCGACAGGGCAGCCTCCGCGAGCTCAACCTCGCCCTGGTGCTCGGCCGGATCGCCGCCGCCGACCGTCCCCCGTCCCGGGCCGACCTCGCCACGGCGACCGGCCTGACCCGTGCCACCGTGTCCGCGGTGGTCGAGGACCTGCTCGCCGGCCAGCTGGTCGACGAGGCCGACCCGGCGCCCCGAGCCGGCGCCGGCCGCCCGGCCCGGGGTCTGGTGCTGGCCGACCAGGGGCCGGCCGGGCTCGGCCTGGAGATCAACGTCGACTACCTGGCGGTCTGCGTCGTGGATCTCGCCGGCCAGGTCCGGCACCGCACCGTGCACCGGGCCGACCTGCGCCCGGTCGCCCCCACCGAGGCACTCGCCCGACTGGTCGCGATGGCCGGGCAGGCCCGCGCCGACGCCGCCCGGCAGGGCCTCACCCTGGCCGGAGCCGCGCTCGCCGTGCCGGGCCTGGTGGACGGCGCCGGGCTGGTCCGGCTCGCGCCGAACCTCGGCTGGCACGACGTGCCGGTGCCGGCGCTGCTCGCCGGGCACCCCCCGTTGACCGAGCAGGTGCCCGGCGTACCGGCGCTGGTGGTGGACAACGAGGCCAACCTCGCCGCGCTCGGCGAGCTGCACTCCCGCCCGCCCGGCCCGGCCAGCTTCCTGCACATCTCCGGTGAGGTCGGCATCGGCGCCGGCATCGTGCTGAACGGAGCGCTGTTCCGCGGCGTGCGCGGGTGGAGCGGCGAGATCGGGCACCTCCCGGTCCACCCGCAGGGCCGTCCGTGCCGCTGCGGCGGGCAGGGCTGCCTGGAGCAGTACGCCGGCCAGGAGGCGATCGTGGCCGCCGCCGGGCTGGCCCGGGCGGAACTTCCCGCGGACACCGCGACCGCACGGCTGGCCGAGCTGGCCGAGGCCGGTGACGCCGGGGCGCTGCGGGCGCTGCACGACGCCGGGACGGCGCTCGGTGTCGCGGTGGCCGGCGTGGTCAACCTGCTGGACCTGGACACCGTCGTGCTCGGCGGCGGGTACGCCCCGCTGGCGCCCTGGCTGTGCCCCCCGGTGCTCGCCGAGATCGCCGGCCGGGTGCTCACCGCCGCGTGGTCGCCGGTCACGGTTCGACCGGCGACGCTCGGCGCGGAGGCCGCCGCGGTGGGTGCGGCCGGCTCCGTGGTTCGTCAGATCGTCGCCCGACCCGCCGGCTGGCTGGCCCGCTCCGGCTGACCGGGCGTCCGTCGCAGGGGCTCGCTACGCTTGCTCTCAGGCAACGATCCCCGGGCGAGGAGTCCACGAACAGCATGCGCACGACACGTCAGACGCGGGCCGGCGTCGGGCGGTGACCACGACCCGACGGGGCGGCATGGCCGGTCCGGTCAGCGGTGATGGAGTCTCCTCCCGCCCGCCGACGGGGCAGCCCACTTACCACCCGCTCCCGGCCGACCCCCGGCTGGCCCGCGAGTTGCTCGACGGGCTCGCCGAGGCCGTGCTGACGACCGACGAGGCGGGCCGGGTGACCCTGGTCAACGCCATGGCGGCGGAGCTGCTCCCGGAGATCACCGCCGGCACCGAGCTGTCCCGGTGCCCGGTGCGAGCGCTGGCCCAGGCGGTCGCCGGCGACGCCGAGTGCTTCGACGTCGAGCATCGCGGCCGGCGACTGCGCGGCGTGCGACGGCGGCTCGCCGGCGCGCGGTACGCCTGGTACGTCCGGGACGTCACCGAGGAACACGCCCGCACCGACGCGCTGCTGGCCGAACGCTCCCGCACCGCCTTCCTCGCCCAGGCCGGCAGCCGGCTGGGGCGCTCCCTGCACCGGGACCAGACGCTGCGGGCCACCGCGACCCTCGCCGTGCCGTACCTGGCCGACGCCGCCGTGGTGCTGCACCGCCCGCCGGCGCCGGCCGATCAGCGCCCCCGCTGGATCCGGTACGCCGAGAGCGACCCGACGCCCGCCACCGGGCTGGCCGGGCCGGGGCTGACCGACACCGTGCCCGGGCTGACCGAGGCGCTGGCCGGCGAGCTCACCGAGCCGAGGCTGGACACCGAGCTCGCCGACCTGTCCTCCGTGCTGCCGCCCGGGCTCGGCCGACCGGGCGCGGCGCTGGTCAGCCCGATCCGCAGTGCCGGCGGCCCGTTCGGGGCCCTGCTGCTGATCCGCCGCGCCGGGCGGGCCGGCTTCGACCCACGCGACATCGAGCTGGCCCGCGAGTTCGGCGCCCGGGCCGGTGCCGCGCTGGCCACCGCCGAGCTGCACGGCGAGCAGGCTCACCTGGCCCGGGTTCTGCAGGCCAGCCTGCTGCCGCCGGAGCTGCCCCCGGTGCCCGGGGTGAGCCTGGCCGGCGGTTACCGGGCGGCCGGGGACACCCTGCGCATCGGCGGTGACTTCTACGAGGTCTTCCCCCACCGCACCGGCGCCCTGTTCGCGCTCGGCGACGTGTGCGGCAAGGGCGTCGGCGCGGCCGTGCTGACCGGCCGGGTCCGCCAGTCGTTGCAGACGCTCCGGCTGGTCGAGCAACGCCCGCTGGAGCTGATCGGGCTGCTCGACCGGGCGCTGTTCGACGCGCCGGACGCGGCGCGGCGCAGCCAGTTCACCACCCTGCTGCTCGGCTCGCTGGAGCGCGGGCCGGCCGGGGTGGACGTCCGGATCGCCGGCGGGGGTCACCCGGCGCCACTGCTGGTCACTCCCGGCGGCGCGGTCACCCCGGTCCCGGTCGGCGGGATGCCGGTCGGCGCGCTGGCCGCCGCCCGGTTCGCCGAGACGCGGGTGCACCTCGACCCGGGCGACCTGCTGCTCGCGTACACCGACGGGGTGACCGGGGCGCGCGGCGGCCCGCGCGAGGTGGAGGTGTTCGGCGAGGAGCGGCTACGCGCGGCGGTCGCCTCGGCCACCGGGCTGCCACCGGCCGCGCTGGTCGACCGGCTGCTCCAGTTGGTCGACGAATGGCAGGGCGGGCAGGCTCACGACGACATCGCGATGCTGGCCGTGTGCGCGGCGCGCCCGGCGTGACCGGCAGCGGCGGCCCCGACGGCTCGACGTGGGCGCCGGGCGCGCGGTCCGACCGGTGGGTCAGGCGCTCCGTGCCACCGGAGGTTCCCCGGTCGCCGACTCCCGGGCCGTGCCCACCGTCCGTTGGGCGTCACCCGACGCGCCCGTCCACGCGGCCCGTCCCGGCCGCTCCGGGTCGTCCGACCAGTCGCCTGCCCGCCCGGTGGGGCGGTCCAGGTCGTCCGGCCCGCCCGGCGGCGACGTCTGCGCCTGCTGCCGGCGGGCGGTCTCGTCGAATTCCCGCATCCCGTCCAGCAGCGCCGTGCGGCCGGCGGGGCTCATCCCGGCCAGCACCACGGCGAGTTGCGCCTGGCGGTCGGCACGCAGCTCGGCGAGGAGCCGGCGGGCCTCCGGTGTGAGGTGCAGGGCGATCTCCCGCCGGTCGAAACGCCCCGGCTCACGCTCCAGCATTCCGGCGGCGACCAGCCGGTCACAGAGCCGGCTGGCGGAGCTGAGCAGCATGCCGAGTCGGGAGGCGAGCCGACGCAGGTTGATCCCGTCGTACTGCTCCACCACCATCACAGCGCGTAGCTGCGCTCCGGACACCCGGTTGGCCGTCCCCTCCCGGGTCGACTCCCATACGGTCAACAGGGCAGCCGCCGCCGCATCCAACGCGGCAGCCATACTCGTCTCGGGGTCCGGCGGACCGTGCAGTTCGGCCATGGTGGCCCGAGACTACTCCGAACCCACTGGTGGTCGAGCTTTGATCAAGGGAGTGGTGATGAGCGAACCGGTCAATCGGGCACGACGTACCCTGAACGAGACACCCGCCGACCGCCTCGTCGGCGGTGTCGGCGACGTTCTTGCCCGGTCGTACGGGATCACCGAGACGGAGCTGTACCAGGTCGACTACCGGCTCTCGGAGCTGTTGCCCCTCACCGAGGGTGATCGTGACCCCGTCACCGGTCCGGGGCACCCCGCCTGGCGCGCCTTCGACCACCAGTCGCCGGTGGTCGACGACGGCACCGCCTGGCTCCCCGTCAGCATGCGCGGCGAGCGCCGGGGCGTGCTGCGACTGGCGCCGGTCCCGGACGGCCCGGCCCTCCTCGGCGAGCTGGCCGACATCGCCACCGCGCTCGCGCACGAGCTGGCCGCCGTCTCCGCGGGCACCGACGTCTACCGCGCGGCGCGGCGCAGCCAGCGGCTCACCCTGGCCGCGGAGATGCAGTGGGACCTGCTGCCGGGACGCAGCCGGATCCGGCCCTCGTTCAGCCTGGCCGGGCAGTTGGAGCCGGCGTACACGGTGCGCGGCGACAGCTTCGACTGGTCCGACGACGGGCAACGGCTCTGGTTGTCCACCATCAACGGCACCGGCGAGGGTGTCGCGGCCTCCCTGCTCACCTCACTGGCCACCCACGCGCTCCGCAACGCCCGCCGGGCCGGGCTCCGCCTGGCCGACCAGGCCGCCCTCGCCGACCAGGCGCTCTACGACGAGTACCGGGGTGAACGGCACCTCTCCGCGCTGCTGATGGAGCTGGACCTGCGCTCGGGGGTGCTGACGGTGGTCGACGCCGGCTCGCCCCGCCTGGTTCTGCTGCGCGAGGGAAAGGTCACCGAGCAGCCTCTGGAGGCGCAGTTCCCGCTCGGCATGTTCGAGGCGACCGACTATCGCGAGCAGCGGTTCCCGCTGGAGCGCGGCGACCGGATCTTCGTGCTCAGCGACGGCGTGGTGGAGGCCACCGGGCAGCACACGCGCTACGGCGAGACGGCGCTGGACCGGTTCCTGCGACGGACCGGCCCGATGGAGTCGCTGGACGCCGTCCGGTCGCTGATCGGTGACCTGCGCGCGTTCGTCGCCGGTGACCTGGTCGACGACGCAGTGGTGGTCTGCCTGGACTGGACCGGCCCGCAGCCGCTACCGGCCGAGACGACAGGGGGCCGTGATCAGTAGGCGCCGCGACTGTTGAGCACCGCGCCGAAGGTCTTCCAGAGGATGGTGAGGTCGGCGGCGAGGGACCAGTTCTCCACGTAGTAGAGATCGAGCCGGATGCCGTCCTCCCAGCTCAGGTCGGACCGGCCGCTGACCTGCCACAGGCCGGTCATACCGGGCTTGACCAGCAGCCGCCGGGCCACGTCGCCGTCGTAGCGGGCCACCTCGGAGGGCAGCGGCGGGCGCGGCCCGACCAGGCTCATCTGGCCCAGCAGCACGTTGACCAGTTGTGGCAGCTCGTCGAGCGACCACTTGCGCAGCAACCGGCCGACCCGGGTGACCCGTGGGTCGTCGCGCATCTTGAACATCAGGCCGTCGGTCTCGTTGCGGGCGGCCAGTTCGGCGAGCAGCGCGTCGGCGTTCACCACCATGGTCCGGAACTTGTACACGCCGAACTCCTGCCCGCCCCGACCGACCCGGGTCTGCCGGAACAGCACCGGGCCCCGGCTGTCCAGCTTGATGGCCAACGCGATGAACACGATCAGCGGCAGCAGCAACGCGAGCGCCAGCGACGAGACGGACCGGTCGACGAAGCCCTTGACCAGCTTCCGTGCGCCGCGGAACTCGGGTGCCTCGACGTGGATCAGCGGCAGCCCGGCGACCGGACGGGTGTGGATCCGCGGGCCGGCCACGTCCGTCAGCGCGGGCGCCACGACCAGGTCGACGCCGGTCCCCTCCAGCTGCCAGCCGAGCCGGCGCAACCGGGCGGCGGTCAGCTCGCCGGAGGCCGTGACGGCGACCGTGTCCGCGCCGATCGCGGTGGCGGCCTCCGGGATGCCGCGGAACGATCCGACCACCGGCACGTCGCCCAACCGCTGCGCCACCGGCGCCAGCAGCGCGTCCGGGATGCACGCGCCGACCACGTGATAGCCGGCGTACGGCTCCCGACGCAACGTGTGCACCAGCTCCAGCACGTGCGCGGTGTCGCCGACCACCAGCACCTTGCGGGACCAACCGGCACCACGTGAGCGGGCCCGGTGCAGACGCTTGCGGGCGGCGAAGCGGGCGACTTCCAGCCCGAGGGTGCCCACCGCGAAGGTGATGCCGAGGAAGCCTCGGGAGACGCCGACGTCGGCGATGTACCCGGCGATCGCGATCGCGCCGGCCAGCCGCAGGCTGGCCGAGCTGACCCGCCGGTACTCGTCCGCCCCGTAACCGATGACCCGGTCGTCGTAGCAGCCGAGTGCCTTGAGCGAGACCAGCCAGGCCAGCACCAGCCCCGGCGCCACCAGCACGTACGGGATCTTCGAGCCGCTGGGCTCGTCGTCGCCGAACCGGGCCACGTACCCGACGAGCAGCGCGAGGATGAGGACGGTGGTGTCCAGCACCACCAGCACCCGGATGTAGGACCGTTCGTCGGCGCGCGTCACCAGCCCGGCCGGACGGCCGCCTGACTTCCCCGACCTGCTCGCGGGGGTCGACAGTGTCGCTGCGGTCACCGGCCCTCCCACTCTGACCAGGACGGCCCCGGCCGACGGGTCGGACCGGAGGCGGACCGACGATGCCGGAACACGTCGCCATCCTGCCCTGACAACTATGACCGCCGATTACTTCCGACGTATTGCCGTCACTTTTCTTCAACCATCAGGGACTGCTGAGAAAGAGCCCGCCGTACCGGATCGGCGGTACGACGGACTCCTTCGTGGCTGTGCCCCGAATCAGCGCGGCGCGGGCGGGCGGAGCGCGATGGCGTTGAGGAAGATGTTGCCGATCTCGCTCGGGTCCTTGGTGACGAAGCTGCCGCCACCGGTCACCTTCGTGATCGACTCCAGCTCGGCCTTGCTGACGCTCTCGCCGATACCGATCATGACCACCTGGACCGGCCGCTCCGGGTCGGCGATCTGCTTCAGCTTGGCGAGCAGCTGGGCCTGGCTCATGCCGTCGGCGTCCTCGTTCTTGCCGTCGGTGAACAGCACGATCGAGTTGACCCGGCCGGGTTGCCAGTTCTCCTGCACCGCCTGGTACGCCGCCAGCGTGGTGTCGTAGAGGCCGGTGCCGCCGTCGGAGGGCTTGATGCCGCCGAGCGCGCCCTCCAACTGGGCCCGCTGGGCGGAGAGCGGGCCGATGGGGATCAGCTGGCGGTAGTCCCGGTTGCCGACCAGCTTGGTGGAGAAGGTCCACAGACCGATCGACCAGGAGTCGTCGAAGAGGCCGAGGCCGCGGCGTGCCGCGTCCACGGTGACCTCCTCCCGGCTGCGGTTGTTGGCGCTGGGCACCTTCTCCTTCATCGAGCCGGAGACGTCGATGACGGCCAGCATCCGGCCGGACTGGGTGGCGATCGACCAGCTGGAGACGACCCGCTGTATCGCGGCCGGGTCGAGGCCACCCGCCGCGGTGCCGCCGGCGGCCGGCGCGGTCGAGGCGCCACCGGCCGGGCTCGGCGCGCCCTGCGGCGCCTTGAAGCCGGCGCCCCAGTTGCCGTCCGGCGCGCGCAGCGACTGCGCCGCCAGCCGGTCGCGGAACTTGCTGGTGGTGAGCACCTCGAACAACACCCGGGCCGCCGAGGCCTTGGTCGGCTCGATGCCGGGCAGCACCGCGTACGGGTAGTCCAGCGGCATCGGCGCCGGCTCCATGTAGAGCGCGGCGAGCCGTACCGGCGGCTCCTTGCTGTTGTAGGCGATCACGTCCTCTTCGGACAGTGCCGCCGCGCCGAGGCCGCTGGCGATGGACGTCGGGTCCTTGGCGGTCGGGAAACGGGCCAGCAGGTCGTTGCGGAGCGAGGAACGTCCCGTGGCCAGCGCCCGCAGGGCGCCGACGGTGTTGCGCTGAGCGTCGCCACCGGCGGCGCTGGCCGCCGCGGTCAGCGAGAGCAGGCCGGACAGGCCGGCCGCGTCCCGGGTCGGCTCGACGATCCCGGTGCGGAGCGGGGTGCCCGGGTTGTTGACCTGCTTGAGCAGGTCCGTCCAGGTGAACTTCTTCTTGGGCCAGCCCAGCCGGCCGGCCACCGGCTCGGGCATCGCCACGACGACGGGACTCCGCGCGATGGAGGCGCTGTTGGTCGGAGCGAACGCCGTGGCGTCCTTCTTCAACCGCAGCAGCCAGGTCGAGGAGTCCGGCACCCAGACGTCCGGGGTGACGGCGGTGCCGCTGGCCTGCCCGACGCCGGCCAGAACCGCACCGTGTTTGGCCGCCACCACGGCGGCCACGTCGACCGGGTCGGACGCGGAGACGTCCACCCGAATGCAGGTGGGGCCTACCGCGGCGCCCTCCTTGACCCATTGCGACGCGGCGGCGTCCACCGCCGGCGCGAGCTCGGAGGCGACTGCCACGGCGAGCCGAATCTCCCCCGAACAGCTGGGCTCGATCAGCTCCCGATAGCCGAACCAGACGCCGGTCGTGACGACGAGCACCGTCGCCGTAGCGGCGGCGGCGGCTAGATGAAGTTTCGAACGCATGCGATGGCGGCCTGCTGACACGGTGACCATCTTGCGTACAAGGTGCCTTCTCTGCCACATCCGTTCGGACGAAAGTTACGGAGGAGAAACAGTTGATCGCTGTTTAGCAACGGAGAGTCACGAGACGGACCCACGGTGTTGCCAAACCGGTGTCACGCTCGCGTCTCGCCCCTCGGCTCCGCGGCCCACGGCAGCACGCAGGTCGGGCTCGGCACCGGCACGGGCTCACCGATCGGCGTCGGTACGCCGGTGCCGGCGTCCCGCCCGAAGACCCGCACCATGTCCGCCCGCTCGTCGGCGACGTAGAGGTGCTCCCCGATCAGCGCGAAGTGGCGGGGCCACTCGCCGCCGGTGTCCACTTCGGCCACCAGCTCGGGCAGCTCGCCGGCCACGTCGAAGACGGCGATGGTGCCCACACCCCGGTTGGCGACGTAGAGGAACCGGCCGTCCGGGGCGACCGCGACCTCCGACGGCTGGACATGGCCCGCCCGCTCGCTCGCCTCGATCCGACCACGTTGGTGCAGCGCACCGTCGTCGGTCAGCTCGTACGCGGTGACCGAGGCGTCCAGCTCGCCGACGAGATAGCAGCGCCGCCCGTCGGGGTGGCGGGCCAGGTGCCGGGGCCCCACGCCCGGCGCCGTGCGGATCCGGGGACCACGTGGCACCAGCCGCCCGCTCGCGCCGTCCAGGTCGTACCGGTAGACCGAGTCGGTGCCGAGGTCGACCGCGAGCAGCGGCCCTCGGCCCGGCCCCGGCGAGACCATGTGGGTGTGCGCCCGCTCCTGGCGCTCCGGGTCGGGGCCGTGCCCCTCGTGCACCACCAGGTCGCTGCGCTCACCGGGCACGCCCCGCGCGTCGAGCGGGAAGACCGCGACGCTGCCGCCGCCGTAGTTGGCCGCCACCAGGTGGCCGCCGTCGGGCAGCACCGCCAGGTGGCAGGGCTCCGCCCCGCCGGTCGACCAGGTGCCGAGCGGATCCAGCGCGCCGTCGGGGCCGACCTGCCAGGCGCTGACCTGCCCGTCGGTCAGCTCGTTGACCGCGTAGAGCACCGGGTGCGTGGGGTGTCGGGCCAGGAACGAGGGCGACGGTGTGGTCGCCACCGTGCCGAGCGGGGTCAGCGCCCCGGTGGCCGGGTCACGGCGGGCGGCGACGATGCCGCTGCCCCGCCCGCCGCTCTGCGCGGTGTAACCCCCGATGTGGACGACCTCGACCTGACCACTCACGTCCAACCCCTCCGCCGGCATCCTGCGTCGATCCAACCAGAGGCTGCCCGCGACGCCGGTCCGTTAACCCGCTTTCCGGGCCCGGATCGGCGTCGCCGAGGCCCAGCCGCTGCCGCCCGGCCGTGGGCGACGACGACTCAGGCGGCCGGCACGGGCTCGCCGCGTTGCCGGGCCACGTGCTCGACCAGGGAGATCAACACCAGTTTGCCGGACTGCCGGTCCCGCGCGTCGCACAGCACCATCGGCACGTCCGGGTCGAGGTCGAGCGCCCGGCGTACGGTCTCCAGGTTGAACCGGCGGGAGTCGTCGAAGCAGTTCACGCCCACCACGAACGGGATGCCCCGCTGCTCGAAGTAGTCGATGGACGGGAAGCAGTCCGCCAGCCGCCGGGTGTCGGCGAGCACCACCGCGCCGAGCGCGCCGAAGGCCAACTCGTCCCAGAGGAACCAGAACCGGTCCTGTCCGGGGGTGCCGAACAGGTAGACCTGGAGGTCGTCGTTGATGGTGATCCGGCCGAAGTCCATCGCCACCGTGGTGGTCGACTTCCCCTCCACCCCGGAGATGTCGTCGGTGCCGATCCCGGCGCCCGTCAGCACCTCCTCGGTCTGCAACGGCCGGACCTCGCTCAGCGCGCTCACCAGCGTCGTCTTACCGGCCCCGAAGCCTCCGGCGATGAGGATCTTCAGTGCCAGCGGGATGGTGGTCCCGGAGCCCGCATGGTCATAGCGCACGAAGTCCACTGACCACCGCCTTGAGGATGTCGTTGTCGGGAACCCGGCCGGCGCCCGGCGGCTCGTGCACCGCGACCAGGCCCCGGGCGAGGAGGTCACCGAGCAGCACCCGGACCACCCCGACCGCCAGGTCCAGTTCGGCCGCCAGCTCGGCCACCGACACCGGCCGGTGGGCCAGCGCGACCAGCCGCCGGTGCTCCGGGAGCAGCCGTGGGTCGGCCGCCGGGTCGAGATCCGACCCGGCCAGTACGAACGCGACGAGGTCGAACCCATCGACGGCGGAGCGTACCCGGCCGCCGGTGAGGGTGTACGGGCGCACTACCGGGCCGGCGTCGCCGTCCAGCCACTCGTGCTGCGGCCCGGGCGGCTCAGCTCGCATCACCGGCACCCGCCGACGGTCGGGCCGCCGCGGTGAGGTTCTCCCCCACCCGGATCACCAGCATTGCCATCTCGTACGCGACCAGGCCGATGTCCGCGTCGGCGTCGCTCACCACGGCCAGGCAGGCGCCCTGCCCGGCGGCGGTGACGAAGAGGTACGCCGACTCCATCTCCACCACGGTCTGCCGGACCGGGCCACCGTCCACGTGCCGGCTCGCGCCCCGAGCCAGGCTGGAGAAGCCGGCGGCGAGGGCGCAGAGGTGCTCGGCGTCGGAACGCTCCAGCTCGGCCGAGGAGCCGAGCAGCAGCCCGTCCGCGGAGAGCACCACCGCCTCCCGGGCCGCCGGTACCCGTTCCACCAACTCGTCGAGCAGCCAGTCGAGGCCGGCGCTCTGCTTCGTCGAATGCGGCACTAGGCGTCCCTCTCAGTCGCGGTCAGGGGTTCGGAGGTCTCCGCGGGCGCGGGTGCGGCGGCCGGGGCGGGCCCCGGGTCGGCGGTCGGGCCCGCGCCGGCCTGGCCGGCGCGGTCTCCCGGCGCCAGCGGCGCCGGAGAGGCCGAGGC
>NZ_RCVJ01000220.1 GCF_003667505.1 Micromonospora sp. BL4
GCCCCACCCGGCCCCACCCGGCCGCCCGTGTTGATCATGAAGGTGTTGCCAGCCGCAAGGCGTGTCGCCGACAACAACTTCATGATCAACGTGAGCTGAGTTCCGAGGAGCGAGACGATCAGTAAGAAACCACAGCCGGAGGGTGGGCAGGCGCCGGTCGTCCAGCGCGTCCGCATCCGGTACGCCAAGCGCGGGCCGCTGCGGTTCACCTCGCACCGGGACTTCGCCCGGGCCTTCGAGCGGGCGCTGCGCCGGGCGGGCGTGCCGATCGCCTACTCCCAGGGCTTCACCCCGCACCCGAAGATCTCCTACGCCAGCGCCGCGCCCACCGGGGTGGCCAGCGAGGCGGAGTACCTGGAGATCGGCCTCCAGACGCCGGTCGACCCGGAGGCGCTGCGGGCCGCGCTGGACGCCGCGCTCTCACCCGGGCTGGACGTGCTGGACGCCGTGATCGCCGTCGGGGGCAGCCTGCCGGACCGGATCGAGGCCTCGCACTGGCACATCGAGCTGCCCGAGGTCGACCCCACCGTGCTGCGCAGCACCGTGGACGCCTTCACCGCCGCCGAGGAGGTGCTGGTCGAGCGGATGACCAAGCAGGGGCGACGTACCTTCGATGCCCGTGCGGCCGTTATGTCAATCGATGTCGTCGCGCCGACGCCGACGCCTTCCGGGGCGCCGGCCGTACCGTGTGCGATACTCGAACTGGTCGTGCGGCAGGTCACCCCGTCCGTACGGCCCGATGACGTCCTTTCCGGCCTCCGCGTGGTGGCCGACCTGGAGCCGCCGGTCTCGCCGAGGGTGACCCGGCTGGCTCAGGGCACGCTGACCGCGCAGGGTGCGATCGTGGATCCGTTGGATGCGGACCGCGACGGGGCAGCCATCGTTGGGCACTGACCGACGGTCAGTGCTCTGGCAGGCAGACTTCGGCGGTCGCGCACCACGCGCGCCCGGCGGAAACACTTTTGCGGCGACCCTGCGTGGCAGCGCTCACCCGCGCCCGGGGCAGCCAGAACTGGAGAACGTCCATGCTCGAGAACGAGCCCGAGGGCGGCGAACGGACCGGTTCACAGCCGGCCGGCGACACCGCTGACCAAAGCACCACCGCTGACGGCGCCGCCGTCGCGAACCCCACCGCTGCCGGATCGGCCGCGCTGGAACCGGCTGGCACGGAGCCGTCCGGCGCGGAGAGCGCCGAGCCCGCCGCGCCTGCGCGGCGTACCCGGGCGACCCGCCGTCGAGCCGCCCCGCTCAACCAGCCGGAGCAGACCGACGCCCCGGTCGAGGCGTCCACCGGCGGGGCCGGCGCCGGCGAGTCGCCGCAGGCGGAGGTCTTCGCCCCGATCTCCGGTGACCTGGACACGCCCCCGAAGACGCCCCGGCGCCGCCGCAAGGCCGCCCCGGTGGAGAAGACCGCCGAGGAGCCGCTGGTCGCGGCCTCCGCCGAGGAGGCCTCCGCCGAGGTGCTCCCCCCGGTCAAGGTGACCCGCACCCGGCGCAAGAAGGCCACGCCGGCCGCCGTCGAGGAGCCCCCCGCCGCGGAAGAGCCCGCCGCTGTCGAGGAGCCGGTCGCCGAGACGCCGGCGGAGTCCGACCTGCGCGAGGCGGAGGCCGAGCTGAACGAGGCGGAGCTGCCCTCGGGCGGGACCGCCACCGAGGAGGCCCGGACCAGCGGCGCGCAGGAGCGCTCCGGCGAGGTGCCGCCGGGCGTGGCTGTGGCCGGCCTGGCCAACGAGCCGATCGAGCCGGCCGAGATCGTCGAGCCGGAGCAGCCGCGGACCCGCCGCCGGCGGGCGGCGCTCTCCGCGCCCACCGTGCTGTTCATGGCTCCGCAGCCGGACGCCGTGCCGGTGACCCGGCCGGCGGAGCCCACTCCGTTCGCCGAGGAGCCGGTCGCGGAGGAGGCCGCCGAGCCGTCCCGCCGGCGGCGGCGCGGTCGCCGCGACACCGAGCCGGTGGAGCCGGTCGAGGCGATCGAGGCCGAGGAGGAGCCGACCGAGGAGGCCGAGGAGGCCATCGAGGCGGACGAGGACGACGAGGACAGCGCCGCCGCGCGCCGCCGCCGGCGGCGTGGCCGCCGTGGCCGTGGCCGTGGCAAGGGTGGCGCCGATGACGCCGAGGACGAGGAGTCCGACGAGGCGGCGCAGGCCGAGGAGGAAGAGACCGCCGAGGCCGAGGGCGACGAGGACGAGGAGTCCGAGGGTGGGGACGGGCTGACCCGTCGCCGCCGGCGTCGCCGCCGCCGGGGTGCCGGCGACACCGAGGGCGCCGCCGACGACGGCGTGCCGACCGTGGTCAAGATCCGTGAGCCGCGTCGGACCGTCGACGAGGTGCAGGGCGTGTCCGGCTCGACCCGGCTTGAGGCCAAGCGCCAGCGCCGCCGGGACGGCCGGGAGCAGCGGCGTACGCGGCCGCCGATCCTCAGCGAGTCGGAGTTCCTGGCCCGCCGGGAGGCGGTCGACCGGGTGATGGCCGTGCGTCAGCGCGGTGACCGTACGCAGATCGCCGTCCTGGAGGACGGCGTGCTGGTCGAGCACTACGTCACCCGCAACTCCTCCGGCACGATGGCCGGCAACGTGTACCTGGGCAAGGTGCAGAACGTGCTGCCCAGCATGGAGGCGGCGTTCGTGGACGTCGGCCGGGGCCGCAACGCGGTGCTGTACGCCGGCGAGGTCAACTGGGACACCTCCGGCCTGGAGGGGCGTGCCCGTTCGATCGAGCAGGCGCTGCGCTCCGGCGACTCGGTGCTGGTCCAGGTCACCAAGGACCCGATCGGGCACAAGGGCGCCCGGCTGACCAGCCACATCGCCCTCTCCGGCCGGCACCTGGTCTACGTGCCCAACGGCAACGCCTCCGGGATCAGCCGGAAGCTGCCGGACACCGAGCGCAAGCGGCTCCGGGACGTGCTCAAGAAGCTCGTCCCGGACGGCGCGGGTGTGATCGTCCGGACGGCCGCCGAGGGCGCCAGCGAGGACGAGCTGGCCCGGGACGTCAAGCGCCTCCAGGCCCAGTGGGAGGACATCCAGGCCAAGGCCGCCGAGGGCGGCGCGCCGGTGCTGCTCTACGAGGAGCCCGACCTGGTCATCCGGGTCGTCCGGGACCTCTTCAACGAGGACTTCCGCGAGCTGGTGATCGAGGGCGAGCAGTCGTACGACATCGTCGAGTCGTACCTGTCGCACGTCTCCCCGGACCTGGTCGACCGGGTGCGCCGGCACGTCGGCACGAGCGACGTGTTCGCCGAGTACCGGATCGACGAGCAGATCATCAAGGGCCTGGACCGCAAGGTCTTCCTGCCCTCCGGCGGCTCGCTGGTGATCGACCGTACCGAGGCCATGACGGTCGTCGACGTCAACACCGGCAAGTACACCGGCTCCGGGGGCAACCTGGAGGAGACGGTCACGCGTAACAACCTGGAAGCGGCGGAGGAGATCGTCCGCCAGCTCCGGCTCCGCGACATCGGCGGCATCGTGGTGATCGACTTCATCGACATGGTCCTGGAGTCGAACCGCGAGCTGGTGCTGCGCCGGCTCACCGAGTGCCTGGGCCGGGACCGCACCAAGCACCAGGTCACCGAGATCACCTCGCTCGGCCTGGTGCAGATGACCCGTAAGCGGATCGGCGCGGGCCTGCTGGAGGCGTTCAGCGAGACCTGCGAGTGCTGCAAGGGTCGGGGCGTCATCATCCACACCGAGCCGGTGCCGGAGAAGCCACGCTCCAACGGGGCGGGGGAGAAGGTCAAGGCGGTCGCGTCGTCGGTCGCCGCCGCCCCGCCCGCCGAGCAGGGCAGCGCGTCCTCGCGCCGTCGGGCGCGCAAGAGCGCCTCGGCCGAGAAGGCGGTGGTCGAGGTCGTCGAGAACGACACCAGCACCGCACCGGAGGCCGACTACGTGGACACGATGGGCTACGACCTGTCCCGCTACGAGTCGGACACCGCGGCCGCGCCGGCGGTGTCCGACAGCCAGCAGGGCGAGTCGGCCCGGCTGGCCGCCGCGGACGACCCGGACGCTCTCGCCGACGGTGACGCCGACGAGGAGAACGGCGAGGGCGGCACGGGCCGGCGCCGTTCCCGCCGGGGCGGCGCCCGCCGACGGACCCGCCCCTGACCGCCTGACCGCCGGGTCTGACCGGCACGGTGTTTGACGAGGTCCCTTCCCTGGCAAAGTGACAGGGGAGGGACCTCGCCGGTCCGGCCACCCGGTCCGCGATCGGCCACTCCCGGGCAGGAGAAGAAGATGCGTCGTCTGCTCGCCGTCACCGTGCTGGTCGCCGCGCTCTCCGCCGGGGCGGGTTGCGCCACCGACCGGTCCGGCGGTGAGGGGCCCGGCACGACCGGGGGTTCCGGCTCGGCCGCCGGGACCGGGGGCACCCCGACCGGCACGCCGGTGGGCGGTGGCGCGTCGGGCGACAACACCGAGCAGGTGTGCGCCGCGGCACAGCAGGCCGGCACCACCGCGCTCGAGACTTACGTGGCGGAGGTGGGTCGGATGATCGCCGCGTCGGGTGTCGGGGACAGCGCCACCGCCGAGGCCGCCCGCAAGCGGGCCGAGGCCGCGCTGACCGGCTGGCGGGCCGCGCTGCGGGAGCAGTCGGCCCGAGCCGCCGACCCGCAGCTCAAGACACTGCTCACCGACATCGGCACCGAGGTCGCCGCGCTCGGCGCCGACGTGGAGTCGATCGACGAGACCGAGCTGGACCGGCTCCAGCAGCGCCTCGACCAGCTCTGCGCGGGCTGACCAGGGCGGGCCGGTTTGGGGTCCGGGCCGGCGATGGCGTACTCTTGCCTGCGGCGCACTTTTGGTGTGCCGAGTTCCCGTGTGCCCGCGCTGCCGTGCACTGCTACCCGGCGAGCCGCCGCGGGGACGACCGCCAGCAGCCTCAACGACAGGGAGTCCGCCTCCGATGTACGCGATCGTCAAGACCGGCGGCAAGCAGTACAAGGTCGCCGAGGGCGACGTGATCGAGGTCGAGAAGCTCACCGGTGCTCCCGGTGACGCGGTGAAGCTCACCGCGGTGCTCCTCGTCGACGGTGACGACCTGGTGACCGACGCGGCGAAGCTTGCCGAGGTCGCGGTGTCCGGCGAGATCGCCGCGCACACCAAGGGCCCGAAGATCAAGATCCACAAGTTCAAGAACAAGACCGGCTACCACAAGCGCCAGGGTCACCGCCAGCCGCTGACCCAGGTCAAGGTGACCGGCATCTCCAGCGGGAAGTAGGTCGTCCTCCAATGGCTCACAAAAAGGGTGCGTCCAGCTCGCGTAACGGTCGTGACTCCGCGGCCCAGCGACTCGGCGTGAAGCGCTTCGGTGGTCAGGTTGTCAGCGCCGGTGAGATCCTCATCCGGCAGCGCGGCACCAAGTTCCACCCCGGTGACCTGGTCGGCCGTGGCGGCGACGACACGCTGTTCGCGCTGTCCGCCGGTGCGGTCCTGTTCGGCACCAAGCGCGGTCGCAAGACCGTCAGCATCGTTCCGCAGCAGTAGCTCTCAGGCGTTGCGGGCCGCGGACCTCCGGGTCCCGGCCCGCTTCGCTTTTTTCGCAGTGCGGGGTCGAACCTCGCTGGAAGGATTGACGCCGTGGCGACGTTCGTTGACCGGGTCGTTCTGCATCTGCAGGCCGGCGATGGCGGGCACGGTTGTGTCTCGATCCACCGCGAGAAGTTCAAGCCCTTCGGTGGGCCGGACGGCGGCAACGGCGGACACGGCGGCAGCGTGTCCCTGGTGGTCGACCCGCAGGTGACCACGCTGCTCGACTTCCACTTCCGCCCGCACGTCAAGGCCGACAACGGCAAGGGCGGCGCGGGGTCGAACCGGGACGGGGCCAACGGCCACGACCTGGTGCTCAAGGTGCCCAACGGCACGGTGGTGCAGACCCTCGACGGCACTGTGCTGGCCGACATGGTCGGCGCCGGCACCACCTTCGAGGTGGCCCGTGGCGGGCGCGGCGGGCGGGGCAACGCCTCGCTGGCCAACGCCAAGCGCAAGGCTCCCGGCTTCGCCGAGCTGGGTGAGCCGGGCGACCACCTGGACGTGGTGCTGGAGCTCAAGAGCGTCGCCGATGTGGGCCTGGTGGGCTTCCCGTCGGCCGGCAAGTCGTCGCTGATCTCGGTGATCTCCGCCGCGAAGCCCAAGATCGCCGACTACCCGTTCACCACCCTGGTGCCGAACCTCGGCGTGGTCCGGGTGGACAACCACACCTTCACCGTCGCCGACGTGCCGGGCCTGATCCCCGGCGCGGCCACCGGCAAGGGCCTGGGTCTGGAGTTCCTGCGGCACATCGAGCGCTGCGCCGTGCTGGTGCACGTCATCGACTCGGCGACGCTGGAGCCCGGCCGCGACCCGGTCGCCGACATCGAGACCATCGAGGCGGAGCTGAACGAGTACGGCGGGTTGGCCGACCGGCCGCGACTGGTGGCCGTGAACAAGGTCGACGTGCCGGACGGCCGCGACCTCGCCGAGATCGTGCGTCCCGACCTGGAGGAGCGCGGCTACCGCGTGTTCGAGGTCTCCGCGGCCACCCGGGAGGGGCTCAAGGAGCTCACCTACGCGATGGCCGACCTGGTCGACGCGCAGCGCAAGGCAGCGCCCCCGGCCGAGCCGACCCGGATCGTGATCCGCCCGACGGCCGTGGACGACGAGGGCTTCACCATCGAGGCCGAGACCGACGGCTCGTTCACCGTCCGGGGTGTCCGGCCGGAGCGGTGGGTCAAGCAGACCAACTTCGACAACGACGAGGCGGTCGGCTACCTGGCCGACCGGCTGGCCCGGCTCGGGGTCGAGGACAAGCTGGCCAAGGCCGGCGCGCAGCCCGGTGACCTGGTCCGGATCGGTGAGCGCGAGTTCGACTGGCAGCCGACGCTCTTCGCCGGCGTGGACTTCGTGCCCGGCAACCGGGGCACCGACGTCCGGCTGGAGGCGAGGTCGAATCGGGCGCGTGCGGCGGAGCGGCTCGCCGCCCGCAAGGCCCGTCGGGTGCGCTCGGGGGACGAGCTGGGCGCCGACGCGTCGGACGACCTCGTCGACATCGACGACGAGGACGACGCCGAATAGCCCGGTGCGCTCCGTGATCGGGTTGATTGCCGGAAACCTCCGCGAAATCCATCCCGCCTAACGTGGGGTGATGCTGATCGAAGCTCGGCCCGCCATCGATCCGGAGATCGCCGCCCTGGTCATCGCCCAGCAGCGTGAGCTGCGCGAGGCCGACGGCGGGTTGGACGGGCAGGTCACCGTCACCCACGACGACATCCGTTACCTGGCCGTGGTGGTGAACGGCCGGGCGGTCGCCTGCGGTGGGCTCCAGTCGATCGACTCCGCCACCGGCGAGGTCAAGCGGATGTACGTCCGGCCGGCGTACCGGGGTCGGGGCATCGCCCGCCAGCTGCTGGCCGCGCTGGAGGAGCTGGCGTTCCGGCAGGGGCACTCGGTGGTCTGCCTGGAGACCGGCACCTACCTGCCGGCCGCCATCGGGCTGTACACCTCGTGCGGCTACGACCGGATCCCGGTGTACGGCGAGTACGTGAACAACCCGTACAGCGTCTGTTTCGCCAAGCGGCTGCCGGTCGCGGCCTGACGGCCCGGGCCGCCGAGCCCGGTGGCGGCGGCGCTCAGGCGCCGGTGCTGGCGTGCGCGACGGTGACCGGCTTCGACTCCGGAGAGCCGTGCTGGCGCAGGACGATGCTCAGCACGATCAGGGCGCCGACGGCGAGGAACTCGCTCTGCCAGTTCTGCATGGACTGGAACCAGAAGTCGCTGGTGCCGAGGAAGTCCCAGACCCCGATCGGCGGTGCGCCGCTCTGCAACGCCTGCTCCTGGTTGTACGCGGCGGTGCCGCCGAGCAGGTGGCCGACGAACGAGCCGAGGAAGATCAGCAGGAGCGCGATGGAGAGGCTGTTGCGGTAGACGGTCAGGGGCAGACCGCCGACGCGTACCGGCCAGGGTGACTGCGGGGTGGCCTTGCGCTCGTCGTCCTCCGGCCGGTCGGTCTGGTCCACCGGCTTCGACTCGGCCGACCCCCGCTGCACCAGGTGCGCGGTGAGCAGCACGTACCCGCCCATCTGGAGGAACTCCGACTCCCAATTCTCGAAGACCGCCTCCACGAAGTGCCCACTGGTCAGGTACGCCGGCCAGCTCAGCGGCGCCGCGCCGAACTCGGTCAGCTCCTCGTTGTGGGTCTGCCAGCCGAAGACGCTCTGCAACACCAGGAAGACCAGGAACGCGCCGAGCATGGCGACGGTCAGTGCGTTGTCACGCAGCCAACGGGGCATGTCACACCTCTTTCGCGAATCACCCCGGGGATACCCCTGCCGGGATGATCGCCAAACCGCTGGAGAGCCGGTTCAGGGCCGGTCGATCGGCGTGTCGAGGCGTCCGCCGGTGCCAGCCTGGTTGGAGAGCAGCAGTCCGAGCGCCAGCATGCCGAAGCCGAGCGCGAGGTGCAGCCAGTTGTCGGCGGAGTTGATCGGCAGGATGTTCGCCCCGCCGTCCTCGTTGATGGCCTCGATCGCCAGGCCGTACAGCCAGAGCGCGAGGTAGATCGCGCCGCCGCCGGCCAGGAAGAGCCGGGCGCCGGCGACGCTGCGGGCCATCGCCAGGCCGACCAGCCCGAACAGCAGGTGTACGGCGTTGTGCAGGATCGAGATCTGGAACAGCCCGAGCAGCAGGGCCTCCGAGTGGTGTCCGGCGAACCGCAAATCGCCGTAGTCGGTGGTGATGCCGGGGATGAAGCCGAGGATGCCGATCAGCAGGAAGACCGCGGCCACGATCAGCGCGGCCTGCTGGACCCGGGGTCGGTGGCCGGCCGGTCGGCCCCCTCGCGCGTCTCGTGCCATCGCTGCCCCCTCCGTGGATCTGCCGGCCCCGCGAACCTCACTGTCCGCAGCGGCGACGTGACGCAGCCCGACGATCCTCCATTTTGAAGTCGATCCGACGGGCCGCGCAGAGAAATGCACGAAGAGGTATGGAAGGCGGAACGCAGGGTAGGTGAATGGTCAGCGGCCGCGGCAACGCGGCCGCATCCCCCCAGCACAACCGCGACGACTTTCCGAGCGGAAGGGAAATCATGTCTTACGATCTTTCACCTACGTCTTCCACGTACGGGCAGGAGTCGACCAACGGCGGAGGCGTCCGCGAGCAGGCCCGCCAGGTCGGGTCGGAGGCCGCGCACGCCGGCGGCGCGGTCGCGCAGACCGCCAAGGAGCAGGGCACCGAGGTCGGCCGTGAGGCGGCCCGGCAGGCCCGCAACCTGTACGGCGAGGCCCGCACCCAGCTCGCCAGCCAGACCGGTGAGCAGCAGCGTCGGGCCGCCGGTGGGCTGCGTTCGCTGGCTGACGAGATGCGCTCGATGGCCGAGCAGGGTGGCCAGGCCGGCCCGGTGAGCGAGCTCGCCCGCCAGGCCGCCGACCGGGTGCACGGCGTGGCCGGCTGGCTCGAGGAGCGCGAGCCCGGCGACCTGATCGCCGAGGCACGCGACTACGCGCGGCGCAACCCGGGCACCTTCCTGGTCGGTGCGGCGGTGCTCGGCGTGCTGGCCGGCCGCCTGACCCGCAGCATCTCCGCCGCCGGCGACGACTCCGGCAACGGTTCGGCGAGCTACCGCGGCGCCGGGGCGTACGACCCGGAGCAGACCGCGGTGATCCCGACGCCGGCGCCCGCGCCCCGCGCGACGCCGGACGCCGTGCCGCCGGCTGGCTACCTCGACCCGACCCCGGGCACGTACGCCGACCCGACCCCCGGCGCCTACGGCGAGCCGACCGGCACCGGTCAGCCGCTGCCGCCGGTGAGCCAGACCGACCCGCTGCCCGGCGTGCCGTCCAGCGGCACCACCCGCCCGTGAGCCACCGAGTCATCCGAAGGGAGGCGACGGCATGACCATGCCGACGCAGGGGTCCGGCCTGGACTCCGGTTACCACCCCGACGCGGGTGCCCCGCACACGGCGGCGGAGGTGAAGGGCAGCTCGCTCGGTGAGCTGATGCGCCAGGTCACCAGTGACCTGTCGACGCTGATGCGCCAGGAGGTCGAGCTGGCCAAGGCGGAGATCCGCCAGGAGGGCAAGAAGGCCGGAAAGGCCGCCGGGCTCTTCGGCGGCGCCGGCTTCGGCGGCTACATGGTGGCGCTCTTCGTGTCCATCGCCCTGTGGCAGTTCCTGGACAACGTCATGGACTCCGGCCTGGCCGCGCTGATCGTGGCCGTGATCTGGGCCGTGGTCGCCGGTGTCCTCTACTCCATGGCCAAAAAGAACGCCCAGCACGTACGCGGGCTCAAGCAGACCAACGACAGCGTGCAGCGGATCCCCGACGCGCTCAAGCCTCACCCGGAGGGAGTCACCCGATGAGCACCGATCCCGACCAGATCCGCCGGGAGATCGAAGCCACCCGCAACAACCTGAGCTCCGACGTGGACGCGCTGGCGTACAAGGTCAGCCCCAGCCGGATCGTCGACGACCGTAAGCAGCGGGCCCGTTCCGCGCTGCAGAATGTGAGGGACAAGGTCATGGGAACCGCGTCTGACCTCGGCCACGGCACCGGCCACGCCGCCCACTCGGTGGGCGACCGCGCCTCGTCGGCGGCCTCCAGCGTCAGCGACGCCGCGCACTCGGCGGCCTCCACCGTCAGCGACGCCGCCCACAGCGCGCCCCGGGTGATCCGGCAGAAGTCCGAGGGCAACCCGCTGGCCGCCGGCCTGATCGCGTTCGGCGTCGGCTGGCTCGCCTCGTCGCTGATCCCGGCCACCCGCCGGGAGCAGCAGGCCGCGACCCAGATCAAGGAGAAGGCCAGCGAGCACAGCGGGGCGGTGAAGGAGAAGCTGAGCGAGGTGGCGAGCGAGCTCAAGGAGGAGCTGCGCGAGCCGGCCCAGCACGCCGCCGAGTCGGTGAAGTCCACCGCCCAGGGCGCCGTGGACGCCGTCAAGGACGACACGAAGTCGGCAGCGCAGGACGTCAAAGACCAGACCCAGCAGTCCCGCCAGCAGGTCAGCCCCTGACCCGACCCCGTACCACCCCGACAGCTCGCGGCCACCTCGGTGTCCGCGAGCTGTCGGGTGTGTCAGCGGGGCCGCAGCGTGCGGGTCGGGTGGGCGGCCCGGCGG
>NZ_RCVJ01000222.1 GCF_003667505.1 Micromonospora sp. BL4
GGCTTGTGGGTTTGGGTCTACTACCGGGGGTAGGATTGCGGGGTGACTCGGTTGGGCGATCTTGAGCGTGCGGTGATGGACGTGCTGTGGGACGTGGTCCAGGGCACGTCGAACGGGGTGACCGTGCGCGAGGTGGCCGACGCGCTCGACGGCCGCGAGCTGGCGTACACCACGGTGATGACCGTGCTGGACCGGCTCGCCGGCAAGGGCATGGTGCAGCGGGAGCGCGAGGGCCGGGCCTGGCGGTACCGGCCGGCGGCCAGCCGCGAGGCGCACATCGCCCAGCTCATGCTCGACGCCCTCGACCTGGGCGGCAGCCGCGACGCCGCGCTGGTGCGCTTCGCCCACTCGGTGACCGGCACCGAGGCCGAGGTGCTGCGCGCGGCCCTGGGGAGCGAGGCCGGGCTGACCGGGCCCGACTCCGCCGGCGCCGAGTTGACCGACCGGGTGGACGGGCCGCCGAGCCGGCGGCCGGCCGACGAGGCAGCGGAGCGGTAGGGCCCGCGCCATGGCCTACACCGTGCACTTCGCCGCCACCATGCTGGCGTGCTATCTGACCGCTCAGGTGTTGGCCAGCTCCACCTGGACGTGGCGCAGCCCCCGGGTGGCGATCGTCTGCTGGCAGGCGGTCGGACTGGCGCTGGGCCTCTCGGCGATGGGCCTGCCGATGGCGCTCGGGTTGGCCGCCTACGACCTGCCGACCGGGAGCGCCCTGCTCGCCCTGGCCAACGACCTCGCCCACGGCACGCTGCCGGTCGGGGTGACCGCCTTCCATCTGGCCAGCGTCGGAGTGGGCTTCGGCATCGGCGCGGTGCTGGTCACCACGACCGTGCGCAGCATCCACGGCACGCTACGCGCCCAGCGCCGCCACCGGGACCTGCTCACCCTGGTCGCCCGGAACGACCCGGCCGCGCCCGGCGCGCTGGTGCTCGACCATCCGAGCGCGGCCGCGTACTGCCTGCCGGGGGTGAAGCCGCAGGTCGTGGTCAGCGCGGGCACGCTGAGCCTGCTGGACCGGGCCGAACTCGCCGCGGTGCTCAGCCACGAGCGCGCGCACGCCCACGAGCGGCACGACCTGGTGCTGTTGCCGTTCACCGCGCTCTGCCGCGCGTTGCCGTGGTTCCGCTGGGTCCGCGACGCGCACGAGCGGGTCGCCCTGCTGGTCGAGATGCGCGCCGACGACAAGGCGCGCGAGCTGCACGCCGACGCGCCGCTGGCGGGCGCGCTGCGCCGGTTCGCCGCCGCCGGTCACCGGATCACCCCGGCAGGCGCGCTGGGCATGGGCGACCGCGACCTGGACGTACGCGTACAGCGGCTGCTGGTCAGCGACCGGCCGCCCCGGGTGCTCGGCGCCACCGCCCTCGCGGTCGCCACCACGCTGGTCGCCCTTCCGATCACTCTCTTCCTGAACTGACCTCAGCCGCGGCCCTCCCGCACCAGGACCGCGCTCGCCCTGCCGCCTCGCCCTGCCTCGGTCTGCCTGCCTCGGCCTGCCCGCCTCGCCCTGCCTGCCTCGGCCCACCTCGGGGTGACTGCGTCAAGATCACGCTCGATCCAGGATCGAGTGGCATCCCCCGACCGCGAGGCAACTACATCCATGATCGAGCAACCCCCCACCTTCAACCCACACCTACTACGTTGTGTCGTAGAGTTGTCTACGACAAGACGTAGTAGACAACGTGTAGGGTAGCTACGTGTAGGGTGGCTACGATAAGCGAGCCAACCTACGGAGGGCCGGTCATGGACACGCTGCTCCTCGCCCGCCTGCAGTTCGCCACCACCACCTCGATCCATTTCCTGTTCGTGGTCGTGACGCTCGGGCTGGTCACCCTGCTGGTGGGGATGCAGACCGCCTGGGTGCTCACCGGCAACCCGAAGTGGGAGCGGCTCACCCGGTACTGGGGCCAGCTCTACGTGATCAACTACGTGCTCGGCATCGCCACCGGCATCGTGATGGAGTTCCAGTTCGGGCTGAACTGGAGCGGCCTGTCGCGCTACGTCGGCAACGTCTTCGGCGCGCCGCTGGCCATCGAGACGCTGGTGGCGTTCTTCCTGGAGTCCACGTTCCTCGGGATGTGGATCTTCGGTTGGCACCGGCTCCGCAAGGGCGTCCACCTGGCGCTGCTCTGGGGCGTGGCGCTCACCGCGTACGCCTCGGCGTTCTGGATCCTGGTGGCCAACTCGTGGTTGCAGAACCCGGTCGGGTACGAGGTCCGCGACGGAATCGCCCACCTCACCGACTTCGGCGCGCTGCTGACCAACCCCAGCCTCGGCATGGCGTTCGGGCACGTGGTCTCGGCCGCGCTGCTGGTCGGCGGGATGCTGATGGCGGCGGTCAGCGCCTGGCACCTGATCCGGCGTACCCCCGACTTCGTGCTCTTCCGCACCTCGCTGAGGGTCGGTCTGGTCACCGCCGCCCTGGCGATCACCCTGGTGCAGGGCTTCGGTTTCGCCCAGTTCGGGCCGGTCGGAGAGGTGCAGCCGACCAAGTTTGGCCAGGGCCCGGAGGCCCAGGCGCTGATCACCGAGTGGACGGCCCGGTTCGGCCCCGGCGACTACACCCCACCTGTGCTGGCCAGCGTCGGGCTGGGCTTCATGATCCTGATCGGCTTCACGCTCGGCTGCGTCTGGCTGCTGCTCCCGCTGCTCTTCCGGGACTGGGTCATCCGGCTGCGCTTCCCGCTCTGGCTGGTCCTGCTCGCCCTGCCGCTGCCCTTCGTCGCCGTGATCCTCGGCTGGATCGCCCGGGAGGTCGGCCGCCAGCCCTGGGTGGCGTACGGGCTGCTCCCCACCGACCAGGCGGTCTCCCCGGTCGGCGCACCGGTGATGCTCACCTCGTTGATCGGCTTCAGCCTGCTGCTGGGCACCCTCGCCGTCACCAACTGGGTGCTGCTCGCCCGGCACGCGGCCCGCGGCGCGGCCGACCCGCCGCTCGGCCGCCCGCCGGCACCGCCGACCGAGCCGGCCCACCCCGAACCCGCCCTCGCCTGAGGAGATCACCGTGGACCTCGCCTGGTACGCCCTGCTCGGCCTCTTCTTCGGCGCCTACCTGGTGCTCGCCGGCTACGACTACGGCGTTGGGCTGCTGCTCGCCCGCGGCGGTGGCCCGGCCGGGCGGCGGGCCACCCTCACGGCGCTCGGCCCGTTCTTCCTCGGCAACGAGGTCTGGCTGGTGGCCGCCGTGGGCATCCTCTTCGGAGCCTTTCCGGTGCTGGAGGGCGAACTGCTCTCCGGGTGCTACCCGGCGGTCGCCGGCGCGCTGGTCGGTGTGGTCCTGGTGACCGCGGGCGTGCAACTGCGCAGCCGCCCGACCGACGAACGGGTCCGCGCCCGCTGGGACCGGGTGGTGGTGGTCGGCAGTGTGCTCGCCGCGCTGGGCTGGGGCGTGCTGCTGGCCGCGCTGTTGCAGGGTGTGCCCCGCGAGGCCGACGGGCACGTCGCCGGGGTGTCGCACCTGGCCACCCCGTTCGCGGCCGCCGCCGGCCTGGCCATGCTCGCCCTGGTCGCGGTGCACGGTGCGACGTTCCTCACCCTGCGGCTGCCGGTCGCCGACGCCGCCGTGGTCGGCCGGTTGGCCCGGCGGCTGGTGCCGGTGGCGCTCAGCGCGGTCGCCCTGGCCACCGTCGTGGGGCTGCTCTCCGCCCGGGTACGCGACGCCGTCCAGCGGCCGGCGGTGGCCGTACTGCTGCCGTTGCTGCTGGCTGCGGCGCTGCTGGCGGCCCGCGCGGCGCTGGCCCGACGGCGGCCGGGGTGGGCCCTGGTCGCCACCGGCGCGGCGCTGGCGCTGCCGGTGGCGCTGGTCGGCGCGGCCCTCTGGCCCTACGTGCTGGTGTCCACCACGGACCCGGGCGCCTCGCTGACGGTGGCCGACGCCGCCGCCAGCGCGCCGACGCTGCGCCTACTCGGCTGGGTGGCGCTGCCGCTGCTGCCGGCCCTACTAGGCTTCCAGGCGATGTGTTGGTGGGTTTTCCGAGGACGGACCGACGGCAGAGCACCGGTGTACTGGTGAACCGCCGTCCCTTCGACCCGCGTCTGCTGCGCCGGGTCCCCGCGGCCCGGCGCGATCTTGCCGTGCTCGCCCTGCTCGGCGTGCTCGCCGCCGGGCTGATCGTCGCGCAGGCCACCGCGCTGGCGGCGGTGCTGGCCACCGCCGTCGACGGCCGCCTGGACCGGCCCGCGCTGGCCGGCTTCGCGGTGGCGGTCGCCGCCCGTTCGGCGCTGGTCTGGGCGCAGGGCACGGTCTCCGCGCGGCTCGCCGCCACGGTCAAGGCCGCGCTGCGGGCCGACCTGCTCGGCGCGGTGGGCCGACACGGCCCGGGCTGGGTCGCCGGGCAACGGGCCGGCCAGCTCGCCACGCTGGCCGGGCGCGGGCTGGACGCGTTGGACGCGTACTTCACCGGATACCTGCCCCAGCTGGTGCTCAGCGTGACGGTGCCGGTGGCCGTGCTGGCCCGGGTCGTCTTCGCCGACTGGGGCTCGGCGGTGATCATCGCGCTGACCCTGCCGCTGATCCCGGTCTTCGGAGCGCTGCTCGGCTGGCAGGCGCAGGCCGCCACGGAGCGGCAGTGGCGGCGGCTCTCCCTGCTGGGCGGGCACTTCCTGGACATGGTCGCCGGGCTGCCCACGCTGCGCGCGTTCGGCCGGGCCCGGGCGCAGACCGAGGTGGTCCGCCGGATGGCCGACGGGCACCGGGTCGCCACCATGAAGACGCTGCGGATCGCGTTCCTCTCCGCGCTGGTGCTGGAGCTGGTCGCCACCCTCTCCGTGGCCCTGGTCGCGGTGCCGGTCGGCATCCGGCTGCTCGGCGGCGGGCTGGCCCTGCAGACCGCGCTGCTGGTGCTGCTGCTCACCCCGGAGGCGTACCTGCCGCTGCGGGCCGCCGGCAGCCGCTTCCACGCCAGCATGGAGGGGCTCACCGCGTTGGACGAGGCGCTCACCGTCTCCGCCACGCCCGTCGCACCCCGGGCCGCCGAGGGCGCGGCCACCCCGAACGGGCGCGGCGAGATCCGCTTCGAGTCGGTGACCGTGGAGTACGAGCGGACGACCGCGCTGCGCGACGTGACCCTGACCGTCCGGCCCGGCGAGCGGATCGCCATCATCGGTCCCAGCGGCGCCGGCAAGAGCACCCTGCTCGGCCTGCTGCTCGGCTTCGTGACCCCGACCGGAGGCCGGATCACCGTCGACGGGGTCGACCTCGCCGCCGTCGACCCGGACGCCTGGCGCCGCCAGCTCGCCTGGGTGCCGCAGCGGGCCCATCTCTTCGCCGCCTCGCTGGCCGACAACATCCGGCTCGGCGCGCCGGACACCCCACCCGACGCGCTCGCCACCGCGGTGCACGACGCGGCCCTGGACGACGTGGTGGCCGGCCTGCCGGACGGGCTGGAGACGCTGCTCGGCGAACGTGGGCACGGGCTCTCCAGCGGGCAGCGGCAACGGGTGGCCCTGGCCCGGGCGTTCCTCCGGGACGCCCCGGTGGTGCTGCTCGACGAGCCCACGGCCCGACTGGACACCGCTGCCGAGGCCGTGGTGCTCGACGCCACCCGCCGGCTGGTCACCGGGAGGACCGCGCTGCTGGTCGCGCACCGGCCGGCGCTACTGGCCGACGCCGACCGGATCCTGCGGATCGAGGACGGTCGGGTCACCGAGCTGACGCCCGAGCCGACCGGGAAGGCGACCCGATGAACGCGGCACCTGAGCCGACGGGCGACGGGCCGGGCCCACTGGCCGAGGCACCGCAAACGGTCGTCGACGCGGTCCCGGACGGACGGGCGAGCGCCGAGCGGACGGTGCTGCGTCTGGCGCGGCCCTATCTGGGCCGGCTCGTGGGCGCGGGACTGCTCGCCGCCGCCACCGAGTTCGCCGGGCTCGCCCTTATGGCCACGGCGACCTGGCTGTTGATGAGCGCCGCCGGCCAGCCTCCACTGGACCGGCTCACCGTGGCGATCGTCGCCGTCCGGGCGCTGGCGATCAGCCGGGGCGTGTTCCGCTACACCGAACGGCTCGCCGGGCACGACGCGGTCCTCCGCATGATCACCGACGTCCGGGCCCGGGTCTTCGCCACCCTCTCCGCCCGCCGCACCGCCGTACACCGCTCCGGGGACGTGCTGAGCCGGCTGGTCTCCGACGTCGAGGCGGTCCAGGATCTCCTGCTGCGGGTGCTGGTGCCGGGCTCGGCGGCGGCACTGGTCGGCGTGCTGGCGGTGGCCGGCGCGGCACTCATCTCGCCGCCGGCCGCCGGGGCGCTCGCCGTGGGGCTGCTCATCGCCGGGGTGGCGTTGCCCGCGCTCGCCACCGCGGTCACCCGGCGCAACGCGGCGGAGGTGGCCCCCCTGCGCGGCGCGCTGGCCACCGACGCGATCGACCTCACCCACGGCGCCGCCGACCTGGCCGCGTTCGGCGCGACCGACGCCGCCCTGCACGCCGCCGAGCAGCGGGCCACCCGGCTGGCCCGGCTGGAACGCGGACTGGCCGCCACCGGGTTCGCCGTCGACGCGGCCGGGGTGCTGGTCGCCGGGCTGACCGCCGTCGCGGTGGTGCTGGCCGCGCTGGCCGCGGACGTGCCGGGGGTGCTGGTCGGCGTCCTGGCCGTCGGCACCCTGGCCGCCGTCGAGGTGGCGCTGGCCCTGGTCTCGGCCGCCCGACAGTGGACTCAGCTACGGCCGGGCCTGACCCGGGTGGCCGCCCTGCTCGACGCGGACCTGCCGACTCCCCCGTCCGCCGCCGCGGATTTGCCGACTCCCCCGTCCGCCGTCGCGGACCTGCCGACGCCCGCACCCGCCGTCGTCAGCGCGAACGGAACCGGTGGCCCGGGCCGGGGCGGGGCGCACGAGCTGCGCTTCGCCGAGGTGACCGTGCGGTACCGGGCCGGCGCCGCGCCCGCGCTCGACCGGGTGAGCCTGGACCTGCCCGCCGGGCGGCGGGTCGCGGTGGTCGGCCCGAGCGGAGCCGGCAAGAGCACGCTGGCCGCCGTGCTGACCGGCGCGGTCCGGCCCGCGTCCGGCCGGGTCACGCTGGACGGTCACGACCTGTCGACGTACGCCGAGGAGGAGCTGCCCCGCGCGGTCGGCGGGCTGCTCGCCGAGGCGTACGTCTTCCACGCCACGGTGCGGGAGAACCTGCTGCTGGGCCGCGCCGGAGCCGGCGAGGAGGAGCTGGTCGCGGCGACCGCCGCCGCCGGCCTGCTGGAGTGGGTACGCGCCCAGCCGGCGCAGTGGGACACGCTGGTCGGCGAGGAGGGCGGCCAGCTCTCCGGGGGCCAGCGGCAACGGCTCGCGCTCGCCCGGGCCCTGCTCGCCGCGCCGCCGGTGCTGGTGCTCGACGAGCCCACCGAGGGGCTGGACCCGACTGCCGCGGACGCCGTTCTCGCCTCCGCGCTCGCCGCCACCCCCGCCGGGCACTCGGTGCTGGTGATCAGTCACCGGCTCAGCGGGCTGGCCGAGCTGGACGAGATCGTCGTCCTCGACGGCGGCCGGGTGATCCAGCGCGGCCGGCACGCCGAGCTGGTCACCGCCCCCGGCTGGTACCGGGACCAGTGGCTGCTCCAGGCGGCGGCCGAACGCGGGTACCTGGCTCTGCGCCCCTGACCGGGCTCTCCGGGACGGACCAGGGTTCTCCCGGACGTCGGCATGCCGGCGTCCGTGGCAGGGTGGTGCCATGCCGCGCTCTGAGGACGTGTTGGTGGAGGAGCACCTTCGGGAGCTTGCTGCCCGGTTGCACGGGCCGACCCGACTGAAGTCGGACCTGCTCACCGAGGCGCGGCACGGCCTGTTGGACGCCGTCGAGGCGTACCGCGAGGGTGGCGTGCCGCCCACCGAGGCGCAGCGGCGCGCGGTGGCCGAGTTCGGCTCACCGGCGCAACTGCTCCCCTCCTGGCAGGCCGAGCTGGCGGTGGGTGCGCTGCGTGGGTTCTCCCTGCGGATGCTGGCGATCGCCGCGGTGGGGGTCATCGCCGGCGACCTCACCTGGCAGGGGTCGAGCTGGAGCGGCGGCTCCCGGCCGCCGGCGGTCTACCTGCTGCTCTCCACCTCGGTCGAATGGATCTGGACCGGCTCGCTGCTGCTCGCGGCGGCCGGGCTGCTGGTGGTGGCGGCGGGCGCCCGTTCGCCGCGACCGGGTCTGGCGGCGGCGCAGCGCGCGGTGGGCGCCGGCCTGACCGGCGCGGTGGCGCTGGGCATGCTGGCCGGCACGGCCCTCTTCGCCTGGTCGTTCGGTCTCTGGGATGCGGCGCTGCACTGGCCTCCGATGATCATCGGAGGCGTGCTTGCCGGTGGCGCCTACTTCTCGCTCGTCCGCGCGGCGCGCGGCTGGCTGCGGGCCACCACCCGCTGAACCACGGCGACCCACCGCACGCCCGTCCGTCCACGGCGGTGCGTGCGTGGCTGCCGACCGGTGGGCGCACCGGGCCGGACGGACCACGGCCCGCAGAGCCGCTCTCAGGCCGGGGTGCCGGGTGGGCTGCCGGGGTCGAGGAACCGGCCGACCGTCACGCGGAACTCGTGCCAACCCGCGCGCTCCCCGGCCAGCGCCCGCCGGCCGGCGTCGGTGAGCTCGTACGTCCGCCGCTCCCGGCCGTTGACGGTGCTCCAGGTGCTCGCCACGTGCCCGGCGCGCTCCAGCCTGCGCAGCGCTGGATAGATGGTGCCGGTGGGCAGGTCGAGGCTGCCGTCGCTGCGCGCACGCAGCGCCTCGATGATGGCGTACCCGTGCAGCGCGCCCTGTTCGAGAACGGCGAGCAGCAGCGCGTCGAGATGGCCGTGCAACTCCTGGGCCTTCATACGTAGCTACGCTACTTGTCGAATCGCCGACGCGCCACCGGCGGCAACCCCCGATGACCCGCAGGCCCGAACCGGTGCGCCACACGGCCTCCGGGGTGCGGGCACCGGTCACCCAGGACCGCCGACTAGGGTATGTGCCCAGAGTCACTCGCCGTCCGAGACGCCGGCGGGTGGGCAACCCGAAGCACACGGAGGTCAGCGTGGCCCGCCAGTCGCCCCAACGGCCCGACGCCGACGAGCCTGAGCTCGACGACAGCACCGGCCCGGCCGAGCCAGATCAGGCCGACGAGGCCGAGGAGGCCGACCGCGGGTCGGCGTCGCTCGACCGGTCGCTCTGGGACGAGCTGCGCATCGAACCGGTGGAGATCGCGCTGCCGGCCGGCGTCGGTTTCACGCTGCGGGCGTACCGGCCGGCGGGGGCGTTGACCCCGACCGACGTGACCGAGCGCGACCAGGACGACCCCTTCCTCGCCCGCCGTCAGGTCATCGAGGAGGAGGAGGACGACGACGAGACCGTCGTCATCCTCGACGAGGAGATGGCCGAGGAGTTCGCCGAGAGCGACGAGGACGCGGAGTCCCGCCGTCGCCGGGACGGCGACACGGACGCCGACGAGGCGGACGAGGGCGCCACGGACGAGGCGAGCAACGAGGAGGTGCCGGTCTTCCTCAGCCACCGGGGCAAGCTGCTGCTGTTCAAGACCCCCGAGTCGTTGGTCAGTTTCATCCGGTCCGGCGCGCCAAATGATCTGTCCCAACTGGACAGCTGGAATGAATTGTCCGAACGGGTGGAGCCGGCCGACATCGAGCCGCTCGACGAGGACAACTACGAGCTCGACCTCGTCGTGGAGAACCTGCGCGGCGGGCACGACACCTGGGATTCGACCCTGCTGATCAAGGCCGGTGAGGCCGCACGTGACCTGGCGTACGCGTTGCGGCTGCCTGCGGTCCTGGACATGCTCTCCGCCGGCTCCAGCCTCGACGACCTGGACGAGGCGCTGCGGGCTACCGCCAACGGCGGGATCGGCGGTTTCATGGGCCGGCGACGGCTGAAGAAAATCGGGGCACAAACCGCAAGTTTGGGTTGGCGCACCATTGTCGGCAAGATCTCTGCGGTCGTGGACTGGCGCGACTGACCCGTACCGGGGAGCATCAGTTGCTGGCAGAGGAAAGACCTGTCCCGGGAGGAGGACGACGCCGTGGCGCTCGTGCGCGTGTACTGCGGTCTGGCCTCGGCGGATCCGGCTGACCGACCGGCCTCGGCCGGTTCGACGCTGACGTCCGCTGTGGTCGACGACGCAGGCCGTCTGCTGCATGTCTGCGAGATCGGCGACGACGCGGCTGGCTACGCCCAGCTCGTCGCGCTGCTCGTGGAGCGGTCGGGCGGGCCGAGCGGTGCGGCCATCGCCGCCGACAGCGACGACCACACGGTCATCTCGCTGCTGAGCGCGGCGGGTCGGCCACTGGCGATCGCGGACGACGACTCGGTCGACGACTTCGCCGAGCGGTTCGCCGACGACGACTCCCTGGAGGAGATGCAGTCGCCGCCGGCCGAACGGCGGGCCGTCGGTCTGGCCCGCGCGTTGCAGGCGGGCGCGCTCTCCGCGGTCACCCTGCCGGCACCCCGGGACCTCGCCGGCTACAAGCAGGTGCTCTCCGCGCACGCCGCGCTGGCCAGCGGCCGGCACTCCGCCGCCGTCGCGCTGCGCGAGGTGCTGCGCGAGCTCTACCCGGCGGCGCTGCGCGCATATCCGGACCCGGCCGAGCCGGTCTCGCTGGCGGTGCTGGACGCGCTGCCCGAGCCGGGCATGCTCGGCGGCACCGTGGCCCGGGGCCGCGAGGTCTCGGTGGCGGCGGACGCCATCGCCGCGCACCTCGCCGCGGACGGTGTGGCCGACGCCGACGAGATCAACGAGGCGGTCACCGCGCTACGGGTCGCCATCACCGAGACGCCCCGCCGCGCCGCGGTCAACCGGGCGCTCACCTCCGCGGTGGCCGAGACGGTGCGGCAGGCGGTCGCTTCCGTGCGGGCCTGCGACGCCGGGTGCGAGGCGCTGGTCAGCGCGCTCAGCGCACGGGCCAGCGCGCCCGCGCCGGCCGCCGGCCGCCGCGCCGCCGCCCGCCGTGGCGAGTCGGTCGGCGAGCTGGCCGGCCTCTCCAACACCAGCGGCGGACTGCGCACGGTCCGGCCGGCCCCGGCCGCCGCCGAGCCCGCGCCCACCG
>NZ_RCVJ01000224.1 GCF_003667505.1 Micromonospora sp. BL4
GTCGAGCGCCGCGATCAGGTCATGCTCCGATGCGGCCCAGGTGGCCGCGTCGAGGCACGCCGCCACCGCGTCCTCCGCCTGCGCCAACTCCTCGACCACGACCTGACACTAGAACACCTGTACGACAGATTCAGTTGTGGTCGTCGATCAAGCGACCAGCATCCGGCGCCCCGGCCGGGTCCGTGCACTCGACGAGGCGTTCGGTGGCGAGGCAGGAGACGAGGCAGCGCTCCTTCGCGTCGCCGTTGAGGCGGGCGGTCCAGTCGGTGACGCCGCCGTCGCCGATCTCCACGCTGCCGCCCAGGAGGCTGATCCGAAGGGCGCAGCCCGTGTAGTAACCGCGACCGCGCGTCCGCTCCGGCTCGTCCACCAGCGGCACCACGCTTGCGTCGAGTGCCGGTCGGACGGTGTCGGCCAGACGCTCCCGGACGACCCGATCGTCGAGGACCGTGACGTGCAGTCGAGGTGCGGCCTCTGGTGCCAACTCGGCGAGGACCGCCCGCCAGTAGGTGAGGTGCCGGATCAGCAGCCGGGCCTCCGTGCGGCCCGCGCCGGCGTCCCGCGCGCTGGACACCAGGCAGAAGAGCCGGAAATGCGCCGAGGTGTCGGTGCCGAAGTCCTGTGCCCGCAGCACCCGGTGGGCGGCGGCAAGGTGCACCTCGCCACCTCGGCGGCGACGCACCGCCGCCTCGATCGCAAGAGCGTTGGTGGGATCGCTCAACACCTCGCTGGCGCGCATTGTGGTGACGATCCTGTTCTGGCTGACCGGAGCGACCGCCGAGCAGGTGCCCACCGGCACGACCGGCGACAGCTCAACTCCGGAGACGTCGGCCGGCAGCAGTTGCCACATCCGGGCCTCCACCCGGGCGAGCGCGCGTGGGTCCGCGCGTGCCGGACGGACGAAGCGGTCCTCGCGCCAGCGGCGAACCACCCCCGGCGGGCGGACCGTCGCCGCGCGGTCGTGGGCGACGCTCAGCAGCAGGGTACGCAGGTCCGCGCCGGACAGGCCGGCCAGCGCGGCCCGCGTCCCGGTCGGCATCGCCGCCCACACCCGACGCTCCGCGTCGGTCAGTGTGCCGTCATCCATGGCCGTCACCATGGCTCACCTGAAGCGCCGGATCCACCGGGTTTGGTGCGCGGTCGGTGAATCGTTCACGCCATCAGCTCGAAAGCGCAGCCAGAAGAACGCGGCCGTCGGCGGCCGGCCGGGCATCCACTCGCCACCTGATCATGAGACCTGGTGGTCGGTCGTGTCCCCGCCTACGATCCACGCATGATCGGCTAGGACGGGGGACATCACGTGATCGATGCCATCTTCTTCGATGTCGGTGGGACCATTCTCGACGAGTCTCGCGAGTTCGCGAGCTGGGCGGACTGGCTCGGCATTCCCCGGCACACGTTCTCGGCGGTGTTCGGCGCGGTGATCGCCCGGGGCCTTGGCTGGCAGGAGACGTTCCGGGTCTTCCGGCCCGACTTCGATCTCGCGACCGAACTGGAGCGCCGAGCGGCTGCCGGCCAGCCCGAGTCGTTCGCCGAGGAGGATCTGTACCCGGACGCGCGAGAGTGCCTGCGGTCCTTGAAGGACCAGGGTCTGTTCGTCGGCCTGGCCGGCAATCAGCCAGCCCACGCGGAGGCGACCCTGCGCGCTCTCGACCTCTCTGTGGACGTGATCGGCACGTCGCACGCCTGGGGCGTGGCGAAGCCGTCACCGGCGTTCTTCGAACGGGTCGTACGCGAGGGCGGTGGCGACGCGTCGTCGATCCTGTACGTCGGCGACCGGCCCGACAACGACGTGCGCCCGGCCCTGGAGGTTGGCATGAAGACGTGCCTGATCCGGCGCGGTCCGTGGGGTCACATCCTCGATCCCTCGACGGTGGCCGAGCAGTGCCTCTTCCGCATCGACTCGCTGGACGAACTCCCGAGCCTGGTGGCGACGCACAACGCGACGCACAACGCGACGCACAACGCGACGCACAATGCGACGCACAATGCGACGCACAACGCGACGCGCTAACCGGCGGCGTGACCAGGTGCTCCTGGTGGCCGCCCCGCAAGGGCGGCCACCAGGAACGGGGTCAGGTCAGCGAGCAGGCCCCGCCGTTGACGGTGACCAGACCCGGGTTCGGGTTGGCGCCGCCGCCGGTGGTGGCGTTGAAGCCGAACGTCACCGTGCCGCCGGGAGCGATCCGGGCGTTGTACGACTCGTTGCGCGCGGTCACCGTGGCGCCGGCCTGGGTGACCTTCGCCAACCACGCCTCGCGGACGCGCTGGTCGCCGGTGAACGCGAACCGCACACTCCAGCCGTTGACCGGGGTGGCGCCGGTGTTGCGGACGGTCAGCTGGGCGGTGAACCCGGTGCCGCCCTGCCAGGCGCCGTAGTTGGTGTAGCGCACCGCGCAGGTGGTGGCCGGCACCGCGCCGGCGTCGCCCTGGTCGGCGAGGAACGAGGCGATCCAGGCCAGCGCCGAGTTCCAGTTGATCGCCACCTCGTTGGTCGCGTACGAGTTGATGTCGTCGACGTAGCAGAACATCGGCTCGCAGCCGGCGAGCAGCTGCGCCGCGAACGGGTCCTGGAGGGCGGCGTTCGCGCCGCCGGCGAGGGAACCGGCGGGCGGGTTCGGCAGGTTCGGGTCGAGCTGGTGGCCGAAGATGCGGCTGTGCTGGTTCTGCGCCGCGTGCTCGCCCCAGCCGGTGACGTACGAGATGTTCAGCGCGTTGCGGCCGAACACGTAGTCCATCGCCTGCACGGCGCCGTCGCGGTAGCTGGCGTCGCCGGTCAGGTCGAAGGCGGTGGCCAGCACGACGGCGTTGTTGATGATGTTGCTGTTGCCGCCCCAGAAGTAGCTGGCCGCGTCCCCGGGCATCGGTAGCCCGTACGCCTGCTGCCGCAGCTCGGCGAGGTACGCGTCCGCGGCGGCGGTGACCGAGGCGCGGATCCGGGTCAGCTCGGCGGCGGGCAGCCCGTTCGGCACGGTGGCCAGGTCCAGCCGGCCGAGCGAGGCGGTGCCCTGCCAGCCGAAGCCCCGCGGGTCGAACACGTCCCCGGTGTGGTGCGGCGAGGCGGTCAGGTCGGTCAGGTAGGACTGCGCGCCGGTGGTCAGGTACAGCTCGACCGCCGCCCAGTAGAACTCGTCGGTGACGGTGGTGTCGTCGTACGCGCCGCCGCCCGTGCCGTCGGTCGGGCTGGCGTACACCGCCGGGTTCGCCTTGGCCGCGCTGTAGGCCGTCTTCGCGGCCGTCGCGCAGCGGGCCGCGAACGCCGCGTCGTAGGGGGCGAAGAGCCGGGCGCACTGGGCGGCCGTGGCGGCCAGGTTGAGGGTGGCCGCGGTGGACGGCGGGTGCAGCTCGCGCGGCTGCGGGTCGTCGTGCGGGGCCAGCGGCAGCCCGGTCCAGTTCCGGTCGTGGATCTTGTGGTGGGCCATGCCGGCGAGCGGCTTCCCGGCCGGCACCTGCATGCGCAGCAGGAACTCCAGCTCCCAGCGGGCCTCGTCGAGGATGTCCGGCACGCCGTTGTCGCGCTCGGGCACCCGCAGCGTGCCATCGGCCAGCCCGGCGCCGCCGGCCGCGGTGGCCGCCGTCCTGGTCCGCTCGAAGGTGTTCAACAGCTGGTAGGTGGCGATGCCGCCGTTGACCACGTACTTGCCGTGGTCGCCCGCGTCGTACCAGCCGCCGCGCACGTCCAGGGAGTAGTCGCAGACGCCCGGCTGGCAGGGCACGTTGGTGTCGCCCTGGTTGGGTGCCACGCCGAGGTGTCCCGCGGGTCGGGCGTACTCGTCGCCGATCAGGTCCCCGTCGATGGCGATGCCGCTGCGCTGGGCGTAGAAGAACTGCAACGAGTCGGCCCGCAGCCGGTCGTAGAGGGTCCCCGAGATGTCGAACGGGTGGCTGGTCTCGCCGTCCACGGTGAGCGTCAGACCGCTGCCGGGGGTGCGGTAGCTGGAGAAGTCGACCGTCTGCACGTTCTGCCCGGAGGCGGCGTCCACACCGCGCGCGGCGGTGGTGCCGCTGGCCACGACGGCCCCGGCGGCCGAGCGCAGCTGCCACGGCAGCGGTTCGGTGGCCTCGGTGACGACCGTGGCGTTCTTCGGGCCGCCGGGCAGGTAGCCGACCTGGTTGACGCGCACCCGGGGCCCGGTGTCCGGCTCGTACGGCTCGGGCGGCTCACCGCCGCGCAGTGAGACGTCGTCCAGGCAGACGGTCTGCGTCTCGGCGGCGCCGCCGACCTGGAAGATCAGCTGGGCGCCGGGGTTGTCGTCCGGGACGGTGAAGGTCTGCTCGACCCGCTGGGCCGTGCCGGTGGCGGTGGCGTCCACGGCGGCGTACGTGGTGTACGGGGCGCTGCCGAGCTGGAGAACGGCCTTGACGGCGGCGCCGGGGGTGGCGGACACGGCGAAGCCGAGGGTGTATTCGGCGCCGGCGATCAGCGGGACGCCGTCCTGGCCGATGCCGGCGTCCCACGGATTGGCCAGGCCGCCGGGGACGGTGGTGCAGAGCCGGCCGTCGGTCACCGCGAGCGCGCCGGTGCCGTAGGAGAACCAGGGGCTCACACCGGCGCTGAAGTCGCCGTTGTCGATCTGCTCGGGGGCGTCCGGTGGCGGGTCGGCGGAGGCCGCGCCGGCGCCCGCGCCGGTGAGGGCCAGGGTGGTCGCCGCGGCCAGCAGGAGGCGGCGTCGGGATGGCGTCACGGGGAGTCCTTCCGGGACGGATGGGGGACGGGTGGCGGGGATACCTGGGAGCGCTCCCAGGTATCGGCTCGATGTTTCCAGTGGCAGTGAGCCGTGTCAATCGATCTGACTGGATGGCTTTCGCTGTCCGACGAGGGCGGTCGGCTGGGCACCACGCCGGCCGGGGTGCCGCGACGCGCCGGGGCGGACACGTGAGATTGGCCGCGCCACGCGTCGTCGTCCTGATCTCCTAGAGACAACTGCGCCCTTCGCCTGGCAGGCTGCCTCCCATGACCCTGAAGCTGCGTTCCGTGGGAACGAGCGACCGTGGGCTGATCCGCAGCGGAAACCAGGACGCCCTGCACGCCGGGACCTGGCTCGTCGCCGTCGCCGACGGCATGGGCGGGATGGCGGCCGGTGACCTGGCCAGCGCGCTCACCATCGACGCGGTCGCTCCGCTGGACGTGGAGACCCCCGAGGACGCCCTGGTGGCCGCGCTCCAGGGTGGCATCGCGCTGGCCACCACCCGGATCCGGCAGGCGGTCGCGGAGGACCCGGAACGCCAGGGCATGGGCACCACGCTGACCGCCCTGCTCTTCGCCCGTACCGGCAGCTGCCTCGCCCTCGCGCACGTCGGTGACTCGCGGGCCTACCTGCTCCGCGAGGGAGTGCTCAAACAGGTCACCCGGGACGACACCTTCGTCCAGATGCTGGTGGACCAGGGCGTCATCACCGCGGACCAGGCCAGCAGCCACCCGCGCCGGGCGGTGGTCACCCAGGCGTTGCAGGGCGACGACGTCTCGCCGTCGTACGCGACGATGGTGCCCCGGGTCGGCGACCGGTGGCTGCTGTGCAGCGACGGGCTCTCCAACGTGGTCCGCTCCGACACCCTCGCCGAGGTGCTCGCCGGCTACCCGGACCGGGCCGCCTGCGCCGGCAAGCTGATCGACCTGGCACTGCATGCCGGCGGGCCGGACAACGTCACCGTCGTGGTGGCCGACGTGGTGGAGGAGTAACCAGCCTCAGCGCCGGCGCGGTGTGGCGCGCCGGGTGGGCGTCGCGGTCGTCGGGTCCTCCGGCCACGGGTGCCGGGGATAGCGCCCGCGCAGCTCACCACGGACCTGCGGGTAGCCGGTGCGCCAGAACGACTCCAGGTCGGCGGTGACCGCCACCGGCCGGCCGGCGGGGGAGAGCAGGTGCAGCAGCACCGGCACCCGGCCGCCGGCGATGCGCGGGGCTGCCGGCCATCCGAACGTCTCCTGGAGCTTCACCGCCAGCACCGGGGCCGCCGGATCGCTGTAGTCGACCCGGATGCGGGAACCACTCGGCACGGCGATCCGCTCCGGGGCCAGCTCGTCCAGCTGGGCGGCCTGCGCCCACGGCAGCAGCCGGCGCAGCGCCCCGGCCACGTCCACCCGGGCCAGGTCGGCGCGGCGCCGGGCGGCGGAGAGCTCCGGGCCCAGCCAGGTCGGCGCGGCGGCGAGCAACGCCTCGTCGCTGACCTCCGGCCACGGCGCGCCGAGGTGGTGCCGGGTGAACGCCAGCCGCTCGCGCAGCGCCTCGGCCGCCGGGGTCCAGGACAGCAGCCCCAGCCCGTCCTGGCGCAGGCCGGTCAGCAGCGCCGCCGCCACGTCCGCCCGGTCCGGACGATCCAGTCGGCGCTCCTGCAGCAGGATCGCCCCCAACCGGGTCACCTCCCGGGCCACGACGTCCCCGTCAGACCAGCCGACCTCCCGGCGTGTGGACAGCAGCGGGCCGGCCGCCTCCCGGGCCGTCGCCTCGTCCAGGGGCGTGGCCCGGCGGATCCGCGCCGAGGGCGCGCCGGGGGTACGGTCCGCGACGGCCACCGCCAGCCAGTCCGACCCGGTCAGCCCCGACCCCGCGGCCAGCTCCGCGGCGGTCCCACCGGTCATCAGGTACGCCGAACCGCCCGGCCGCCGAACCCGCGCCAGGCGCTCCGGGTACGCCAACCCGACCAGCAGCCCGGCGGCCAGGTCGTCGGTGAGCCCACCGGAGCCGGCGCGTCTCCGCCCGCCGGCCTCCATGGCTGCGTTCGCACGTCCGTTGGCTCCCCTGGCGGCGCCGGCATGTTCCGGACCGCCCGTCGGATCGGTGGCGTGGCCCTCGGGTGCGGAGTTGGCGGGCAGGGCGGCACGCAGCCGGCGTACCTCGGCCCGCCAACGCGCTGTCGCGCCCGCGTCCGCCCCGGCGCGCAGCCGGCGCCAGCCGGCGACCAGATCGTCGCCCGGGCCGGCCGCGGTCTCCTCGGCGAGCAGGGCCACCACCTCGGCCGCCCGGTCGGCGCCGACCCGACCGGCGCCGTCGAGCAGCGCGCGGGCCAGCCGTGGGTGCGCCCCGGCGGCGGCGATGGCGCGTCCCCGCCCGGTGATCCGGCCGTCGGCGTCGACCGCGCCCAGGGTGGCCAGCGTGTCCCGGGCCACCGCCATCGCCGCCGGCGGCGGCGGGTCGGGCAGTGCGAGCCCGACGCCGTCCGGACGCCCCCAGGCGGCCAGCTCCAGCGCGAAGCCGGTCAGGTCGGCGGTGGCGATCTCCGGCTCCGGACGGGCGGGCAGCCGCTCGTGGGTCGCGGCGGACCAGCAGCGGTAGACCGTCCCGGGGGCCTCCCGGCCGGCCCGGCCGGCCCGCTGCGTGGCGGCGGCCCGGGAGACCGGAACGGTGATCAACGCGCCGAGCCCACGGGCCAGGTCGGTGCGGGGCACCCGGGACAGCCCGGCGTCCACCACCACCCGCACGCCCGGCACGGTCAGGCTGGTCTCGGCCAGCGCGGTGGCCAGCACCACCCGGCGTCGATCGGCCGGGCGCAGGGCCGCGTCCTGCTCGCTGCCGCGCTGCCGGCCGTGCAACGGCAGCAGCGCGACGGCGTCGCGCAGGTCGGCCAGCCGGCCGGTGACCGCCGCGATCTCGCCGGCCCCGGGCAGAAAGACCAGCACGTCGCCGTCGCGCTCGCGCAGCGCCCGCCGCACGGTGGCCGCCACGTGGTCGAGCAGGGCCCGGTCCACCGGCCGGCCACCGGGTGGGGCGATCGGCCGTGCTGGTGGCGCCCAGATCCGCTGCACCGGGTGCAGCGCCGACTCGGCCCGGACGACCGGAGCCGGATCGGGTCCGCCGAGCAGCGCGGCGAACCGGTCCGTGTCCGGGGTGGCGGACATCGCCAGCAGCCACAGGTCCGGCCGGAGGGTGGCCCGTGCCTCCACCGCGAAGGCCAACGCGAGGTCGGCGTCGAGTTGCCGCTCGTGGCACTCGTCGAGCAGCACCGCGCCCGTGCCGGGCAGCTCCGGGTCGTGATGCAACCGGCGGACCAGCAGGCCGGTGGTGACCACCTCCACCCGGGTGGCCCGGCTGACCTGGCGCTCGCCGCGTACCGCGTACCCGACCCGGTCGCCCACCCGCTCGCCGAGCAGCTCGGCCATCCGCCGGGCGGCGGCGCGCGCGGCCACCCGGCGGGGTTGGGCGATCACCACCCGGCCGGTGACCCGGTCGGCCACGGCCAACGGCGCCAGGGTCGTCTTACCGGTGCCCGGCGGGGCCACCAGGACACCGGCGCCGGCCGCGTCGAGCGCCGCGACCAGCGCCGGCAGCACCGGGCGTACCGGCAGGTCCAGGGTTACGTCGGAGAGCACGGCCCAGTCTCGCACCGGCCCCGGGGCCTCAGCTGCGGCGGACCTCGCCGACGCCGTGCAGGAACGTGCGCCAGGCCGAGGCGTCGAAGGCGAGCACCGGGCCGGACCGGTCCTTGCTGTCCCGCACGGCGACCTGACCGTCGACTGTCGCGACCTCCACGCAGTTGCCGTTGCCACTGCTGCGCGTGCTCGTCCGCCAGTCCGCCCGGGTCGGGTCGTACGCCGTCATCCGCGGTGCCTCTCGTCTGCGTCGGCGTGCCGCGGACGCGGTCACGCAAAGTTACGAGAAGCCTGCTCAAGACGGGTCAACGACGCCGTCGGATCGAGCGCCATCCGGCACAGCTCCTCGTGCAGAAGGCTATACCCGAGCACCTGGTCGGCATCCTCCAGCGCCAGTCCCATCGTGAGGTTATCCAGGTAAACCACGGAGGCGTCGGCGGCGTCGGGGAAGTTGAGGATGACGTACGGGGTGCTCATCGCGGGATGCCCACCGGCCGCGAATGGAAGTACCTGGATTGTCACGTTGGGTAGTTGCGCGATCCGACTCATGTGGACCAGCTGTTCGGCCATCACGCCGTTGCCGCCCACCGGGCGCAGGAGCACCGCCTCGTTGAGCACCACCGAAAACTGGACCGGGTCGTCGCGGCGCAGCACCTCCTGCCGGTGCAGCCGCGCCGCCACCTTGCGCTCCACGCCGTCCTCGCCCGCGGTGCGCCGGTACATCTCCCGGGCGTACGCCTCGGTCTGCAACAGCCCCGGCACGGACTCGGCCTCGTACGTGCGCAGCGCCACCGCCTCGGCCTCCAGCCCGACGTAGAACTCGAACCACTCGGGCAGCACGTCGCTGTAGTTCTGCCACCAACCCCGCTGCTGCGCGCTCCGGGCGATCTCGATCAGCGCCTCGGCGTCCGCCCCGGTCACCTGGTAGAGGGCCAGCGCAGCCCGCACGTCGCGCGGCTTGATGCCGATCTGCGCGGTCTCGATCCGGGACAGGTTGCTCTTGGACATGTCGAGCTGACGGGCCGCCACATCGAGGGTCATGCCCGCACGCTCCCGGAGCTGGCGCAGCTCCCGGGCGATGCGGCGACGGCGGACGGTCGGGCTGCCGGCGGCTGGGACGGCGGGGGTGGCGGTCACCGTCCGAGTCTGTCACGACAAGATCCGCAGGTCGGGCCTGCACGGAGTGCAACTTTCAAATCTGGGAGTTGCATTGCGGTAGCTGTCGGTGCATCCTTTGCCGGTCGCGATCACTGTGGACACATAGGTGCGGGAGGACCGTTTGCTCATCGCCGACGAGTTCTTCCTGATCGCGCACAACGACAGTCGCGGCAAGGCCAAACTCCACCCGGCCGCGACCGGGCTCGGCCTGGCCGGCGGGCTGCTCGGCGAACTGATCCTGTATGGACACATCACCGTCTCCAACGGGCACGTCACCGTCATCGACCGACGCCCGCCGGGCGACGCGCTGGCGCACACCGTGCTCGACCAGTTGATCGGCGAGTCCCAGCACCAGGCGGTCCGCACCTGGCTCAGCTTCCTGGCCCAGAGCGCCACGACCTCGGTGGGGGAGCGGCTGGCCCGGGCCGGCATGCTGCGCCGCCAGGAGAGCCGCCGGTTGCTGCGCACCTCGGTCAGCTACGTGCCGATCGACCTCAACGCGGTGGCCTGGCCGGCCACCCGGCTGCGGGCCCTGCTGGACCGGCCCGACCCGCCGAGCGTGCCGGACGCCCTGCTGCTCGGCCTGGTGGTGGCCGCCGGGCTGACCCGCGAGGTGCTGTGGAGCGCCGGCCCCCGCGCCCACCACCGGCTGAACGTCCTCATCCCCGCGCTGCCGGCGCCGCTGAAGGAACTCGTCGGACACACCGAGGCCGCGGTCGGCGCCGCGGTGCTCCGCGGCGTCCCATGACCCCCCGGTAACCCCACCC
>NZ_RCVJ01000196.1 GCF_003667505.1 Micromonospora sp. BL4
CCCTCCCCTGTCTGCGGTTGATCAAGAGGTTCGCGTCACCAGCCTCGGCGTGTCGTGACGCGAACCTCTTGATCACGTCAGGGGGTCGCGGGGGTTGGGGCCGTGATCGCCCAGCGTTCGTGGTCGCGCCACGCGCCGTCGATGAACAGGTAGTCCGGGGAGAAGCCCTCCAGCCGGAAACCCAGCTTGCGGGCCACCCGCAGGGACGGCTCGTTGCCGGGTTGGATGTTCGCCTCCAAGCGGTGCAGCCCGAGCAGCCCGAACGCGTGGTCGATGACCAGGGCGAGGCCCGCCGAGGCGTGCCCGGTGCCGCTGTACGGCTGGAACGCCGCGTACCCGAGGTAGCCGCCACGCAGCGCGCCCAGCACGATCCCGCTGATGGTCACGTAGCCGGCGATGTCGCCGCTGACCCGGTCGCAGATCAGGTAGCCGGAGCTGTCGCGGCGGCGGATCCGGCTCAGGTACCGGTCGTACTCCTCCGGGCTGTCCGGCGCGGCCAGCCACGGGTGGTGCAGTTCCCGGCTGCGCCTCGCCGCCGCCACGAACTCGTCGCGGTCGGTGGGCCGGGGTCGGCGGATCGCGGCATTATCGCCGGTGCGCAGGTATCTCACGGCGGACCACTCTGACGGACCTGCCCGGGCGCTGTCCAACCGCAAACGCTGCGCCCGCGAGCCGCGTCCGTCAGCGCACCGTGGGATCGGTGCTCTCCCGGGGCAACACGGTGTGCGGCGCGGTGACCATGGCGACCGCCGCGTCGGGCCGCTCGATCCGGGCGGCGACCCGGGCCACGGCCTCCCGCGCGAGAAAGCCGGTGTCGACGGAGACGGTGCTCAGCGTCGGCCGGGAGTAGCGCCCCTCCTCGATGTCGCCGACGCCCATCACGGCGACGTCGGCGGGGACACGCAGCCCGGCGTCGAAGGCGGCGCGCATCGCGCCGATGGCGAGGGGGTCGGAGTGGCAGAAGATGGCGTCCGGACGGTCCGGACGGGCGAGCAGGGCGCGGGCGGCACGGTAGCCGTCGGCCCGGCGGTGCTGCGACGCCGGCAGCAGGTGACCGGGTACGGGCGCCAGCCCGGCCCGGCGCAGCGCGCGGTGATAGCCGGCCGTGGGCGGCGCACCCGGGTCCGTCGGGCACGCGCCGATCGCGGCGATCCGCCGGCGGCCGGCGCGCAGCAGGTGCCCGACGGCGTCCTCGGCCGCGCCGGCCACGTCGACCGTGACCCGGTCGCAGTGCCCGTGTCGGGCCTCGCCGCCGACGAGCACGACGGGACGTCCCGCGGCGGCCAGCGCCTCGACCAGTTCGGCCGGCGCGACGGGCGCGCTCACCAGCACCCCGTCCACCGGCATCGCCCGGGCGTCAGCCAACGTCGGCGCTGCCCGCTCGTCGTCGGGCCCGGCCTGCTCGATGACGACCCGGTAGCCCCGGCTCCCGGCCGCGCGAACGACCTCACGCGCGAGTTCGTCCGGGTAGGGCACGTCGCCGTCGGGCAGGACGAGGGCGAGCACACCGGTGCGGCCGGTCCGCAGGGTCCGGGCGGACACGTTCGGCCGGTAGCGCAGCTGAGCGACGGCGGTCTCGACCCGGTGGCGCACGTCCGGGCTCACGTGGGGGTAGCCGTTGATCACGTTGGAGACGGTCTTCACGGACACGTCAGCGAGCCGTGCCACGTCCTTGAGCGTGGAAGCCACGACCCGCCCTCCCCCCGAACAACGTCACACCACCAAAGCCATTTCGCTGGTGTAGTTCCGACCCTTGCAGGCGATTTCACACCTGTCAAGGCGCTACGGTGGTGTGAAATGGAAGGGGTGGCCCGTGGAGGACGACGCTGGGGTGCCGGCCGCCGTGCGGCTCGTCCGGGACTTCGTGAACACCTTCGAGCCGCAGATCGACGACGAGATGTTGACCAGCCCCGACCGGTTGCGCGACTGGTTCGTCGAACGGAACCTGCTGGCGCAGGACACCTACCTCGGGCCGGCGGACCTCGACGTGGCAGTGACGGTCCGGGAGGGGCTGCGCGCCGTACTGCTCGGTCACGCCGGTCACCACGGCGACCCGGCGGCGATCGACCAGCTCAACCGAGCCCTGGCCGGCGCGCCCGTCGCGCTGCGCTTCGCCGACGACGGCCACCGCCTGGCCCCCGCCGGGGCCGCGCCCCTGGACCGGGCGCTGGCGGGGCTGGTCGACGCGATCCGCGTGTGCGGCGAGGACGGCACCTGGCCGCGGCTCAAGGTCTGCGCCCGCGACACCTGCCGCTGGGCCTACTACGACGCCTCCCGCAACCAGGCCCGCCGCTGGTGCTCGATGGCTGGCTGCGGCAACTACATCAAGATGAAGCGGGCGTACGCCGTGCGCACCGGCCGCACCCGGGCCGCTCCGCCGACCACGTGACCCGGGGCACCCCCGACGGCCTGGGGAATCGCGGCCGCTCGCCGGGGCTTGATACCTACGCCGAGCGCCCGCCGGCACCACGCAACGGAGGATTTCTGATGCGCCTTCCCAAGTCCCTGCTGGCACTGTCGGTGGCGGCGCTGACGCTGGCCGTGCCCATCGCCTGTTTCGCCCAGGTCTTCTGACGCGTCAGAGCGGACCGGGACGGGTCTGCTCCAGCGGCAACGGGACCTGGAGGAACGTGGTGCCGCGCAGGTCCAGCCACGCCCGGTCGGGCCCCCGGACCAGCCGCAGCATCACCTCTTCACACGACGGACAGCGCGCGACCAGGCCCGGGGCGTGCGAGAAGACGTGCAGGCTGGCCATCGAGCCGGTCATTCCGCAGTTCTCGCAGCGGCCCATCGCGGTGCTCAGGTCGACGGCGAACAGCTCGCGCAGCGGGCCGTCGAGCATGTTGCCGTCCAGGTACGACATCTCGGTCATCGGGTCTCCTCGACGTTGCGGGGCGGGCGGGGCGGTCAGCCGGTGGGCCCGAAGCGTTCGGTCTTCACCCGCCGCGACGGGTGGCCCAGCCCCACCAGCAGGTCGGCCACGGCCTCCACGAACCCGGTCGGGCCGCACACGTAGGTGAGCGGTTCCAGGTCCGGCGGCCAGCCGTGGGTGTTGACGTCGGCCAGCCCGATCCGGTGCGGCTCACCACGCCACCCCTCGGGCGCCTCGCGGGTGTACACGTACGCCACGTCCAGCCCGAAGTCGTCGCGGACCCGGCGGCGCAGCTCGTCGGCGTAGATCACATCGTCGGGCGTACGCACCGAGTAGAGCAGCCGGAACGGCACCTTGCTGCCGGTCTCCCGCCGGGCCCGGATCATCGCCATCAGTGGAACGATGCCGGAACCGCCGGCGAGCAGCTGCACCGGCGCGGTCTCCTCCGGCCGCCAGATGAACCAGCCGCCGAGCGGTCCGCGGACCTCCACCGGGTCGCCCGCGCCGTAGACGTCGATCAGGTACGGCGACACCTCGCCGTCCGGCACCCGCTGCACGGTCACCTCGATGCGCGGGCCGCCCGGACCGTCCACCACGGGCCCGGCCACCGAGTACGACCGGGCGGCCTGGTACCCGTCCGGGGCGGTCAGCCGCAGGTCGACGTGCTGCCCGGGCAGGTGCCCCGGCCAGTCCGGCACCTCCAGCACCAGGGTCTGCGCGCTCGGTGTCTCCACCCGGCGCTCCACCAGCCGGCCGACCTGCCAGCGGATCGGAGCCCGCGCCGGGGTGCCCGTCGCGACCGCGCGCTCAGTCACCCTGGTACCGCTGCTCGCGCCACGGGTCGCCGTAGTCGTGGTACCCGGCGGTCTCCCAGAACCCCGGCTCGTCCATCGTCTTGAGCCGGATGCCGCGCACCCACTTGGCGGACTTCCAGAAGTACAGGTGCGGCACCAGCAGCCGTGCCGGCCCGCCGTGCTCGGGCGCCAGCGGCGCGCCGTCGAAGGTGTGCGCCACCCAGGCCCGGCCGCCGCGCAGGTCGTCCAGCGGCAGGTTGGTGGTGTACCCGCCGTACGAGTGCGCGAGCGCGAAATGCGCGCCGGTGTCCACGCCGTCGAGCAGGGTGTCCAGTGAGACGCCCTGCCAGGTGGTGCCGAGCTTGGACCAGTGGGTGACGCAGTGGATGTCCACCATCGGCGTCTCCTGCGGCAGCGCCATCAGCTCCTGCCACGACCACCGGTGCTCGGTGCCGTTCTCGGCGGCGATGACGAACTCCCAGGTGTCCAGCGACACCCGGGGCGTCGGGCCGGCCGAGAGCACCGGGAAGTCCTCGGTCAGGTACTGCCCGGGTGGCAGGGCCGGCTCCTGTGTTCGGGGCCGACCCTGAAAGCCCGGTGACACGATTCCCATTGCACAGTCGTACCACCCGCGCCGGCCGGGGCGGGAGCTTTCCCGCGTACCTCCTCGTCGCCCCGGCGCGGCGCGGTCAGCGCCGCTCCGCGACCACCTCGCGCTCCTCGGGCTGACCGCCCCGAGTGGCGCGCAGGCTCGTCAGCGTGACCACCACCAGCACTCCGATGATCACCCCGAGCGAGGCGAGAGTGGGGATCTGCGGCACGCTCTCCCAGATTCCGTGCGCCCAGTGCAGGCCCAGCTTGAGCCCGATGAACGCCAGGATGATGGCCAGGCCGTAGCTGAGATGCACCAGCCGGCTCAGCGCCGCGTGCAGGACGAAGTAGAGCGCGCGCAGACCGAGCAGGGCGAACGCGTTGGTGGCGAAGACGAGGTACGGGTCCTCGGTGATGCCGTAGACGGCCGGCACCGAGTCGACCGCGAAGACCACGTCGGTGGCCAGCACGGCGACCACCACCAGGGCGAACGGGGTGAGCGCCCGCTTCGCGCCCTGCCGGACGGTCATCCGGGTGCCGTGGTACTCGTCGACCACCGGCATGAACCTGCGCAGCACCCGCACCGAGCGCATCTTGTTGATGTCGACCTCCTGCTGGTGCCCGGAGAGGGCGTCGCGCAGCAGCTTCACCGCCGTGGCGATGAGGATGATCGCGAAGAGCAGGAAGGCGAAGTCGAGGGTCTGCAACGCCGCCGCACCGAGGGCGATGAAGACCGCCCGCAGCACCAGCGCGCCGGCGATGCCGTAGAGCAGCACCCGCTGGGCGAGCACCGCCGGCACCGCGAACGCGGCCAGCAGCAGCATGAAGACGAAGAGGTTGTCGACCGAGAGCGACTTCTCCACCAGGTAGCCGGTGAGGTACTGCACGCCCAACTCGGAGCCGTAGCGGGCCCAGATCCAGCCGCCGAACGCCAGCGGCAGGGCGATGTAGAACGCCGACCAGCCGATCGCCTCCCGCATCGACACCTCGTGCGGGCGGCGGGTGACCAGGAAGTCCAGCACCAGCAGCAGCAGTACGCCGGCGATGGTCACCGCCCACAGCGTGGGCGTGCCCACCGACGACAACTCACCGGCAGCGGACAGGTACGACACTTCGGTCATGGGGCCTCCTCGAACACCGTGTCATGTTCGAGGTCTCCTTCACCCATCAACAGCTGGGCAACCACCCGAGGCGCGCCGGGCGCGCCGTACTGACCGGAATGGTTCGTGGGAAGTACTCCCCTCGCAGGACAAGGTTAGGCCAGGCTCAATCTCGACGCCAAGCGGGACGTGGATGGTTGCCCTGATCAACCGCTGTGTGCCGCCCGGCTGGAGCGCGGTCAGCCGCGCCGCAACGTCGCTCCCGGGGCCATCGCCGGCTCGACGAGCTGCCGGTAGTCGCGCGGCAGTTGGGTCGCCACGTCGTCGAACTCCCCGCCGCTGATCGCCTCGCGCAGGGTGGTGAAGACCGCCCGGACGGCGTCGCGGGCCACGGGCTCCTCCACGTCGGCGCGCAACGCCACCCGGGCCACGAACTCGGCCGCCCCGAAACGGTCCGCCTGCTCGGTACGGGGGCTCGGCTTCAACACCAGTTGCAGCGGCTTGGGAAGCTGGGCGGCCAGATCCAGCACCTCGCCGCCGGTCAGCCGCTCGGCGAACGTCTCCAGCACGGCCCGGGTCAACTCGACCGCGCGCTCCGACGGCGCCCGGGTGCGCTGGGAAACCTGGTCGATGAAGGTGTCGTAGTTCATCGCGTACCCCCTCGGGCTTGCGTTCGGCCTCGGGCTGGCGTTCGGCGTCGGGCGCGGGTACCCGCGGCAGCCCGGGGGAAACGGCAGCCGATTCGACCGTTGACCCGGGCGTGACCGGGAGGCGAGCGGGTAACCGCCGCCCGTCGTGACCACATCGATGTCCCGAGGGAGCCCCTGCCATGGCGAGCTACGCCGACGTCCTGCAGTACCTGTCGAGCCTGGACTACCCGGCCGAGAAGGACGACGTGGTCCGCGAGGCCGAGCGGGAGGGTGCCCCGCCGGACGTGCTGAAGGCGTTGCGCGCCCTGCCGCCGGTGGACTACGCGAACGGCACCGAGGTGGCCCGGTCGGCCGGCATCGAGGCGGCCCCGGAGGTGGGCCCTTCGCAGCGCGCCGCGCAGGCCCGGGACAAGCACAACCGTGTCTCGCAGCACCTGCGTGGCATCTGACCCCACAGTGGTGACCGCCCGGGTCCTGGTGCAGCGCGGATGACCCGCGCGCATCAGCTGCCCCGGGCGCCGGACGGGCACACCCCGGCCGCGTTGCAGCTCGTCCTGGTGGGGGTGGTGGGCGTCGTCGTCGGCGGCATCGTCGCCGTGCTGTGGGTCTGGCCGCTCGCCCCGCTGGTCGGCTGGGACGCGGCCGCGCTGAGCTGGCTGTGGCTGGTCTGGCGCAAGCTCTGGCCGCTGGACGCCGCACAGACCTCGCGGGTCGCCTCGTACGAGGACCCCAACCGGGCCGTCCGTGATCTGGTGCTGCTGGTCGCCTGCGTGGCCAGCCTGCTGGCGGTGGGGCTGGTGCTGGCCAGCGCCCACTCCACGCCGCCCGGGTTGCGCCGCGAGGTGTCCGGCGGGCTGGGCGTGCTCAGTGTGGTGCTGTCCTGGCTGGTGGTGCACACCGTGTTCGGCGCCCGGTACGCCCGGATCTACTACACCGGCCCGGACGGTGGGGTGAACTTCAACCAGCCCGAGCCGCCCCGGTACTCCGACTTCGCCTACATGACGTTCACCATCGGGACGACGTTCCAGGTCTCCGACACGAACCTGACCAGCAATGAGATGCGTCGTGCGGTGCTGCGGCACTCGATGGTGTCGTACCTGTTCGGCGCGTTCATCATCGCCGTCACGGTGAACCTGCTGGCGGGGCTGGCCCGCTGAGACGCCGGGACAGGCGGGCGCCCCGGGGCCACGAACCGCGACCGGGGGCGCCACGCAAACCTGCCCAGGCGGTGAGTCGCGTCCGAACCGGAGGCGATCACCAGGCGGTGGATGGGCGCTCGAACCGAGCGGCCAGCACTGCCGGGTACAACCATACGACAGAACATCCTCCGTACGGTCAGTTTTTGCCGAACTGTGGGCCAGGGCACGTCATGGTCAACTGGTCAGCTCCGCGTACCGGTGCTCCAGATCGACCCGCGCCAGCGCCCCCACCAGCCAGGCCAGCCGCTCCGACTCACCGCTGCCGGCCAACCCGGCCAGGTCGTCGGCGGACCGGCCCAACCCGAGCCGGCGGGCCGCGGCCAACGCCCGCCGGTCGGCCACCGGGGCGACCTCACGCCACAGCGCCTGCGCCTCGCGGAGGAACAGGTCGACCACCTGGTCGTCCACCCCGGGCAGCTCGGCGAGGAGCTTGCGCTCCCTAGCCGGGTCGTGGTGCGCCAACGCGCGCAGCCGGCGCAGATCGCCCCGGTACCGCTCGACGACCGTACGAGCCAGGTCGCCCAGCACGTCGGCCAACGCGTCCACGTCGCCGCGCTGGCCGCTGTCGCGCAGCACCCGCACCCGGTCCTGGTGCAGCGAACGCGCCAACCGGGCGGCGCTGTCCCACCCCTCGTCGCGCAACGCCCCCGCGCCGTCCACCGCCCGACGGAAATCACCCCGTCGGGCGAGCAGCACCGCGAGGTAGAGCACCTGAAAGAGACTCGCCGGGTTGTTCGTGACCCGGAAGCCGTACTGCTCGGCGAAGCCCCGTCCGCTGCCGGCGAGCCGGCGGGCCAGGCGCTTACGGTCCTCCACCGGAGTGATCAAAGTGGTCGCCATGCCGGCGACTACCCACGCCGACGTCGGTCACACGCCGGGGCTGCGCCGAGCGGGCGTGGCCTCAGCCGTGCAGGCCGCCCGTACGGTCGCGGGCCTTGAGCCGGGTCGTGGGCAGGTCGGGCGCCGGCAGCGGCGGCGCCGGATCGTCGGCGACCACCCCGAAGCGTCGCCCGGCCATCCAGTCCTCCCGGGCCTGGACGACCTCCTCGTGCGAGCGGCCGACGAAGTTCCACCACATCACCAGCGGCTCGTCGAACGGCGTACCGCCCAGCAGCAGCAACCGGGCCCCGGCCCCGCCGCGTACGGTCAGCTCGCGCCGATTCGAGCCCAGGTAGAGCAGCGCGCCGGGTTCGAACCCGACACCGGCCGCCTCGGCGGAACCGGACATCGCCAGCAGCGCGTACTCGAAGTCGGGTCGCAGCGGCAGCGTCGTCGGCCCGGTGCCGGTCAGCTCCAGCTGCACGCCGACCAGCGGGGTATGCACCACCGCCGGGGATCGCTGTCCGGCGAACTCACCGACCAGCAGGGTCAGGTCCAGATCGCCGTCGCGCCAGCGCGGCAGGTCCGCGTGGTGGGCGAAGTCCGCCGCTCCGGCTCGCGCCGGGTCCGGAAGCGCCACCCAGAGCTGCACGCCGTGCATCACCGGCGGATGGGTTTCCGGCGACCGCTCCGAGTGGGCGATGCCGTGCCCGGAGGTCATCACGTTCAGCTGACCGGGCCGGATCGGCTGGATGTTGCCCAGGCTGTCCCGGTGCAGGATCTCGCCTTCCAGCAGCCAGGTCACCGTCTGCAGGCCGGTGTGCGGGTGCGGCGGCACCTCCATGCCGGGGCGCTGCTCCACGTCGTCCGGGCCGAAATGGTCCACGAAGCACCACGCGCCGACCATCCGGCGGGGGCGCTGCGGCAACAGCCGGCGGACGGTCGTGTAACGGCCCAGCGGCACGTCGTGGCCGGGCAGCAGCACGCTGCCGGGATCGACGTCGGCCACACCGGGCGGTCGGGTCTCCGCCAGCATCGATTCAGTACGCTCCACCGCCCGACTGTACGCTCGCGCCCACCCGCGTCCGCGGCGCTTCCCGCACCGGGTGGCTCGGTTCACCGGGTGCTGGCGCCCACCGTCACGCTGCTGACTCCCGCCGCCAGGTCGAGGTAGAGCCGGTCCGCCGACCGCTCCCACCCCGGTGTGTCCACCAGCGTGCCGGCGGCCACCCCGGCCCATCGCGCGTCGCGCAGCACCACCGAGGCGGCACCTGCTCCCGCACGGACCCGTACCGGAGGCTCACCGGGCACCCGGACGTCGAGTTGGCTGGCCCCACCGGTAAGCCGGACCGTCATGGTGCCAATGACGGGCGGCAGGAGCAGTTCGGTGCGGGCCGAACCGCCAGCGAGCTCCAACCCCAGCAGGCGGGCACGGGTCAGGTCCAGCACCTGACTGCTCACACCCCCGGCCAGGTGGAGACGCCAGCTGGTCCGCTCGTTGAGCAGAACCCGCACCGCCCGCACCCCGGACGAACCGGTGGCCACCACGCCGAGCCGTACCGTCTCGCCCTGCACCGTCGGCTGAGCCGTCACGCCCGAGTCGGCCGGACTGCTGATCCGGTACAGGTCGTCACCCAGGTCAACCATCCGCAGCTCGAACGAAGAGAGCCCGTCCGCGAGCACAAAGGTGGCCCGCTGCCGCCCCGCCAACGGCGCTGTCACCGTCTCCCCGGCGGCCGCTGCGCCGTCGCTACCCGGCCCGCCGCCGGCCCTGTCGGGGTCGGCCGCGCCCGTGCGAGAGCCGGCGTCCGATCCGGCATCGTCCGGTCGGCCAGCGTCGGGTTGGACGCTGCCGGGGCGGACATGATCCGGGAACGCGCCGTCGGACCCGGTGCCGTCGGGGCGAGTGCCGTCCGGCCGAGTGCCGTCGGGGCGGGTGCCGTC
>NZ_RCVJ01000183.1 GCF_003667505.1 Micromonospora sp. BL4
CTCCTCCCCCGACCACACCGCCACCCACCACGCCGCCGCCGACCGGTGGGACCTGCGGGGTGAAGTCGCGGCCCGCCGGCAAGGTGCTGCAGGGCTACTGGGAGAACTGGGACGGCGCGTCCAACGGCGTGCACCCCGGCCTCGGCTGGATCCCGATCACCGACAGCCGGCTCGGTCAGCACGGCTACAACGTGATCAACGCGGCTTTCCCGGTGATCCGCGCGGACGGCACGGTGTTGTGGGAGAACGGCATGGACGCCGGCGTGAAGGTGGCCACCCCGGCCGAGATGTGCCAGGCCAAGGCCGCCGGCGCGACCATCCTGATGTCGATCGGGGGTGCCGCGGCGGGCATCGACCTGAGCTCCAGCGCGGTCGCCGACCGGTTCGTCGCGACGATCGTGCCGATCCTGACGGCCTACCACTTCGACGGCATCGACATCGACATCGAGACCGGCCTGACCGGCAGCGGCAACATCAACACCTTGTCCACGTCGCAGGCCAACCTGATCCGGATCATCGACGGCGTGCTGGCACGGATGCCGTCGAACTTCGGCCTGACCATGGCACCGGAGACGGCCTACGTCACCGGCGGCAGCGTGGTCTACGGCTCGATCTGGGGCTCGTACCTGCCGATCATCAAGAAGTACGTGGACAACGGCCGGCTCTGGTGGTTGAACATGCAGTACTACAACGGCAGCATGTACGGCTGCGCCGGTGACTCGTACCCCGCCGGCACCGTGCAGGGCTTCACCGTGCAGACGCAGTGCCTCAACAACGGCCTGACCATTCAGGGCACCACCATCCGCGTTCCGTACGACAAGCAGGTTCCGGGCCTGCCCGCGCAGGTCGGCGCGGGCGGCGGCCACATGTCGACGTCGCTGGTCTCGCAGGCGTGGAACGGGATACCCGGTCTCAAGGGCCTGATGACCTGGTCGGCGAACTGGGACGGGTCGAAGGGCTGGACGTTCGGCGACAACGTGAAGCGTCTACAGGGACGCTGACCGCGCCTGACCCGCGAGGCCGGCTGTCGGGGCGTACCGTCAGCCGGCCTCGCGTCGGGCGCGGGCCCGGCGCTTGCCCTCGTGCATGGCCTGCACCCGGGCCACCGGGATGGTCCGCCCCTCGGCGACGAGGTCGGCGGGCAGCGGCTGCGGCGCCGGCATCGACGCGGCCCACGGGTCGGCCCCGGCCAGCAGCGCCGGCACGGTCCGGATGGTGAAGTCGGCCGGGGTCACTTCGGTCAGGTCGGCCCAGTCGACCGGGAACGAGACCGGCAGCCCGGGTCGCAGCCGCGGGCTGTACGCGGCCACCACGGTCGCCCCGCCGGCGCGGGTGGCGTCCACGAAGACCCGGCCGCCCCGGTCCTTCTTGATGTACGCGGTCGTGGCCAGCGCCGGGTCGAGCCGCTCGGCGCGGACGGCGAGCGCTCGGGTGGCTGCGGCCAGATCCTCCGCCGTGGGCTCGTCGGCCACCGGTACGAAGACGTGCACGCCCTTGGCGCCGCTGGTCTTGACCGCCCCGGCCAGGCCGGCGTCGGCGAGCGCCTGCCGGACCAGCAGCGCGGCGCCGACCGCCGCGCCGAACCCGTCCCCCTCCGGCGGGTCCAAGTCGAGCACCAGGTGGGTCGGGCGGTGCAGGTCCGCCGCGGTGGCGAGCGTCGGGTGGTACTCCACCGCCCGCTGGTTGGCGAACCAGAGCAGGGTGCGCCGGTCGTCGCAGAGGGCGTACGAGACCTCGCGGTGCGACGCCTCCGCCCAGACCGGCACCCGGCGGACCCAGTCGGGGGTGTACCGGGGCAGGTTCTTCTGCATGAACGGCGGCTGGCCGGGGCGGACCCGGATCACCGACAACGGCCGGTTCCGCAACTGCGGAAGGATCCGGTCGCGGACCGCGTCGAGATAGTCGACCAGGTCGCGCTTGGTCGCGTCGTCGCGGTCGGACAGCGGCTGGTCGAGGTTGGTCAGGGCCACCCCGTCCCGGGTTTCGTCAGCCTCGCTCACCCGCCCACCCTCCCGGCCCCGGTGCCATCGGTCAACTGGACGCGGCGCTTCGCTGCCGCTCGGTTACGGCGGGCAGCGCGGGCCGGCGCCGGGCAGCGTGGTCAGCGTGACCACCAGCGCGGCGACCACCAGAGCGGCGGCGACGGTGAACGCGAGCCGGTAGCCGCCGGCCAACGCCGCCACCTCTGCCCAGCCGGCGGCCCGCAGACCGTCGGCGCGCGTGGCGGCCAGGGTGGCCAGCGCGGCCAGACCGACCGCACCGCCGACCTGCTGGGTGGTGTTGGCCAGCCCGGACGCGAGCCCGGCGTCCGCGTCGGTCGCGCCGGCCATGGCCAGTGTGGTGACCGCCGGCAGGGTCAGGCCGCCGGCCACCCCGAAGATCAGCATCGCGGGCAGCACGTCGGCGAGGTAGCCGCCGTCGGCGGGCAGCCGGCCGAGCAGCAGGAAACCGACGGTGGCCAGCCCGAGCCCGGCCAGCAGCACGGCCCGGGCACCCCAGCGGGCGATCATCCGACCGGCCAGGCCGAGTGACACCACGGCGATCACCACCGGCGTGGGCAGGAAGGCCCAGCCGGTCGCCGCCGCGTCCAGCCCGAGCACCAGTTGCAGCTCCACGGCGAGCAGGAACTGGAAGCCGAAGTACGCGGAGACCATGAGGAACTGCACGGCGTTCGCCGCGACCAGGCCGGGGACGCGCAGCACCCGGGCCGGCAGCAGCGGGGTGGGCGCCACCCGCTGCCGGAGCGCGAACCCGCCGAGCAGCAGCACCGCGAGCGCCGCCGCGCCGAGGGTCCGCGGGCTGGTCCAGCCGTGCTCGCCGGTCCCCACGATGCCCAGCACGGCGGCCATCAGTCCGGCCGTGGCGAGCAGGGCGCCGGGGAGGTCCAGGCCCGCGCGCAGGCCGATGCCCCGCTCGGCGGGGAGCCGGCGGACGGCGGCGAGCAGGATGGCCGCCCCGATCGGCAGGTTGACCAGGAAGGTCGACCGCCAGCCGGCCAGGTCGGTGAGGACGCCACCGGCCACCGTGCCGACCGACGCGCCCGCCGCCCCGGTGAAGCTGAAGACGGCGATCGCGCGGGCCCGCTCGGCCGGCTCGGGATAGAGCCGGACGATCATGCCGAGGCTGACCGCCATGGCCAGCGCGCCTCCGCCGCCCTGACCGAAGCGGGCGCCGACCAGCACGGCCGGCCCGGTGGCCAGCGCGCAGGCCACCGAGGCCAGGGTGAACAGCGCGATGCCGGCCAGGAAGATACGCCGCCGGCCGAGCAGGTCACCGAGGCGGCCGGCGAGCAGCAGCAGCCCGCCGAACGCGACCAGGTAGGCGTTGACCACCCAGGCCAGGCCGGTGGCGGTGAAGCCCAGATCGCCCTGCACGGCGGGCAGCGCCACCGCGACGACGCTGCCGTCCAGGATGATCATCAGGCTGCCGGCGCAGAGTACGAGCAGCGCCGGCCAGCGGGACGGGACGACGACGGGGTTCATGGAACGCCTCCTTGGTGCATGGTTTGTTACCGACGTCATCGTCTGTGACCATGAGCGGGAGCGGAAGGAGGCACTGTTATGTCCCAGAGGAACAGCGATGTGCCCGCGCTGGTCGAGGCCGAGCTCGCGTGCGCAGCGGGAAGCGTGCCGTTCACCCCGGGTCAGGCCCGGGCGTGCACCGTCCGCGAGGTGCTCGACCGGGTCGGCGGAAAGTGGAGCATCAGCATCCTGGTGTCCGCCTCGAACGGGCCGGTGCGCTTCACCGAGCTGGAGCGGCACATCGAGGGGATCAGTCGCCGGATGCTCACGCTGACCCTGCGCAATCTGGAACGCGACGGCCTGCTGCACCGCACGGTCTATCCGACCGTTCCGCCGAAGGTCGAGTACACGGCCACCCCGATGGCGCTGGAGCTGTACGAGTCGCTGGTGGCGCTGACCAGCTGGGCCGAGCGGCACCGCCGGGCCATCGCCGAGGCGCGGACCAGGTACGACGCGGAGCACGCCGGTTAAACCGGGCCGGGGTGTGGGGAACGCCACCGTGACAATCTGACCGATCGGTCAGGGTCTGACCGATCGGTCAGGCATGCTGGTCTGCGGGAGGTGGACCGGTGATGGCCAGAGCGGTGTCCGAGACGCACGGCGAGATCCTCGCCGCGGCGGCGCGACGGTTCGCGGTGACCGGCTACCGGGGCACCTCGTTGCAGGACATCGCCCGCGAGGTCGGCTGCTCCAAGGCCACCGTGCTCTACCACTTCGCCAACAAGGAAGCCCTGCTCGCCGAGCTGATGGCCCCGGCCATCGCCGTCCTGCAGGAGCTCGACGACCGGCTCACCGGCCTGACCGGCGGGGCCGCCCAGCAGGTCGCCGCCGTGGGTTTCGTCGACCTCGCGGTGCGCTTCCGGCGGGAGATCGCGCTGCTCCGCGGCGAGTTCCCGGAGCTGCTGGCCCAGCCGGCCTTCGCGCACATTCAGCAGATCTCCGAGCGCCTGCGGGACGCCTTCGCCGGGCACTCCGACCGGCCGGGCGCCCGGATCGCCGCGCTGGTGCTGCTCGCCGGCATTTCCGAGGCGTGCGCCGAGTTCGTCGACGTTCCCGACGACGAGCTGCGCCCCGCCCTGCTCGCCCTCGTCCGACGGGCCGTCGAGCCCGTCGAGTCCCCCCAGCCCCAACCACCCACGACCGAGGACAAGGAATCCTGATGGCCACCCTGCTCTACCGGCTCGGCCGGGGCGCGCTGCGTCGGCGACGGCTCGTCGTCGCGCTCTGGCTCGTCGTACTCGTCGTCGCTGGCCTGGCCGCGGCGACCCTGCGCGGCCCGACGGCGAGCAACTTCACCATGCCCGGCACCGAGAGCCAGCGGGCGCTCGACCTGCTCGCGCAGCAGTTCCCCGCAGCCAGTGGCGCCACCGGCACCATCGCGGTCAAGGCACCGGGGGACGGCCAGTTGGCCAGCCCGCAGGGCCGTGGCGTGGTGCAGGAGATCGTCCAGCAGGCCGCGACGCTGCCCGGCGTGGTCGGCGCCGTCGACCCGTTCCAGGTCGGCGCCGTCTCGCCCAACGGCCGGTACGCGCTGGTCCAGGTCCAGTTCGCCACCGGAGCGGACGAGGTGACCGACGAGCAGAAGACCGCGTACGAGCAGGTTGGCGCGGCGGCCGAGGCGCAGGGCTGGCAGGTCGCCCCGGGCGGCGAGGTGCTGGGCGGTGAGCCGGAGATCGGCTCAACCGAGGCGCTCGGCGTGCTGGTCGCCGCGATCGTACTGATCATCACGTTCGGCTCGCTGGTGGCCGCTGGCATGACGATGCTCAACGCGCTCATCGGCGTGGGCGTCGGCATGGCCGGCCTGTTCGCGCTGAGCAGCGTCGTCGAGTTGACCAGCACCGCGCCGATCCTGGCGCTGATGCTCGGCCTCGCGGTCGGCATCGACTACTCGCTGTTCATCACCTCCCGCCACCGGCAGAACCTGCTCGACGGCCTGTCCCCCGAGGAGGCGGTCGGCCGGGCCGTGGGTACCGCCGGCTCCGCCGTGGTCTTTGCGGGCGCCACCGTCGTCATCGCCCTGGCCGGGCTCGCCGTGGTGGACATCCCGTTCCTCACCGTGATGGGTCTCGCCGCCGCCGGCACGGTCACCGTCGCGGTGCTCGTCGCCATCACCCTTCAGCCCGCGCTGCTCGGCTTCGCCGGTCGCCGGGTGCTTCCCCGCCGGCTGCGCTCGGTCGCCGCCGACGGCACGCCGGCCAACGGCACGGACGCCGACCGCCCGGTTGCCGACACCGCACCGACCGAGGACCGGTCCGGCTTCGGTTTCCGCTGGGCGCGCCTGGTCACCCGGTTCCGCGTACCCGTGATCCTGGTCGGTCTGCTCGGCCTCGGCCTGCTCGCGCTGCCCACGCCGGACATGCGGCTGGCCCTGCCGGACGCCTCCACGGCGGCCGTCGGCTCACCCGCCCGGGTCGCGAACGACCTGACGACCGAGGGGTTCGGCGCGGGCTTCACCGGCCGGCTCGCGGTGGTGGTCGCCGGTGACACGCCACAGGCCACCTCGGCCGCCGTGCCGCAGGTGACCGCGCTGCTCCAGCGCACCGAGAACGTGCTCGCGGTGGCGCCGGCGCAGCTGAGCCCGGACGGCCGGACCGCCCTGCTCGGAGTGGTGCCGAAGACCGGCCCGACCGACGAGGCCACCGAGACCCTGGTGCACGACATCCGTGCCTCGGTGGGCGGCATCCGCGACGCGGACGTGCTGCTCACCGGTGTCACCGCGATCGGCATCGACGTCTCCGAGAAGCTCTCCGACGCGCTGCCGGTCTACCTGCTGCTGGTGGTCGGGCTCTCGGTGCTGCTGCTGATGCTGGTGTTCCGCTCGCTGCTGGTGCCGATCAAGGCCGCGCTGGGCTTCCTGCTCACCGTCGCCGCCACGTTCGGCATCACGGTGGCGGTCTTCCAGCAGGGGCACCTCGCCGACCTCGTCGGCCTGGACACCCCGGGCCCGCTGATCAGCTTCCTGCCGATCCTGCTCATCGGCATCCTGTTCGGGCTCGCGATGGACTACGAGGTGTTCCTGGTGTCCCGGATGCGGGAGGACTTCGTGCACGGCGAGTCCGCCCGCGAGGCCACCATCAGTGGCATGGGGCACGGCGCCCGGGTGGTCACCGCCGCCGCGCTCATCATGATCTCAGTCTTCGGAGGCTTCGTCTTCCTGGAGGATCCGGTGATCAAGTCGATGGGCTTCGCGCTCGCCGTGGGTGTGGCCATCGACGCCTTCGTGGTCCGGATGACCATCGTTCCCGCGGTGATGTCGCTGCTCGGCGACCGTGCCTGGTGGCTCCCCCGCTGGCTCAACCGCGCCCTACCGAACGTCGACATCGAGGGCGAAGGCCTGCGCGCCAAGCTCACCGACCGCACCCCGGCAGGCGTCTGACGCCTTACCTGGTCGATCATGGAGTTGTGGTGCCCGTTGCGCCCCGAATCGAGGCCTTCGTCCGGCACCACAACTCCATGATCGGCGCGGCCCGGCGGGTGCGGCCCGGCGGGCGCGTCGGCGCAGCGGGTCGGTCAGACGCCGGCTGGGTAGGTTTCCATTTCGCCGGCTACCGCCGGGGCGGCCAGGGGGTGCAGGGCTGTGGTCTCGTCGCACCAGATGAAGGCGTCGTAGCGTTCCGCAAGGCGGGTGGGCACGTAGTTGCCCCAGGACTCGAAAGAGGGGTCGTAGACCACTCCGATCGCCCGATGGTCGGCGGTGTCGGTGACCCAGCCCGGCTGGTCGTCGCCACCGAAGACCAGCACCGCCCGCTCCGGCATCAACTCGTGCAGCCGCCGCTCGACCGACCCCTGCCGGGCCGGCGGTACGACCATCGCCTCGGCTGGTGAGCCCCACCGGGGGGCGGCGATCGCCGTACCCCGGTAGCTGCCGAAGCCGATCAGGGCCACCGCCTCGTCGCCGTGCCGCTCCCGCGCCAACTGACCAATGTTGATCATTCCGTCCGCGGCCATGTCGGTGGCCCGGGCGTCTCCCACGTGGGTGTTGTGCGCCCAGACGATGCCCCGGGCGTCCGGACCGTATCGGTCCAGCAGTCGGTCCAGCGTGTCCTGCATGTGGGTGTCACGGATGTTCCACGAATCCGGCCCGCCGGCCACCATCGCCCGGTAGTAACGCTCCGCGCCGGCCACCACCTCCGCGTTCTGCCAGGCCGAGAAGCGGTCCGGGCCGTCGGAGAGCGCCTGCTCCCGGGTCCGCGCCAGCAGGCGCACCACCTCCTCCTCGCACCGGGCGGAGACGAACCGGCTGGCCGCGCCGTACTCCTCGACCCGTTTGCCGTACGGCTCGAAGCACCGGTACGCGTCCTGCGCCGCCTCCAGCGACCTCGGGTCCTCCTCCCCCAGATAGTCGAAGATCGCCTGCATCGACTCCCAGAGGCTGTACACGTCCAGACCGTGGAATCCGGCCCGTTGATCCTCCGGCCGCTCCAGGTTCCACGCGCGCTGCCAGCGGCAGAAGCGGGCCACCTCGGCGTTCGCCCACATCCAGGTCGGCCACCGTTCGAACCGCTCGAGCGCCGTCTGCGGGTCGGGCGCACCGTCCGGCGCTGCGGTGACCGAGCGGTGCACCCGGTCGCAGTCCGGCCAGTCGCCCTCCACGGCCACGAACGAGAAGCCGCACTCCGCGATCAGCCGGCGGGTGAGCTGCTCGCGCAGCCGGTAGTAGTCGTAAGTGCCGTGGGTGGATTCGCCGATCATCACCACCCGGGCGTCCCGGACGCGCTCCAGCAACGGGTCGAAGTCGCTCGGCGCGCCGAGCCGCTGAACCAGCATGTCCGCGGCTACCCGGAGGCCGCTTCGACAAACCGTCGGCGCGCCGCCCGCGACACGCCGTACGCCGGTCGGCGGGCCGGCCGGTGTACGGGTGCGGCGAGCGGGTAGTTGGCCGACATGACCGTCACCGGGGTGCAGTTGCAGGAGTACCTGGCCGGGCTCGACTACCCGGTCTCCCGCGAGGATCTGGTCCGCTGGGGCCAGGAGAACGGGGCCAGCACGGCCATGTTGCAGGTGTTGCGGGCGTTGCCGGCGGAGCAGTTCGAGTCGCCGGACGAGCTGAACGCCGCGCTGTCGAGTCTCTCCTGACCCCGTACACGGTCAGCGGGCGTGCAGCAGTCGGAACAGCACCAGCCACTGCTCCGGCCAGACGTACCCGACCGGCGTGTCCGGCGCGATGCGGGTGGCGCGCAGCGCCGCGGCCACCCGGGCCGGCGGGTGGTGCCGGCGCAGGGTCGCCGCCAGCGAACCGCCGACGCCCTCGAAGCCCACGGCCACCAACCTTCGGTACGCCGGCAGGGCGGCCCGGGACAGCAACGGCTCCGCCCGCCGCTCGATCCGCAGGATCCCGGCGTCCACCGCCGGCACCGGTCGGAACGCGGTACGCGGCACCCGCCCGGCCAGCCGCCAGTCGACCTCGGGCCAGGTCGACACGGTGAGCCGGGTCCACCGGCCGTAGTCGCCGCTGCGGCGGCGGGCGTACTCCAACTGGGTGAGCAGGGTGGCCGAGCGCAACCGGGGCGCGGCCAGGCACCAGCGCACCACGGCCGATGTCAGCGACCACGGGATGTTGCCGACCACCGCGAAGGGCTCCTCCGGTGGCTCGGCGGCGAGGAAGTCGGCCTGCCGGTGCTCGACGTTGGGCAGGGCCGCGCAGACGGCGGCCAGCGCCCGGGCGGCTGCAGGGTCCACCTCGTACGCCGTCAGTCGACCGCAGCGGGCGGCGAGCGGACGGGTCAGTTGGCCGCGACCGGCGCCGACCTCCAGCAGTAGTCCGTCGGGATCGACCTCGGCGGCGCCGACCAGCCGCGCCACGGCGGCCCGGTCGACGAGGAAGTTCTGGCTGAGTACGCGACGGGACCGGTCGCGTTCGGTTGATCGGAAGTTGCGGGGCGCCACGGGTCGTCGTCCTGTCTGTCGCCGTTCGGCGACGGGCTGGACAGGCAGCCGGGATTGCCGGGCCTGCCCGAGTGGATCGGGACTCGGACGGCCCTGGACGATGGCGCGAGGACGCGGCGGTGCGACACCGAGGGGCGGCAGCCCCTGCGGCGGCAGGAATGAGCTGATCAGCGGCGGCGAGGGTTGAGCCCCAGCCCGCCGTGGAATGGACCGATCAGCGGCGGGTCGCGTCCCGGCCGACCAGGGCCGGACGCCGGACTCGCGGGCGGGACACCAACATGGGACCCCAGGCGGCCGGCGTACCGACCCCCTCGATCAGGGCATGCGTGAACATCCGGTCACCCTAACCACTCCCAGCCCCGGAGCCCCACCGATTAACGAC
>NZ_RCVJ01000192.1 GCF_003667505.1 Micromonospora sp. BL4
AAAGGAATCCCAACCAGCCAGACATAAAGCCCGACCAGTCCGGGGTATAAATCATAATTGGCACTGGCTTATCAAGCACCCTGTTGAGTTCTCAAAGAACAACCACACACCGATCAAAAGCCCCACCAGTGGGACCCCATCTCGGGGCTTTCCGTTCGCGTCCCCGACGCTTTCCGGCGTCAGGCACTTTTACTACGTTACCCGCCGGTTTTCGCCGTGTCAAACCGCTGTTTTCGCGGCCCGTCGTGCGTCTTTCCGTGCTGCGGGCACCATGTCTCGACCGGCTTGCGCCGCTCTCGTCATGGATTCGACAGGCCGGCCGCCGCGGTTTCCCGCGAACTCGCCCGGTGCCCTGCCGGTCGTCAACCTTACCCGGTCGGTTCCGCCTCACCAAATCCGCCTCGCGGCGAGTCTGGGGCCCCTCCCGGTACCGGGACTGAAGGTGTAACCCCTCCGGCCCGGCGGTCATTCCCGCGCTCCGGCCGCTGCAGGCTTTCGCCTGTTTCGTCCGTTCCGCGCTGGCAGAGAGAAAGTTACGCGTCCGGCGGGATGATCGTCAAATCCGCCGGACGCGTCCCCCGTCACACCGTCGACAGGCGACTATCCGGCCAGCTCAACGCCCGCGAAGGAGCGCTTGCCGCGGCGCAGCACCAGGTACCGGCCGTGCAGCAGGTCCTCCGGTGACACCGAAGCGTCCACTTCGGTCACCCGGTTGTTGTTGACGTAGGCGCCGCCCTCGGCGATCACCCGACGGGCCTCCTTGAGGCTGGGCACCAGCCCGGAGTCGCGCAGCAGGCCCGCCACGTCCGGCAGCTCGCCGGCGAGCTGCACCAGGCCGGCCTCGGTCAGCGCCGCACGCAGCGTCTCCGGGGACAGGTCGTCCAGTGAGCCCCGACCGAACAACGCCTGGCTGGCGGCGATGGCCTGCCCGGTCTCCTCCGGGCCGTGCACCAGGGTGGTCAGCTCCTCGGCGAGCGCCCGCTGCGCCAGTCGGGCCGCCGGTCGTTCGGCGGTGGCCTTCGCCAGCTCCTCCAGCTCGTCCCGGGACCGGAAGCTGAAGTACCGCAGGTAGCGGTCGACCTCCCGGTCGTCGACGTTCAGCCAGAACTGGTAGAACGCGTACGGGCTGGTCATCATGGGGTCGAGCCAGACGGCGCCGCCCTCGGTCTTGCCGAACTTCGTGCCGTCGGCCTTGGTCACCAGAGGCGTGGTGAACGCCTGCACCGGCCCCGCGCCGCGCCGCCGTACGTAGTCGACGCCGGCGGTGATGTTGCCCCACTGGTCGGAACCGCCGAACTGGAGCTGACAGCCGTGCCGGCGGTGCAGCTCGAAGAAGTCGTTGGCCTGCAGCAGCTGGTAGCTGAACTCGGTGAAGCTGATCCCCGTCTCCAACCGGGCCCGCACCACCTCGCGCGCCAGCATCTTGTTCACCGGGAAGTGCTTGCCCACGTCGCGCAGGAACTCGACCACCGACATCTCGCCGGTCCAGTCCAGGTTGTTGACCAGTCGCGCCGCGTGGTCGCCGGTGTACGACACGAACGGCGCCAGCTGCTCACGGATCCGCTCAACCCAGCGGACGATCACCTCGGGCGGGTTGAGGGTGCGCTCGGCGCTCTCCTTCGGGTCACCGATCTGCCCGGTCGCCCCGCCGACCAGCAGCAGCGGGCGGTGGCCGGCGAGCTGCAGCCGGCGGGCCATGGTGACCTGCATGAGGTGGCCGACGTGCAGGCTCGGCGCGGTGGGGTCGAAGCCCACGTAGTAGGTGGCGGCGGCCCCGCCGTCGAGCAGCTCGCGCAGCTCGTCGAGGCCGGTCGAGTCCTGGATCAGGCCACGCCAGAGCAGGTCGTCGGTCAGGGAGTCCCGCCCGGGCGGCGGGGGGCTGCTGTCGGTCACGGTCGCTAATTCTCCCCCATCGGCGGTACCGACCCGTACCGGGTTTGGCGCGAGCCGCCCCGGCTAGGCTTGCGGCTTGTTGATCGAGGAGGGTTTTGTCGTGGAGATGCCGGACCTGACGGGTGGTTTCGTCGCCCTGCTCGGCCTGAAGTTCGAGGAGGCCACCGCCGACCGGGTCGTTCTCAGCTGGCGCGTCCGACCCGAGTTGCACCAGCCGTTCGGCATCCAGCACGGCGGGGTGTACTGCTCGGTGGTGGAGACCGCCGCCAGCGTGGGAGGCTCGCTGTGGCTGGGCGACCGGGGCACCGTGGTCGGCGTCAGCAATCAGACCGACTTCCTGCGGGCGGTCCGCGACGGCGAGCTGACGGCGGTCGGCACGCCGGTGCACCGGGGCCGCAGCCAGCAGCTCTGGCAGGTAGAGATCACCGACGCCGACCGGCGGTTGGTCGCCCGCGGTCAGGTCCGGTTGCAAAACCTTTCCCCCGCCTGACCCGGCACGCCCCCGCGCGGCGGCGGGCCCCGGCACGCACGGTCAGCTGCGGGCCTCGTCCAGCAGCACCGGCTCGGTCTCCTGGTCGGTGTCCTGCTCGGCGTCCGCCTCGTCGGGGACCCGGCTCAGCCGTACCTCGGTGATCGCCCGGTGGTCGATGCCCGCGACCACCAGCGTCCAGCCGTCCAGGGTGACGTCCTCCCCCGCGACGGTCGGGATGTGGCCGAGGCGGGCCAGCACCAGCCCGGCGACGGTGGTGTAGTCGCCGTCGGGCCGCGACGGCAGCTCGACGCCGATGTCCGGCAGGTCGTGCACCGGGAAGGTGCCGGGCAGCAGCAGCGCGCCGTCGGGGTCGCGGCGCACCGAGTAGCCGTCCCGGTCGGTCTCGTCGTAGATCTCCCCGACGATCTCCTCCAGGATGTCCTCCAGCGTGACGATGCCGTCGACGGCGCCGCGCTCGTCCACCACCAGAGCGATGTGCTGGCGTTCGGCCTTGAACTGGCGCAGGGCGTCCACCACCGGCAGCGAGTCGGGCAGCAGCATCGGAGGGCGGGCGATCTCGTCGACCGGCCGGTCGTCCGGCACGCCCACCAGGTCGCGCAGGTGGATCACGCCAAGCGTGTCGTCCAGGCCGCCGTGGCGCACCACCGGCGCCCGGGAGTGCCCGGTGGCGGCCAGCACCAGCCGCGCGGACTCCGCGGTGGTCCCGCTGTCGAGCGTGAAGACCCGCAACCGGGGTACGAGGACCGCCCGCAACCGCCGGTCGGCGATCTCCACGGCGCCGGCGATTATGGTGCGCTGCTCCTTGGTGAAGCCGTGGTTGCCGGCGACGATGTCGCGCAGCTCGTCCGGGCCGATCTCCTCCGGCTCGTGCTTCGGGTTGAGCCCGACCAGCCGGACCACGAGGTCGCTGGTGGCGCCGAGCGCCCAGACGGCCGGTCGGGTTACGGAAGCGAGCAGGTCGAGCGGGCGGGCCACCAGCAGCGCCCACCGTTCGGCGGACTGCATGGCGATCCGCTTGGGGGCCAGCTCGCCGAAGACCAGGGTGACGAAGGTCAGCGCGAGGGTGACCGCCACGATCGCCACCGTCTCGGCGGCGCCTCCGAACACCCCGAGCAGCGGCACGAGGGGCTTGGCGAGCGAGACCGCCGCGGCGGCGGAGGCCAGGAAGCCGGCCAGGGTGATGCCGATCTGAATGGTGGCCAGGAATCGGTTCGGATCCTTGGCCAGTCGAGCCAGCACCCGACCGGCCCGGCTGGTGCGCTCCAACCGCTGGATCTGGCTGTCCCGCAGCGACACCAACGCCATCTCACTGCCCGCGAAGATCGCGTTGATGACGACCAGGACCCCGACCAGAGCCAGTTGGCTCCCGTAGCTCTGCACGCCTGGATCGCTCCCTCGTCGTGGTGGCGCCGGCCGGTGCGCGGCGCCCACCGGTCGGCGGCCCCGCCCGGCGTACGCGTGTCTGTGCCCCGTGCGTCGGCTGCCGAATCCTGCCCCGGCGACGCTAGGCCGATTCGGCCCCCGATGGCGCGGGCAGGTCCAGGACGTACGAGTCGCCCTCGGCGCGGAAACCGAGGCGGTGGTAGTAGGGGGCGACCATCCCGGGAGGGCTGACCACCCGGTGGAAACCGCGTTCGGTGAAGAGGCGGCTGCGCCGGTAGACGAACTCGCCGGGCGTGAAGTCGCGGAACTTCGGGGTCACGTAGTCCAGGTCGATCTGGGCGACCCCGGGCGCCTCGGCGTGCGAGAGCACCACCCCGACCACCTCGTCGGCCTTGACCACCAGGAACGCGGAGCGTTCCGCGTCGGCAGGGTCCCAGTGGAAGCCGGGATTGAAGCGGGTGATGTCGGCCGCGTGCACCCGCAGCGTGTGCGCCAGGAACTGGTCGCCGACGCCGACCTCGACCACCTGGTAGGTCTGCTCGTCGTGCCGGGTGGCGAGCATGCCGCGCAGGTACCAGATGTTGATCACGGCGAGCACGATGTTGAGCCCGACCATGGGCCAGACCTCGATTGCGGCGTTGTAGCCGATCAGCACGAGGCAGCCGATGAGGTTGAGCGCGCGCAGCCGCAGGATGCGCGACTGCAGCAGCGACCAGACCAGTACCGCGGAGCCGGCCCAGCCGACCAGATCCAACCAGTTCACCCCGCGAGACTAGTGCTCACCCTGGTCAGAGCCGTCGGCGGGCAGCTCCAGCAGCCACTCCTCGACCTCGGTGCCGCGGCCGTTGGCGTACCCCGAGTCCTCGCCGACCACCACGAAGCCGCACTTGGCGAGCACCGCGAGGGACGCGGCGTTGTCCTTGGCGGCGCGGGCGTGCACCGGCCGGGGCAGCTCGCGCAGGAGAGCGGCCAGAGCGGCGGTGGCGTGACCGCGCCCCCAGCGGGCCGGATCGATCCAGTAGCTGACCTCGGTGCGGTCGCCGACCGGGAAGGCGGTGACGTGGCCGACCACCTCGCCGTCGACCTCGACGGTGCGGACCAGGTTCGCCGGGTCGGTGAGCACCCGAGCCCAGTGCCGGGCGAACTCGCGGTGGTCGGACGGGTCGGCGGGGCCGAACGCGGCCATCCGGTTGGCCTCCGGATCCTGCTGGTGCAGGAAGAACTCGACGAGGTCGTCCTCGCGGACCGGGCGCAGCTGCACGTCGGGGGTCATTCGACGAGGGTACGCAGCGGCCGAGGACGGTACGCAACCTCAGGCGGCGACCGCCGCGACCGCCACCGCGGCCGCGGCCAGGGAGCTCGCGACCGACAGCATCCGACGCCACGGCACCGCCGCGTCGACCGCGGGCAGGGTGGGCCAGCGGATCACCGCCAGAGCCACCCCCGCCGCCGACAGGCCCGCGCCGACGGGCCAGAGCCAGGCCGGGACCATCGACCAGTCGCCCAGGCGGTGCCCGAGCCCCAGGTAGGCGAACGCCCACACCGCCGCGGACACCAGGGTCACCCGGTCCAGGTTGGGGCGGCGGACGGTGCCGAGCAGGGCGAGCCCACCGAGGAAGGTGAACGCCACCGCGAGACCGGCGCCGATCCACCACGGCGTCACCGGCGCGGCCTCGCCGGCCTTCTCCTTCGGCACTCCGAGCAGCCGCAGCCCGATGGGCTCGACGCCCTTGTCGGTGTTGCCGAGCACCACCACCGCCCTGCCGGTGGCCGGCTCGAAGCCGACGTAGGACCGGAACCCGCCGGCCGCGCCGTTGTGCCAGACGATCTCGCGGTCGCCGTGGCGGGTGGTGAACCAGCCGTACCCGATGCGGGTGTCCGCGTTCTCGCGGTAGCGGGCGGTGGCGGCGTCGGCGCCGGGCGCGGTGCCGCCGGCGGTAGCTGCCACCAGCCGGGCCAGGTCCTCGGCGGTGGACCAGACGCCGATGCCGGCCGGGGCGTAGCCGGGTCCCAGCCAGGGGTCGAGGGCGCGCCCGCTGGCGCGACTGCCCTGCGCGCGGTCGGCGGGTAGGTCGCCGGACCCGGTGGCGACGACGGTCGCGGTCATGCCGAGCGGCCGGAGCAGCCGCGCCTGCAGCAGATCGGGGTACGCGACGCCGGCCTTCGCGGCCAGCGCCTGGCCGAGCACGGACGGCCCGAGGTTGGAGTAGTGCACCGAACCGCGTCCGTCGCCGGGGGTGACCCGGTCGGCGGCGGTCCGGACGCTGTCGACGTCCTGCCCGGCGTAGGGGTCGCCGCCGGAGACGTTGGACCAGAGGATGCGCGCCCAGCCCAGCGGCGAGCCGGGGGCCAGCCTCGGCAGGCCGGCGCGGTGACTGGCCAGCTCCGCGAGGGTGACATCGCGGGCGGGGCCGGTGACGGCGGGCCAGGTGGCGCCGAGCCGGTCGTCGGGGCCGACGACACCGGCGGCGACCTGGTCGGCCAGGAGCATGCCGGTGAACGTCTTGGGGACCGAGCCGATCTCGAAGGGGGTGCCGGGCTCGACGGGCCGCCCGGCGCCGTCCCGGTCGCCCAGGCCGGCGACGCGGGTCCGGCCGTTCTCGACCAGGGCGACGGCGAGCCCGCGGTGTCCCTTCGGGTCGGGCACCGCCGCCCGGACGGTGCCGGCCAGGTCGGGGTCCCCGGTGACCTGCGGGCCGAGGCGGGGTACGCGGGGCATCAGCACGATCCCGACGAGGCCGGCGAGGAGCGCGACGAGGAGTGCGATCGCGGTCGTTCTACGCATGGTCTTCCTTTCGTCGGGCGAGGGGTGTCCGCCGTGGGGGTGGCTGGGCGGACGGCTTCGACGATGGCGGGGCCGGTGGTCAGCGACCGGCGGCGGCGAGGATGGCCAGCAGTGGCACCACGCGTTCGGCGGGGACGGCGTACCGGCCCCGGCCGGCGCTGCGCAGCCAGCCGGCGGCGGCGATCTGGCGCAGGTGGTGGTGGAGCTGACCGGTGGTGCCCAGCTCTTCGATGTCGGCCAGCGCGGCGGTCGTCTGCCGGCCGCCGAGGACCTCGCGCAGCAGCCGCAGGCGCACCGGGTGGGCCAGCGCGGACAGGGTGGCGGCCAGCTCGGCCCAGTCGTCGGCGAGCAGTTCGTCGACGCCGCGCCCGTACTGCCAGTCGTAGTGCTGGTCGGCGACCCGGACGGTGCCGGTGTAGAGCACGGCGCCCGCTCCGTCGGACGGCAGTCGCTGCTTGAGGCCGTCCAGGGCCCAGAACGTGCCGGCGAGCGCGGGCGGTGTGTCCGCCGTCGGCGGCGACGCCGCCAGGCGCTCGGTCAACGCGGCGACCTGTGTTTCCAGCGCGGCCAGCCGCTCCTCGACAGTTCCCATGAGGTCGATACTACGAACATACGTACTTTCGTGCAACCGGAGGTGCGGGCGAGCCGCCGCCAGCGCGTCCGGGCCGGGGCAAATACCGGCGTTGCCCGCCGGGTACGTCGACAATGACCTGACCGACCGAGGGAGATCCGATGAACCGACCCGTCGTGGTGGGTGTGGACGGATCGCCGTCCAGCCTCGTCGCCGCGGAGCACGCGGCCCGCGCCGCCCTGCTCCGGACCCGGCCGCTGCTCCTGGTGCACGGCTACCTGCACCCGCTCGGCTACGGCGTGCCGCTCAACCCGTACGACCTCGGGGTGCCGGCGCCCACCGAGGAGGCGCAGAAGATGTTGGAGCGCACGGCGGCCGACCTGGTCGACCGCTGGCCCGGCCTCACCGTCGAGGTGCGCCAGATCGCCGGCGGCCCCGGCGCGACGATGGTCGAGGAGTCCCGCCACGCCGAACTCGTCGTGGTGGGCAGTCGAGGACTGGGCGGCTTCGCCGGCCTGCTCCTCGGATCGGTCGGCACGCAGGTGGCCGCGCACGCGCACTGCCCGGTGCTGCTGGTACGCCCGGACGAGCAGCCGATCCCGGTGGACGCGCCGGTGCTGGTCGGCGTGGACGGCTCGGAGTCGTCCCGGCTCGCCGTCACGTACGGCGCCGACGAGGCGGCGCGCCGCGACGTCCCGCTGGTGCTCGTGCATGTCGGCCCGGTGGACGGCGACCGGCCGGTGCCGGAGGAGGTGGAGGAGGCACAGGCCGCGTACCAGGCCGAGGCGGTACGACTGCTGGCCGACGCCTCCACCGCCGTCCGGGAGGAGCATCCCGGCCTGCTGGTGCGGGAACATCCGGTCCGTGCGGACGGCCCGGCCCGGGGGCTCATCGAGGCGAGCGGCACCGCGTCGCTGCTGGTCGTGGGCACCCGGGGCCGGCACGGATTCACCGGACTGCTGCTCGGCTCGGTCAGCCAGGCGGTGATCCAGCACGCGCACTGCCCGGTGCTGGTGGCGCACCCGTACGACCGGGGGTGACCGGGACGTCGTCCCGGCCGAGCATCTGCAGGAAGTCGGTGGTGAGAGCGAACGGGTCGGCCGGGCCGGTGGCCGGCAGCCGACGGTCGATCTGGTCGGCCAACTCCCCGGCCGCGCGCCTGATCCGGCCCCGCAGCGCGCCGTCGGCGGTGCCACCGGACCAGTCCTCCGGAGCGGCGAAGACCGCGGTGGGGACCACGACCGCGCGCAGGTAGCTGAACATCGGGCGGACGGCGTGCTCCAGCGCCAACGAGTGCCGGGCGGTGCCGCCGGTGGCCGCGATCAACACCGGCCGGTCGATCAGCGACTCGGCGTCCAGCACGTCGAAGAAGGACTTGAACAGCCCGTTGTAGGAGGCGCTGAAGATCGGGGTGACGGCGATGATCCCGTCCGCCCCGGTCACCGAGTCCAGCACCTCACGCAGCGCGGCCGGCGCGAACCCGGTGAGCAGGTTGTTCACCACGTCGTGGGCGTACTCACGCAGGTCGACGACGCGCAGTTCCACCTCGGCGCCCCGCCGGACCAGCTCGTCGCGGGTCGCCTCGGCGAGCTGGTCGGCGAGCAGCCGGGTGGACGACGGCTGACTGAGGCCGGCCGAGATCACCGCGAGGGTACGGCGGGTCATCGGGCCACCTCCGGCGCCTTACCCGTCACGTCGTCGACGGCGTGCACGGTGCTGTCCTTGGCGCCACCCGCCGCGGCGAGCAGCGAGGCGTGCGTCGGCGCCTCCGGCACGTGCGCCGGGCGCAGCGCGGCGAACTCCTTGCGCAGCACCGGCACGACCTCCTCGCCGAGCAGGTCGAGCTGCTCCAGCACCGTCTTCAGCGGCAGCCCGGCGTGGTCCATCAGGAACAGCTGCCGCTGGTAGTCACCGACGTAGTCGCGGAAGCTCAGGGTGCGGTCGATGACCTGCTGCGGACTGCCCACGGTCAGCGGGGTCTCCCGGGTGAACTCCTCCAGCGACGGCCCGTGCCCGTAGACCGGGGCGTTGTCGAAGTACGGCCGGAACTCTCGGACCGCGTCCTGCGAGTTGCGCCGCATGAACACCTGCCCGCCGAGGCCGACGATGGCCTGGTCGGCCGAGCCGTGGCCGTAGTGCGCGTACCGCTGGCGGTAGAGCTCGATCATCCGCTGGGTGTGCTCCTTGGGCCAGAAGATGTGGTTGGCGAAGAAGCCGTCGCCGTAGTACGCGGCCTGCTCGGCGATCTCCGGGCTGCGGATGGAGCCGTGCCAGACGAACGGGGGTACGCCGTCGAGCGGGCGCGGCGTCGAGGTGAACGACTGCAACGGGGTGCGGTACTTGCCCTTCCAGTCGACGACGTCCTCGCGCCACAACCGGCGCAGCAGGTCGTAGTTCTCGATCGCCAGGGGGATGCCGGCGCGGATGTCCTTGCCGAACCACGGGTAGACCGGGCCGGTGTTGCCGCGGCCCATCATCAGGTCCACCCGGCCGTCGGCGAGGTGCTGGAGCATCGCGTAGTCCTCGGCGATCTTCACCGGGTCGTTGGTGGTGATCAGCGTGGTCGCGGTGGACAGCAGCAGCCGCTCGGTACGCGCCGCGATGTGACCGAGCATGGTGGTCGGCGACGAGGGCACGAACGGCGGGTTGTGGTGCTCGCCCGTGGCGAAGACGTCCAGACCGACCTCTTCGGCCTTCAACGCGATGGCGACCATCGCCTTGATCCGCTCATGCTCGGACGGCTCCCGACCGGTGGTCGGGTCGACCGTGACGTCGCCGACGGTGAAGACTCCGAACTGCATGACCAGCTCCTCGCGTGTCTGCCGGATCCGTCGTGGTACCCGGACGCACCGCTCAACCTATTTGACGCGTCAAATATTTCATCGGCAGATACCCTGCCGATGGCGTGGATCACGCATTGCCGGACTCGCCCGGCGAACCTGACGGAAGATGTCAGTTCCGCTGGGACAGGATGACGGACATGACCCATCGCGCCGAAGGCACCTTCACGCTGGACACCTGGGACCAGGAGCCGTACGACGAGGCTGAGGGCACCACGCTGGCCGAGGCCCGGATCAGCAAGACGTTCTCCGGCGACCTGGCCGGCACCAGCCTCACGCGCATCCTGATGTGCCGCACGCCCGTGGAGACGTCGGCGGCGTACGTGGGCTTCGAGCGGTTCACCGGCTCGCTCGCCGGACGGGTCGGCAGCTTCGTGCTGCACCACACCGCGGGCAGCGACGGCGACGGCTCGGCCCTGGCCTGGACGGTGGTGCCGGATTCGGGCACCGGCGAGCTGCGCGGCCTACGCGGCGGCGGGCAGATCATCGGTGGCCCGGACGGCGGCCACGCCTACCTGCTGGACTACGACCTGCCCTGACCGCCGCCCGGACGGCTCAGCCGCCCGCGACCGAGGGCAGCACCTGCACCTCGGCGTCGTCGCCGACCGGCGTGGCCAGCCCGCCGGAGTGCCGGCAATCCTCCCCGTCGACGTAGACGTTGACGTAGCGGCGCAGCTCACCACGCTCGTCGCGAATCCGCCGAGCCAGCCGCGGATGGCCGGCGGCCAGCTCGTCGAGGACCGCCCGCAGCGTCCCGGCGGCGGCCACGCTCAACCGGCTGGCGCCGCCGGCCTCGCCGCGCAGCGGGCCGGGCAGCAGCACAGTGACCATGTCACACCGCCGCGGCCCGGACGCAGAGCACGTCGGGCAGGTGCGCCGCCACCAGCGACCAGGAGTCGCCCTCGTCGCGGCTGGCGTAGACCTCGCCCGAGCGGGTGCCGAAGTAGACCCCGCCCGGGGAGGAGTCGTCGGCGCACATCGCGTCGCGCAGCACCGCCGGGTAGAACGGGCCCTCGGGCAGCCCCACCGACAGCGGCTCCCACTTGCCGCCGGCGTCCCCGGAGCGGAAGACCCGGCAACGGTGGTCGGTGGGGAAGCGCTCGCTGTCGGCCACCAGCGGGAACGTCCACACCGTCCCGCCACGCCCGGGGTGGGACACCATCGCGAAGCCGAAGTCGCTGGGCAGCCCGTCGGCGATCGAGGACCAGGTGCGGCCGTCGTCGTCGGAGCGGTAGACGCCGTGGTGGTTCTGCGCGTACAGCCGCTCGGGGTTGCCGGCGTCCCGGGCGACCTTGTGGACGCACTGGCCGAACTCCGGCCACTCGTTGGGCATGAAGTAGGCGCGGATGCCGGTGTTGCCCGGCGCCCAGCTCGCCCCGGCGTCCTCCGAGCGGTAGACCCCGCCGGTGGACATGGCGACCAGCAGCCGGGCCGGGTCACGCGGGTGGGGCAGCACGGTGTGCACGGCCTGGCCGCCGAACCCGGCGCCCCACTCGGGGCGGTGCGGGTGGTCCCAGAGTGAACGGACCAGCTCGAAGCTGCGGCCGCCGTCGGTGGACCGGAACAGCGCCGAGGGCTCGGTGCCGGCCCAGACCACGTCCGGCTCGTCGGGGCCGGCCGGCATCAGCTGCCAGACCCGCCCGAGGGTCGCGTCGGTGTCGGCCGGGAAGGCGACCGGGGCCACGTCGGGCTCGTCCCAGGTGGCGCCGAGGTCGTCGCTGGTGGCGACGCTGGGCCCGAAGTGTGAGCTGGTCACCCCGGCCAGCAGCCGCGGGGTGGGGCGGCGGGTGTCGACCGCGACCGCGTAGACGCCGGTCATCGGGAAGTGCGGGCCGGTGATCTCCCACGTGCGCCGGTCATCGGCGCTGGTGGCGAGAAACAACCCCTTGGCCGTGCCGATCGCGAGCAGCGTTGCCATGACGTCCTCCGGTCCGTCGGCGAGCAGGTGCGGTGATTATGGCCACACCCCCCGACACATTCGCCAGGCCACACGCCGCGCCGGCGCTCAGCGCCGGGCGCGGGGCACGTGCCGGCGGTACGCGCTGACCGTCGGATCGCCGTCGAGCCAGAACCGCCACGGCAGGTCGTGGGCTCCGGTCACGCCGACCCGTGGACCGGCGACCACCGCCTGTGGGGGCACCGGCGACGCCGCGGGGCGCAACCGGACCGGCCCGTCGCCGAGCAGGTATCCGCCGTACGCGGCGCGGTCGATGCCGAGCGTGGCGCAGAGCCGAGCCGGCCCCCGGGCCAGATCGACGTCCCGGCGTACGGCAGGTCGGCGGGCGCGTGCCGTGGCCAGCCCGTCGACCACCGCACCGGCGCGTAGCAGCACCGCGGCGGCCTCCCCCTCGACTCCGGTGACCACGTTCATGCACCAGTGCATGCCGTAGGTGAAGTAGACGTAGGTGTGCCCGGCCGGCCCGAACATCACGGCGTTGCGCGGGGTGCGCCCCCGGTGCGCGTGCGAGGCGGGATCTCCGGCCGTGCCGGCGTACGCCTCGACCTCGGTGATCCGGACGGTCACCCCGCCGGCGTGCAGCAGGCAGCCGAGCAGCCCACGCGCGGCCGGCAGCAGCGGGCCGGCGAGCAGGTCCGCCAGCGTCGCCAGGCCGGCGTCGGCGTCGGCGTGGTGGTCACCGGGCAGCAGATCCATGACCCGACGGTACCCAGCCCGTCCCGCCGACCATCGCCGCAACCCTCGGCGTTTCAACATTCTGTTGACAACAGGAAGTTGATGGGTTGTGATCGGAGCATGACGACCGACGACCAGTTCACCGCGCCGAGCCCGGCCCGGGCGCGCGCCCACCGCACGCACGACGCGCTGCAACGGATCAGCGAGCGGCACGCCGGCACCGAGGCCCGGCGGGGACGCTGGGCCCACCCGTACGTGCTGGACCCATGGGAAGCGGTGGCCCTGGTCACCGCGCTGGCCGCGGGCGGGGCCGAACGGGAGCCCACCGAGGAGCCGGTCGACGGCGCCGACCTCACCGCCGCGCTGACCCTGCTCCCGCACGTCCGCGCCGAGCTGGACGCCCTGGAGGCGGGGCTGTTGACGCTGGCCCGCGACCGGGGGCTGACCTGGCAGGCCATCGCGTACGGGCTGGGCCTGGGCAGCGCGCAGGCCGCCCGGCAGCGCTACGAGCGGGTCGCCGCCCGCTCCGCCGAGCAGAGCGGCTGACCCGCCACCGGTGCAGAGGGTGGCGACCCGACCGGCACGGCGCGCGCCGACCAGCGGCCGGGCGGGCAGACTGTGCGCACGACGATTCCGGGAGGCACCCATGGAGCGCGCGGAGATGCTGGCGTACTGCCTGGCCAAGCCGGGGGCGTGGCTGGACCGGCCGTGGGAGGGCGACGAGGTGGTGAAGGTGGGCAGCCGGATCTTCGCCTTCCTCGGCAACGGCGACGGAACCCCGACGATCGGCCTGAAGTGCGGGCCGACCCGCGAGGTGGCAGACGAGTGGCTGCACCGGCACCCCGACGACGCCAGGGTGATGGCCTACATCGGCCGGTCCGGGTGGAACACGCTGCGCCTGGACGGCGGGATCGACGCCGACGAGCTGTCCGAGGCCGTCGACGCGTCGTACGACATGGTGGTGGCCAAGCTCCCGAAGCGGGAGCGCCCGACGGCCTGAACCGACCGCGGCGCCGGAAGCGGACAGCTCCGGCGCCACGGCGACGTCAGCGCGGGACGACCCGCTCGGTGGCCCACTCCCGCCAGCCGGCCAGCCGGTCCGCGGCGGCGGCGAGCTGGTCGGCGACCGGCCCGGGGCCGGTCGAGCCGGGGGTGGTCCGGGCCGCGAGCGCCGAACGGACCGAGAGCACCTTGCGCACCGACGGGTCGAGGTGCTCGCTGACCGCGGCCAGATCGGCGTCGGAGACCTCGTCCAGCTCGCAGTCCCGGGCCGCGCAGAGCGCCACCAGGCGGCCGGTGATCTCGTGCGCGTCACGGAACGGCACGCCCTTCCGGACGAGCCAGTCGGCCACCTCGGTGGCCAGCGAGAAGCCGACCGGCGCGGCGGCCACCAGACGGTCCACGCGGACCGTCATCGTGGAGATCATTCCGGCCAGGGCCGGGAGCAGCAGCTCCAGGGTGTCGACGGCGTCGAAGGCCGGCTCCTTGTCCTCCTGCATGTCCCGGTCGTAGGTCATCGGCAGGCCCTTGAGCATGGTCAGCACCGTCATCAGCCCACCGACCAGCCGGCCGGACTTGCCCCGGGCCAGCTCGGCGATGTCCGCGTTCTTCTTCTGCGGCATGATCGACGAGCCGGTGGCGAACGCGTCGTCCAGCTCCACCCAGCCGAACTCGTGCGAGGTCCAGAGCACCACCTCCTCGCCGAGCCGGGACAGGTGCACCCCGATCATCGCGGTGGTGAAGAGGAACTCGGCGACGAAGTCCCGGTCGGCGACCGCGTCCATCGAGTTGGCGAACGACGTGCGGAAACCCAGCTCCTTCGCCACCGCCACCGGGTCCAGCGGCAGGCCGGACCCGGCCAGCGCGCCCGCGCCGAGCGGGCTGATCGCCGCGCGGTGGTCCCAGTCGCGCAGCCGCTCCAGGTCGCGCAGCAGCGGCTGCACGTGGGCGAGCAGCCAGTGCCCGAAGGTGACCGGCTGGGCGTGCTGAAGGTGGGTCATCCCGGGGGCGGCGGTGTCGACGTGCCGCTCGGCCTGCTCGACCAGCGCCTCGGCCAGCTCCACCACCCGGCTGGCCACACCCCGGGCGTGGTCGCGCAGGTAGAGCCGCAGGTCCGTGGCGACCTGGTCGTTGCGGGACCGGCCGGCGCGCAGCTTGCCGCCGAGGCTGCCCAGCCGCTCGAGCAGCCCGCGTTCCAGCGCCGTGTGCACGTCCTCGTCGTCGACCGTGGGGCGGAACGCCCCGGAGGCGCAGGCGGCCTCCAGGTCGTCCAGGGCCGCCAGGATCCGCCCCAGCTCCTCCGGGTCGAGCAGGCCGGCACCCGCCAGGACCCGGGCGTGCGCCCGGGAACCGGCGATGTCGTACGGGGCCAGGCGCCAGTCGAACTGCACGCTCACCGACAGCCGGGCGAGCGCCTCGGCGGGGCCGCCGGCGAACCGGCCACCCCACAGGCTCGTCCGGTTGGTGGCGGCGCTGTTCTCGGTCAGGCTCTTGTCGTCCACGCCGCCCATCATTGCTCTGCTTGCCCTTCGCTCGCGACTGCGGGGCTCACTCGCCGCGCTCGCTCACTCCTCGCGCTCGCACGGATCACTGGCCGGAGCTGCCCAGCCGGGCGTTGCGCGCGGCGGCCATCCGGCTCGGCAGACCCCACAGCTGCACGAAACCCTTCGCGAGCGACTGGTCGAAGGTGTCGCCGGTGTCGTAGGTGGCCATCCCGAAGTCGTAGAGGCTCGCCTCGGAGCGCCGACCGGTGACGGTCGCCCGGCCGCCGTGCAGGGTCATCCGCACCTCGCCGCTCACGTGCCGCTGCGCGTCGTCGATGAAGGCGTCCAGCGAGTCCTTCAGCGGCGAGAACCACAGGCCGTCGTAGACCAGCTCACCCCAGCGCTGGTCGACGCTCTTCTTGAACCGGGCCAGGTCCCGCTCGACGGTGACCGCCTCCAGCTCCTGGTGGGCGGTGATCAGCGCGATCGCGCCGGGCGCCTCGTACACCTCGCGGCTCTTGATGCCGACCAGCCGGTCCTCGACCATGTCGAGGCGGCCCACGCCCTGCGCGCCGGCGCGCCGGTTCAGCTCCAGGATCGCCTGGTACGGCGTGACCGTCTCACCGTCGATGGCCACCGGCACGCCGGCGTCGAAGGTGATCACGACCTCGTCGGCGTCGCGGTCCTGCGCCGGGTCGGAGGTGTACGAGTACAGGTCCTCGATCGGGGCGTTCCAGATGTCCTCCAGGAAGCCGGTCTCCACCGCGCGGCCCCACAGGTTCTGGTCGATGGAGTACGGCGACTTGGCCGACACGTCGATCGGCAGCCCCTTCTCCTCGGCGAACGCGATCGCCTTGTCCCGCGTCCAGGCGTAGTCCCGGGCCGGCGCGATGATCTTCAGGTCGGGGGCGAGCGCGTTCAGGCCGACCTCGAACCGGACCTGGTCGTTGCCCTTGCCGGTGCAGCCGTGCGAGACGATCGTCCCGCCGTGCTTACGGGCCGCGGCCACCAGGTGCTTGACGATCAGCGGCCGGGACAGCGCCGAGACCAGCGGGTAGCGGTCCATGTAGAGGGCGTTCGCCCGGATGGCCGGCAGGCAGTAGTCGGCGGCGAACTCGTCGCGCGCGTCGACCAGCTCGGACTCGGCGGCGCCGCAGTCCAGCGCCCGCTGCCGGATGGCGTCGAGGTCCTCGCCGCCCTGCCCGACGTCGACCGCCACCGCGATCACCTCGGCGCCGGTCTGCTCGGCCAGGTAGGGAATGGCGACGGAGGTGTCCAGCCCTCCGGAGTACGCCAGAACGACCCGCTCGGTCATGGTGTGGTGCTCCCTTCAACGTTGTCTTCCCCGCGGGCCCAGCCGGCGAGCTTGTCGCCGAGTGCGGCCCCGCCGACGGCCTCACGGGCCACGACGAGGATGGTGTCGTCGCCGGCGATGGTGCCGACGACCTCGGGCAGGCCCGCTCGGTCCAACGCGCTGGCCAGGTATTGGGCTGCGCCCGGCGGGGTACGCAGCACGGCGATGTTGCCGCTGGAGTCGACCCCGTTGAGCAGCTCACGCAGCAGCCGCACCAGCCGCGCGGGGGCCGCCTCGGCGTCGCGCAGCGGCCGGTGGCCGTCCTCGGGGATCAGGTAGATCGCCGGCCCGTCGCCGCCGCGCACCTTGACCGCGCCGAGCTCCTCCAGATCCCGCGAAAGGGTGGCCTGGGTGACTCCGACGCCGTCGGCGGCGAGCAGGTCGGCCAGTTCGGTCTGCGAGCGGACGGCCTTGTCACGGATCAGCTCCACGATCCGGGCGTGCCGCGCGGCGCGGGTCAGCGGGGCGGTCATCGGGACTCCCCCGTTCCGGCTCCGGCGCCCACCAGGAACGTCAGCAGCGCCTTCTGGGCGTGCAGCCGGTTCTCCGCCTGGTCGAAGACCGCGCTCTGCGGGCCGTCGAGCACCTCGTCGGTGATCTCCTCGCCGCGGTGCGCGGGCAGGCAGTGCAGCACGATCGCGTCCGGCGCGGCCTGGCCGAGCAGCTCCTTGTTGACCTGGTACGGCAGGAACGGGGTGATCCGGTCCAGCCCGTCGTCCTCCTGCCCCATCGACGTCCAGGTGTCGGTGGCCACCACGTCGGCGTCGCGTACCGCCTGACCCGGATCGGTCAGGACCCGCACCGACCCGCCGGTGCCGGCGGCGATCTCCGCCGCTCGGCTCAGCACGGTCGGGTCCGGTGCGAAGCCGGCCGGCCCGGCGACCCGTACGTGCATCCCGGCCGTGGCCCCGGCCAGCAGGTACGACTGGGCCATGTTGTTCGCGCCGTCCCCCACGTAGGTCAGGGTGCGGCCGGCCGTGCCGCCGCACCGCTCGCGGACGGTGAGCAGGTCGGCCAGCAGTTGGCAGGGGTGGAAGCCGTCGGTGAGCGCGTTGATCACCGGCACGCTCGCGCCGGCCGCCACCTCGGCGATCCGGTCGTCGCCGTGGGTGCGCAGGACGATGGCCGCGACGTAGCGGGACAGCACCCGCCCGGCATCGGCCAGCGACTCGCCCCGGCCGAAGTGGGTGACCTGGGTGTCCACGACGAGGGGGTGCCCGCCCAGCTCGGCGATCCCGGCGTCGAACGAGATCCTGGTGCGCAGGCTCTGCTTGTCGAAGAGCACCGCCACCGAGCGCGGCCCGGACAGCGGCCGGTGGCCGAACCGGTCGGCCTTCATCCGCGCCGCCAGGTCGAGCACCGTGGTCTGCTCGGCGGGTGAGAGATCGTCGTCGCGCAGAAAGTGCCGGCTCATGCGGTCGTCCCCGTCGTGGTCGTGGCGGTGGCCGTCGTGGTCGGCGTCGAGATCGTGGAGGATGCCGGCCCCTGGTGCGGCGCCGTTCCTGCACGATCGGTGCCGGCGGCCGCCGGGGCGGCCGCGTCCAGGGCGGCCGGTAGAGCGGCGAGGAAAGTGTCCGCCTGGGCGGTGGTGAGGATCAGCGGCGGGGCCAGCCGGACCACGCCCGGCTGCACCGGGTTGACCAGGAAACCGGCCTCGCGCAGCGCCTCGGCGAGCACCGGCGCCACCGGGGCGGTGAGCGCCACGCCGAGCAGCAGACCCGCGCCCCGCACACCGGCGACCAGCGGGTGGTCCAGCGCCTCGATGCCGTGGCGCAGCCGCTCGCCGACCCGCTTGACGTGGTCGAGCAGCCCCTCGTTGGCGATGGTCGCCACCACGGCGAGCGCGGCGGCGCAGCTGATCGGGTTGCCGCCGAAGGTGGTGCCGTGCGAGCCGGGGGTGAGCAGGTCGGCGGCCCGGCCGAAGGCCAGCGTGGCGCCGATCGGCAGCCCGCCGCCCAGCCCCTTGGCCAGGGTGACCACGTCCGGCTCCACGCCCTCGGCCTGGTGGGCGAACCAGTGGCCGGTGCGGCCGATGCCGGTCTGCACCTCGTCGAGCACGAGCAGCGCCCCGTGCGCGGCCGTGATCCGTCGGGCGGCGGCGAGGTATCCGGCCGGCGGCACGACCACGCCGTTCTCGCCCTGGATCGGCTCCAGGACCACCATGGCGGTGGCGTCGGTGACGGTGGCCTCGAGGGCGGCGACGTCGCCGTAGTCGACGTGGGTCACCTCGCCGGGCAGCGGGCGGAACGGGTCGGCCTTGGCCGGCTGGCCGGTCAAGGCGAGGGCGCCCATGGTGCGGCCGTGGAAACCGCCCCGGGTGGCCACCACGTGGCTGCGGCCGGTACGCCGGGAGAGCTTGAACGCCGCCTCGTTCGCCTCCGCGCCGGAGTTGGCGAAGAAGACCCGGCCCGGCCGGCCGGCGAGCGCCAGCAGCAGCTCGGCGAGGGCGACCGGCGGCTCGGCCACGTAGAGGTTGGAGACGTGCCCGAGGGTGGCGACCTGCCTCGAGACGGCGGCCACCACGGCCGGGTGGGCGTGGCCGAGGGCGTTCACCGCGATCCCGCCCACCAGGTCGAGGTACTCCCGGCCGGCGTCGTCGACCACCACCGCGCCGGCGCCGGAGACCAGCGCCATCGGCGGGGTGCCGTAGTTGTCCATCATGGACTGGCTCCAGCGCTGTACCAGTGCGCTCATGACGCGATCACCATCGTTCCGAACCCTTCCGAGGTGAACACCTCGAGCAACGTGGAGTGCGCCACCCGACCGTCGACGACGTGCGCGGCGGGGACTCCCCCGCGCACCGCCCGCAGGCAGGCCTCCATCTTCGGCACCATCCCCGACTGGAGGCTGGGCAGCAGCGTGGCGAGGTCGTCGGCGGCGATCTCCGAGACCAGGCTGGTGGTGTCCGGCCAGTCGGCGTACAGGCCGGCCACGTCGGTGAGGACGACCAGCTTGCGGGCCCGCAACGCGACGGCCAGCGCGGCGGCGGCGGTGTCCGCGTTGAGGTTGTGCAGCACCCCGTCGACGTCCGGCGCGACCGTGGAGATCACCGGGATTCGGCCGGCCGCGATCAGGTCGGTCACCGCCGACACGTCCACCGACTCGACGTCGCCGACCTGGCCGACGTCGACCGGCAGCCCGTCCACGTACGCCGGGCGGCGCACCGCGGTGAACAGCCGGGCGTCCTCGCCGGAGAGGCCGACGGCGAAGGGGCCGTGCGAGTTGATCAGCCCTACGAGTTCCCGGCCCACCTGCCCGACCAGCACCATCCGGACCACGTCCATCGCCTCGGCGGTGGTCACCCGCAGGCCACCGCGGAACTCACTGGCGATGCCGAGCCGGCCCAGCATGGCGGAGATCTGCGGACCGCCGCCGTGCACCACCACCGGCTTGAGCCCGGCGTACCGCAGGAAGACCATGTCGGCGGCGAACGCCCGCTGCAACTCGGGGTCGGTCATGGCGTTGCCGCCGTACTTGACGACGACCGTGGAGCCGGAGAAGCGGGCCAGCCAGGGCAGCGCCTCGATCAGCGTCTCCGCCTTGACCTGGGCGCGGGTGAGGTCGGTGCTGAGGCTCATGTGGAGTACGCCGAGTTCTCGTGCACGTACGCGTGGGACAGGTCGTTGGTCCAGATCGTCGCGGCCGACGTACCGGCGTGCAGGTCGATCCGGATGGTCACGTCCCGCCCGGTCAGGTCGACCTTCGAGCGGTCCTCGGCGGCGCCGCCGCCCCGGCACACCCACACCCCGTTGACGGCCACGTCCACGCCGTCCGGCTCGAACGCGGCGGAGGTGGTGCCCACCGCGGCGAGGATCCGGCCCCAGTTCGGGTCGTTGCCGAACAGCGCGGTCTTGACCAGGTTGTTGCGGGCCACCGAGCGGCCCACCTCGACCGCGTCGTCCTCGTCGGCGGCGCCGACCACGTCGATGGCGATCTGCTTGGTGGCGCCCTCGGCGTCGGCGACCAACTGCTGGGCCAGGTCGTGGCAGGCCGCGGTGACCGCGGCGGCCAGCTCGGCCGGCGTCGGCTCGATGCCGCTCGCGCCGCTGGCCAGCAGCAGCACGGTGTCGTTGGTCGACATGCAGCCGTCCGAGTCCACCCGGTCGAAGCTGACCCGGGTGGCCGCGCGCAGCACCTCGTCCAACGTCGCCGGCCCGGCCACCGCGTCGGTGGTCAGCACGCAGAGCATGGTGGCCATCCCCGGCGCGAGCATCCCGGCGCCCTTGGCCATCCCGCCGACGGTCCAGCCGCTGCCCCGGGCCACCGTGGTCTTCGAGCGGGTGTCCGTGGTCAGAATGGCCTCGGCGGCGGCCGTGCCGCCGTCCCGCGACAGCCCCCGGATCGCCGAGCGGACGCCGGGCAGCAGCTTCGGCATCGGCAGCCGCTCCCCGATCAGCCCGGTGGAGCAGACCGCCACCTCACCCGCGCCGAGGATCAGCCGTGGGCTTACCGAGGTCAGCGCGGCGGCGGTGTGCTCGGCGGTGGCGTGGGTGTCCTGAAACCCGGCCGGGCCGGTGCAGGCGTTGGCGCCGCCGGAGTTGAGCACCACCGCGCGGACCACACCGCCACGCACGACCTGCTGCGTCCAGAGCACCGGCGCGGCCTTGATCCGGTTGCTGGTGAACACCGCGGCGACGCCGGCGTCCGGGCCGTCGTTGACCACCAGCGCGACGTCGGAGCCACCACTGGCCTTCAGGCCGGCAGCCACCCCGGCCGCCCGGAACCCCCGCGGGGTGGTGACGCTCACGGGTTGACCCCCCAGACGGACAGGCCGGTGGTCTCCGGCAGGCCGAGCATCAGGTTGGCGTTCTGGACGGCCTGGCCGGCGGCGCCCTTGCCCAGGTTGTCCAGCGCGCTGAGCACGATCAGGCGGCCGGAGTCCACGTCGACGGTGGCCTGCAGGTGGCAGGAGTTCGAACCCAGCGTGGCCGCGGTGTGCGGCCACCTGCCCTCGGGCAGCACGTGCACGAACGGGTCGTCCGCGTACGCCTGCGCCAGCACGTGCTGCGGGTCGACGCCGTGCGTCGGCAGCGCGGTGACCGTGGCCAGGATGCCGCGCGGCATCGGCGCCAGGACCGGGGTGAACGACAGACCGGTCGCCCCGGACGCCTGCTTGATCTCCGGCACGTGCTGGTGGGTGCCGACCCGGTACGGCGACAGGTCCCCCAGCACCTCGCTGGCCAGCAGGTGCGGCTTGGCCGCCCGCCCGGCGCCGGAGGTGCCGGAGGCGGCGACCACCACCACGTCGGCGGGGTTGGCCGCGCCGGCCGCGATCAGCGGCGCGACCGCCAGGGTGATCGCCGCCGCGTAGCAGCCGGTGTTCGCCACGCGGGTCGAGCCGGCGATCAGCTCCCGCTGGCCGGGCAGCTCGGGCAGGCCGTAGGTCCACTGGCCGGCGTACGGGCCGCCGTAGTACTGGGCCCAGTGGTACGGGTCGGCGAGCCGGTGGTCCGCCCCCAGGTCGACGATCCGCACGTGCGGCGGGATCTGGGCGGCCAGCACGGCCGACTCGCCGTGCGGCACCGCCAGGAAGACCAGGTCCGCGTCGGTGAGCGTCGAAGGGTCGGTCTCGCCGAACACCAGGTCGAGCCCGGTGAGCTGCGGGTGCACCACGTCGACGCGGTGCCCGGCCTGGCGGTGGGCGGTGGCGGCGACCAGGTCGAACTCCGGGTGCCCGGCGACCAGGCGCAGCAGCTCGCCCCCGGCGTAGCCGCTCGCTCCGGCGACCGCGACTCGGATTCCCATACTCACCTCCGCATGACTATGCAACGAAGGTTAGCGCCATGATCGGGGCGCTGCAAGTTCATACAGTCCACTGCATGGGAATGATGCGGGTGTCGCCGGACACACGTCCGGCCCGGGTCGCGGGGCGACACGGGCCGGAACGGCGAAAAACGGGATGGAACGGTCAGAGGCGGCCCTCCGCGACGGCCCGACTCACCCAGGGGACGACCTCGTCGAGCATCACGTCCAGCGACGTCGTCGCGGTGAACCCGAGCACCTCACGGGCCTTGGTGACATCCGGCACGCGCTTCTGCACGTCGTAGCGGAACGGCTCGTCGCAGACGTACCGGAACGGCACATCCGGCCCCTTGATCTTGTGCCAGATCAGCTCGGCCAACTCCAGCACGCTGGTCGACTCCGCGGTCGACAGGTTGAAGTCCTCGTTCCGCGCGGCCGGATGCTCGATCGCGGTGGCGATCCCCCGGGCCAGGTCGCCGCCGTACGTGTAGTGCCGCACCTGGTTGCCCTCGCCCAGGATGTGCAGCGGGTCCTGCCCCTTGACGATCTTCTGCACCAGGTCCGGAACGACGTGCGACATGGCCAGCTTCACGTTGCCCGAGAGCACCTCGGCCTGGCCGAGCGCCCGCCCCTCGCCGACGCCCACGCAGTTGAACGGCCGGACGATGGTGTACGGCACCTGGTACTGCTCCCAGGCGGCGCGGGCGTAGTACTCCACGGCCAGCTTCTGGAACCCGTACGACGACAGTGGCGGTGGGACGCGCCGCTCGTCGCCCTCCCGGCTCGGCCACTGCTCGGTCGACTCGTAGACCATCGAGGAGGAGAGGTAGGTGACCTTGGCCAGCCGCCCCTCCCGGTGCGCCCGGATCGCCGCGTCGCAGGTCGCCGCCATGATCCGCTCGTTGGTCGCCAGCAGGTCGTAGGCGTACGCGTGGAAGTAGGAGATGCCGCCGATCATCGCCGCCCCGGCCACCAGGTGGTCGCAGCCGTCCAGCAGATCGGTGAGCAGGTCGACGTCGCGGGCGTCGCCCTCGACGAAACGGTAGCGGGGATGCTCGTCGTAGCTGTGGGTCACCGGCCCGTACTTGGAGAAGTTGTCGACCCCCACCACCTCGTGGCCCCGGTCCAACAGCTCCTCGACGAGGTAGCCACCGATGAATCCGGCCGAACCAGTTACCAGGACCTTCGCCACGTGCGCTCCTAAGCGGTTTTCTCGTACTCGGTGCTGTTGTCCTGCGGGTCGCGCGGCGCCGGCACGGCCGCCGCCGCCGTGCCCGCGGCGAACCTCGCCCGGCCCAGCCGCCGACCGTAGGCGAAGAAGTACCACCGCAGGTACCCGGGGAGGAAGCGGCCCAGGTCGAAGTGGGACTCGCCCAGCGGCCGGTCCAGCCAGATCGTCGGGATCTCGGCCACCGGGAGCCGCAGCCGGGTGGCCTTCGCGGTCAGCTCCAGGCCGATCTCGAACCCGGTCCGGGACTCGATGCCCACCTCCCGGACGAAGGCCGTGTCGTACGCCTTGAAGCTGTTGGTGGCGTCCCGGGTGCCGACCCGGGCGAAGGTGTAGAGGCTGCGCCCGGCCCAGCGGGACATCATCCGCTTCAGCCTCGGCCCGCCCACCTGCTGCCCGCCCGGCATGTACCGGGAGGCGGCGGCCACCACCACGCCCCGGTCCACCAGCCGGGCCAGCTCGTCGATCTGGCGCGGGTCGTCGCAGCCGTCGGCCATGGTGACCACCACGACGGGGGCCTGGGCCGCGTCGACGCCGAACCGGATCGCGTTCGCGGGCCCACGACCGTAGGTGTTGAGCACGGCCCGGACCCGGGGATCGCGCCGCGCGATCTGCTCGGCGTACGGGACGGTGGTGTCCTCCGGCATGTCGTGCACGATCAGCACCTCGGCCGGGAGCAGCATCTCGCGCAGCATCCGCTCCAGGCAGCGGACGATCGCCTCGCCCTCGTTGTAGACCGGGACGATGACCGACACGCGGGGCGTCATACCCGCACGCCCTGCCCGGTCAGCCCCCACATGTCGACCAGAGGGGTGTCGGTCTCCAGCCGGGCGTACTGCTCATGCGGGGCCGCGATGACCAGCAGGTCGGCCCGGCGCAGCACCTCGGCCAGATCGACGAAGCGCTCGTCGGCCACGTACGGGTCGGTGCAGAGCGTCTCGCGGGTCTTCAACGCAAGGATCTTGCGCAGCTTGTACGCCAGGCTCTCCCGCGGGTCGTCGCTGCCACCCTTGAACGCCATGCCGAGGATGCCGACGGTCATCTCGGACAGGTCGAACCGGTCCTCCAACCGGGACACCAGGTACAGCGGCAACCCCTCGTTGATCAGCATGGCGGAGTGGCCCAGCACGAAGTTGTTGCGGTTGAACGCGGCCAGCTGCATGGTGTCCTTGAACAGGCACGGCCCGGCGGCGAAACCCGGCATCGGCAGGTCCGCCGCGCGCGGGTAGTCGTACGCCACGGCGTGCCGGATCCGGGCGAAGTCGAGCCCGAAGTCGTTGGCCATCATCCAGAACTGGTTGGCGGTGGCGAACTTGATGTAGCGCCAGGTGTTGGTGAACAACTTCGCCAGCTCCGCCTCCTCCGGCTCGAGCGGCACGATCTCCTCAGTCAGATGCCGGAAGAGCTTCTCCGCCCGGGCCAGCGCCCCCGGCGTCCGCGCCGCCACGATCTGCGGCAGCGCGAACAGCTCGGTCATCGCCCGGCCCTCGGCGATCCGCTCCGGACAGAACGCCACGTCCGCCCGGATGCCCTTGCCGGCCAGCAGCTTCTCGGTCAGCGCCGTCACTCCCGGGTAGACGGTGCTGCGCAGCACCACGAGCTGCCCGTCGCGCAGGTGCTCGGCGCACCGCTCCAGAGCCCGGGGCACCGCGCCGAGGTCCGGGTTGAGGTGCTCGTCCACCGGCGTGCCGACGACCACCACGAGATGCTCGGAGCCACCCACGCTGGCCGGATCGGTGGTCGCCCGCAGTCGCCCGGCGGCGACCGCCTCCGCCAGCGGCTCCGCCGCGCCGGGCTCGGCGAACGGGAGCCGGGCCGCGTTCACCGTGGCCACCGCGTCGGCGTTGATGTCGTACAACACGACGGAGAGGCCGCGGGCCGCGAAGGCGATGCCCAGCGGCAGACCCACCCGACCGCAGCCACCGACGATGCAGACGTCGACCGTCCTGACCTGCGCGGCCTGATCCTCGAACATGGATCAACTCCCATGGGGGTGGTGGGGGTGTCCTCCGGTGGTCGCCGGAATCCAAGCAGGCTAACCGCTCAGAGGTGACTCGCGGGTAACCGAACATGCCGAGGCCGGTGCCCTTTCGGCCGATAGGGCACGCGGCGAACGGATCCGGTGACGCAGCGCGATGACATGAGCCCCCTCAGGAGTTCCCGCGCAGGTGCCGCCGGCCCACAAAAGCCGGCGGTGGCCGCCGCGAGCGCGACGACCACCGCGGGCTGTCCGCGTACCGACGCCCCTCAGGCGCCGCGCAGGGTGGCGCCGAGGCGCTCGACGGCCACGGCCACCGCCGCGTCCCGGGCGGCCACCGCCTCCTCGACGGTGAGCGTCCGGTCCGGCGCCCGGAAGGTGAGCTTGTACGCCAGCGACCGACGACCCGCGCCGAGCTGCTCACCGGAGTACACGTCGAACAGTCGCACGTCCTCCAGCAGCTCGCCGGCGCCCGCCTCCAGCGCCCGGCGCACCTGCTCCGCCGGCACCGACTCGTCCACCACCAGCGCCACGTCGATCAGCGCCGGCGGGAAGCCGGACACCGTCGGGGCGGGCGTCACCGGCGCGGACGGCAGCGCGTCCAGGGACAGCTCCATCGCGCAGGTCCGGCGGGGCAGCTCCAACGCCGCCACCACCGCCGGGTGCAGCTCGCCGGCGTGCCCGACGACCGTGCCGTCGACCCGCAGCTCGGCGCAGCGGCCGGGGTGCCACGGGGCGTACTCGGCGGCACGCACCTCGACCCCCTCATCGGGAACACCGGCGGCGGCCAGCACGTCACGCGCCGCCTCGATGGCGTCCGCCCAGCCGGCCGCCCGGCCCGGAGCCCACCAGCCGGCCGGGTCGAGGTCACCGGTCAGCACCACCGCGACGTGCACGGGCTGCGCCGGCACCACCGCGTCGGCGGCCGCGAACTCCTCGTCGGTGGGACGCCGGTCCACGCCCATCGCCGGCGGGCTGCCGGCCCCGACGCGCGGGTGGAACACCGCCCCGATCTCGTACAGCGCGAGGTCACGGTGCCCCCGGCCGAGGTTGCGCTTGAGAATGCCGAGCAGCGGGCCGAGCAGCGTGGTGCGCAGCAGCGGCTCCTCCTCGGACAGCGGGTTGGCCAGCCGCACCGCCGGCCGGCGCGGATCGTCGGCCGACAGGCCCAGCAGGTCGGCCAGTTCCGGCGACACGAACGGGTGCGCGAGCACCTCCACGTACCCCCGCTCGGCCAGCGACCAGGCGACCGCCCGGCGGCGACGCTGCCGCGGGGTCAACCCGCGACCGGGCGACGCGGTCGGCAGCACCGACGGCACCCGGTCGTACCCGTCGAGGCGGACCACCTCCTCGACGAGGTCGGCCGGGTCGGTCAGGTCGGGCCGCCAGCTGGGTGGCGTGACGCTGAGCGCCACCCCGGCGCCGCTGGCGACGCCGACCGCGCCCGGGTCCTCGGCCAACCGGTCCGCGCCCTGCGCGACCGTGCAGCCGACCCGCTCCAGCAGGGCGACCACCCGCGCCGGCGGATACTCGACCCCGACCCGCCGGGTGGGCAGGTCCGCCGGCAGGGTGATCGGGGTACGCGGACGGACGTGATCGATGTCCAGGATCTCCGCACCCGGGGTGCCGCCACCGTGCTCGGTGAGCAGCCGCACGGCCCGCTCCAGCGCGACCAGCGGCAGGGCCGGGTCGACGCCCCGCTCCCAGCGCTTCGCGGCCTCGCTGAACAGCTTGTGCCGGCGGGCGGTGCGCCCGACCATCGCCGGGTCCCAGTGCGCCGCCTCGAACAGCACGTTGGTGGTGCCGGCGACGACCTCGCTGGTCTCGCCGCCCATCACCGCGGCGAGCGAGATCGGGACGCCGGCGCCCTCGCCCGCGAGGGCGTTGTCCAGCCCAGCGTCGCAGATCACCATGTCGTCGCCGGCGAGCACCCGCTGCACCCCGTCCAGGGTGGTCAGCTTCTCCCCCGGCTCGGCGCGGCGGACCACCAGCGGCCCGGCGATCCGGTCGGCGTCGAAGGCGTGCATCGGCTGACCCAGCTCCAGCATCACGTAGTTGGTGATGTCGACCGGCAGCGAGATGCTGCGGATGCCCGCGGTGACGAGCCGCTGCTGCATCCACGACGGCGTGGGCGCGGTCGGGTCGACGCCGCGGACCATGCGGGCGGCGAAGCGGTCGCAGCCGATTGGGTCGCGCACCTCCACCGGGTACGCGGGCGCCTCGGTGCCGGTCGGCGCGGGCACCAGGGCCGGGTCGCGCAGCGGCACGTCGAAGGCGTGCGACAGCTCCCGGGCCAGGCCGCGCAGGCTCAACCCGTACCCCCGGTCGGGGGTGATCTCCAGCTCGAACACCACGTCGTCGAGGCCGACCACCGGCCGCGCGTCGTCGCCCGGCTTGGCCGCCACGTCCGGCGGCAGCACGATGATGCCGGAGTGGTCCTCGCCCAGGCCCAGCTCCTTCGCCGAGCAGATCATCCCGGCGGAGTTGTGCCCGTAGGTCTTGCGGGCGCCGATGGCGAAGCCGCCGGGCAGCACACCGCCGGGCAGGATCACCACCACCCGGTCGCCGGGCGCGAAGTTGCGGGCCCCGCAGACGATCTCCTGCGGCTCACCGGTGCCGTTGGCGTCACCCACGTCGACCCGGCAGAACCGGATCGGCTTCTTGAAGCCGGTGAGCTCCTCGATCTCGCGCACCTCGCCGACGACCAGCTGGCCGGTGACGGACGCCCGCAGGTCCACCACGGACTCGACCTCGATGCCGAGGTCGATCAGGGCCTGCTCCAGGTCACCGGTGGGCAGGTCGGCGGGGAGGTCGACGTACTCCCGCAGCCAACTGACAGAAACTCGCATGACTTCAGACCACCGTTCCCGTGTCTCGTACCCGCATCGCCTACGCCCCGGTCCCGAGCGCGCGGCTGAACCGCACGTCGCCCTCGAAGAGATGGCGGATGTCGCTGACCCCGTGCCGGACCATCAGGGTCCGGTCGATGCCCATGCCGAAGGCGAATCCGGAGTAGACCTCCGGGTCCACGCCGCAGGCGCGCAACACCCGCGGGTTGACCATCCCGCAGCCGCCCCACTCGACCCACTGGGGGCCGTCGCGGTGCTCCGGGAACCAGACGTCGAACTCCGCCGACGGCTCGGTGAACGGGAAGTAGTGCGGCCGCCACCGGGTCTTCGCCTCCGGGCCGAAGATCGCCCGGGCGAAGTGGTCGAGCGTGCCGCGCAGGTGCGCCATCGTGATGCCCTTGTCGACGACAAGGCCCTCGGCCTGGTGGAAGACCGGGCTGTGGGTGGCGTCCACCTCGTCGGTGCGGTAGACGCGGCCCGGCACGATCACGTAGATCGGCGGCGTGCGGCTGAGCATCGTACGGGTCTGCACGGTCGAGGTGTGCGTGCGCAGCACCAGGCCGGAGCCCTCCGGTGCGATGTGGAAGGTGTCCATCAGCCCGCGCGCCGGGTGGTCGGCGGGGATGTTCAACGCGTCGAAGTTGACCCACTCCAGGTCGACCTCGGGGCCCTCGGCCACCTCGTAGCCCATCCCGACGAACAGGTCGCTGATCGACTCCATCAGGGTGCTCAGCGGGTGCCGGGCGCCGCGCGGACGCCGGTCGTAGGGCAGGGTGACGTCCACCCGCTCCTCCACCAGCACCCGCTCGGCCTGCTCGCGCTCCACGACCTCGGCGCGGTCGGCGTACGCGGTCTCGATCGCCCGGCGGGCCTCGTTGACCCGCTTGCCGGCGTCCGACTTCGCGGCCGGCGGCAGCGCGCCGATCTCGCGGCGGGCCAGCGAGACCGGTGACCGGTCACCGAGGTGCGCGGGACGCAGCGCGGTCAGCGCGTCCGGGTCGGTGGCCGCCGTGAACGCCTTCGTGGCGTCGGCGACGGCCGCGGCCAGTGCGGCCGGGTCGAGCAGGGCGACCTGCTTCGGGTCGTACGGATCGTTGCGGTAGCTCATGGCGTACGGGCACTCCCTCACGGCGGCGCCAGCCCTCACCGGGGCGGCTAAGCGAGTCTACGGACGCGCGGCTGCGCCGCAGCCCGCCGGTAGGAGTGTCGTGCAGGGAGCAGGTCAGGCCCGCCGCCCGCCGACACCGGCGGGCTGGCTAAACGAACGCCGTTGCGCGTTCATCGACGGACGCTCTCCCCTGCGGTATGCGCGCCGGGCGTGGACACCTCAGCGCTGTGCTCTCGCTGAAGCGTACAGGCAGACCGCTGCCGCCGCAGCCAGGTTCAGGCTCTCCGCGCGCCCGTGCAGCGGCACCCGGACCCGGGCGTCGGCCGCGGCGGCCAACTCCTCCGGCAGCCCGTGCGCCTCGGAGCCGAACAGCCAGGCGGTCGGCCCGGCGAGCCGCCCGTCGTCGGCCAGGTCGTCCAGGTCGCTGTCGCCGTAGCCGGTGGTGGCCAGCACGGTCAGGCCGCTGGCGCGCAGTCCGTCGACCACCTGGACCGGGTCGGTGGCGCGGACCACGTCCACGTGGAAGAGGCTGCCGGCGGAGGCCCGGACGCACTTGCCGTTGTACGGGTCGACGGCGTCGCCGGCGAAGACCACCGCGCCCGCCCCGGCCGCGTCGGCGGTGCGCAGCACGGTGCCGGCGTTACCCGGGTCCCGGATCTCGGCGAGCACCGCCACCAGGCGGGGCGTACCGGCGAGGGCCCGCTCCAGCGGCACGTCCAGGTGCCGGCAGACGGCGACCAGCCCCTGCGGGGCGACGGTCTCGGCCAGCGCGGCGAGCCCCTCGTCGGTCACCTCGGAGACCGGCACGTCGGCGCGGGCCGCCGCGGCCGCCAGCTCCGCGTACCGGTCGAGGGCGGTGGGCGTACCGAACAGCTCGGTGACCACCTCGGGCCGCGCGAGGGCCTCGCGGACCGCCTGCGGTCCCTCGGCCAGGAACCGGCCGGCGGCCTCGCGGTCCCGGCGGCGCTGCAACCGGCGGGCGGCGACCACCCTGGGTGTACGGGGGGTGAAGGCCATGGTGTGCGGTCCTCCGGCACGATTGAGGCGCCCCCCGGACGGCGGTGCCGACACGGGAGACGCCTCGCTCTTGTGCGCGGGGATCAGGCGGCCTGGGCCGCCGCGCCGCCGGTGCCCTCAGCCGCGACCGCGGCCCGGGCCAGCTCGACGATCGCCGCGAAGGCGGCGGCGTCGTTGACAGCCAGGTCGGCCAGGATCTTGCGGTCGACCTCGATGCCGGCCAGACGCAGGCCCTGGATCAGGCGGTTGTAGGTCATCCCGTTGGCCCGGGCGCCCGCGTTGATCCGCTGGATCCACAGCTGCCGGAAGTCGCCCTTGCGGTCACGACGGTCCCGGTAGGCGTACTGCATCGAGTGCAGCACCTGCTCCTTGGCCTTGCGGTACAGCCGGGAGCGCTGACCGCGGTAACCGCTCGCGGTCTCCAGCAGGGTACGACGCTTCTTCTGGGCGTTCACAGCCCGCTTGACGCGTGCCATCTCAACTCCTTCTTACGTAAAGGTGGCGCGCGTCAGCGGCCGAGCAGCTTCTTGATGCGCTTGACGTCGGCCTTGGCCAGCACGACCGTGCCGGTCAGCCGGCGGGTCTGGGTGGAGGGCTTCTTCTCCAGGTTGTGGCGGAGGCCGGCCTGCTGAGCAACGATCTTGCCCTTGCCGGTCACCTTGACCCGCTTACCCATACCCGTGTGGCTCTTCATCTTCGGCATGTGGAACGTCTTCTCCCCTGTTACTCGCCGCTGGTGTCGGCGGCGGTGCCGGTGTCACCGGCTGCTGCGGTCTCGCCGGCCGCCGCGGTCTCATCGGCTTCCGGAGCGGCGGACTCGTCCGCGCCCCGGTCCCGAGGTGCACCGCGGGACGCCGTAGCGGCGACCGCGGAGGCCTTGACGGCCCGATGCGGAGCGAGAACCATGATCATGTTTCGGCCGTCCTGCTTCGGAGCGGCCTCGACGTAGCCCAGGTCCGTGATCTCGGATTCGAGCCGACGCAGGAGCCGGTAACCCAGCTCCGGGCGGCTCTGCTCGCGACCGCGGAACATGATCGTCACCTTGACCTTGTCGCCCGCCTTGAGGAACCGCACCACGTGACCCTTCTTGGTCTCGTAGTCGTGCGGATCGATCTTCGGTCGGAGCTTCATTTCCTTGATGACGGTCTGCTGCTGATTACGCCGCGCTTCGCGCGCCTTGAGTGCGCTCTCGTACTTGAACTTGCCGAAGTCCATGAGCTTGCACACCGGCGGGCGCGCCATCGGCGCAACCTCGACCAGGTCCAGATCGACGTCCGCGGCCAGCTGAAGGGCGCGCTCCAGTGGGACGATGCCCACCTGCTCACCCTCGGGGCCGACCAGTCGGACCTCACGTGCCCGGATCTGCTCGTTCACGCGTGGTTCGACGCTGATGGGGCCTCCTCGAGTCGTTTCTGCTCTCTCACCGACCCCCGCGGTTCCCGGGTGGGAACCGACCTGGAAAGCAGAAGGCCCCGGCGCATGCCAGGGCCCGCTCGACCGGTCGGCACGATCACAGGATCGCGCATCCGGAACCGGGACGTGCCCGGAACCGGTGACCGGGACCCGGCCACCGTAGCGGCGACTCGGGTGGGAGCAGGCGCTCCGCTTTCATGGCTGTCTGCTCGCACGCGGAGACAGCCTGGTCGACTCGACAACACTACACCCCAGCCCCGGCCGCTCCCAAACCGGACACCGACGAGCGCGCGCCGCCCCCGGCCTGGTGCCCGGCGGACTCGGGGATGCGTGGGGCTCGACTCGGTCAGCGGCCGGGCGGACCGGTCAGGGCGACTCGGTCAGCGGCCGGACGGAGCGGTCAGGGCGACTCGGTCAGCGGCCGGACGCGCGCTCGGCGAGGCGGGACTGGTGCGCCTCGTGCAGCCGGCGCAGCGCGCGGACCCCCTCGACGGCCAACTCCTTGTCGGCGGCCTGCAGAGCGACCATCGGCAGCAGGTCGTCGTCGTGCAGCTCCAGGCTCGCCCACGGCGCGCCCCGGTCGAAGCGGACGCCCCGGACAACCTCCCAGGGCAGCGTGTACGAGCTGACGATGTTGCGCACCCGGATTCCGTGCGCGTCGGCCTCCACGCGGGGGCGGGTGAACAGCAGGAAGCCCAAGGCCCCGAAGACACCCAGCCCGATCATGGCGACCTGGTCGCCGCGCTGGAAACTGCCGTAACCGTCGCCGGTCGGGCCGCTCAGCGAGGTGGCCACCAGAGCGAACACCACCACCAGCGCGACCGCCGAGGACCAGCAGACCACCCGGATGCGGCGGGGCTTCAGACGTAGCAGCTCCGTTTCACTCACCCTGCCAGTCTGCCACCCACCCCTGCCCGGCGACCGCACCACCCGCCGAGCGCCCGTCAGCGCGGCAGAACCACCCGCCGAAGCCCCCGCCGCGCGGTTCCCCGCAAGATCGCGCTCGATCCCGGATCCAGTGGCCTCGGCCGCGATTGGAAGCCCCTACTTCCGTGTTCGAGCGTGATCTTTCAGGTCAGCGGTGATCGTCGCGCGGTTCCAGACGTGTCGCGGGCGCCACGGGCCGGTAGATCCACTCGAGATCAGCGATATGGGGGTGTCCCGCACGGACGGACACCCCCATATCGGCGATCCCGAGTCGATCAAGCCAGCCCGCCAACCCGGCAACCCCGACGCCGATCACGCCAGCCCGCCAACCCGACGACCCCGACGCCGATCACGCCGGCCCGCCAACCGGGCGACCCCGACGTCGATCACGCCAGTCCGCCAACCCGACGACCCCGACGCCGATCACGCCGACCTCAACCCGGCGACCCGACGCCGATCAAGCGGGCTGGCCGACCCGGCCAGGGATCTAGGCGGTCAGAGCCGGCAGGCGTGAATGTTGGTGACCAGGATGGCCCGGGCGCCCAGTTCGTACAGCTCGTCCATGATCCGGTGCACGTCGTCGCGGAGCACCATCGCCTGCACCGCCACCCATCCCTCGCGGTGCAGCGGCGACACCGTGGGCGACTCGATGCCGGGGGTCAGCCCGCTGGCCCGGTCCAGCAGGCCGGCGGGCACGTCGTAGGCGAGCATCACGTACCGGCGGGCCACCAGCACACCGTGCAGGCGGCGCAGCAGTTGCTCGGCCTGCGGGTGCCCGGTCGCGCCGGCCCGGCGGACCAGCACCGCCGAGGAGCGCAGCAGCGGTTCGCCGAAGACCACCAGGCCCGCCTGGCGCAGGGTGGCACCGGTCTCCACCACGTCGGCGACCACGTCGGCGACGCCGAGCCGGACGGCGTTCTCCACCGCGCCGTCGAGGCGGATCACGTCGGCCTTGACGCCCAGCTCGCCGAGGTGCCGCTCGACCAGCCCCGGGTACGCGGTGGCGATCCGGTGCCCGCCCAGGTCGCGTACCGAGGCGATGTCGTCGGGGCGGGCGGCGAAGCGGAAGGTGGCCTGGCCGAAGACGAGGTCGACGACCTCCTCGGCCGGCGCGGCCGAGTCGATCAGCAGGTCCCGGCCGGTGATCCCGAGGTCGAGGTCGCCGGAGCCCACGTAGGTGGCGATGTCCTTGGGGCGCAGGTAGAAGAATTCGACGTCGTTGGGCTCGTCCCGGCAGACGAGGTCCTTGGGGTCGGTGCGCTGGCGGTAGCCCGCCTCGCGCAGCATCTGGGCGGCCGGTTCGGCCAGGGTGCCCTTGTTGGGAATGGCGACACGCAGCATGACGGAGTGCTCCTTCGATCCGGGATGGCGATCAGCGGGTGGGGCACTCACAGATGTCGGTAGACGTCCTTGAGTTCGAGACCGCTGGCCAGCATCAGCACCTGGACCTGGTAGAGCAGTTGGGAGATCTCCTCGGCGGTGCGCTGCGGCCCTTCGTGCTCGGCGGCCATCCACGACTCGGCCGCCTCCTCGACGACCTTCTTGCCGATGAAGTGCACCCCTTTGTCCAGGGCGGCGACGGTGCCCGAGCCGGGGGTGCCGGCGGCGGCCTTGGCCTGCAGCTCGGCGAACAACTCCTCGAACGTCTTCACGGGAGGCGATTCTTCCAGCCGGCAGGTCAGCCGCTGAAGCCGACCCGCTGACCGTTGCGGGCGAGCGTCCGGACGGCGAGGGCGGCGTCGAGCGCGGCGACGGTGGCCGACCAGCCCTTGTCCTCCGCCGACCCGGGGAGCCCGGCCCGGTCCCGGGCCTGCTCGATGGTGTCCACGGTGAGCACCCCGTGCGCCACCGGCTTGCCCTCGTCCAGCGCCACCCGGGTCAGCCCGTCGGTGACCGAACGGCAGACGTAGTCGAAGTGCGCGGTGGATCCGCGGACCACCACGCCGAGTGCGACCACCACGTCGTAGCGGCGCGCGAGGGCCTGGGCGACCACCGGCAGCTCGACCGAGCCGGCGACCCGGGCCACCACGGAGCTGGCGCCGCACGCCTCGGCCGCGGCCACCGCCCGCTCCAGCATGTGGTCGGTCAGCTCACCGTGCCATCGGGCCGCCACCACGCCGACGGTCAGCCCCGCCGCGTCCACCGCGTCGATTCCCGGCTCACCGAAACCCGCCATCGTCATGCTCCGATCTCGTCGTTGGCGACCGGACGCCCCAGCGGCGCCTCGCTCACCTCGTCCAACTCGTCCAGCAGGTGACCCATCCGGTCCCGCTTGGTGCGCAGGTAGCGCATGTTCTCCGGGTGCGCGCCGACGGGCAGCCCCTCGCGGCCGGTGATGGTCAGCCCGTACCCCTCCAACCCGGCCCGCTTGGCCGGGTTGTTGGTCAGCAGCCGCATGGAGCGCACACCCAGGTCGTAGAGGATCTGCGCGCCGGTGCCGTAGTCGCGGGCGTCGGCCGGCAGGCCCAGGTCGAGGTTGGCGTCGACGGTGTCGCGGCCCAGGTCCTGCAACTGGTACGCCTGGAGCTTGTGCAGCAGCCCGATGCCGCGCCCCTCGTGCCCGCGGACGTAGAGCACCACGCCCCGGCCCTCCCGGGCGACGCGGGCCAGCGCGGCGTCCAGCTGCGGCCCGCAGTCGCAGCGCAGCGAGCCGAACACGTCACCGGTGAGGCACTCGGAGTGCACCCGGACCAGCACGTCCTGGCCGTCACCGATGTCGCCCAGCACCATCGCGACGTGCTCGGCCGGATCGTGCTCGGCGCGGTAGCCGAGCGCCCGGAACACTCCGTGGCGGGTCGGCATCCGGGCGTCGGCGACCATCTCGACCTGCTTCTCGGTCCGCCGCCGGTACGCGATCAGGTCGGCGATGGTGATCAGCAGGAGGCCGTGCTCGGCGGCGAACTTCTCCAGGTCCGGCAGGCGCATCATGGTGCCGTCGTCGTTGACCAGCTCGCAGAGCACGCCGGCCGGACGCAGCCCGGCCAGCCGGGTCAGGTCGATCCCCGCCTCGGTGTGCCCCGGCCGGCGCAGCACCCCGCCCTCGCGGGCGCGCAGCGGCACCACGTGCCCGGGGCGGGCCAGATCCGTCGGGTCGGTCGCCGCGTCGGCGAGCAGCCGGCTGGTGTGCGCGCGGTCGGCCGCCGAGATGCCGGTGCTGACCCCCTCGCGGGCGTCCACGGTCACCGTGTACGCGGTGCCGCGCCGGTCCTGGTTGGTGTGGTGCATCGGCGGCAGGTCGAGCCGGTCGGCCTCGGTCTCGGTCAACGCCACACAGACGTATCCGGAGGTGTAGCGCACCATGAACGCCATCAGCTCCGGCGTGGCCAGCTCGGCCGCGAAGATGAGGTCGCCCTCGTTCTCCCGGTCGGCGTCGTCGACCACGACGACCGGCCGGCCGGCGGCGATCTCCGCGATCGCCTGCTCGATGTCCCCGAAGCTGGTCATGCCGTCACTCCGCTTCGCTTCATAACGCCCTGAGGCACCACGACGCTGAACCTGATGATTCGCTCGCTCATGCGACGGCCTCCGTGTAGGTGGACGGGATTGCGGTGGCCGGCCGGGCGGCGCGCGACGTGCGCCACCAGGCGGCGAAGCCCCAGGCGCAGAACGCGCCGTAGACCAGGTACATGGCCGCCGACGGGTAGAACCCGCCGCGCAGCAGCAGTGGCACGCCGACCGCGTCGACCGCGATCCAGACCAGCCAGAACTCCACCCACCCGCGGGCCATGCCGTAGGTGGCCAGCAGGCTGCCGGTGAGGATCCAGGCGTCCGGCAGCGGGCCCCAGGAGCCCAGTGCGGCGAGCACGGGGTACGCCGCGGCGGTGCCGACCGCGGCCGCCAGCAGCATGGCCAGGCGCTCGCGCCCGGTGGCCCAGCGCGGCCGCACCGCGGCGTGCCCGGCGTCGGCGAGGCGGTTGCGCCGCCAGCGCCACCAGCCGTAGACGCTGACCGCGAAGAAGAACACCTGCCGGCCGGCCTGCCCGTACAGGTCGTGCTCCTGTGGGGTGGCGAACACCCCGCCGAGGAAGACGGTGAACAGCAGCGCGTTGCCGATCATGCCGACCGGCCAGGCCCAGACCACCCGACGCAGGCCGAGGAGCGCGGAGACCAGCCCGAACACGTTGCCGACGATCTCCCGGACCAGCACCGGCGAGCCGGCCACCTGCACCTGGGCGTCCAGGAGCCAGCCGAGCGGGCCCATCAGACGGCCCCGCCGGTGCCGGCGGACGCGGCGGCGTCGTCGGCCAGCCGGGCGCCGAGCAGCCGCTCGACGTACTTGGCCAGGACGTCGACCTCCAGGTTGACCGGGTCGCCGACGCCCTTGGCGCCGAGCGTGGTCAGCTTGAGGGTGGTCGGGATCAGGCCGACGGAGAACTGGTCCGCGCCGACCTCGGCCACGGTCAGCGAGACGCCGTCGATGGTGATCGAGCCCTTCTCCACCACGTACCGGGCCAGGGCGGCGGGCAGCCGGAACCGGACGGTCTCCCACTGCTCGGCCGGCTCCCGGGAGATCAGCTCACCGACCCCGTCGACGTGCCCCTGCACCAGGTGCCCGCCGAGCCGGCTGCCCAGCGCGGCGGCCCGCTCCAGGTTGACCGGGTCGCCGGGGCGCAGCGCGCCCAGCGCGGAGCGGCGCAGCGTCTCCCCCATTACGTCCGCGGTGAAGACACCGTCCGCCGCCTCCACCACGGTCAGGCAGACGCCGTTGACCGCGATGGAGTCGCCGTGGCGGGCGTCGGAGGTGACCAGCGGGCCGCGTACGGCGACCAGCGCCGAATCGCCCGCCGTCGCCGTCACCCGGACGACCTCGCCCAGCTCCTCGACTATGCCGGTGAACATGTCAGCCCTCCCTCTTCCGGGGCAAAGCGGTGATCCGCAGATCCGGACCGACCTGCGTAACGTCGACGAACTCCAGATCGATCGCCTCAGCGATGGTCGTCACTCCCGCGTCGACCAGGGCGGTGGGGCCGGCGCCGAGCAGCCGCGGCGCGACGTACCCGACGATCTTGTCGACCAGGCCGGCGGCGAGGAACGCGCCGGCCAGCCGGGGGCCGCCCTCCAGCAGCACCGCGCGGACCCCGCGCTGGTGCAGCGCCGCGAGCAGAGCCGGCAGGTCGACCCGGCCGTCCGGGCCCGCGCCGACCTCGGCGGCGGTCGCGATCCACGTCCGCGCGGCGCCGTCGCGGACCCGGGCGTCGGCCGGGGTACGCCCCGAGCTGTCCACCACCACCCGCAGCGGCTGCCGGATGGCCAGGCTGCCGTCGCGCAGGTTGCGGGCGGTCAGTCGGGGATCGTCGGCGAGCACGGTGCCGACCCCGGCGATGACCGCGTCGACCGTGCCGCGCAGCGCGTGCACGTCCATCCGGGCCGCCTCCGAGGTGATCCACATGCTGGTACCGTCCGCCGCCGCCGACCGGCCGTCGACCGTGGCGGCGTACTTCCAGATCACGTACGGCCAGCCCCGGCGCATCGAGGTCAACCAGGCGACGTTGCCGGCCTCGGCCTCGTCGCCGCGTATTCCCAGGTCCACGCGGACCCCGGCGGACCGCAGCGTGGCGGCGCCACCGGTGGCCACCGGGTTCGGGTCGGGGACGGCGATCACCACCCGGCCCACGCCGGCCTGGACCAGCGCGCTGCTGCAGGGGCCGGTGCGGCCGGTGTGGTCACAGGGTTCCAGGGTGACGACCGCGGTGCCGCCACGGGCGCGCTCGCCGGCCTGGGCCAGCGCGACGATCTCGGCGTGCGGCCCGCCGGCGTAGGCGTGGAAGCCCTCGCCGACGACCGTGCCGTCGGCGTCGAGCAGCACGCAGCCGACCACTGGGTTGGGGCTGGTGGTGCCCAGCCCGCGCGCCGCCAGCTCGATCGCGCGTCGCATCGCCTCATCGACGGAGACGCTGGCCATCGCCGTGTCCCTGCCCTCTCACTCGCCGGTCCGCGCGCGGCGGTCAGGGAGGCGGCATGGGGCCGCAGGCAGGCGGCGGCGGATTCCGGGTACGGCTCGGCCGCCCCGGAGGGTCGGCACGGCACGCTGAAGCCAGCGGCCGGCTCGGACCCGTCCGTCCCGCGCGCTGTCTCCCATCCGGACTGTCTGGGCGCGGACGAACCGCCCCCAACCGTCGGCCCCGGATTCTCACCAGGTCCACCGGGCGGCACAGCCGTCCGGGTCGCGGGCTTACCACGGTTGGACCGTGGATCACCGCCGGTTCGGAATTTCACCGAGTCCCGCCAGCGCGTGGTGGGTACAACGGCAGTCTTACACGCGAACGGGGGTGCGCCGCCACCGAGGCGAGCTACTTCACAGCCGGATCACGCTCACGTGACGCCGCGCCGCCGGTCCACCGCCACGTACGACCCGGGCTGGCTCTTGGCCACGGTCTTCATCTCGGAGGCCACCGCGATCGCCTCGAGCGGGTCGGTGAACCGCTTGCCGGCGTCGGAGAGGGAGACGCCGATGGAGAGGGTGACCAGGGCGGCGCGACGGATGGTGCCCCGCCGGTCCTTCAGCTCGACGAAGCCGCGCTCCCGGTCGGTCGGGTCGTAGAGCGTGTCGGCCGCCTTCTCGAAGTCGACCACCGCCCGGGAGGTCAGCGAGCGGACCTGGTCCGGTGCGCAGACGATGACGAAGTCGTCGCCGCCGACGTGGCCGAGGAAGGCCGGTGGCAGACCGACCGCCACCACCGCCCGGTGCAGGCTGCGGGCCAGCGCGGAGATGAAGTCGTCGCCGCGCACGAAGCCGTACCGGTCGTTGACGCTCTTGAACCGGTCGATGTCGATGTAGCCGACCGCGTAGTCCACCCCGTGCCGGACCCGGTCGCTGATCTCCCGACGGATCCGGCTGTTGCCGGGCAGCCCGGTCAGCGGGGAGACCTCCCGGAACTCCTTGTTGCGGCGCAGGGTCGACGAGACCCGGGCCACCAGCTCGGCGGTGTCGAACGGCTTGACCAGGTAGTCGTCGGCGCCGGCGCTGAGCCCGTGCACCTTGTCGACGGTCATCCCCTTGGCCGTCAGCATGATCACCGGCAGGGCGGAGGTCATCGGGTCGGCGCGCAGCCGCCGGGTCAGCTCCAGCCCGTCGATCCGGGGCATCATCAGGTCGACCACGGCCAGGTCGGGTCGTTGCCGCTCGATGACCTCGAGGGCCTCCTGGCCGTCGCTGGCGTGGATCACCTCGAAGCCGTGCAGCCGCAGGTTGAACTCGACGAAACGGGCGATGTCCTCGTCGTCGTCGACGACGAGGATGATGTCCTTCCGGTCGCCCTCTGGGTCCATCTCAGGCCCCGGGAGCCGCGCGTTCCGCCAGTGCCCGCAGGTGGCGTACCGCCTCCGCCGGGTCGGCGGCGCCGTAGACGGCGGTGCCGGCCACGAAGGCGTCGGCGCCCGCGGCGGCCGCCTGTTCGATGGTGTCGGCGGCGATCCCACCGTCCACCTCGATCCGCAGCTCCAGGTGCCCGGCATCGACGTGCCGGCGCGCGGCGCGGACCTTGTCCAGCAGCTGCGGGAGGAACCGCTGCCCGCCGAAACCGGCCTTGATCGTCATGATCAGCAGGGTGTCGAAGCTGGGCAGCAGGTCCAGGTACGGCTCGATCGGGGTGTCCCGGTCGATGGCCAGCCCGGCCTTCGCGCCGGCGGAGCGCAGGTCCTTGGCCAGCGCTACCGGGTCGTCGCACGCCTCGGCGTGGAAGGTCACGTTGTACGCCCCGGCGTCGGCGTAGCCGGGGGCCCACCGACGCGGGTCCTCGATCATCAGGTGCACGTCGAACGGCATCGCGGTGACGGCGCGCAGGCTCTGCACGACGGGCAGACCGATGGTCAGGTTCGGCACGAAGTGGTTGTCCATCACGTCCACGTGCAACCAGTCCGCGGCGTCCTCGACGGCACGGACCTCTTCGGCGAGGCGGGCGAAATCGGCGGCCAGGATGCTCGGCGCGACGATGGGCGGCGGTACGGTCACGGGGCCAGTGTACGAACGCGGTGACCCGCCGCCCCCATCGCGGCACCATCCGGGACGCGCTGTGATCCAGCGGTGACCAGTGGTGCAGAATTGGTCGGTCCGGGCCGCCGAATCCGGACGAACAGACATCAACGGCTGGCCGATCGACGGAAACGCGACGACACTCCAACCGGGACGGTGCCGTAGGCTGCACGCCCGCCGGGGTCTCGCCGCGGGGCGCGGTGACCGGTCGCCAGCTCCCGGGAGGGCGGACGATGCGACGGTGGCTTCCAGCGCTGGCGCTGGCCGGCGTCACGATGGTGCTGCTGGCCGGCTGCGGGCCTGCGCGGGGCGCCGACGGTGACCTCACCGACGACTGGCCGGCGCTGCGGGCCCCGAAACCGTTCACCCCCGCCACCGACACCTGCCTGCCCCGGGTCACCTCGATCGTGCAGGCCAGCACGTACGAGACGGTGGACTGCGCGCGCAGCCACCTGGCCGAGGCGATCCACGTCGGCACCTTCGACGGCGCCGCGGCGCGCGCCACCACCCGGCCCCAGCCGGGGTCGTCGGGCCTGCGAGCCGCCCGCGCCGAGTGTGACCAGCGGGCCCGGGAGGTGCTCGGCGGCGACTGGCACACGGCACGGCTCACCCTGTCGGTCTCGCTGCCCTCGGCACCGGCCTGGGCCGGCGGCGCACGCTGGTTCCGCTGCGATCTCAGCGAGACCGGCAGCATCGACAACACGCGGCCGGTGAACCGCGTCGGCAGCCTGCGCGGCGCGTTGATCGGCGACACCCCGCTGACCCACCGCTGCTTCGATCCCAAGCTGATCGGCGACAACCTCAACTACATGGCCCCGGTGCTCTGCACGGAGCCGCACCGCGCCGAATTCGTCGGCGTCTACGCGGAACGCGACATGAGCTGGGCGGACTTCACCCGCTCCGCCGAGCAGGCGCACCGGCGCTGCATGGCGTTGATCGCCGCGTACGCCGCGGTGCCGAACAACAGCGACCTGCCGTACCGGGCCGGGTCCATCTACTACCCACCATCACAGCGGGAGTGGGAGGAGGGCGACCGTGGGGTGCGCTGTTTCCTGTGGAGCGACGACCGCAAACTCACCCGCTCGATGCGCAATGCGGGCCCCCAGGGACTACCGGCCATCTGAGCACCGGTGCCGTATGCTGCTGCGCCGTGGCGCTACCGACCGGCCGGGGGCCGGCCGGAGACCAGCAGCGGCGGGAGGTCGGGCATGCGACGGTGGTTGACGGCGCTCGCCGTGGGCGCGACGGCGGCCCTGGCGCTGGCCGGATGCGGCGCACCCGCCGGAGTTGACCGGAACCTCATCGACGACTGGCCGGCGCCCGTCGCGGCGCAGCAGTTCGTTCCCGCCACCGACGTCTGCCACCACGCCGCCCAGCAGGTCGGCTACCTTACCGGCTACAACCCGGTGGCGTGCACCGAGTCGCACCGGGTGGAGACCATGCACGTCGGCACGCTCAGCGGCCCGGGCACGGACCGCGCGACGCCCCCACCGCCCGGCTCGGTCGCCATGCGGGCCGCCCAGGCCGGCTGCGACAAGGAGGTCAGCAAGGCGGTCGGCGCCGACTGGCGCTCCGGCCGCCTCGGCCTGACCGTCGTGCTGCCCTCGGCGCCGGCGTGGGCCGGTGGGGCCCGCTGGTACCGCTGTGACGTCACCGAGATCGCCAGCATCGACGACACCTCCGTCGGCCTGCGCACCGGCAGCCTGCGGGGGGCGCTGACCGGCGCGGCGCCTCTGGCGTACCGCTGCTTCAACCCCAAGCTGGTCAAGGACGACATCGACGAGATGGTGCCGGTCTCGTGCACCAGCCGGCACCACGCCGAGTTCGTCGGCATCTGGAAGGCCCCGGACGTCAGCTACGCCGAGTTCACCCGCACCACCAAGCGGACCCACCGGGCCTGCCAGACGGTGACCGCCCGGTACGCCAAGGTGCCGGACAACTCCCAGCTCGACTTCCGCACCGGGACGATCTACTACCAGCCGTACGAGCAGGAGTGGAAGAACGGCAACCGTGGCGTGCAGTGCTTCCTGTGGATCAGCGACCGGAACCTGACCCGCTCGATGAAGGGCGCCGGCACCAAGGGCCTCCCGGTCACCTGACCCACCACTTCGCCGAAGCCAAGAGGAAGGGCCCCTGTCCAGGGGCCCTTCCTTTGTCGAACGGCTGCTCAGCCTCGGCGCAGGACGGCGAGGAACATCGCGTCGGTGCCGTGCCGGTGCGGCCAGAGCTGCACGGTCGGGCCGTCACCCAGGCCGGGCATACCGGCCGGCAGCAGCGGCCGGGCGTCCACGAAGTCCACCGACACCCCACTGCGGCGAGCCGCCTCGGTCACCGTCACGTGGGTCTCGACCGTGTGCGGCGAGCAGGTGACGTACGCGACCAGCCCGCCCGGACGGACCGCCCGCAGCGCCGCGCCGAGCAGCTCCCTTTGCAGCCGGGTCAGCGGCGGCAGGTCGGAGGGTTGGCGACGCCAGCGCGACTCCGGCCGGCGACGCAGCGACCCCAGCCCGGTGCACGGAGCGTCAACCAGCACCCGGTCGAAGTGCCCCTCCGGCAGCTTCGGGTCCGCACCGACCTCGCGGCCGTCCATGGCCAGCACGGTCACCGGCAGACCACGGGTCGCCTGGGAGACCAGCCGGGCCCGGTGCTCGGCCACCTCCACCGCGGTCACCCGGGCGCCGCGCTGCGCGGCGAGCGCGCCGAGCAGCCCGGCCTTGCCGCCCGGACCCGCGCACAGGTCCAGCCAGCGCCCGTCCGGGCCGTCCAGCGGCGCGGCGGCGAGCGCGGCGGCCACCAGCTGGGAGCCCTCGTCCTGGACGTGGGCCCGGCCGTCGACGACCGCCGGCACGTCGCCGGGCGCGCCACCGGGCAGATAGACGGCGTACGGCGAGAACGCGCCGGGCGCCCCGCCCACCTGGTCGGCCAGCTCGACCGGGTCGATCAGGCCGGGCCGGGCGCACAGGTGCACCGGCGGGCGCTCGTTGTCCTCGATCAGCAGTCGGGCCGTCTCGCCCAGGTCGCCGCCGAGGGCCTCGGAGAACGCCCGCACGATCCACTGCGGATGGCTGTACGCCAGCGCCAGGTGCCCGATCGGGTCGGTCTCCATGGGCGGGGCGAGCTTCGCCACCCAGCCGTCGGCGTCGAGGGTGGACACCTCGCGCAGCACCGCGTTGGCGAACCCGGTGGCGCCCGGCGCGACCGCGCGGACCAGGTCCACGGTCGACGAGACCGCGGCGTGCGGAGGCACCCGGGTGTGCAGCAGCTGGTACGCCCCGAGCCGCAGCGCGTCGCGTACCGGCGGGTCGATCCGGGCCACGTCCCGGCCGGCCGCGTCGGTCAGGATCGCGTCCAGCGTGCCCAGGTGACGCAGGGTGCCGTAGGTCAGCTCGGTGGCGAACGCCGCGTCCCGGCCGTACAGCCCCTCCTCGCGCAGGATGGTCGGCAGCACCAGGTTGGCGAACGCGTCGTCGCGGTGCACCGCGGCGACCGCCTCGTACGCCGCGCGCCGCGGCCGGTCCAGCGGCGGCCGGGCCGGCCGGCGGTCCCCGCCGCGACCGGCGGACGGGCCGCCCCGCGTCGGGCGCGTGCCCTCCGGGGCCGTCACGCGAGCTCCTCGCCGGCGCTGACCCGGACGCCGCGCGCCCAGTCGGTCGCCGGCATGGCCCGCTTTCCGGCGGCCCGGACCTCACCCAGTCGCACCGGCACGGTGGCCGTGCCGACCAGCACCCGGGCCTTCTCCACCAGCAGCTCCCCCGGCTTCAGGTCGGGGCCGTCGGCTGCCGCCACCACCGGGCCGAGCTTCACCCGCTCGCCCCGGAAGGTCGTCCAGGGGCCCGGGGCCGGGGTGCAGGCCCGGATCCGCCGGTCCACGGCGAAAGCCGGGTCGGTCCAGCGCACGCGGGCGTCCTCCACGGTCAGTTTCGGTGCCAGTGACACCCCGTCGGCCGGCTGCGGCTCGGCCCGGGCGGTGCCGTCGGCGATCGCGTCGAGCACCGCCACCAGCAGCCCGGCACCGGACTCGGCGAGACGACCCAGCAGGTCACCGGAGGTGTCGCCGGCGCGGATCTCATCGGTCAGGGTGCCGAAGACCGGACCGGTGTCCAGGCCCTGCTCCAGCTGGAAGACGCTGGCCCCGGTCAGCTCGTCACCGTGCAGCACCGCGTGCTGCACGGGCGCGGCGCCGCGCCAGGCGGGCAGCAGCGAGAAGTGCAGGTTGATCCAGCCGTACCGGGGGATCTCCAGCGCCGCCGGCGGCACCAGCGCGCCGTACGCGACCACCGGCACGCAGTCCGGTGCCAGCTCACGCAGCCGGTCGAGGAACTCCGGGTCACGGGGACGGTCCGGGGTGAGCACCTCGACGCCGTGCTCGTCGGCCCACTCGCCGACCGGGGAACGGGACAGGCCACGCCCGCGCCCGGCGGGCGCGTCGGGCCGGGTGACCACCGCGACGAGGTCGTGCCGGGAGGCGGCGACGGCGGCCAGGGCGGGAACGGCGACGGCCGGCGTACCGGCGAAGATCACACGCATCCGGGTCACCGGCCCAGGCCGAAGGGGCTGCCCGCGGCGTGCGGGTTGACCTTGACCACCGGCGGGGCGGACGCGTCGTACCACTCGGCCTGGCGGATCGCCTTCATCGCCTCCTTGCGGCCGGCCGCGTCGAGCCGGTCCAGGAAGAGCACACCGTCGAGGTGGTCGGTCTCGTGCTGCACGCAGCGGGCCATCAGGCCGGTGCCGACGATCTGGAGCGGGTCGCCGTAGCCGTTGAAGCCCTTGGCGATCACGTTCTGCCGGCGCTTGGTGTCGAAGTAGAGCCCGGGGATGGACAGGCAGCCCTCCGGGCCGTCCTGCTCCTCCTCGTCGGGGAATTCGAGCACCGGGTTGACCAGGTGCCCCAGCACGTCGTCGACGTCGAAGGCGAACACCCGCAGGCCCACACCGAGCTGTGGCGCGGCCAGGCCGGCCCCGTTCTGCTCACGCATCGTGTCGGTCAGATCGGCGATGAGCCTACGCAGCTCGACGTCGAAGTCGACCACCGGATCGGCCGGCGTGCGCAGCACCGGATCCCCAAACAGACGGATGGGCTGGACGGTCACGCGGGACGGCTCCTTCATGGGGTGGGACGAGCGGTGCCGTACCAGTCTACGGAGTGCCCGGGTGGGCGCCGGCCGGCGTACCTCGATCGGCCACCGCGGGTGTGCCCAGCGTCACCGGCAGGCTCTCGTACCCGCGCAGGGTCAGCCGGGTCCGGTGCCGGGGCGCCCCGGCCAGGGCCAGCTCGGGCAGCCGGCGCAGCAGCATCGGGAAGGCCAGCTGCGCCTCCAGCCGGGCCAGCCCGGCGCCGAGACAGTAGTGCGGGCCGGCGCCGAAGGAGAGCGGATGCGCCTGGTCGCGGGTCGGGTCGAAGCGCTGCGGGTCGGGGAACCGGCGCGGATCCCGGTTGGCCGCCCCGAGCAGCAGCAGCGCCGTGCTGCCGGCCGGCAGGTCCAACCCGCCGCAGCGCACCGGTGCGGTGCTGGTCCGGGTGGTCAGCTGCACCGGCGAGTCGTAGCGCAGCAGCTCCTCGACGTACGCCGGGGCGAGCCCGGGGTCCGCGCGCAGCGCGGCCGCGGCCCCGGGGTGCCGCAGCAGCACCACCAGGCCGTTGCCGAGCAGGTTGGTGGTGGTCTCGAAGCCGGCGACCAGCAGCACCACCAGGTTGGCCAGCAGCTCGTCGCCGGTGAGCCGTTCGCCGTCGGTGTCGTGCACCTGGACCAGCGCGGTGGTCAGGTCGTCGGCGGGCGCCCGGCGGCGGGCGGCGACCAGCTCCGTGAAGTACGCGCGCAGCTCGGCGGCGCCCGCGTCGGCGACGGCCAGCTCCTCGGCGGTGATCTCCGGCTCCAGCACCCCGGTCAGGTCGCCGGCCCAGCGGCGGAACAGCGGCCGGTCGGTGGCCGGCACGCCGAGCAGCGCGCAGATCACCCCCACCGGCAGCGGGTACGCGAAGTCGGCCAGCACGTCGACGGGCGCTCCGTCCGCGGCACGCTCCAGCATGTCGTCGAGCAGCCCCTCCGCCTGGGCGCGCACCACGTCGCGCATCCCGGCGATCCGGCGCGGGCTGAACGCGCCGGCGGCGAGTCGGCGCATCCGGCTGTGGTCGGGCGGGTTGGTCCGCAGCATGGACCGGGCGATCGACGAGATCGCCGGGCTCTCGCGCCAGTTCGGCCAGACCTGGTCCCGCAGCGCGTCGTCCAGCACCCCGAGCCGGGGGTCGCGCAGCAGCTCGTCGGCCTCCGGGTAGCCGGTCACCACGTACAGGCCGGGCAGGGCCTGCACCACCGGCCCGTGCGCCCGCAGCCGCTCGTACGTCGGGTACGGGTCGACCCGCCCCTGCGGCGACATGAGCAGTGTGAGCGCCTCGGCAGCCTCCATGGCCGGCCTCCCCGTCGATGCGTCGGAGGCTCCATCATGCCCGCGTCGCCTCCGGCGCCGCCGCCCCGGACGAGGACGGCTACGGGGTCAGGCGCTGGCGCCCGGGTCCCCCGCGAGGACCGCGTCGCCGCCGAGCAGCGCGGGCTCCGGCAGCGGCAGCTGGATCTTGTGGGCGGCCTCCCAGTCGTAGACCAGGCCGGGACGCACCTGCGCGACGAAGTAGTCGATCGCGCTCATCCCGCCGACCACCGGCTCGTCGACCTCCGCCACGAGCTGGGCGGGGACCAGGGAGAAGCCGTTCTGCAGGGCGGCGCTGAGCCGGCGGTGACCATCGACGACGAAGAAGTACTCACCGGTGAACCCGATCCTCAGCGGCTTCAGCGCCGAGTCGCCGGCCTCGGCCACATCGCTGACGAACTCGGAGTCCCACAGTCCGCGCAGGGTGGCGATGTCCTCGGTCGGGTAGACCCGGGCCGGGTCCAGCAGCAGCAGCGGTGGCTCGTCGCGCAGCACCTCACCACCGAGCGTCCCCTCGTACGCGGCGATGATGTGCTCGACCACCTCGGCGGCGGAGGCCCGGGTGGTGTCGCAGATCAGGTCATAGTTGCGCAGCCGGGCCTTGTCCACCCCGTACCGGATGATGAACCGGTTGCGCTCGCTCTCGCTGCGCTCGCGCAGCTTGGCCTTGGCCTCCTGGAGAGTGGCGTAGCTCTCCGCCGGCCCGGAGGGCCGGGCCAGCACGCGGCGGGCCGCCTCGCCCGGCTCGGTGATCATGTGCACCTTGAGCGCGTCGGTGAAGAAGTGCCACGCCAGCCGGGAGTCCATGACGAGGCTCTCGCCGGAGGCGGCGATGTCCCGTTGGAGCTGGTCGACGTAGCCGTCGACGGCCTGGTCGAGCTCGGCGTGCAGGTTGAGCTGCAACGCGGTCATCTGCCGCTGCTGCGCCATCTCCCGGTAGAGGTCACCCACGCTGACCCGGCGCATGCCGAGCCGCTTGGCGATCTCCACCGACACGGTGCTCTTGCCGCTGCCGAGGTCGCCGTTGAAGACGATCGATTGTCGAACGGTCACGACTGGTCCACCCCTGATCACCGGCTCTTTGACATCATCGACATCGCGTCCGACCGACGCGTTCCCGCCATCGTCGCTGCCATCCTGTGACGGCTCCAGCTCGGCGTGTCTGACGCCGCGCCGCGACCTGGATCCGTCGTGCGCCCGGGCATGACGGGCGATGCTACCACCCTGCCGCCACCGCTTTGCCGGACGCGGTGTGCGGGAGCCGGGGCTGCGGCCCAGGTCGGCGGGCCGCCGGCGCCCGCCGCCCGGCTCAGAACAGGCTCAGCGGATCGACCTGGAGGCGGACGGGATCGGCGGCCTTGCGGGCCGCGCGCGCCCCAGCGGCCGAGTGCAGCGCCTCGGCCAGCGCGGCGGCCCGGGCCCGGGGCACCCGCACCAGCATCCGCTCGCGGCCCTCCTCGGCCGGCACCGGCCCGAGCACCTCCGCGTCGGCCGGCAGCCGGGCCGCGTCGAGCAGGTCGGCCACCGCCTCGGCCGGACCGGTGACGCTGGCCATCCGTACCGCCGGCGGGAAGCCCAGCTCGCGGCGCTCGGCCAGTTCCCGGCCGGCGAACCAGCCGGCGTCCCAGCGCAGCAACGCCTGCACCGGGGCGAGCGCCCCGTCGGCGACCACCACCACCCGGCCGGCCGGGGCCGGACGAGCCAGCGCCGCGGCGGCCAGCCAGCGGCGCAGCGCCTCCTCGCCGGCGCGCAGGTCGGCCCGGGTCAGCAGGGCCCACGAGTCGAGCAGCAGCACCGCGCCGTAGCCGCCCTCGGCGACCGGCTCGGCGCCGGGCGTGGCGACCACCACGGCCGCGCCGCCGGGCACGTCGCTCAGCACCTCCTCCCGGCCCGAGGTCCGCACCGGCACGCCGGGGAACGCCCGGCCCAGCTCTTCCGCGGTACGCCGGGCGCCGGTCACCGCGGCCCGCAGCCGCCGCCCACCGCACTCGGGGCAGGCGTACGCGGCGGCTACCCGGGCGCACCAGCGGCAGGCCGGGGTGCCGCCCGCCGAGGGCAGCGCGAGCGGACCGGCGCAGTGCGCGCAGCGGGCCGGGGTCCGGCAGTCCGCGCAGGCGATCGAGGGCAGGTAGCCGCGCCGGGGCACCTGCACCAGCACCGGCAGGTCCGCCCGCAGGGCGTCGCGGGCGGCCGTCCAGGCCAGGCTGGGCAGCCGGGCGGTGGCCGCCCCGGGATCGCGGGCCAGCTGCGGGTCGTCGCCGGTCGGCGCGATGGCCGGGATACGGGCCCGCACGGTCGTCCGGTCGGCGACCACCTCCCGGGCCCAGCCGGTCTCCACCAGCAGCTGCGCCTCGGCGGTGCGGGCGTACCCGCCGACCAGCGCGCCGGCCTCGGCGAGCTGGGCGCGGGTGAGCAGCACGTCCCGGGCGTGCGGATAGGGCGCGCGCGGCTCGGCGTGCAGGTCGTCGCCGTCGTCCCAGACCGCGACCAGGCCGAGCCGGTCCACCGGGGCGAACATCGCCGCCCGGGTGCCGATCACCACCGGCACCTCCCCGCGCCGGGCGGCGAGGAAGGCGCGGTAGCGCCGGGCCGGACCGAGCGCGGCGGAGAGGGTGACGTGCCGTCCCGGGCCGAGCACGCCGGTGAGCGCGGCGTCCAGCCGATCGAGGTCGCGGGCGTCGGCCACCACGACGACCGCGCCGCGTCCCCCGGCGACGGTGGCGGCGACCGCGTCGGCGTAGCGGGCGGCCCAGTCCTCGCCGGGCAGCGCCGACCAGACGGCCCGCGGCGCCCGTCCGTCGGTGAGCGCGCGCAGCAGGGCCGGACCGGTCGGGTAGTCCCGCCACCCGCGCGGGTCGACGGCCGGCTCGTCGGAGGCCACCGGCGCGCTGGTCTGATCGCCGCGGGCCTCCTTCTCGACCCGGGCGTGCCGGGGTGGCACCGCGAGCCGGAGCACGTCGGCGAGGCTGCCCGCGTACCGGTCGGCGACCGCGCGGGCCAACCGGGCGATCTCGGGCGCCAGCACCGGCTCCGGCGAGACCACCTTCTCCAGGTAGGCGAGCCGGCCTGTGTGCCCGGAGTCGTCGGCGCGGGCCAGCAGCCAGCCGTCGACGAGCTGCCCCGCGAAGCGCACCTTCACCCGGGTGCCGGGCACCGCCGCGGCGTCCAGGTCGGCCGGCACCAGGTAGTCGAACGGCCGGTCCAGGTGCGCCAGCGGGACGTCCACGCAGACGCGCGCGACCGGCGACCCTTCCGCGGGTCGCCGGTCGCTGCGCCTGGTGGCGGTCAGGCTCCCGCGGCCGACTTGAGGTCGGCGGCCCGGTCGGTGCTCTCCCAGGTCAGGTCCGGCAGCTCGCGGCCGAAGTGGCCGTACGCGGCGGTCTGCTGGTAGATCGGGCGGAGCAGGTTCAGGTCCCGGATGATCGCGGCCGGGCGCAGGTCGAACACCTCGGTGACGGCCTTCTCGATCGAGGCGACCGGCACGGTCTCGGTGCCGAACGTCTCGATGAACAGGCTCACCGGGTGCGCCTTGCCGATGGCGTACGCGACCTGGGCCTCGCACCGCTCGGCCAGGCCGGCGGCGACCACGTTCTTGGCCACCCAGCGCATCGCGTACGCGGCCGAGCGGTCCACCTTGGACGGGTCCTTGCCGGAGAACGCGCCGCCGCCGTGCCGGGCGTACCCGCCGTAGGTGTCGACGATGATCTTGCGGCCGGTCAGCCCGGCGTCGCCCATCGGGCCACCGATCTCGAAGCGGCCGGTCGGGTTGACCAGCAGCCGGTAGCCGTCGGTGTCCAGACCGAGGCTCTCCAGCTCCGGAGCGATGACGTGGTCACGCACGTCCGGGGTGAGCAGCGACTCCAACGAGATGTCCGCGGCGTGCTGGCTGGACACGACCACGGTGTTGAGCCGGACCGGGCGCAGCCCCTCGTACTCGATGGTCACCTGGGTCTTGCCGTCCGGGCGCAGGTACGGGATGGTGCCGTCCTTGCGCACCGCGGCGAGGCGGCGGGCCAGCCGGTGCGCCAGGGCGATCGGCAGCGGCATCAGCTCGGGCGTCTCCGAGCAGGCGAAGCCGAACATCATGCCCTGGTCGCCGGCGCCCTGCGCGTCCAGCGCGCTCTCCGAGGCGCCGGTACGCAGCTCGAAGGCGTTGTCCACGCCCTGCGCGATGTCCTCGGACTGCGCTCCGATCGAGACGCTGACCCCGCAGGAGGCGCCGTCGAAGCCCTTCTTCGACGAGTCGTAGCCGATGTCGAGGATCGTCCGGCGGACGATCGTCGGGATGTCGGCGTACGCCTTGGTGGTGACCTCACCGGCGATGTGCACCTGGCCGGTGGTGATCATGGTCTCCACCGCCACCCTGCTGTGCGGATCCTCGGCGAGCAGCGCGTCGAGGATGCCATCGCTGATCTGGTCGGCGATCTTGTCCGGGTGGCCTTCCGTGACCGATTCGGACGTGAAGAGGCGGCGTGTCACGGCACTCCTAAGCGTGTGAAGTCGTTCCGCGGCAGTCTAGTCACCGCTGCGGCGGGTGTCGGGATCGGTCGTGCCCTGTTCCACCCGTCAGGAGCGGTTGGCCAACCGCGCCACGACGAGATCCCAGACCGAGTCGGCCACATCCTCCTTGGCCTGCTCCGGCAGCCGGCTGACCGAGCCGTCCGCGCCGATGACCGTCACCGTGTTGGTGTCGGCGCCGAAGACCTTGTCCGCGCCGACCTCGTTGACCACGATCAGGTCGGCCCGCTTCCGGGCGAGTTTGGCCCGGCCGTTGGCCTCCGCGTCGCCGGTCTCGGCGGCGAACACCACCAGCACCTGCTCCGGTCGTTTGCGCTGGCCGAGCTCCGCCGCGATGTCCGGGTTCGTGACGAGCTCGATGGTGGGCGCGACACCGTCGTCCGACTTCTTGATTTTGCCAGGCGCGTACGTCGCCGGCCGGAAATCAGCCGGAGCCGCCGCCATCACCACCGCGTCGGCGTCGACGGCGGCCTTCAGCGTCGCCTCCCGCAGCTCACCGGTGGTGCCCACCCGGACCAGGTCGACCCCGGCCGGGTCGGCGAGGGAGACGTTGGCCGTGATCAGGGTGACCCGGGCGCCCCGGGCGACGGCCGCCCGGGCGAACGCGTACCCCTGCTTGCCGGAGGAGCGGTTGCCGAGGAACCGGACCGGATCCAGCGGCTCGCGGGTGCCACCCGCGGTGACCACCACCCGGCGGCCGGCCAGGTCGGCGGGGGCGGGCCCGCCCCGGGCCAGGACCCGATGGGCGACCGCGAAGATCTCCGCCGGGTCGGGCAGCCGGCCCTTGCCGGTGTCGACGCCGGTGAGCCGGCCGACGGCCGGCTCGATGACCCGGACGCCGCGGGCGCGCAGCGTGGCGACGTTGGCCACGGTGGCCGGGTGCTCCCACATCTCGGTGTGCATGGCCGGAGCCAGCACCACCGGGCAGCGCGCCGTCAGCAGCGTGTTGGTCAGCAGGTCGTCGGCGAGCCCGTGGGCGGCCTTGGCGAGCAGGTCGGCGGTGGTCGGCGCGACCACCACCAGGTCGGCCTGCTGGCCGAGCCGCACGTGCGGCACCTCGTGCACGTCGGACCAGACGTCGTCGGCGATCGGCTGGCCGGAGAGCGCCGCCCAGGTCGGCGCGACGACGAAGCGGAGCGCCGACGCGGTCGGCACGACACGAACCCGGTGACCCGATTCGGTGAAGAGGCGCAGCAGCTCGCAGGCCTTGTAGGCGGCGATGCCGCCGCCGACCCCGAGGACGATCCCGGCGGACATCGACGCGTGCGGGCTTACGGCTGGTCGGTCGGCTCGGCGGTGAGCAGGCCCGAGTTGATCTCGCGCATGGCGATGGAGAGGGGCTTCTCCTGGGGGGTGGTCTCGACGAGCGGGCCGACGTACTCCAGCAGGCCCTCGCCGAGCTGGCTGTAGTAGGCGTTCACCTGGCGCGCGCGCTTGGCGGCGAAGATGACCAGCGCGTACTTCGACGTCGTCTTCTCGAGGAGCTCGTCGATCGGCGGGTTGGTGATGCCTTCGGGGTTGGCGATGGATCCCACGAATTAACCTCTGCGTCTTTCGAGCCGCGCGGACGCGGTGCTGAGTCTCAACGGGGCCGGCGGTCAGCCACGCACGCGCGACCAGGCCGGATCCGGATAAGAAGAACCGAGTAAGCCTACCAGCTCGGCAACCACTCGATCGGTGAGGTCGTGGGTCAGGGCGTGCTCGAAGGTCGCCGCCACGGCCGCGTCGGGTCGGTGACCGGGCGGGATCAGCAGCACCAGCCGGGCGTCGGGCAGTCGTGCCCGGACCAGTTGGGCGCCGGTCAGGTCGAGGGAGAGCAGCACCGGCTGCCCCGCGTCGAGCCGGGCGCGCAGCGGCGCGTACGGCGTGCCCCGGCAGTGCGGGCCGATCCGGGACCACTCCAGCAGCTCGCCGGCGGCCGCCCGGCGGTCGAACTCGGCGGGAGCGAGGAAGACCCGGTCCTCCCCGTCGGTCTCCCGCTCCCGGCGCGGCCGGGTGGTCGCCGGCACCGGGATCCACACGGACGGAGAACGCGCCCGGACGAGCTCGACGACACTCTCCCTGCCGGAACCCGAAGGTCCAGCCAGGACAGTGAGCCGAGCCGCCGGGCGCGCCTCGTCATCCGTGCTCACTGCTTGTTTCTACACGCTGCCAGGTTCAGTTGGCGGCGAACTCTCCAAGCAGTGCCTTGCGCTGCTGCTCACCGAGGCCGCGCAGGCGACGGCTGTCGGCGATCTTGAGCTTCTCCATGATCTGGGTAGCCCGGATCTTGCCGATGCCCGGCATGGCCTGCAGGACGGCCGAAACCTTGAGCTTACCCACGACGTCGTCGCTCTCGGCCCGCTCAAGGACGGCACCGAGGGTGGTCTTGCCCTGCTTGAGCTGCTCCTTCAGCTCGGCACGGGCCTTGCGGATCTCCGCGGCCTTCTCGAGCGCGGCAGCGCGCTGTTCGGGGGTCAGTGACGGGAGCGGCACCAGTTCTCCTCAGGTCCCTATCGCGGCGGGCGGGGCGCACCGCCGCATCTGTGAAACGTGGTGTCGCTGTGAACCAAGGGGTCCGTGGTTCCCAGCGCGGGGAAAACTAGCGGTCAACGGAGCTTTCGGCAACGTGGGCGCGCGATGATCATCGCAAAGTGACCGAGCCGTCAGTCAGTCACCGGGCAGCCAGAACGCCCCGGCACTCGGCCAGCACCCGGTCCGCGGCGGCCCGCAGGGCGGTGGCGTCGGGGCCCGCGGAGAGCACCTCCCGGGAGTACGACGGGAGCACCCCGGCGAGGCTCGAACCGAAGACGGTCCGCAGATCGGCAGCGCCGGCGCCCTGCGCGCCGAGCCCCGGCGCGAGCAGCGGACCACCCACCTCGGAGAGGTCGTGACCGGTGTCACCGATGGTCGCGCCGACCACCAGCCCGAAGCTGCCGAGAGGGGTCGCACCCCTGTTGAGCTGGGAAATCTCGTCGATCACGGTCTGCGCCACGGTGCGCCCGTCGGCCGTGCGGGCCCGCTGCACGGCGGCTCCCTCCGGGTTCGAGGTGAGGGCCAGCACGAACACGCCGCCGCCGTGCTCGGCGGCCAGCTCGAACATCGGCGCCAGGGAACCTACTCCCAGGTAGGGGCTCGCGGTCACCGCATCGACATACAGCGGGCTGGATGGATCAAGGTACGCGGAGGCGTACGCGCTGACCGTCGAGCCGATGTCGCCGCGCTTGACGTCCAGCAGAACGAGCGAACCGGCATCGCGTAACTGTCGGATAGTTGACTCAAGAATCGCCACACCGCGGGACCCGAAACGCTCGAAAAAGGCCGACTGAGGCTTGACCACCGCAACCCGGTCACCGAGGGCGTCGGCCACGGTCCGGGTGAACCGCTCGAGCCCCTGAACGTCGTCGCTGAGGCCCCAGCGGGCCAGCAGACCGGGATGTGGGTCGATGCCCACACAGAGCGGTCCCCGCTCGCTGACGGCCCGGTGCAGTCGGGTGCCGAAGCTGTCCATCGGGTACTTCCCCTCTCCTCGTCCGGGCGGCAGCCCGCCACGGGTAGCTCTGAACCACCGACCGGGGCCGGCTCAGCCGGCCGCCACCGCCGCCGCCACCCCGGACGCGATCCGGGCCACGTCAGCGTCGTCGGTGACGTACGGCGGCATCGTGTAGATCAGGTCGCGGAACGGCCGCAGCCACACCCCCCGGCCCACCGCCGCCGTGGTGGCCGCGCCGAGGTCGACGTCGTGATCGAGTTGGACCACGCCGATCGCGCCGAGGACCCGCACGTCGGCCACGCCCGGCGCGCCGCGCAGCGGCTCCAGCCCGGCACGCAGGCCCGCACCGATCCTGGCCACCTGCGCCGCCCAGTCCCCGGCCCGCAGCAGCCCGATGGAGGCGTTGGCCACCGCGCAGGCCAACGGGTTGCCCATGAAGGTGGGACCGTGCGCCAGCACGCCCGTGGCGGAGATCGCCTGGGCCACCTGCGGGGTGCAGAGCGTCGCCGCCAGGGTCAGGTAGCCACCGGTGAGCGCCTTGCCCACGCACATCACGTCCGGGGCCACCCCGGCGTGCTCAGCGGCGAACATCGTGCCGGTACGCCCGAAGCCGGTGGCGATCTCGTCGAAGATCAGCAGGATCCCGTGCGCGCGGGTCACCTCGCGCAGCACCCGCAGGTACCCCGGATGGTGGAAACGCATCCCGCCGGCGCCCTGCACCACCGGCTCGACGATCACCGCGGCCAGTTCGTCGGCGTGCCGCTCGACCGCGTCCACCAGCGCCGCCACGTACGCCTCGTCGGGCGGATCGGCGAACCCACCCGGCGGGACCGGTGCGAACACCTGCCGGGGCAGCACGTCGCCCCACAGGTGGTGCATCCCGCCCTCCGGGTCGCAGACGCTCATCGGGTGGAACGTGTCGCCGTGGTAGCCGCCACGCCAGGTCGCCAGCCGGCGCCTCTGCGGTCGGCCGACGGCCCGCTGGTACTGCAGGCACATCTTCATCGCCACCTCGACGCTGACCGAGCCGGAGTCGGCCAGGAAGACGTGCTCCAGACCGTCCGGGCTCAGTTCGACCAGGGTCCGGGCGAGCTGGACCGCGGGCTCGTGCGTGAGCCCGCCGAACATCACGTGGCTCATCCGGCCGAGCTGGTCGGTCACCGCCGCGTCCAACGTCGGGTGCCGGTAGCCGTGGATCGCCGCCCACCAGGACGACATCCCGTCCACCAGCTCCCGGCCGTCCGCCAGCCGCAGCCGCACCCCCTCGGCGCTCTGCACCACATACGGCGGGTTCGCCGGCGGCAGCGCGGCGTACGGGTGCCAGACGTGTGCCCGGTCGGCGACCAGGATCTCCTCAGGCGTCATGCGTGCTCCTTCCCAACTGCGGCGGACGCTGGTCCGGCCGGGGCGGCCGCTGCGGTGCGGAACGCCCGGGGCCGACCCGGAGCACCCCACCGGCCGCCTTTGCTCTGCACCCGCGGACGCGCCACCCCGCGTCCACGCCACCCCCGGACGCGCCACCCCGCGGACGCGCCACCCTGCAGCTCCGGGAATCCATGGCCGTGCCACCCTGCGAACCCGGCAATCCACGGCCGCACGGGTCCCTGGTCCCGCTGAGCCGAGGAGAGCGTGGTCCCGCGGCCCGTCGCATCGGCGGGTGCAGAGCAAAGGCAGCGGGGCAGGACATCGGGTCCCCCGCGTCCAGCGCCGGTCAACGGCCGGTGACCGGCTCCGGGGCACCGGTGTGCCCCGGAGCGCGGGCGGCGGCGCGGACCAGGGCCGGGCCCCGGTAGATGAAGCCGGTGTAGAGCTGCACCAGGGCGGCGCCGGCGTCGAACATCCGTGCCGCGTCGTCCGGGTCGAGCACACCGCCGACGCCGATGATCGGCAGTCGGCCGCCGGTCTCCCGGTGCACGAAGGCGACCACGTCCCTCGCCCGGCCGGTGAGCGGCCGGCCGGAGAGGCCGCCGGCCTGTGCGCCGCGCTCGGCGTCCGCCGGGGCGAGACCACCCCGGGCCAGGGTGGTGTTGGTGGCGATCACCCCGGCCGCGCCGCGGGCCAGGCAGACCTCCAGCAGCTCGGCGATCGCCGCCTCGGTCAGGTCAGGGGCGATCTTGACCAGGACCGGCTTCTCCCCGACCAGCGCGGCGAGCAGCGCGTCCAGGTGTGCGCGATCCTGCAGCGAGCGCAGCCCCGGGGTGTTCGGCGAGGAGACGTTCACCGCGAAGTAGTCGCCGTGTCCGCGCAGCGCCCGGTACGAGGCGAGGTAGTCCTCAACCGCCTCGTCGAGCGGGGTCACCTTGGACTTGCCCAGCGAGATGCCCAGCGGTACGCCGATCGGGCGCGGCAGCGCGGCCAGCCGGGCGGCCAGCGCGGCGGCGCCGGCGTTGTTGAAGCCCATCCGGTTGATCACCGCCTCGCTGGCCGGCAGCCGGAACAGCCGCGGCCGGGGGTTGCCCGGCTGGGCGTGCGCGGTGACCGTGCCGACCTCGACGAAACCGAAGCCGAGCGCCGGCCAGGCCGGCAGCGCCGCCCCGTCCTTGTCCATTCCGGCGGCCAACCCGACCGGGTTGGGGAACTCCACACCGAACACCGCGCGCGGCGCGCGCACCGCGTACCGGGCACGCAGCGCCGCCAGCGCGGCCGGCCGCCGGGACAGCGCGGTCAACCGCCGCAGTGTCCACTCGTGCGCCGCCTCCGCGTCCCCACTCCCGATCCGGAACAGCCACGGCCGCACCGCCCGCTCGAACAGGGTCACTGGGCGGCCCGCAGGGTGGCGTGCAGGTCCTGGAGGGGACGGACCTGCATGTCGCCGCGGATCCTGGCCTCGATGCCCATCACGGCGGCGGCGGCGCCGGGGACCGTGGTGATGCAGGGGATGTCCGCGGTGACCGCGGCGCTGCGGATCTCGTAGCCGTCCGAGCGGGCGCTGGCACCCGAACCCTGCGGCGTGTTGATCACCAGCGCCACGGCGCCGCCGAGAATCAGGGACACCGCGTCGTCCCCCTCGCCGGCCTGGTAGTGCTTGCGGATCTGCTCGCAGGCGATGCCGTGCCGACGCAGCACCTCGGCGGTGCCGGTGGTCGCCACGATCTCGAAGCCGAGATCGGCCAGGCGCTTGATCGGGAAGATCATGCCGCGCTTGTCCCGGTTGGCCACCGAGACGAAGATCTTCCCGGCGGTCGGCAGCGAGCCGTACGCGGCCGACTGGCTCTTGGCGAAGGCGTGCCCGAAGTTGGTGTCGATGCCCATCACCTCGCCGGTCGACTTCATCTCCGGCCCGAGCAGCGAGTCGATCCCCTTGCCCGCGCGGGTGCGGAAGCGCTTGAACGGCAGCACCGCCTCCTTCACCGCGATCGGCGCGTCGGCGGGCATCGTGCCGCCGTCCCCGGTCGCCGGGAGCAGACCCTCGGCGCGCAGCTCGGCGATGCGCGCCCCGAGCGCGATCCGGGCCGCCGCCTTCGCCAACGGCACCGCGGTCGCCTTGGAGACGAACGGGACCGTCCGCGACGCCCGCGGGTTGGCCTCCAGCACGTAGAGCACGTCGTCCTTGAGCGCGTACTGCACGTTGAGCAGGCCGCGGACGCCGACACCGCGGGCGATCGCCTCGGTGTAGCGGCGGACCTCGGCCAGGTGCGAACCCGCGAGAGTGATCGGCGGCAGCGCGCAGGACGAGTCGCCGGAGTGGATGCCCGCCTCCTCGATGTGCTCCATCACCCCGCCGATGTAGACCTCGCCGTCGGCGTCGCACAGCGCGTCCACGTCGATCTCGATGGCGTCGTCGAGGAAGCGGTCGACCAGCACCGGGTGGTCCGGGGAGATGTCGGTGGCCCGCCCGATGTAGTCGCGCAGCGTCGGGTCGTCGTAGACGATCTCCATGCCCCGCCCGCCCAGCACGTACGACGGCCGGACCAGCACCGGGTAACCGATCTCGTCGGCGATCGTCTTGGCCTCGTCGTAGGAGGTGGCCATGCCGTGCGCCGGCGCCCGCAGCCCGGCCCGGGCCAGCACCGCGCCGAACGCGCCGCGCTCCTCGGCCAGGTGGATCGACTCCGGGGAGGTGCCGACCACCGGCACCCCGGCGTTCTTGAGCCGTTGCGCCAGCCCCAGCGGGGTCTGCCCGCCCAGCTGCACGACCACACCGACCACGCCCGGCCCGCCGGCCGCCCGGCCCGAGGAGTCCTCGGCGTGCCAGACCTCCAGCACGTCCTCGAAGGTCAGCGGCTCGAAGTAGAGCCGGTCGGCGGTGTCGTAGTCGGTGGAGACCGTCTCCGGGTTGCAGTTGACCATGACGGTCTCGTAGCCGGTCGCACGCAACGCCTGCACCGCGTGCACGCACGAGTAGTCGAACTCGATGCCCTGCCCGATCCGGTTCGGCCCGGAGCCCAGGATCAGCACCTTCGGCCGATCCGACGGCGCGACCTCGGTTTCGAAGTCGTACGTCGAGTAGTGGTACGGCGTCGTCGCCTCGAACTCGGCCGCGCAGGTGTCCACGGTCTTGTAGACCGGGCGCACGTCGAGACGGTGCCGCAGCGTCCGCACGCCGTCCTCCGCGGCCAGCTCCGGGCGCAGCGCGGCGAGCTGCCGGTCGGACAGACCGGCCCGCTTGGCCCGGCGCAGCAGTTCGGCGTCGAGCACCGGGGCGTCCACGATCTCCGCACGCAGCTCGACCAGCGCGGCGATCTGGTCCAGGAACCACGGGTCGATCCCACCCGAGGCCGCGGTGACCTCGGCGATCGACGCGCCGAGACGCAACGCCCGCTCGACGGTGTACAGCCGGCCGTCGTGCGGGATCCGCAGCGCGGCGAGGGTGTTCTCCTTCGTCGCGTCGGCCGGGTCCGGCTGGGTCCAGAAACCCGCCTGCTTCGTTTCCATCGAGCGCATCGCCTTGTTCAGCGCCTCGCTGAAGTTGCGCCCGAGGCTCATCGCCTCGCCCACCGACTTCATCGTGGTGGTCAGCTCCGGGTCCGCGCCGGGGAACTTCTCGAACGCGAACCGGGGGATCTTCACCACCACGTAGTCCAGCGTCGGCTCGAACGCCGCCGGGGTCTTCAACGTGATGTCGTTCGGAATCTCGTCGAGGGTGTAGCCGATCGCCAGCTTGGCCGCGATCTTGGCGATCGGGAAGCCGGTCGCCTTGGACGCCAGCGCCGAGGAGCGCGACACCCGGGGGTTCATCTCGATCACGACGATCCGGCCGTCGACCGGGTTGACCGCGAACTGGATGTTGCAGCCGCCGGTGTCCACCCCGACCTCGCGCAGCACCGCGATGCCCAGGTCACGCAGGTGTTGGTACTCCCGGTCGGTGAGCGTCATGGCCGGGGCCACGGTGACGCTGTCACCGGTGTGCACGCCCATCGGGTCGACGTTCTCGATCGAGCAGACCACCACCACGTTGTCGTGCCGGTCGCGCATCAGCTCGAGCTCGTACTCCTTCCAGCCGAGCACGCTCTCCTCGATGAGCACCTCGTGCACCGGGCTGGCGGACAGGCCGTCGCCGGCGATGCGGGCCAGGTCCTCCGGGGTGTGGGCCATACCGGAGCCCAGGCCGCCCATGGTGAACGACGGCCGGATCACCACCGGCAGGCCCAGCTCCGCGACGGTGGCCTCGACCTCGTCCATGGAGTGGCAGACCCGGGAGCGGGGCACCAGCGCGGTCGGGTCGTCGATGCCGAGGCGTACGCCGGCCTTGGCTACGATCTCCTTGAACAGCTGGCGGTCCTCGCCCCGGTTGATCGCGTCGATGTTCGCGCCGATCAGCTCCACGCCGTACTTCTCCAGGACGCCGCCCTCGTGCAGGGCGACCGCCGTGTTCAGCGCGGTCTGCCCGCCGAGGGTCGCCAGGATCGCGTCCGGGCGCTCCTTGGCGATGACCAGCTCCACGAACTCCGGGGTGATCGGCTCGACGTACGTGGCGTCGGCGAACTCCGGGTCCGTCATGATCGTCGCCGGGTTGGAGTTGACCAGGCTGACCCGGATCCCCTCGCTGCGCAGCACCCGGCACGCCTGGGTGCCGGAGTAGTCGAACTCGCAGGCCTGCCCGATGACGATCGGCCCGGAGCCGATCACCAGGATGTGCTTGAGATCGGTCCGCTTAGGCATTCGTGCGCCCCTCGCTGTGGGTCCGGCCCTCGATGAGCTCGGCGAAGCGGTCGAAGAGGTAGTCCGCGTCATGCGGGCCGGCCGCCGCCTCCGGGTGGTACTGAACGGTGAAGGCGGGCACGTCCACGGCCCGCAGCCCCTCGACGACGTTGTCATTGAGGCAGACGTGCGACACGCGGACGCCGCCGAAGTCGGTGTCGATCACCTGATCGGGGACCACCGCGCCGTGCCCCGCGCCCGGGACCTGGACAGCGAAGCCGTGGTTGTGGCTGGTCACCTCGACCTTGCCGGTGGCCCGGTCGAGCACCGGCTGGTTGATCCCCCGGTGGCCGTAGCCCAGCTTGTAGGTGCCGAAGCCGAGCGCCCGGCCGAGGATCTGGCTGCCGAAGCAGATGCCGAACAGCGGCACCCGCCGCTGCAACGCCTCCCGGGCCAGCGCCACCGGGCCGTCGGCGGTCGCCGGGTCGCCGGGGCCGGGCGACAGGAAGATCGCGTCGGCGCCGGTGGCGAGCAGGTCGTCGATGCTGGAGGAGGCCGGCAGCACGTGGGTGGTCACCCCGCGGGCGGCGAGCCGGCGCGGCACGTTGCGCTTGATGCCCAGGTCCAGCGCGGCCACGGTGAACCGGTGCGCACCGACCGCCTGGACGACGTACGGCTGGGGGGTGGTCACCTCGGTGGAGAGGTCCGCGCCGACCATCTGCGGCGCCTGCCGCACCCGGGCCAGCAGGCTCTGCGGGTCGTTGTCCACGCTGGAGATGCCCACCCGCATGGCGCCCCGCTCGCGCAGGTGCCGGGTCAGCGCGCGGGTGTCCACCCCGCTGATGCCGACGACTCCCTCGGTGGCGAGGCGGTCCTCGAGGCTGCCGGTGGCCCGCCAGTTCGAGCCGATCCGGGCCGGGTCACGCACGACGTAGCCGGCCACCCAGATCCGGCCGGACTCGTCGTCCTCGCCGTTGACGCCGGTGTTGCCGATGTGCGGGGCGGTCTGCACCACCACCTGCCGGTGGTAGGACGGGTCGGTGAGGGTCTCCTGGTAGCCGGTCATGCCGGTGGTGAAGACCGCCTCGCCGAAGGTCTCCCCCACGCTGCCGTACGCCTCACCGGGAAACGTACGCCCGTCCTCGAGAACGAGGATCGCGGAACGTCTGCGGGTCACTTGACTGCCTTTCCGTCCAGGACCGTCGGCTCGCCGCGCAGGAAGGTCGCCACGATGCGACCCGGCAGCGTCATGCGGGCGTACGGGGTGTTGCGACTACGACTGGCCAGCTCCGCCGGTTCGATGGTGCGGCGGGCGGCCGGGTCGATCAGGGTCAGGTTGGCCGGCACACCGGGCGCCGGGTCGACGCCGTGTCCGGGCAGTCCGGCGATCCGGGCCGGGGCGCGGGACATCCGCTCGGCGATCAGGTCCCACTCGGGGCCGAGCACGTCCAGCGCGATGGAGAGCGCCGTCTCCAGGCCGAGCATCCCCGGCCGGGCGTACGCCCACTCGCACTCCTTGTCCTCCACGGCGTGCGGGGCGTGGTCGGTGGCGATCACGTCGATCACACCGTCGGCGAGCGCGGCGCGCAGCGCGGTGATGTCCGCGGCCGTGCGCAGCGGCGGGTTCACCTTGAAGACCGGGTCGTACGTCTCCGCCCGCTCGTCGGTGAGCAGCAGGTGGTGCGGGGTCACCTCGGCGGTGACCCGTACGCCGCGCGCCTTGGCGTGACGCAGCACCTCGACGCTGCCGGCGGTGGAGACGTGGCAGACGTGCAGTCGGCTGCCCACGTGCTCGGCGAGCAGCACGTCCCGGGCGATGATCGCCTCCTCGGCGACGGCCGGCCACCCGATCAGGCCGAGCCGGGTGGAGACCTCACCCTCGTGCATCTGGGCGCCCTCGGTGAGCCGGGGCTCCTCGGCGTGCTGGGCGATGATCCCGTCGAACGCCTTGACGTACTCCAGGGCCCGGCGCATCAGCTTCGGGTCGGCGACGCAGTGCCCGTCGTCGGAGAAGATCCGCACCCGGGCCGCGGAGTCGGCCATCGCGCCCAGTTCGGCGAGGCGCTCACCGGCCAGCCCGACGGTGACCGCGCCGATCGGCTGTACGTCGACCAGCGCGGCCTCCCGGCCGAGCCGCCAGACCTGCTCGACGACGCCGGCGGTGTCCGCGACCGGGGAGGTGTTGGCCATCGCGCAGACCGCCGTGTAGCCGCCCAGCGCCGCTGCGCGCGAGCCGGACTCGACGGTCTCGGCGTCCTCCCGGCCGGGTTCGCGCAGGTGCGTGTGCAGGTCGACGAGGCCGGGCAGGGCGACCAGTCCGGTGCCGTCGATGACGGTGGCGTCCGGCGCGGACAGCCCCGGGCCGACCTCGGCGACGACGCCGTCGCGGATCAGCAGGTCGGTCGGCGCGGCGCCGACGACGCTCACGCTGGTGATGAGGTACGCGGTCACCGGTTGTTCCCTCCGAGCAGCAGGTACAGGACGGCCATCCGCACGGAGACCCCGTTGGTGACCTGTTCGACGATGGTGGAGCGGGGTGAGTCGGCCACCTCGGGGGTGATCTCCATCCCCCGGTTCATCGGGCCGGGGTGCATGACGATGGCGTGCTCGGGCAGGCGGCGCATCCGCGGCCCGTCCAGGCCGTAGCGGCGGGCGTACTCGCGGGCGGAGGGGAAGTAGGAGTCGTTCATGCGCTCCCGCTGCACCCGCAGCATCATCACCACGTCCGCGTTGGGCAGCACGGAGTCGAGGTCGTAGGAGACGTCGGTGCCCGGGGCGAGCGCCGCGGTGATGTCCACCGGGATGAGGGTGGGCGGGCCGACCAGGGTGACCTTGGCGCCGAGGGTGGAGAGCAGCAGCACGTTCGAACGGGCCACCCGGGAGTGCAGCACGTCCCCGACCACCGCGACCGACAGGCCGGCGAGCCGGCCCAGCCGGGCCCGCATGGTGTACGCGTCCAGCAGCGCCTGGGTGGGGTGCTCGTGGGTGCCGTCGCCGGCGTTGACCACCGACCCGTCGACCCAGTTCGCGAGTCGGTGCGGCGCGCCGGAGGCGGGGTGCCGCACGACGACCGCGTCGGCGCCCATGGCCTGGAGGGTCAGCGCGGTGTCCTTCAGGCTCTCGCCCTTGGTGACGCTGGATCCCTTCGCGGAAAAGTTGATCACGTCGGCGCTCAGCCGCTTCGCCGCCGCCTCGAAGGAGATCCGGGTGCGGGTCGAGTCCTCGTAGAAGAGGTTCACCACCGTCCGGCCGCGCAGCGCGGGCAGCTTCTTGATCTCCCGGCCGGCGACCGTGGCCATCTCGGCGGCGGTGTCCAGGATCTCGGTGGCGGTGTCGGCGTCCAGGTCCGCGCCGGAGAGCAGGTGCCTGATCATGAGGTGGTCCCCCCGTACAGCTTGACCTCGTCCGTCCCGTCGGTCTCGGCGAGCGTCACCTTGACGCTCTCGGCGAGCGAGGTCGGGATGTTCTTGCCGACGTAGTCGGCGCGGATCGGCAGCTCCCGGTGACCCCGGTCGACCAGGACGGCGAGCTGCACGGACGCCGGGCGCCCCACGTCGTTGAGCGCGTCGAGCGCGGCCCGGACGGTGCGGCCGGAGAAGAGCACGTCGTCGACGAGGATGACCCGCTTGCCGTCGATGCCGCCGGGCGGCAGCTCGGTCGGGCCGACCGCGCGGGTGGCGTGCCGACGAAGGTCGTCGCGGTACAGGGTGATGTCGAGCACACCGACCGGGACGGCGACGTCCTCGAAGGTGCTGATCCGGGCGGCGAGCCGCCGGGCGAGGGGTGCGCCACGGGTGGGAATCCCCAGCAGCACCGTCTCGGCGGCGCCCTGGGTCTTCTCCAGGATCTGGTGGGCGATGCGGTCGACCACGCGTTGCACGTCGGCGCTGGCGAGGATCACCTTCACCGAGGGTTGTCGCGGTGGTGACGAGCGGGCAGCCGGTGGGTATGCCACGGCGGACCTCCTTCCCCGCCTCACTGGACGGGTCGTTAAAGGATGTCGGGCACCTCCGGCCGGACCGCGGGCGGACCTGGGCCGGGGCTTCACGCCACGTTACCAGTGGTCACCGGGTGGATGGACGGCGGCCGCTGACCATCGGATCAGGCCGACGAAATGGGGATAACTCCCCCGGTGCTCCCCAACGGTAGGGTCACGACCACTTGACCAGGTGTCGCATTCCCCGTACCGTCACGCTCCGTAGCGATCGACGGGAGAACCCCGAGCAGCACTGGGAGTGTCCGAATGCCCTCTGAATACGCCAAGTCTCTGGGCGCCCGCCTGCGCTCCATCCGCCAGCAGCAGGGCCTGTCCCTGCAGGGTGTGGAGGAGAAGTCGAACGGGCGCTGGAAGGCCGTGGTGGTCGGGTCGTACGAGCGCGGCGACCGTGCCGTGACGGTGTCCCGCCTGGCCGAGCTTGCCGAGTTCTACCGCGTCCCCGTCTCGGAGCTGCTGCCCGACGGCAGCGGGGTCCGTCACGAGCCCACCAGCAAGATCGTCCTGGACCTGGAGCGGCTCTACGACGAGGCCTCCGAGGACCTGGCCTACGTGGCCCGCTACGCCCGCGCCATCCAGCAGCAGCGCGGCGACTACAACGGCCGGGTGCTCTCCATCCGCGCCGACGACCTGCGGGCGCTCGCGATCGTCTACGACGCCTCGCCGTCGGGTCTGATCGAGCGGCTCACCGAGCACGGTGTGCTGGTCGCCGACCCCCGGGCGTTCTTCGCCTCCTGAACCACCGATCCACCGAAAGGGCCCGTGCCGTCCGGCACGGGCCCTTTTCGTCGTACGGGGTGCTGAGCGGGTGCGCTCAGCGGGTGGCGTACTCGGCGATCCGGCCGAGAATGCCGTTGAGGAAGCGCGGCGAGTCGTCGGTGGACATCTGGCGGGCCAGCTCCACGGCCTCGCTGATCGCCACCGCGTCGTCGATCTCGTCGATGTAGAGCAGCTCGTAGACCGCGATCCGGGCCAGGTTGCGGTCCACCACGGGCATCCGCTCCAGCGTCCAGCCCTCGGCGTAGCTGGCGATCAACTCGTCGATCCGGTTGAGGTGTTCGGCGACGCCCTCGACCAGGCCCACCGCGTAGCCCAGGTGCTCCGGTCGGGGCTGCTCGATCCGCTGCACGTAGCCGGCGAGCACCTCGACCGGGGGCCGGTCCCGCAGGTCGGCCTCGTAGAGGACGTCCAGCGCCCGCTTGCGCGCCTTACGGCGCGCCGGCATCTGCTGTTTGGGACCCTCCGCCATCAGGAGCGGCCGAGGTAACGGCCGTCGCGGGTGTCGACCTTGATCTTCTCGCCGGTGGTGATGAACAGCGGCACCTGCACGGTCGCGCCGGTCTCGACGGTGGCCGGCTTGTTGCCGCCGGTCGACCGGTCGCCCTGCAGACCCGGCTCGGTGTAGGTGACTTCCAGCACCACGCTGGTGGGCAGCTCGATGTAGAGCGGGACGCCCTCGTGCGTGGCGACGGTCGCCTCGGCCTCGGGGAGGAGGTAGTTGGCCGCCTCACCGACGGTGCCGCCGGGGACGGTGATCTGGTCGAAGGTCTCCAGATCCATGAAGACGTAGTCTTCGCCGTCGGCGTACAGGTACTGCATCGTGCGCTTGTCCACGGTCGCGGTTTCGACCTTGGTGCCCGCGTTGAAGGTCTTGTCGACCACCTTCCCGGACAGCACGTTCTTCAGCGTGGTGCGCACGAAGGCACCACCCTTACCGGGCTTGACGTGCTGGAACTCGACGACGGCCCAGAGTTCGCCGTCAAGGTTGAGTACCAGGCCGTTTTTGAGGTCGTTGGTGGAGGCCATTTCCTGCCTTGATCATCAATTGGCGGACAGACCTGACGAGTCTACTAGCTGCGTCGAGGCAGGTTGCCCGCCATGTCATGGCCGCCGATCCCACGCCGCCGGCCGAACCGGGCGGCGATCACGTTTCGTGACCTTCAGACACCCTGCCACCCGCACCCCCTGCGCCCTTTGCTCTGCTGCCACCGGCGCACCAGTCACGCCGCGTGGCGGATGACGAGGCTTCCCCGCCCCGACGGTCGTGGCGTATTGGCAGCTCAGGGCCTGTGTCGCGCCCGTGGGTGCAGAGCAAAGGACGCGCCTGGATGGTGGGGCGTCGCCGGGCCGGCGAGGTCAGGGTTGCTGTCAGTGACGATTACCCTCGGTGATGCTTGCGCTCGTCAGCTTTTCGGAGCGGCGAGGTGGTGCAGGGCGAGACGATAGCCGTCGATGCCGAGACCGCAGATCACCCCGGTCGCCACCGCGGAGATCACTGAGTGGTGGCGGAACTCCTCGCGGGCGTGGATGTTGGAGATGTGCACCTCGACCAGCGGCCCGCGCAGCATGGCGCAGGCGTCCCGCACGGCGTAGGAGTAGTGCGACCAGGCGGCCGGGTTGAGAACCACCGCGGCGCCCTCGTCGGCGGCGGCGTGCAGCCAGCCCAGCAGCTCGTGCTCGGCGTCGGTCTGCCGGACCGCCACGTCGAGCCCCAGCTCCCGGCCGGTCCGCTCGCAGAGCGCCACCAGATCGGCGTAGCTGGTCGCGCCGTACACCGCGGGCTCGCGGGTGCCCAGCCGGCCCAGGTTCGGCCCGTTCAACACGTACACCTTCACGCCGTACCCACCTCCCGGTAGGCGGCCGCGAGCAGCGCGTCGTCCGGGCCTTCGAGCATCGCCGGGCGGGCCAGCCCGTCCAGCACCACGAACCGCAGCCGGCTGCCCCGGGCCTTCTTGTCCACCCGCATCACGGCCAGCAGCTGCGACCAGGCGTCGGCCGGGTAGCTCACCGGCAGGCCGAGGGCCGCCAGGGTGGCCCGGTGCCGGTCGGCGGTCGGCGCGTCCAGGCGGCCGGCGAGCCGGGCCAGCGCGGCGGCGTACACCAGGCCGACGGCGACGGCGTGGCCGTGCCGCCAGCGGTAGCCCTCGACCTGCTCGATCGCGTGCGCGAGGGTGTGGCCGTAGTTGAGCACCTCACGCAGGCCCGACTCCCGCAGGTCACCGGAGACCACGTCGGCCTTGACGCGGATCGCCCGTTCGATCAGCTCCCGGGTGACCGCGCCGCGCGGGTCGGTGGCGGCCGCCGGCGCAGGCTCGATGAGATCCAGGATCACCGGATCGGCGATGAAGCCGCACTTGACCACCTCGGCCAGACCGGCCGTCAGGTCGACCGCGGGCAGGCTGTCCAGAGTGGCCAGGTCGGCCAGCACGCCGACCGGCGGGTGGAACGCGCCCACCAGGTTCTTGCCGGCGGCGGTGTTGATGCCGGTCTTACCGCCGACCGCGGCGTCCACCATGCCCAGCAGCGACGTGGCCACCGGCACCCAGCGCACCCCGCGCAGCCAGCAGGCCGCGACGAAACCGGCCAGGTCGGTCACCGCGCCGCCGCCGACCCCGACCACCGCGTCGGTGCGGGTGAAACCGGCCGCGCCGAGCCGGTCCCAGCAGGCGGCGGCCACGTCGATGTGCTTGCCCGCCTCGGCGTCGGGCACCTCGATCGGCAGCGGCTCGACGCCGGCCGCGCGCAGCCGTTCGCCGAGCGCGTCGGCCAGCCCCTTGAGCGCGGGCGCGTGCAGCACCGCCGCCCTGGTCGCCCCGGGCAGCAACCCGGGCAGCGTGTCCAACAGGTCGCGTCCGACCAGCACGTCGTACGGCCGCTCGCCGCCGACCGGGATCCGGGTCACCTCGTCCATCGCCGGCAGCCTAGTCCAGCGGGCGGCGCGGTGACGGCGGCTGCCCACCTGCTGGCCGGGCGGCCCACTGCGCCAGCAGGCGCGCGTGCTCGGCCACGGCGGCGCGCAACGCGTCCGGGTGCCGCACGGTGAACGCGCAGCCCAGCCCGGCGAGCAGCGCGGCCATGCCGGGCAGGCTCTCCACCCGGGCCCGCAGCAGCACACCGTCGGCGGTGGCGGTCAGCTCGGCCACGCTGGGCGGTACGCGGCGTCGGACGGCGACCAGGTCGGTCTCCAGCAGCACCTCGACCTCGTGCGTGTAGGGCACGCCGGCCAGCGACCGGGTCACCCGGGCCACCGGGTCGAAGCCGTCCGGCACGGTGAACGTCGCCACGCCGGGGGTCACGGCGCCGATCCGGTCCAGCCGGAAGGTGCGGATTTCTCCGCGCCGGTGGTCGTGGCCGGTGACGTACCAGCGACCGGCGTGGAAGACCAGCCCGTACGGGTCGAGCTCACGGTGCGACTCCGCACCCCGCCAGGAGCGGTAGTCCAACGCCACCCGCTGCCGGTTGCGGGTGGCCGCGGCCAGGGTGAGCAGGGTGCCGGACGCCGGCCCCCGCTCCGGTTCCGCGCGTCGCAGGGTGAAACCGAGGTGCTCCTGCACGGCGGTCAGCCGGTCGGCGAGGGCACGCGGCAGCACCCGGTGGATCTTCGCCAGGGCGGTGGCGGTGGCCGGCTGCTCGGTGGCCAGCCCGACCCGTTCGGCGACGACCAGGCCGAGCAGCACGGCCACCGCCTCGTCGTCGGTGAGCATCAGCGGCGGCAGCTTGTACCCGGGGTGCAGCCGGTAGCCGCCGTAGCGGCCCCGGTCCGCGGTGACGGGGATGCCCAGCTCGACCAGGGTGGCCGCGTACCGGCGCACGGTCCGCTCGTCCACGCCGAGCCGGACCGCGAGTTCGGCGGCCGTCGACCGGTGCCGGGTCTGCAGCAGCTCCAGCAGGGCCAGCACACGGCCGGCGGGATGTGACACGAACCACTCCTCCAAACCGGGCGGATTCTGTCCGGTTTCGATCGTACGGTCATTCGGTAACCGAGAGAAGGAGCGACAGATGGCGACGTTCGTGCTGGTTCCGGGGTTCTGGTTGGGCGCCTGGGCGTGGCGGGAGGTGACCACGGCGCTGCGCGCGCAGGGGCACGAGGTGTACCCGATGACGCTGACCGGGGTGGCCGAGCGGGACCACCTGGCCGGGCCGCAGGTCGGCCTGGAGACGCACACCGCTGACATCGTCCGGCTGATCGAGGTCGAGGACCTGCGCGAGGTGCTGCTGGTCGGGCACTCCGGCGGTGGCATGCCGGTCGCCCAGGCGGCGGACCGCATCCCGGATCGGATCGCCCGGGTGGTCTACGTGGAGAGTGGGCCGCTGCCGGACGGCGTCGCGCAGTTCGACACCGTGCCGCCGGAGGAGCAGGAGAAGCTTCGGGCCGCGATCGGCTCCGGCCACCTGCTGCCGCCCCCGGCCTTCGACCCGGCCGCCGACCCGACCAACCTTGCCGGGCTGGACGAACCGACGTTGGCTCTGCTGCGCGCCCGGGCCACCCCTCAGCCGCTGGGGGCCGCCACCGACCCGGTGCGGCGCATCGGCGGTCGCCCGGTCCCGACCGCGCTGGTCGCCAGCACCTTCCCGCTGGCCGTGGTGCGGCAGATGATCGGCGAGGGGCACCCGTTCTTCACCGGGTTGGCCGGTGGTCAGCTGTTCGAGGTGCCGACCGGGCACTGGCCGATGCTCAGCGAGCCGAAGGCCCTGGCCGACGTGCTCGACGCCGCCGCCCGAGGCTGAGAAGAAGCCCGGAAACGGGCAACGCCCCGCCCGGCCGGTCGCGCACCGGCCGGGCCGGCCGGCGTCAGCGGGGCAGCAGCGCGGCGATCTCCGCGACGATCTCCTGCGGGGTCCGACCGTCGGTGGCCACCGTCTCGGTGGCCACCTCGGCGTAGAGCGGCCGGCGCTGGTCCATCAGATGCTTGAGGGTGGCCCGCGGGTTGATCGCCAGCAGCGGACGGCCGGCGCCCAGCCCGACCCGCTTCACCGCGTCGGGCAGCTCGACCGAGAGGTGCACCACCCGGTGCCCGACCAGAGCGGCACGGGTCTCGTCGGCCAGCACCGCGCCGCCGCCGAGGGCGAGCACCCCCGAGCCGGCAGCCAGCGCCGCCGCCACCGCGGCCCGTTCGAGGGTACGGAAGTGCGCCTCACCCTCGTCGATGAAGATCTCCGGGATGGGCTTGCCGGCCATCCGCTCGATGTCGGTGTCGGTGTCGCGGAACTCCACCCCGAGGGCCGTGGCGAGCGCCTCCCCGACCGTGGTCTTGCCGCAGCCGGGCGCACCGACGAGGACGACGACGGGCGCCATCAGCGGATCACCAGCGCGTCGAGGTAGCCGGCCACGTTGCGGCGGATCTCGGCGACCGAGTCCCCGCCGAACTTCTCGGTGGCCGCCTCGGCCAGCACCAGCGCGACCATCGCCTCGGCGACCACCGCCGCGGCGGGCACCGCGCACACGTCCGAGCGCTGGTTGATCGCCGTGGCCGGTTCGCCGGTGGCGACGTCCACGGTGGACAGGGCCCGGTTCAGCGACGAGATCGGCTTCATCGCGGCACGCACGCGCAGCGGCTCACCGGTGGTGATGCCGCCCTCGAGCCCGCCGGCCCGGTCGGTGACCCGGCGGACGCCGGTGGCCGACGGGATGATCTCGTCGTGCGCCTCGGAGCCCCGGGACCGGGCCTGCTGCCAGCCGTCACCGATCTCCACGCCCTTGATCGCCTGGATCGACATCAGCGCGGTGGCCAGCCGGGCGTCGAGCTTGCGGTCCCACTGCACGTGGCTGCCCAGCCCCGGCGGCACCCCGTACGCCAGCACCTCGACCACGCCACCGAGGGTGTCGGCGGCCTTCTTCGCGGCGTCCACCTCGGCGACCATCAGGGCGCTGGCCTCCGGGTCGAGGCAGCGCAGCGGGTCGGCGTCGATCCGGGCGGCGTCCTGCGGGGTCGGGCGCAGCCCGGCCTTCGCGGCCACCGGGCCCAGCTCGACGACGTGCGAGACGATCTCGATGCCGAGCGCCTGCCGGATCAGCGCCTTGGCGACCGTGCCGACGGCCACCCGGGCGGCGGTCTCCCGGGCGCTGGCGCGCTCCAGGATAGGCCGGGCATCGGTGTGGCCGTACTTCTGCATGCCGGCCAGGTCGGCGTGGCCCGGCCGGGGCCGGGTCAGTGGCGCGTTGCGCGCCTGCCGGGCCAGCTCGTCGGGGTCCACCGGGTCGGCGGCCATCACCGTGCGCCACTTCGGCCACTCGGAATTGCCGACCCGGATCGCCACCGGGCTGCCGAGGGTGATGCCGTGCCGCAGGCCGCCGAGCACCTCGACCTCGTCCCGCTCGAAGGACATCCGGGCGCCACGGCCGTAGCCCAGCCGCCGGCGGGCCAGCTCGTCGGCGATCTCGGTGGTGTTCACCTCGATGCCGGCCGGCACCCCCTCCAGCAGCGCGACAAGGGCGGGACCGTGCGATTCACCTGCAGTCAACCAGCGCAACACAGCGGTCAGTCTGTCACGGCCCGCCGCCGCCACGGTGCGCTGCCTGCCATGTCCCGCCCTGCGGACGCGAATGCATTCCGAGCACATGCGATCTGCATTTGTTTCCACCGAGCCATGGCCATAAGTTGCTCTACAGCAAGTAGTGACGACCGCACGGGGAGTTTGGTTGTCCTGCGCAGTCCGCCGCCCATGAGGGCGGTGATCAACGGCTCCGAATCGCGATGATCGACTTTGTCAGACCGGCCAGACGCTCGTTGCGGATGGTGGCGTCCGGAAACAGGTACCGAAGTTCGGCTCGACCAATGAGTTCGGTCGTCAGGACCTGCCTCATGGCCGCCTCGTACGACTTGCCGGGGTTGTAGGCGAGCGGCCATCTACGCGCCATCACCACCCGCGCCGACACCGGCAGGAACTGCATCCCCGGCGCCACCCAGTGTGGCTCGATCGGGAAGTACCGGTACGGCGTCTGCACCCAGTACGCGCGCCCCAGCTCGCGGACCGCATCGGCCATCCGCCGGCGACGCTCGTGACCACCGACATGCTCCAGGACGCTGTTGCTGAAGACGAGGTCATACGTGCGGCTCAGGATGCTCTTGGGCAGCTCGCAGGCATCGGCGTGGTCGGCCTCGGCCCAGTCGGGCAGGTCCGAGGGCAGCGGCTCCAGGTTGACCACGTGGACGTGCGCCGGCCGGACGGGGACCCGCGCCCAACTGTCCACCCGGCCGCCCAGGTCGAGGACGGTCATGTCGGCCAGGTCCGGGAAGGTGTCCGACAGCCAGGCCGCGCGTTGCGCCCGCCGTTTCGCGCCGAGCGAGGTCGGCGAGTCGACAAGACGGAACCTGAGCGAGTGGAGTCCCATTGATTTATCGTCCTTCGATTTGCTGATCGCGTCGTCTGTGGAGTGGGTTGCGCCGCCCCCGAATTCGGGTCAGATGCCCCGGCCGCGCTTGTGCAGCGTGCGCAGCACCGCGTCGGCCCGCACCACCCGGCCGGCGACCGCGAGCGCCAGGTAGGCCCGCGGCTCGCGGGGATTGCGCCGCAGGGTGCGCCGGGCCCACCGCAGCGCGCCCCGGCGGTCGCCGGAGGCGGCGCGGGCGAACGCGATCTGCCCGGTCACCCGGGCCTCGCCGGCCGGTTGGGTGGCGAACTCCGGGTAGCGCTGGAGGAGCCACTGCAGCGCTTCGGAGATGGTGTCCCACCGCTGCGCGAAGTAGGAGCGCTTGTGCCAGCGGACCAGCACCGACGGGGTGCGCAGGTTGATCAGCGGGGCGCTACGCGCGGCCCGGAGCAGGAACTCGTAGTCCTCGGCGTAGCTGCCCGGGATCTCCTCGTCGACCAGCCCGAACCCGTTCCGCAGGGCGGCGCCGCGGATCAGGAACGTCGACGGGTGCAGCTCCGTCATCCGGTCGCGCAGCAGGTCGTCCAGGGTGACCTGGTCCCGGTCGAGCACCCGGTCCACGGTGTGCCCGTCGTAGCTGACCCGGATGCCGCAACAGACGAACTCCGCCGCCGGGTCGGCGGCCAGCGCGTCGACCTGGGCCGCCAGCTTGCCGGGCAACCACTCGTCGTCGTCGTCGCAGAACGCGACCAGCTCACCCTCGGCGGCCACGGTGCCGCTGTTGCGCGCCCCGGCCAACCCCGGCGTGCGCTCGTTGCGGACCACCCGCACCAAGCGGTCCGGGCCGGACAACCCGGTCAGCGACTCGTCCGGCGTGGACTGGTCGAACACCACGACGACCTCGACCGGGCCCGGGTAGTCCTGAGCGAGGATCGCCCGCACCGCGGCGCGCAGCAGCTCCGGGCGATCCCGGGTGGGCACCACGACGCTGACGCTCGGTTGCCGGGTCATCGAGTCTCCTGCGCACTGCGGCCGGACCGCGTCCAGGCACGCCACCGGGGTTGGCGCCGGGCCGACTGGGCCACCAGGTCCTCCACGATCTGCCCGACGCGGGCCACCGCCGCCCGCTGGGCCTCGTGCGCGCCCGGGTCGGCGGCCACCGCGTACCGGGACGGGTCGGAAAGCCCGGCGGCCAGCGCGACGTGCAGCGCCTCCCGGGTCTCGCAGAGCGCCACCAGCCCGGCGGCGCCGAGCCGGCGGGCGAAGAGCTGCTGATGGTCGTCAACGTGCTCGCCGCGCGCCGGGTCGCGGGGCACCACGATGGGCAGGTGGCCGTGCCGGCGGGCCTCCAGGATGGTCGCCGGACCACCGTGGCAGACCACCAGGTCGGCGTCGGCCATCGCCCGCTGCAACGCGTCGTGACCGAGGAACGGCACGGCGCCGGGCACCTGCGGTGCCCGGGTGTGCCCGTGCTGCACGGTCAGACCGACGCGGTCGCCGGCCTGCGCGTGCCACTGCGCCAGCCAGTCGACGAGCCGGTCGAACGGGTGCTTGTCGGTGCCGACCGCGATCAGCAGCCCGATCCGGTTGGCCGGCGTGGCGTCGCGCTGGCGCGGCAGCCGGGCCGGCTCCGGTGCGGGAACGGACCGTGGCGGCTGTGGACGCCGGGCGGTGCCGGTCTCCCCGCTCACAGCAGCGTCCCGACGACAGTGGCCTCCGGGTACTGCCGCCGCTGCTCGTCCCACTGCACGAGCATCGCGGACAGGAACGGCCGGCAGAGCCGGGCGGTCAGCGTCGGGGTGTCGATCCGGTCGTACACCTCGATGTAGACGGTCGGGATGCGCCGCAGCCGCGCCAGCACCACGAACGGCACGGCCACCCCGGCGCCGGTGGTGACCACCGCGGCGACCCGCCGACCCCGCAGCACCCGCCACGCCAGCAGCGCGTTGCGCAGCAGGTTCGGCACGTTGCGGGTGGTCGGGTGGTGCGCCGGTACCAAGTCCTCGCCGGCCAGCAACGACACCGCCTCCGGCGTGTCGAAGGTGACCCAGCAGCGCCGCCAGCTCTCGTACCAGGGCCGCAGGGCGAGCAGCTGGGCCAGGTGCCCGCCGCTGGAGCCGACCAGCAGCAGCACGGGCTGCCCACCGTCGTCGTTGTCGTTCCTGTCCACGCGACTCCCCACAAGTTCGCTTGGAATTTTGGTCCACACCACGCAGCAGCAGATCACAGGTTGCCCGACCGTTGAATAGGGCGACCGGTTGATCAGCCGATATCCGACGGGGACCGACCGGTGCCCTCGGCCCTCCGCCAGCCATCGACGTCCATCGCAAGCAGCAATTCTTCCGTCACGCTCCGGCGATGGTCAACGTCCATCGGCGCGGCGACGTGCCCGGATCAATCGCTATGTCGTTTCTCGATGACGTCCAACAGTGCGGGATGCAGCGCGCCGTTCCAGCCCGCGCCGGCGTCGGCCAGCCGCCAGGTCCGCAGCCACATCTCCACCAGGTACGCGTCGGCCACCAGCCGCCGCTGCGCCAGTCCCAGACCGAGCCGGTCGCCGTGCCGGCCCAGGTGCCCGTCGACATCCGCCGCGGCGACGGCGGCCGGCTCCCCGCGCAGCACCAGGGCCCGCTGGAAGGCGTCGTGCGCCAGGTCGAAGCCCACCGGCACGTCCGGGCCGCTGTGCTCCCAGTCCCAGGCGACCAGCTGGCCGGCGTGCTGTCCCAGGTTCCACGGCACCCAGTCGCCGTGCCAGTGGCCGAACTCGACGTCGGTGCCGCCGTGCCGGCGGGCCAGCGCGGAGACCGCGGCGACCGCCCGCGCGCCGGCCGGCTCGGCGGCGGCGGCCCGGTCGGCCTGCGCGGCCAGCCGGGCCAGGAACGTGGACCCGGCCAGCGGTCGGGGCGCACCGGCCGGGCCGCCGCGACGGGCGACCGCGAGCAGCGCCGCGACCCGCGGCGGGTCGTCGACCGGGACGCCGCGTACCGCCGGCGGCAGCGGCTCGATCACCGCGACCACCTGGCCGGCCCACGCCGTCTCGGTGAGCAACCCCGGCGGCAGCGGGTGGTCGGCGACGCCGGCCACCGCGCGCAACGCCCGCAGCGCCGCCGCCTCGGCGGTGACCAGCGCGCGGGTCGCGTCGTTCCAGCCGATCTTCGCGTAGCCGCGCGGGCGGCCGTCGGCGCTGAACAGTTGCAGGGTCGGCTTGCCGTTCGGATCCGGCGGTCGCACCCCACAGGCGGCCAGCAACGGCGTACCGCCGAGCGCGTCCGTGAGCCGTTCGGTCAGCAGCAGGTCGGCCGCGGGCACCCCGGCCGGCACCGAGACGGTCAGCGTCGGAAAGGGCGCCAACCCGGCCGGGCCGAACCGGGCCAGCCCGCCGAGCACCGCCCGCAGCGCACGCACCTTCGGCGGCCGCAACGCGTTGTACGCCAGCAGCGACGCCGCCCCGGCGCGGGGCGCCCCCAACGGCACCAGGAACCGCGCCCTGGCCACCGACGGCACCACGGCGTACCGGGCGACCGCCCGGTGACCCGGCGGCGGGGCCGCGCCCACGGTCAGGCCGACCCGCTCGTCCGGAAAGACGGCGCGGCTCACCCAGCCCAGCCCGTCCACGCGGGACCGGGGGTCGGTGGCCGTGCCGACTTGGGTCGTCACGCCGCCCGGTCCGCCCAGTCGAGGGCCAGCCCGAGCCGCTGGCGCAACGCGTCGTTGTACGGCCGGTAGTAGTCGGTCAGCTCGGCGCGCACCGCCGGCTCGAGAGGCGCCGAGCGCCGGTCGTTGTAGACCTTGAAGCTCGGCAGGCCGTGCGGCGGCAACCCGAGGAAGTCCAGGGTGCGCCGGTAGGTTGCGCGGGAGTCGCGGTAGAGGTCCTCGCTGGGCAGGAAGAGGATCTGCTCCCGGTCGAAGCGCTCCAGCCACGGCTCCAGGTGCTCCAGGTAGCGCCCCCGAGCCCGGTACGTGTACCAGTCGTACGGCTCGCTGAAGGACTCCGGCTCGGCGATCAGCCGCTCCCGCTCCCCCGCCGTACGCTCCGGCTCGGCGGCCAGCGCGGCGGCGAAGTCCAGCGGCTCGATGCCGTGCGTACGGCGCTCCTTCCAGTGCGAGTACGCCCGCTCCACCGGATCGCGCAGCAGCACGATCAGCTTCACCGTCGGCATCAGCCCGGCGACCCGCTGCGCGGCCAGGGGATGGAACATGTACAGCGGGGCGGCCTCGCCGACCCGGACCGGCCCGCCGTGCCGCCTGGCCAACGCCTCGCGCTGCCGCTCCGTCGGGAAGTGCGAGCGGTACCACGCCTCGCCGCGACCCCAGTGCTCCTCGAAGTAGTGCGCCGACTTGGTGTTCCAGGCCGGGAAGAGCCGCGGCACCAGCGGGTGCTGGATGAGGTAGTTCCACAGGGAGGTGGTGCCGCCCCGTTTGGTGCCGATGATCAGGAAGTCCGGCAGGGGCCGCCGGTCGCTGGTCCGCACCGCGTAGTCGACCAGGGACTCCTTCAACCGGTTCGTCACCTGGCTCGGCACGAGCTGCTTCACCCGATCTCGGATGGACGACACAGCGTCCTCACCTGCCCTTCGTCGAGGTATCGGCGGCGACCGGCGCCGCCGCCTGACTGCGACGGAACTGCCTCATGGTCACCCGGACGCGCCCTCGTACCCGGGGCACCGTCAACAAGCCGACGCAGCCGATGGCCAGCACGCTCAGTGCCACCACCAGGCCGGCGATCCCCCGACCGCCGGTGAGCACGCCGGCCAGGGCCGCGATCCCCACCCCGACGACGACCGCGGCCGCCGCCCGCACCAGCGCCGCGTCGACCAGGGGCTGCCCGATCACCACCCGGGCGCAGACGAAGGAGATCAGGTTCTCGGTGGCGATGCCGGCCGCCCAGGCGAGCGCGGCACCCGTCACGCCGTGCTGCGGGATCAGCCACAGTCCGAGGGAGACGGTGACCACCAGTCCGGCCACCGTCGCGGCCAGGTGCAGGCCACTGCGACCGCTCATCAGCAGGAGGGTCTGTACGTTTCCCACGCCGGTGTTGACCAGCATGGCCAGGGCCAGCACGGTGATCGCGGTGGCTCCCGCGGTGAACCCGGGCCCGAAGAGTTGCAGGAACGCCAGCCCGAACACCGCGAGCAGAAGGTAGACCGGCCACGACAACACCAGTGCCCAGGTGGTCATCTGCCGGTGCACCGCCGCGGCCGCGGCCCGCTCACCATCACCGAGCAGCCGGGAGAGCTGAGGCGACACCGCTACCCGCAAGCCCTGCATGGCCAGTTGGCCGGCCAGGATGTATCGGCCGACCGCGCCGAACACGCCGGCGTCGGCCTGCCCGGCGAGCACCGAGGTGAGCAGCACGCCCACCCAGACGGCGCTGGCGTCGATCGCGGCGGAGGCGGCGCGGGGCAGCGCGAAACGCCAGAACGCCGACCAGTCGGCCCGCTCGGGGCGCAACGCCGCACCGCGGCCGACGCCCAGCGGGCCAGTCACCATGACGAGACAGGCCAGGATGGCGATCGCCGCCGGGACCACCCAGCCGACCATGCCGACGAGTACGCCACCGCTGGACACGGCCGCCGCACCGACCAGCACCGGCCGGGCGACCGGCACCAGGACGGACTGCACGCCGACGTACGCCCGGATCGGACGGACGCATCGCAGCACGGCCAGCAGGAGCGTCATCGCCACCACCAGCGGAACCGCGGCGAAGCTGGCCGCGATCAGGGCCGTGTCGGTACCGCTGTTCGCGTCCAGTAGGTGGGGTGCGAGCGCGTCCGCGGCGAACACCCCGCTGACGGCGACGACGACGGCGGCCACCAGCGGAGGCAGCAGCGCCACCGGGAGCACGCGTGCCGCGTCGCCCGCTCGACCGGCACGCCGGCGAGGCAGCGTCCAGATGAGCCCGGTCTCCGCACCCAGCGTGCAGATGGCGGCGGTCACCGTGACGACTCCGATCGCCGCGAAGAACGCGCCCGAGCCGACGGTGCCGTAACCGCGGGTGATCACCACCGCGAGCAGGAAACCGAAGAGCCCGTTGGTCGCGGCCCCGGCAAGCCCCGCGAGGCCGGTACGGGCGCTGCGCCGCGCCTCGGTCGTACCGTCGGCGCTCAACGCACCGGAGCCGGAGCCGAGAGCTGGGCGGGTCCCGGTGGTCATGCCGCCATCGCCTTCTGGCTGGGGACAGGGCGCTCCGGACTGGCTCCCCTGGGTCCCGCCTCCTGCTCGGCGAGGGCCATCGCGACGGCGACAGCGAAGTACGCGACCGCGATGGTGGGGTCGGCCATGCCGTAGAACGGGATCTGCACCAGGCAGATCACCGGGACCACCGCCAGCCACTGCCCGGGCGCCGAGCGGGCCCGGGCGCTCTTCAGCGTGGCGATCACGAACCAGGCGAGGAAGCAGAGCAATGCCGGTACGCCGTGGCTGAACAACACCGTCCAGAGCTGCCCCTGGGTGCCGACCGGCACCTCCGCGGTGACCGTGTCCACGGTGACGGGCGCCCCGTACCCGAGCCACGGTGAGTCCCACATGCGGCGGATGACCTCGGCGTAGAGGGACAACCGGTCGGTGTTCGTGTCGCTCGACTCGACCCGGTTGTTGATCAACTCAGCGACCGGGATCAGCAGGGTGGTCAGTCCGCCGATGATCAGAACCCCGACGACGGACGCACCCACCCGGACGTTTCCACGTAGCGCGGCCCGCACGCCGAGCACGGCCAGGCCGACGCCGAGGCTCGCGAACATCACTCGGTTCAGGGTGAGGAATGCCGGCGCCAGGGACAGCGGCAGCGACACCAGCAGTGCCCAGCGGAGGATCCCGCGACGGCGCAACATGGTGTACGCCACGACGCACGGCAACGTCATCGCGTACGCGCTGCCGTAGTTGTTCGTGTACGGAAACGGCGCCGTCGGCCGGTAGATCGGGTTGAGCGACAACTTGCTGTACTCGGCGGCGCTGACATGAACCAGGTCCTGCATGTACGGGTGGCCGGCCACGCCTCCGGGCAGCAGCACCTCCAGCGGGGTGGTCAGTTCGAATCGCGGTGCCAGCACACCCAGCCAGCCCAACACCACCAGACCGAACCAGAATATGCAGAGCGGCACGAGGGCCCCCGGCACGTCGCCCCGCTCCCGCGCGTAGACATACACGTACACGCCGACCACGAGGGCGGTGACGTAGAAGCCCAGCCGCAGACCGAAGGGCAGCAGCGAAACCGGTGTGGGTAACTGTGTGGCGCTGAGCAGCACCAGGGCCAGGAACAGCAGCCAGATTCCGGTGGCCGGCGGAAGCGGCACCCGCCCCCGGACGATCAGCAACGCCAGCAGCACCGCGCCGAACAGTGGCCAGATCAGGTAGAACGCGCCGGCCAGCCACCACAGCGGAACCAGACCGAACATGATCAGCAGCGGCCAACGGGGCAGCCGGGGTGGTGACGGCGCGGAGACGATCGGTGGACCACATCCGTCCGGCTCGCTGCTGGCCAGGGCAACAGCGACGGACACCGTCAGCCCCGCCCGCTGCGGGTGAGGACGAAACCCAGCGGGGTGACGCCGGCCGCGAGCAGCCGCTCCGTGAGCCGACGCAGATCGACCTGACGGGTCCGGTCCTGTTCCACCACCACGACCGCAGTGCCCTGACGAGCCGCCGCCACGCCACGCTCGTCGGCCTCGGAGGGGGGCGCGTTGAAGAGCACGACGCCGGTGGCGGTGCGCTGGCGCCACGTGCCGAAACGCACTCCGCCGGCACCCACAGGCACCTTCTCCGCGCTGTTTCCGACCATGTTCATGTCGCTCGAGGCCGCGCTCACGCTCGTTCGCGGCAGGGTCATGGTGGCGTCCGGGTCCGCCGACGGGTAACTGCCCACCGGGTACGGGGACGGACGGCGGGTGGGGATTGGCTCGGTGGCGTCCTTGCCGCTGACCGAATCGGCGCCTCGGGGCTTCGGTACGAGTGGGCGTACCGGGTTGGCCGTCGCGGGCAGTTGATCGCGGTCCGCGAGCACGGCGGCACGCAGCTGCTCGAGGCGGCCACTGTCGTCGGCCACGTAGACGTCCCGGCCGGTCGCGGCGAGCGCCACCGCCAGACCGGCGGTGATGGCGGTCTGGTCCTCGCGAGTGGTCAGCAGCGCCACCCGGGCCGGTTCGCGGACCCGCTCGGCGATGGCCATCGCCGCGTACCGGATGTCGGCGTCCACCGCCTTCCTTCGGCCGCGAACTCGCCGGCCGCGCACAGTACCGAGCAGCGGCAGGCCGGTGACATCGCGTCCGTCGTGAACCGAGCGGACCCGGCGGTCCGCGGACTCCCAGCCGTACGCCAGCACCACGCCCAGCAGTACGCCCCCGAGCAGCCCGGCCAGCACGTAGAGCAGGAGGTGCCCGCTGGAGGACACCAGGACGTTCTCCGCGCTCTGCGTGATCCAGCCCGGGTTGACATCGACCGCCGCGATCTCTGTTCGGGACGACTTCAACTGGGTCAGCTGATTGTTCGTGCCGCCCAGCTCGGCAATGGCGGCGTCCAGCGAGCCGTCCCGCGCGTTCGCGATTCGCCGCTGCAAGGCATCGCGCTGCTTCTCCACCTCGACGATGCTCTCGTCATACCGCTTCAGCATCTCGGCCCGCTGCTTCTCGTACATCGTCCGGCGCACGTCGAGGTAGGCCTGCGCGGCAAGGTTCACGTTGTGTACCGCGTCATCGGTGGAGCGATCGGTGTAGGAGAAACGTAGGATCTGCCCGCCGGTTGGTACCTCCACCTCCAGCGCGTCGCGTACATCGCGCTGATCCCTACCCTCTGCCGCGAGCCGCTGCACGACTTCGGTCCCGGTGGCGATGCCGCTCTCCACGTTCATGTTCACTGCCCGGTCGGCGGCGGCGCCGCTCGGGGTGAAGGCGTCGGTGACAACCGGGCGTACCGCCACCACGGCGCTCGCGGTGACCGCGCCAGGACTGAGCAGGACGTACCCGAGGGCGGCGAACAGGCCGACCGCGGCGACCGCCGCGACCAGCCGGATCCGGTGCAGAGGGACGCGGAGCAGGTCGGTCAGGGTGACTGTCCGGGCCGGCGCGCCCCCACCGCCGAGCGGATCGGCGGACCAGGAACCGGGAGATGCATCAGCCATGAACTTCACCGTCTGTTATGGATTTTCTGAACGGAACGACGCTCGTACACGCCGCACGTTCCCCTGCGAGGCGTCGGGCCGGCGACGTGGTCCGCCGCCGGCCCGACGTGATCTATCGATTCTGTGTGACGAACGGGTCAGTCGTCACTGCACCGAGAAGAAGATCCTCGGGGTGGACCAGGTCAGTCCTCCACCCGCCGGCGCGATCACCGTGCTGGTCGCGCCGTCCACAACCGGGGCGGCCGTCGGGTCGAACGGCACGCTGCGCAGGGTGCCGTCGGTCCCGCCGTACACGATCCGGCCGTTGACCCAGGCCATGCCGCGCACCGACGACCAGGTGACGCCGGTCGTCGGAAGAGCGAACTCGGTCGCGCCCAGATAGTTGCCGTCGATCTCGAAGTAGCGGTAGTAGAGCGCATTGGCGCCACTGCGGGTGTAGTACAACCGGCCGTTGAGGTAGAACGCGCCGGTCATGCCCGCTGCGTTGAACCAGTCGTTGAACCCCGACGACTCCCAGGGAACGCCGATGGCACCGCCGTTGAACATCGAAACGTCGAGCCGGCTGCCGGTGGGGGTGCCGGAAATCGTGTGCGCCCAGTAGATGCGGTCGCTCACCCGCCAGGTCGCGCCGGCGTTCGTGTAGTTGGGCTGGCTGACCGTGGTGGGGGCACCGACAGTCGCGCCGTTGAACGAGGCCTTGGCCAGCTGACCCTCGCCGGTGCCGAGGTAGAGGTTGCCGGTGGCCGCGGTCGGCGGGTTCTTCGGGGCGAAGGTGCGACCGCCGGCGATCGGGAACATGCCGAGCCGGCCGTGGTACTCGCTGCCCATCCCGTCGGAGTTGTGCCCGAAGTACAGCCCGTCGCTGCCCCGCCACAGCACGGGGACCTGCGAACCCCAGGTGCTGGTGCCGGCCGGCATGGACGCGCTGCCGCGGCGGCCGGGGTTCCACGCGACCGGCAGTCCGGTCGCCGGGGTGACGGCGGCGATGCCGAGTCGGTCGATCGCGCCGTTGCCGGCCGCGTCGCTGGCGTTCGGGTTGTTCAACCAACGGAAGTGCCCACCCAGGTAGATGACGTTGTCGGCCACCTCCACCGAGGTGATGGTGTCGTTGCCGGTGTAGTCGACCCAGGTGCCGAGCTGGCCGCTGCCCCGGTCTGCGGTCTCGAACCGGATCAGCGCGTCGCAGTAGGCGGCCGGCCAGCCGGCGCCGCCGTTGGTACCGACGACGAACCAACTTCCGTCCGCACCGAACTTCAGGTCCTGCACGTAGTGCACGAAGGTCTCGGGCGCCGCACACGGCGCGACGAACTTCTCAGTGCTCCAGTCCAGCACGGTTGGCGTACCAGAGAGGTCGATCATCGCCATCTGGTTCCGGGACAGTCCGTTCACCAGGGTGAAGTTGCCACCGGCGATCATGGTCTGCCCGTCCGGGGTGACATCGATCGTCCAGCCGTACGAGCCGGTGCCGTGCCGCCCGACGGTGGCGTTGATGTTGAAGGTCGGGTCGATCGCGCCGGTGGTGGCGTTCAGCCGGGCCAAACCGGAGTGCGCGGCACCGTTCAACCAGTTGAACGCGCCGGCGACGTAGAGCCAGTTGCCACGCAGCACCATGTCCCGGATCATGCCGCCGTCGGAGCGGCCGACCCAGCTACCGATGGTCGCCCCGGTCGCGGGATCCAGCGCCACCAGGTTCTTCCGGGAAACGCCGTTGACGTTCTTGAACCCGCCGCCGACGATGAGCGTGCCGTTCGGGCCGGCGATCAGGGTGTTGACCGGGCCGTCGAGAACCGGCAGGAACGTGGTCGAGATGGTTCCGCTCGTCCGGTCGTACGCGAACAGGTAACTCCGCGTGATCCACGCCGCGCTGGCGTTCTGCCGGATCTGGGTGAAGCTGCCGCCCACGTACACCTGAGAGCCGACCTGCGCGAAGGCGCGGGTCTCGCCGTCGCGGCCATGCGGGGTGTTGTCGGCCGGGTTGGTCGACACCACGGTCGCCGTCTCGGGCGCCGGCACCACGGCGGCCGAGGTGACGGAGGGTACGGTCAACACTGCGGCGAGGGTCACCAGGCCGACTGCTGCCGCACGGATACGGGATCCGGCAGATCGCCGAGAGAGCGAAACTATGGGCACGCTACGCCTCCAAGTTGGACGAGAACCCGCGTAGCGTGCCTCGTCGATCATGATTCGCGATATCCGCCGATTGGGCGGTCGCCGGCCCCACGCGACGACGACGGGTGGTCTCCCTGTCGGGTATCGGACTCACCTCAGCACGCCTCGGTGGAGCAGCGATGCAGGAACAGGTCAGACTGTGGTCGTGACCTCGACGGGCACCGCGTCCGCGGACCGGATGGGTGGACGCACCCGGCCCTCGGCCACGAGGACCGTCAGCACCATCACGCCGAGCAGCAGGGTGGCGAAGATCCAACCACCGATCACGTCGGTGAGCCAGTGCCGCTCGGCATAGATCCGGGTATACCCCTCCACCGCGACCAGCACGGCCAGCGCGGTCGCGATGGCAATTCGGCCGCGTCTCGGGATGTTCCAGGTCAGCCCCGCCAGCACCGCGATGGTGCCGAAGGTGAGCATGACCCGGGCGCATCCGCCGGAGGGATAGGTGCCGAGGTCCGTGGGTGGGTGGCCGCGGTCCACGGTCAGGGCCAGAATCTGCTGGGTGTACTGCTCGAGGACGAACTGCAACGGCATCGCGACCAGCGGGATCCACCATCGGCGGCGCCGCCAGGCGACGGCGAAGCCGATCGCCGCGACCACCGTCACCCACTTGAGCGGGTACCGGTCCCCAATCGCGGTGATGAACGAGTTGATGTCGGCCCACACGTCGACTCGGCGGGCATGCACGTAGTCGAAGACCGGATGGTCGACGGACGGTTCCAGTCTGGACAGCAGTTCGCCGAGGGGCCAGCAGATCGCCACGACCGCCGCGGACCCGGCGAGCAGGACGACAAGAGCGGCCCCGATCCGGCCGAAGGCCTCGGTGAGCCCGGCCACGGCGACGCGCAGCCGATCAGCCGCCCGACTCTCCCGCACGGCCGGCGCCCATCGGGTCGCCACCACAGGGATCAGGACGGCCGGCACCAGCACCGACAATGCCCCCAGCGCGTAGATCAGAGCCACAGCCGAACACCGCCGTCCGGTCGACCGGCGGCTGACCCCGCCACATCCGTGGCACGCAGCCACCTGGTGTCCGCCGACGTCATCGGTCCCCCTTCACCCGAGCCGCCGAGCAACCACCCCGTTCAGGGTCCGTCGGCACCACCGCATGGCATTCGAGGTGACACGTTAAGGGACTTGGACGCTCCGCGGTAGCCGCCAGTCCGTCCGTGCTCCGTCGACCACCTGTCGTGGTTTCGACAATCGTCGGTGCTGTGCAACTGGCCCGAACTCCAGCCAGTGCGGTCGAGTCGCAATCACGACAGAGGCGGTCGTCAGCGGCTACCCCCGGTGGGCTGCCGCAGGTACGGGTCCCGGCCGGCCTCGGCGAAGCCGGCCACGGCCGCGGCATCGTGGTTCATCGTCATGTCGCAGGTCGTCGAGCGGGTGGTCATACCCGACGAGTTGAAGTAGATGGCCGCCTTGATCTTCGGGTGCGCCTTCAGTGCCGCCGGGAACTCCTGGAACCAGCGCTGCTTGGCGCCCCGGTCGGCGGAGTTGAAGTTGGTGCCGAACTCGGCGAGCATCCGCGGCTTGCCGGCGCCGATGCCGCTCTCGTCCAGCCAGCGGTAGAAGCCGCCGACGGTGGTGCTCGGGCTCTTCCACACCGTGCTGCCGTTGCAGACGTGGAAGTTGTACGGGTCGTAGGCCACCCAGTCGACGTAGCGGTCGCCCGGGTACAGACCGGCGTACCGGGAGTAGTGCCCGGACCAGCCCATCATCGTCCAGACCCAGACCGCGTTGTCCGCGCCGGCCTTGGCGAACCGCTCGTACACGTAGCGCCAGGCCCGGACGAAGTCGGCGTCACTGCCCTTGGCCGGTTCGTCCTCCGGCTCGTGATCGAAGCCCAGGAAGACCGGCACCTTGGCGTCCCGGATCCGGCCCGCGACCGCGTCGATGGTCGCGTCGTGCCGGCCACTGTAGACGTCCGCCCAGGTCAGGGTGGTGCCGGCGGAGAAGTCGCGCGACTCCCAGGCGAAGAACATCAGCCGACCCTCGCGCATCTGCTGCTGCTCGTACGCGTCCGGGAAGGCGCCGTTGCTGCCGACGTTGGAGAAGTCGTGGTAGCGGTGCACGATGTCGAACTTGCGGCCCACCTGCGCCTCGACGTCGGCGACCGCCTTGCCGTGGTTCCAGCCGCTGCCCGCCCCGGACGGCGAGTACATGCCCCACCAGGCGCCGCAGGAGGGGACGAGCTTGTCCGACACCGCGCCGCACGTGCCGGGCGGCGCGACCGTGGGGCTCGCCGACGCGGTGGGCGTCCGGGTCGGGGCGATGGTCGGCGACGGCTTCGGCGCTGCGGTGGTCGGCGACGCGCTCGGCGACGCGCTCGGCGGCGGCGCCGGGCGGGTGGTCGTCACCGGCGACGGCCGGGTCCCGATGTCGTAGCTGATCACCAAGCGCGGCCGCAGCTCCGAGTCGCGGTTCTCCGCCGACGCCCAGTAGATCCGGGTGTCCAGGCCGGCCTGGGCCAGTGACACCGTCCAGGTGCCGTTGCCGGTGACCAGACGGGAGACGTCCCACTCGTTGAAGCCCTTGGACACCCCGGTCAGGGTGTCCAGCGCCGCGCCGGCCGCCTTCGGGGCCGGCCGTGCCTCGCGGGCGCTCAGCGGCGAGGCGTGCGCCGTCACCGTGGCGGCGAACTGCTGCCAGGCGTGCACCCGCAGCGTCGCCCGCACGTTGACCGCAGCGGCCGGCACGGTCGTCACCGTGAACTCGATGACCGCCTCCCGGCCGCCCCGCGGGTTGCCGTCGCAGCGCGCCGGGCAGGTCGCGAGGGTCGGCTTGGCGGCGTTGTCGCCGTCCTGCGTCACCATGGTCGCGGTGGTGTCGGCCGCCGCCCGGATCGAGAGATCGTCGCTGGCCAGCAGCGGCATCATGGTCACCACGATGCCGGCGACCACCGAGCCGCCGACCACGCCGACGGCGATGGCCTTGCGTCGGGGGTCGGGGCGGTGCCGGGTGACGCGGTGCAGTCCGTGCCTGCTCAAGGAGTACTCCCTGTGTCTACTGCCGTAACGTTCTGCAGCGTATCGACGACCACACCATGTCGTACGGAGGACAGTTATCCCTAAGCGCGTCTTAACGGTCAGCTAAGGAAGTCGCCACCGGTGGCCCGGCGCAGGGCCGAACGCATCGCCGTCATCGGGGCGGCCACGCCGGTGAACTGCTCGAACTGGCCGACGGCCTGGGCCAACAGCAGGTCCAATCCGGACACCACCCGCAGGCCGGCCGCGAGGGCGGAGGCGGCCAGCGGCGTCGGCCACGGGTCGTACAGCGCGTCGAAGAACACCGCGCCCGGCCGCCAGGTCACCACACCGGCCAGCGGATCGGCGACCCCCTTCGGCACGGTCGAGACGACCACCTCGGCGCCCAGGTGCCGCGACGCGTCAGCCCAGGACCCGGCGGACAGCACGACATCCAGCGCATCCGCCACCGGCCGCAGGTCGTCGACCGCCTCGACCCGGCGGGCCACCACCGTCACCGAGGAGCAGGCCAGCCGTGCGGCGGCGGCCAAGGCGGCGCGGGCCGTTCCACCCGCGCCGAGCACCGTCATGGCGGCGCCGGGGCCGACGCCGGCGTCGGTGAGCACCCGGACCATCCCGCCGACGTCGGTGTTGTCCGCGTACCAGGAGCCGTCCGGACGGCGTACCAGCGTGTTGGCCGCGCCGACCGCGGTGGCGACCGGCGAGGCGGCGTCCGCCACCGCTAGCGCCGCCTCCTTGCCCGGCATGGTCACCGACAGCCCGGCCCACTCCGGACCCAGGCCGGCGACCAGGGCCGGCAGCTCCGCCGCCGCGCACTCGATCCGGGTGTACGACCATCCGACCAGCCCGGCGGCCTCGTACCCGGCTCTGTGGATCACCGGGGAGAGGGAGTGCGCGATGGGCTTGCCCAGCACCGCGGCCCGTCGTCGGAGCGCCATCAGATGATGCCGGCCTCCCTGGCCCTGGCCTCGTTACGCTGGTGCCCCTCGTAGGTCTCGGCGAAGGCGGAGTGGCCCTGCTTGTCGATCGCCACGAAGTAGAGCCACTTGCCCGGCGGCGGAGCCATCGCCCCCTCCAGTGCCTGCTTGCCCGGGTTGTTGATCGGGGTGGGCACGAGGCCGGGCAGCTTGCGGTTGTACGGGTTCTTCGGGTCGTCCAGCTCGGCCGCCGTCATCTGCGCGGAGGTCTTTGTCGGTTTGCCGATCGACTCCAGGTAGTAGTTGACCGTGACGTCCATCTCCAGGCAGTTGCAGTTGAACTCGCCGTAGACCCGGTTGTACGCCACCCGGGCGACCTTGCCCAGGTCGTCCTTGTTGCCCGCCTCGGCCTGGGCCAGCGACGACACGATCAACGCCTCGTACGGGCTGACCTTGCGTTCCTTCTGTACCCGGTCGGCGAACTTCATCTCACCGGTCACCGAGAGGAAGTTGTCCACCATCAGCTTGAGGATGCTCTCCGCGGTGGCCTTGGGCGGGATCTCGTACGTGTCCGGGAAGAGGAAGCCCTCGATGGACTTGACGGTCTTCTTCCCGTCGTCGCGCTTGAACCACCAGTCCGGGACGCCGAGCGCTTCCGGGTCCTTCGCCGCGGTCTGGAAGTCCTTGATCGGGATCTTGGTCTTCTCGGAGAGCAGCCTGTAGATGCTCAGGCTGGTGCGACCCTCGGGGATGGTCAGCCCGTTGACGATCTTGTTCTTCAGGTCGAGCATCGCAGTGACGGCGGTCGCGCCGCTCATCTGCTTGCGCAGCTTGTACGTGCCCGGCTGGATGTTCTTGCTGCGCGAGTTCGCCTCGGCGGCCTCGATGAACGCCTTCTGGCTCTTGACCACGTCGGCAGCGACCAGAGCGTCGGCCATGTCGGCCAGCAGCGCGCCCTGCTTGATCTCGACGGTGATCTCGCCGGTGCCGCCGCCGTCGTAGTCCGGGGTGACGAAGTAGTTCTGGATCCGGTCGAAGCCGTAGAACGCGCCGCCACCGATGCCACCCAGCAGGAACAGAGCCAGCAGAAGGGCCAGGAACGTCTTGCCCCGGGAGCCACCCGACCCGCCCTTGCGCTTACGGACGAAGCTGCGCCGGTGCCGGCCCTTCTCCCCCCGCTCCGCCTCATCGAACCCAAGATCCAGATCGTCGATCATTACGTCCGCCTCCGCTGCGCGTCCAGCCAGCTCTGCAGAATCTCCACCGCGGCCGCCTGGTCGACAACCGCACGTTGACGCTTGCCCCGAACGCCACGCTCGGCAAGCCTACGAGAAGCGACCACGGTCGACATCCTCTCGTCAGTGAGCGTTACCGGGACGGGCGCTATCACATCGACCAGTCGGTCAGCGTACGCCTTCACATGGACAGCCGCCGGGCCGTGCTTGCCGGCGAGATTGACCGGAAGCCCGACGACGACCTGGACGGCCTCGTGCTCGGCCACCAACGCCGCGAGCTGGGCAAGGTCGCTCGGCACCGCGTCCGGCGCGGCGGTGAGGTCGCGCGCCAGGGTGACCAGCGGGACCGCCAGCACCCCGTCCGGATCCGAACGGGACACCCCGACCCGGACCTGGCCGACGTCCACCCCGATCCGCACCCCCCGCGTCAGCCCCGTCACCGGCCGTCACCTCGGGTGAAGGACGAACCAGGGCGGACCGATCGGCCCGCCCTGGTCGAAAGATGGTGGTACTTCACGCCTCGGTGATCGCCTTCTCGACGGTGAGCAACAGCTTCGGCGCCTCAGCCGCCGGAAGGCCACCCCCCTGGGCGAGGTCGGGGCTGCCCCCGCCGCGCCCGGAGAACGCCGCCTTCACCAGATCCGACGCCGCCAGACCCCGACCACGGGCCGCCTGGTTGACCGCCACCACCAGGGACGCCTTGCCGTTCGCCCGAGCCGCCACCGCGACCACCGCCGGCCGCGCCGGGTCGATCTTGCCGCGGATCTCCTGAGCCAGCGTCCGCACATCGTTGCCGGCCGCGCCCTCCGGCGCCTCGGTGCCCACGTACGCCACCCCGCGCACGTCCCTGGCCTGGGCGGCGAGCGCCGCCGCCCCGCCCAGCACCAGCTGGGCGCGGAGCTTCTCCAGCTCCTTCTCGGCGTCCCGGAGCTGGGTGACGGTCTGCTCCACCCGGTCGGCGACCTGGTCGTTCGGCACCCGGTACAACTCGGCCAGCCGGGAGACCAGCAGGTGCTCACGGGCCAGGAAGCCGAACGCGTCCATGCCGACCAGCGCCTCGACCCGGCGGACGCCGGAGCCGATCGACGACTCGGAGAGGATCTTCACCAGGCCGAGCTGGGCCGAGCGCGCCACGTGCGTGCCGCCGCACAGCTCCCGGGCGTAGTCGCCCACCTCGACGACCCGCACCTCCTCGCCGTACTTCTCGCCGAACAGCGCCATCGCCCCGATCCGGCGCGCCTCGTCCAGCGAGGTGATGAAGGCGTGCACCTCCAGGTCGGCCAGGAGCACCTCGTTGACCTGCTGCTCCACGTCGTGCAGCACGCTCGGCGACACCCCGGTCGGGGTGTTGAAGTCGAACCGCAGGCGGCCGGGCGCGTTCAGCGAGCCCGCCTGGGTGGCCGAGTCGCCGAGGAAGTTGCGCATGGTCTGGTGCACCAGATGGGTGGCGGTGTGCGACCGGGAGATCGCCCGCCGCCGGGTGCTGTCGATCTCCGCGAAGCCGGTCTCGCCGGCCCGCACCTCACCCCGGATCACCCGGGCCCGGTGCACGATCAGGCCGGGCACCGGCTGCTGCACGTCGAACACCTCGATCTGACCACCGCCCACGGTGATCAGGCCCTGGTCGGGCTGCTGGCCACCGCCCTCCGCATAGAACGGGGTGGTGTCGAGCACCAGCTCGATGGTGTCGCCCTCGGCCGCCGCCTGGCGCGGGCCGTCGTCGCCGAGCAGCGCCCGCACCCGCGACTCGCGAGCCATCTCGCTGTAGCCGGTGAACGTCACCGGCCCACCCGCGTCGAGCACCGACCGGTACGCCGACACGTCGGTGTGCCCGGTCTTGCGGGCCTGCGCGTCCGCCTTCGCCCGGGTCCGCTGGTCGGCCATCAGCCGGCGGAAGCCCTCGTCGTCGACGCGAAGACCCTGCTCCGCGGCGATCTCCAGGGTCAGGTCGATCGGGAAGCCGTACGTGTCGTGCAACTGGAACGCCTTCGCCCCGGACAACGCCGCGCCACCCGCGGTGCGGGTCTCGGCGATCGCCGTGTCCAGGATCGTGGTGCCGGCGCGCAGCGTGGACAGGAAGGCGTCCTCCTCGGCGTACGCGTACTGCGAGATGCGGTCGAAGTCGGTCGCCAACTCCGGGTACGACGGCGACATGCAGTCCCGCGCCACCGGCAGCAGCTCGGGCAGCGCCCGGTCCTGCCAACCGAGCAGCCGGACCGACCGGATCGCCCGGCGCATGATCCGACGCAGCACGTACCCGCGCCCCTCGTTGCTCGGGGTCACGCCGTCGCCGATCAACATCAGCGCCGTCCGCACATGATCCGCGATCACCCGCAGCCGCACGTCGTCCGGGTGCGACTCGCTGGCCACGTGACCGGAGTGCGCGCCGTAGCGCTTACCGGTCAGCTCGGCCGCCCGGTCCAGGATCGGCCGGACCTCGTCGATCTCGTAGAGGTTGTCGACGCCCTGCAGGATCGAGGCCATCCGCTCCAGGCCCATGCCGGTGTCGATGTTCTTCGCCGGCAGGTCACCCAGGATCGGGTAGTCGTCCTTCGTGGTGCCCGGACCCCGCTCGAACTGCATGAACACGAGGTTCCAGAACTCCATGTAGCGGTCCTCGTCGACCGCCGGGCCGCCCTCGCGCCCGTACTCCGGACCCCGGTCGTAGAACAGCTCCGAGGACGGGCCACACGGCCCGGGAATGCCCATCGACCAGAAGTTGTCCGCCTTGCCCCGGCGGACGATCCGCTCGGCCGGCACGCCGATCGAGCGCCAGATCTCGAACGCCTCGTCGTCGTCCAGGTAGATGCTCGGCCAGATCCGTTCCGGGTCCAGGCCGTACCCGCCCTGGTCCAGCGGCTTGGTGATCAGCTCCCAGGCGAGGGGGATCGCCCCCTCCTTGAAGTAGTCACCGAAGGAGAAGTTGCCGTTCATCTGGAAGAACGTGCCGTGCCGGCTGGTCTTGCCGACCTCGTCGATGTCCGGGGTGCGGATGCACTTCTGCACGCTGACCGCCCGCTGGTACGGCGGGGTCTGCTGGCCCAGGAAGTAGGGGACGAACTGCACCATGCCGGCGTTGACGAACAGCAGGTTCGGGTCGCTGATGGCGGGCAGCGGAGCGGACGGCACCACGGCGTGGCCGTTCGCCTCGAAGTGGGCGAGGTACCGCCGCTTGATCTCCGCCGTCTTCATCGCTGGTGTTCCTCCGGAAAGATTTCTCGATCGCCGATCCGCGGGTCCTCCCGCAACTCGGCGAACTGGTCGTCGAACGCCTCGCCCTGGGCGAACGCCTGGTGGATCTCCTGCTCGCGCTCGGCCATCCCGATGCGAACGTCCTCCACGAAGCTACGCAGCGACTCGACCAGCCCGCCAGCGGATTCCGACAACGAGCTGGCGACGCCGGCCGGGGTGTACGCCTGCGCGGTCTTGGTCGCCTTGCGGACCACCACCACGCCGACGGCCAGACCGATGCCGAGCCAGAACAACCGCCTCATGTCTCGCTACCTCCTGGTGCGCCGGCCGGTCAGCGGTTGCCGCGCTTCGCGGCCCGTCGCTGCTGCTTGATGGTGTCGCGCACCTCGCGCTCGGTCTCGGCGTGCCGGCGGGAGGCGGCGGCCCGGCGCACGCCGTAGCCGAACGCGGCCACCTTGACCAGCGGGTTCGCGGCCGCGGCGGAGACCACGGTGGCCAGGTTCGCGACGTTGGCGGTGACGTTCTGGGCGTGGCTGGTCATCGTGTCGACCTTCGCCAGCTGGAGGTTCACGCCGTCGAGCGAGGTCTGCACCTGCTCCAGCGCGGTGTTGACGTTCTTCACCGTGGTGTTCACGTCGCCGATCAGCGGCGCGGTCCGATCGTTGAGGTCGTTGATCATCCGGGTGGTGGCGTCCACCGTGTGCCGCAGCCGCAGAATGGGCAGCGTCAGGATCAGCACCAGCACCGCGAACGCGCACGCCGCGACCAGCGCCGCAACCTCGCCAATGTCGCCCACGCCTGTCCTCCTCAAGCAGAGTTCCGCAGGACCCGACGCCCCCGGAACGCACAACCGTGGTACCCGTATCGGGCCCGCCGAGCCGTCACCGGTCAGCGGCAGCGGGCTCGGGCCCGCCAGCCCCAGACCCTACCGTCCGTGATGGAGACCCGCTCACGACGGTGAGGGCGTCAACTCACCCAGCGGATCCTCGCTGACCGTCGGGAACGGATCCTCTCCGGTCAGTGACGGATCGGTGCTCGGCTGCGGCCTGGTCCGCTCGTCGTCGATCGCGTTGCGTACCTTCACCGACACCAACGAGCCGGCGCACTCCGCCGCAGCGGCCGACGGCTCGGGAGACGGCACGATCGCCGGCTCGCCGTCGACCGGCGGCGGCACGCAGGTCGGTTCGCGTACCCACAGGTCGAGGGTCAGCTCGTCGCGGCGCCAGCAGGTGTAGCTGCCCTTCGTCCCCGGCTCCGGGCAGCGGGCCACCTTCCAGGGTTGCCAGCCGTCCGCACGCAGCGCGCTCTCGTAGACCGTCGCCGTCTCCTCGGGCGACTTCTCGGAGGTGACGGTGCGCTCGCGCAGCCGGCAGTCGAGCAGGCACCACCGGCTGCCACTGACGTCGTCGACCGTCTTCGCGGCGGCCCAGCCCGGCACGTTCAGCTGGTCCAGATTGTCGAAGACCGGATCCCGGCTCAACGTACGGATGCCGAAGAAGAGCGGCACCGCGCCGAGCAGCACGACGCTGACCAGCACCAGCACCGCCGCCCGCAGGCGTCGACGCTCGCGCGACTGACGGCGGAGCTCGGACCGGGGGCCCGGGGCGTCGTCGTCGTCGGACACGTCCCGGCCGGACGGGCGCAGCGCGGGCCCGGCGGTCGGCTCGGGCGCCGGGCGGTCCACCGGTGCAACCGGCGGGGGCACCACGGCGGCGGCCCGGGCCACGCCGACGGGCTCGCCCGCACGGCCGGGCGGCGGCACCGGAGCGACGCCGGTCGGTTCGGGGCGACCGGGCTCCCGGTGCGGCGGTAGGGCACGGCCGGCGGCGCGGTCCGCCGGCG
>NZ_RCVJ01000227.1 GCF_003667505.1 Micromonospora sp. BL4
GACCGAGGCCGGCCGCTCGTCCGGCCGGCGGCCCGGCTGCGGCGGCGCCTCGCCCGGCCACGGTCCGTCCACCGGCCGGCGTCCGGCCGCACCGTCCGTGTCGCCACGGCGCGCGGTGGGTGACGCCGGGACGTCGGGCGGCACCGGCGCGCCCCCACGCGGACCGGCGGGCTCCGCCGGGGCGCCGTCGGGGCCCAGCTCGCCGCGCTGCTGCTTGGCCGAGCGCAGATCGTCGATCCAGCCGAACTCCTCGCCGGGTACCGGCGCCTCCGGCTCGGCCTCGGCCCGGCCTCGACCCCAGCGGCGCCCCTTGGCGCGGGAATCGCGCCGCTCGTCCGGGCCCTCGTCCGGGCGGTCCGCACCACGCGACTTCACTGTTGACCCTCTCCTGCGGCGTTCGTGCCGCTGTCCTGCATCGTGCCGGGACCGCCCGTGCCCGTGGTCGGGCGACCGTTCCCGTCGGCAAGCGCCGGCGCGGTCTGCGCCGTTACGGGCGACTCGACCGACGGAGCCTCCGGACGGACGGACGGGGCCGGCAGCCCCCGCACGATCCGGCGCAGCAACGGCAGCCGGGTGGCCACCGACCGCTCCGCCCCGTGCGGACTGGGCCGGTAGTAGTCGGTGCCGACCAGGTCGTCCGGGACGTACTGCTGGGTGACCACGCCGCGCTGGTCGTCGTGCGGATAGCGGTAGCCGGTCCCGTGGCCCAGCCCCCGGGCGCCGGCGTAGTGCGCGTCACGCAGCCCGCGCGGCACCGGGCCGCCCCGGCCGGCCCGCACGTCGGCGATCGCGGCGCCGATGGCGGTGGTCGCCGAGTTCGACTTGGGCGCGGTGGCCAGGTGGATCACCGCCTGGGCGAGGTTGAGCTGCGCTTCCGGGAGCCCGACGTACTCGACCGCGTGCGCGGCGGCGGTGGCCACGCTCAACGCGGCCGGGTCGGCCATGCCCACGTCCTCGCTGGCGAAGATGACCAGCCGGCGGGCGATGAAGCGGGCGTCCTCCCCGGCGACCAGCATCCGGGCCAGCCAGTGCACCGCGGCATCCACGTCCGAGCCGCGCATGCTCTTGATGAACGCGCTGACCACGTCGTAGTGGGCGTCGCCGTCGCGGTCGTAGCGCACCGCCGCCACGTCGACGGCCTGCTCGGCGGTGGCGAGGTCGATCCGCCCGACGCCGAGCGCCGTGGCGGACGCGGCCGCCGCCTCCAGCGCGGTCAGCGCCTTGCGGACGTCACCGGCGGCGAGCCGGACCAGGTGGTCCTCGGCCTCGGTGGCGAGGGTGAGCGCGCCGCCCAGGCCACGCTCGTCGGCGACGGCACGGCGCAGCAGCCCGCGCACCGCGTCGTCGTCCAGCGGTTGCAGGGTGAGCAGCACGCACCGCGACAGCAGCGGGGAGATGACCGAGAAGTACGGGTTCTCGGTGGTCGCGGCCAGCAGCGTGACCGTACGGTCCTCGACGGCGGCGAGCAGCGAATCCTGCTGGGTCTTGCTGAAGCGGTGCACCTCGTCGATGAAGAGCACGGTCTGCGGGCCGCCCGAGCGGCGCTGGCGGCGGGCCGTCTCGATCACCGCCCGGACGTCCTTGACACCGGCGGAGAGCGCCGACATGGCGACGAACCGACGGTCGGTGGCCCCGGCCACCAGGTGCGCGATGGTCGTCTTGCCACTGCCCGGCGGTCCCCAGAGGATCACCGACATCGGGGCGCCACCGGAGACCAGTTGCCGCAGCGGCGCGCCGGGGGCGAGCAGGTGGTCCTGCCCGACCAGCTCGTCGAGGTTCGCCGGGCGCATCCGGACGGGCAGGGGCGAATCGTCCGCCACCGGAGTGAAGCCGTCGACACCGGCGGAACCGGCGGGCGCGCTGCGCGGCCCGGCGGGTGCACCGAGGGAGAAGAGGGCGTCGGACTCCATCACGAAGACAGTACCGGGCCGGGCCCGCGACGCCGGAATCGCGCCGCGAGCCGGGCAGCCGATGATCGGTTCCGGTCAGCCACGACCGGGGCGACGGCCCCGGTACCAGCGGCCGCCGCCACCGCCGCGCGGGCCGCTGCCCACGCCGGCCAGGTAGAGCGAGAGCAGCAACAGACCGATGAGCACGAGGGTGTTCCAGTTGAACAGGTCCGGCGCCCCGAAGTTCGTGTTGAGCAGATCGATCAGCAGGGCGAAGCCAAAGACGATGGCCGCGAGAATGGCGAGCATGTCGGTCCTCCGGTGGGGGTTCCCAGTAGGTCGGCGCCTGATGTACCCAATCGGTCGGATCGCCAATCTCCACCGTGGATCGGAGCACGCCAGCCTGACCCGACGCGGTCACCCGTCCCCCGGCTCCTAGGCTGGAAGCCATGATCATCGACGACCAGGTGCTCCAGGACCGGGACGCCATCCTCGCCGCCGCCGGTCACCACCCGTACGCCCGGCACGCGCTCTGGCGTCAGGCGCCGGCACGCGGCTACCGGCGCGACGGCGCGGTGCTGTGGTTGTTGCCGCCCGGCCAGGGACCCGCCGGCGGCGGGATCGGCCCGGCCGGACCGGCGCTCGAGCTCTGCTCCGCGCTGGCCTCCGCCGGGGCGCTGCGCGCGGAGCAGTGGCTGCACCTGCCCCGGCATGACCCGGCGCTGCTGGCGGGCCGGCTGGCGGTGAGCCGGCACGACGACTGGGACTTCCACTGGACCGACGCGCCGCCGCCGGCCCAGCCCGACGAGCAGCGGGTGGTACGCCTCGCCGAGGCCGACCACCCGGCGCTGGAGGCGCTGATCGATGAGGCGTTCCCGAGCACCACCTCCCGCCCCGGCGACCCGCGGGTGGTGGACTGGTACGGCATCCGGGCCGGCGACCGGCTGGTGGCGGCCGGCGCGGACCGCAGCCGGGGCGACATCGGCTTCCTCGCCGGCCTGACCGTCGCCCCTGACCAGCGGGGTCGAGGGCTGGGCGCGGCGCTGACGGCCGGGATGACGCGGGCGTTGCTGACCCGCTACGACACCGTCGGGCTGGGCGTCTACCCGGACAACGTGGGTGCGGTACGGCTCTACCGCCGGCTCGGCTTCACCAACACCCTCCAGCTCAGCTCGCTACGCCTCGCCTGACGTCCTGGTTGTCGTCGCGGACGAAGGAGAGTTCTCCTCCTAACGCCCGGCGGCGTGGGGCTCCGCGGCCGCGGGGACCGCGGGCGGGTCGGTGGGCTGGTCCACGGGCCGGCGGCCGGCGCGCCAGGCGGGCAGGTAGAGCGGGGCTGCGACGGCCAGCACCACCGCGCCGACCACCATGGCGGTGCTGACGCTGGTGGCGGCCGCGAGCGCGGTCAGCGCCAGCCCGCCGAGCGCGCCGGCCGGCTGCGACATCATCGAGTTCAGCGAGAGCACGCTGGTCCGGTACGGGCCGTCGACCTGCCGGTGCAGCAGCCCGCTGTGCAGCGGGTTGGACGCGCCGTGCACGGCGTAGCAGGCCAGGTAGGCCACGAGCACTCCGACGGGTCCGGCGAACAGGCCCATCCCGACCACCGTGGCGCCCTGCAGAATGCGGAGCAGCGCGGCGCCCGGCGCGGCGCCGGGCCAGCGCAGCAGCAGTGGTGTGAGCGCGGCGCCGGCCGCCGAGGCGAGCCAGGCGGCCGAGTTGGCCGGCCCGAGCAGCGCGGCGGCGCGTTCCGGGTCGCCGATCACCTCGGCGAGCCGGACGGGCAGCAGCGACTCGAAGGTGACCATGCCGAAGCCCCAGAACAGCTCGACGGCGACGAGGGCGAGCAGCACCCGGGAGCGGCGCAGCAGCCCGACCGCCTCGCCGATCATCCGGGGCGCCTGGACCACCGAGGCCCGCAGCGCCGCCGCTCCGGTGGCTGGCCGCTCCTCGACCAGCAGGGCGATCAGCGCGGCCAGAGCCACCGCCTGGGCCACGATGGCGGCCAGCACGGGCACGGTGAGCGCGGTGACCGGACCGATGGGGCCCAGTGCGACCAGGCCGCCGCCGAGCAGCGCGCCGGCGCCGATGGCCAGCCCGGCGACGGTGCCGGCGTGGCCGAGCCCGCGCTCGTACTCCGCCTCGGGGTCGGCGGCCATGGTGGCGTCGACGTACCAGGACTCCAGTGGGCCGCTGTCCAGCGCCCGGTAGATCCCCTGCAACGCCCAGACCGCGAAGAACAGCACGACCGAGTTGGCCACCGCGAACAGGGACAGCGAGATGAGGTTGAGCGCGCCGGCGGCGAGCAGCACCGGTCGGCGGCCGAGGGCGTCGGCGAGCCCACCGGTCGGCAGCTCCAGCGCCAGCACCAGCAGCCCCTGGGCGGTGAAGACCAGACCGATCTGCGGCAGTGACAGGCCGCGCTCCTGCATCAGCAGGATCATCACCGGGATCATCAGACCGGTGGGCAGCCAGCGCAGGCCGTACAGCGTGAGGTAACGACGCCGAACCTGGCGTACGGTCAGCGCGCTCACCGGAGGCCCTCGCGCAACGGGTAGGCGGCCAGGAACACCTGCACCGGGCGGGCCTGCGGGTCGGCGGCGTCGACCTCGCGGTGGTACCGCTCCAGCACCTGCCACACCTCCGCCTGGAGCTCCTTGAGCCGATCCGGCGGGATGGTCATGAAGATGTCGCCCATGCCGATGGCGTCCCGCCAGGCGACGGACCACTCGTGCTGGGTGGTGAACCAACGTTCGGCGGTCTCGGCGAGGAGGCGCACCTGGTCGCCCTGGATCCACTCGATCGCGGCCCGGGCATCGGGGTCGTCGTCGAAGTCGGTCGGCTCCCAGTTCGTGACGTCATGCGCCGCCTGCCACCAGCGCTGCCGTCCGCTGCCCCGGTCGGGATCCTCGGTGACCAGACCGACCTCGGCGAGCTGGCGCAGGTGGTAGCTGGTCGCGCCGGTGTTGGTGTCGAGCAGTTCCGCCAAGGTGGTGGCGGTGGCGGGCCCGTTCACCCGCAAGGCCCCGAGGAGCCGCATCCGCAGCGGGTGCGCCAGCACCCGGACCTGCCGTTTGTCGATCCGTACCTCGCGTGGCACCGGCCGGGGCGCTTCTTCGTCATCCGCCATGACTGCACACTATCTCTGCACACTTCCTCTGCACAAGAGTTGTGCACAGGAAGTGTGCACTCGTGGGGCGGCGGCTCAGCGGGCCAGGAACTCGCGCACCCCGCGCAGCCGGGTACCCAGCAGGCCGGCCGCGCGGGTGGAGTCCAGGCGAACGTCGCCGGGACCGGGCACGCCGGCGGCGGCGCTGGTGGTGGTCTTCAGACCGGCCGCGTCCAGGTCGAACCGCTCGGCGACCAGCAGACCCAGCTCGGCCCGGCTGACCGCGTCCGCGCCGGCCACGTTGAGCAGCCCGGCGTACGTGCTGTCGGCCAGCTCCAGCACGGCGTCGGCCAGGTCGGTCACGTCGACCGGGCAGCGGATCATGTCGGTGAACAGGGCGCCCCGCCCGGCGAGCGCCTCGCGGCAGAGCTGGATCTGCTTGCTGCCCTCCCCCAGGATCAGCGAGGTACGCACCAGCGCCGCACCGGGGTCGACCACCCGCACGGCCGTCTCCGCCGCGGCCTTCGCCGCCCCGTACGCGTTCACCGGGCTGGGTGGCTCGTCGTCGGCGTAGGGCGACGGGCGGCCACCGTGCAGCGCGTCGCTGGACACGTGCACCAGCCGGGCGCCCACCTTTGCGGCGGCGACCGCCACGTGCGCGGCCCCGTCGGCGGTGACCGTCCAGTCGTCGTACCGGTAGGGGGTGGAGACCACCGCGTCCGGGCGCACGTCCGCGACCAGCGCGCGCACGGCGGCGCGGTCGGTCACGTCCAGCCGGCGGGCCTCGACACCGGGCGCGGTGATGTCGCCGGAGTGGCACGTGCCGACCACCGACCACCCGGCGTCCGACGCTCGCCGGCACACCTCGCCGCCCAGAAACCCACTGGCCCCCACCACGAGCACCCGCATGCCACCACTCCCCTGTCGACGATCAAGAGGTTTGCGTCATCTTGACCGAGCGATGATGACGCAAACCTCTTGATCGACCAAGCAGGTGCGGGGTGGGTCGGTCAGACCGGGTCGGCGACCGGGGCGGCCGGGCCGGCGGTGCCTGTGTGCGCGGTGGCCGGGGGCTTCGGCTTGGCGTCGATGCCGGCCTCGGTGCGCTGCTGACCGGTGATCGGCGTCGGCGCGCCGGTCAGCGGGTCGAAGCCGCCACGGGTCTTCGGGAACGCGATCACCTCGCGGATCGAGTCCGCGCCGGCGAGCAGCATGCAGACCCGGTCCCAGCCGAATGCGATGCCGCCGTGCGGCGGGGCGCCGTACTTGAACGCCTCCAGCAGGAAGCCGAACTTGTCCTGCGCCTCCTCCGGAGTGATGCCGAGCAGGTCGAAGACCCGCTTCTGCACATCGCCCCGGTGGATACGGATCGACCCACCGCCGATCTCGTTGCCGTTGCAGACGATGTCGTACGCGTACGCCAGCGCCCGGTCCGGGGCCTCCTCGAACCGGTCCACCCACTCGGCGTTGGGCGAGGTGAACGGGTGGTGCACCGCCGTCCAGCCGCCCTCGTCCGTACGCTCGAACATCGGCGCGTCGACGACCCAGCAGAACGCCCAGGCGCTCTCGTCGATCAGACCGGCCCGCTTGGCGATCTCGACGCGGGCGGCGCCGAGCAGCTCCTGCGCCTCCCGCGTGGTGGCGCTGGCGGCGAAGAAGACCGCGTCGCCCGGCTTGGCGCCGACCGCGTCGGCGAGCCCGCCCAGGTGCTCGGCGGAGAGGTTCTTGGCCACCGGACCGCGTGCCTCGCCGGTCTCGGCGTCCAGCACCACGTACGCCAGGCCACGCGCGCCACGCGCCTTGGCCCAGTCCTGCCAGCCGTCCAGCTCCTTGCGGCTCTGCGCGGCGCCGCCCGGCATCACCACCGCGCCGACGTAGCCGCCCGCGTCGATCGCCCCGGCGAACACCCGGAACTCGGTGCCGCGCAGGTAGTCGGTCAGCTCGGTCAGCTCGACGCCGTAGCGCAGGTCCGGCTTGTCGGAGCCGTAGCGGGCCATCGCGTCGTGCCAGGTGATCCGCGGGATCGGCCGGGTGATCTCGTGCCCCGCCAGGTCCTTCCACAGCGTCGAGACGATCGCCTCGCCGAGGTCGATCACGTCGTCCTCGGTGACGAAGGACATCTCGATGTCGAGCTGGGTGAACTCCGGCTGCCGGTCGGCGCGGAAGTCCTCGTCCCGGTAGCAGCGGGCGATCTGGTAGTACCGCTCCATGCCGCCGACCATCAGCAACTGCTTGAACAGCTGCGGCGACTGGGGCAGCGCGTACCAGCTGCCGGGCTGGAGCCGGACCGGGACCAGGAAGTCGCGGGCGCCCTCGGGCGTCGACCGGGTCAGCGTCGGCGTCTCGATCTCCAGGAAGTCCCGCTCGTGCAGCACGCCCCGGGCGAGCTGACTGGCGCGCGAGCGCAGTCGCAGCGCGTTCGCCGGGCCGCTGCGGCGCAGGTCCAGGTAGCGGTACTTGAGCCGGATGTCGTCACCGGCCTCGATCTGGTCGTCCACCGGCAGCGGCAGCGGCGCCGCCTCGGAGAGCACCTCCAGCTCGACGGCGGTCACCTCGACCTCGCCGGTGGGCAGCTCCGGGTTCTCGTTGCCGGCCGGCCGGCGGGTCACCTCGCCGGTGACCTTCACGCAGAACTCGTTGCGCAGCGCGTGCGCGTCCTCCTCGCGGAACACCACCTGGACCACGCCGGAGCCGTCGCGCAGGTCGACGAAGATGACGCCGCCGTGGTCACGCCGGCGGGCCACCCACCCGGCGAGCGTCACCGTCGAGCCGGCGTCCGCGGCGCGCAGGCTTCCGGCATTGTGGGTACGGATCACGGCTGGCAACTCCTCATCGTGGAACAGTTCCTCACCGGCATTCTGTCAGGGGCGGCAGTCGCTGTTCCGGGGCACCCGGCAGGCCGGGACGATCGGTCGGTGGGCAGCGCGGCGAACCCCGGTTCGCGGGCCGCCGCGACGGTTAACGTGGCGAAATGCGCGCCGTACCGAACTGGGCCGTCGCCACGGCGGCCGCCGCACCCGTGCTGCTGGTGGGCGGTTGGACGGTTGCGCAGGCGCGGCAGCCAGCCGGGTACGACCCCGTCCGGGACACCATCAGCGAGCTGGCGGGGCAGGACGCCACCGACGCCTGGATCATGGTCGGGGCCCTGGTGCTGCTCGGCTGCTGCTATCTGGCGGTCGCCGCCGTGTTGCACGCGGCCGGGTTGCCCAGCCGGTTCCTGCTCGCCATCGGTGGGGTGGCCACCGTCGCGCTGGTGGCCTTTCCCCGGCCACCGGTGGGCGGTTCGCTCAGCCACGGCATCGCGGCGACGGTGGCCGTCCTCGCGCTCGCCCTCTGGCCGGCCGGCTCGGCGTTGCGGCTGCCCCGCGGTCGGGACGCCGCGCATCCGGCCGCGCCGGAGCCGCCCTGGGCCTTCCGCCGGGCGGTGGCGCTGAGCGCCACGGTCGTGCTCCTCGCCCTGTTCGGCTGGTGCGCGTTCGAGGTGACCAGCGGGTCACGGACGGGGTTGGCCGAGCGGGTGACGGCGGTGGCCGTGTCGCTCTGGCCGCTGCTGGCGGTGCTGTCCGCCCGGCGGGCGCACCTGGCGTGGGCCACCGGCGCCACCTCCGTCGGTCCGGCGGTGCCGGGTGTCGTACCCCCGGATCCTCTGCGACCAGCGGACGGGCCCGATGCGCTGGCGTGACGCGGGCCTTGCGACCAGCGGACGGGCCCGACGCGCTCGCGTGAGGCGGGCCGCACACGCGACGCGGGCCACCGGAGCAATCCGGCGGCCCGCGGGCGGTCGATCGATCAGAAGACGCTGACGCCGTAGCGGCTCAGGGCCTCGGTGACCGGCTGGAAGTAGGTCGTGCCACCGGTGCGGCAGTTGCCGCTACCGCCGGAGGTCAGACCCAGGGCGGTGCCGCCGCTGAACAGCGAGCCGCCGCTGTCGCCCGGCTCGGCGCAGACGTTGGTGCGGATGAGGCCGGAGACCGAGCCCTCGGCGTAGTTCACCGTGGCGTTGGTCGCGTTCACCGAGCCGGAGCGCAGGCCGGTGGTGCTGCCGGAGCGCTGCACCGACTGGCCGACGGAGGCGTTGCCGGAGCCGGTGATGTCCCGGTAGCTGCCGTTGTAGAGGTAGACGTTGCCGGCGGCGTTGGCGGAGTTGCTGTGCCGCACGATGCCATAGTCGTTGCCCGGGAAGCTGGTGCCGGTACGGGTACCGATCAGCGAGGTCTGCCCGGAGTTCGAGTACCAGCTCGACGAGATATTGGTGCAGTGCCCGGCGGTCAGGAAGTAGTAGGTGCTGCCGCTGCGCACGTTGAAGCCGAGCGAGCAGCGCCCGCCACCGCCAGCGTAGATGGCCTGGCCGCCGGAGATGCGGGTGCTCAGCACGCCGGCCTCGGCCTCGATCCGGACCGCGCCGTTGGCCCGCGCGGCGGCGGCCTTGACCCGCTCCAGCTTGGCCCCGGTGACGGTGCTGTCCACGGAGACGACGACCTGGTTGGTGACCGGGTCGCTCCACCACGCGGTGCCCGGGATCTTGGCGGAACGCTCCAGGTCGGCGGTGGCCCGGTTGAGCACGGCGGCGCCACGGGTGACGTACCGGACTGCGGCGCCGGCGTTGCTCGCCTTGCGGGCGGCGGCCGCGTCGGTCACGGTGACGACGGACTTGCCGCTGGCGTCGATGTACGAGCCGGCGGAGCGGTCGCCGAGCTCAGCGGAGAGGGCGGCGGCGGCATCGGGCGAGGCGGCGGGGGCGGCCTGGGCGGGCGCGCCGATGAGCGAGCCGACCACCCGGGTT
>NZ_RCVJ01000231.1 GCF_003667505.1 Micromonospora sp. BL4
CCCTTGAGAAGGAGACCCCCAGTGTCCACGACCCCCCTGCTGGAACTACACGGGATCGACAAGAGCTTCGGTCCCGTCCAGGTGCTCCGCGACGTCGCCTTCACCGTCCACCCCGGCGAGGTGACCGCGCTGGTCGGTGACAACGGCGCCGGCAAGTCGACCCTGGTGAAATGCATCAGCGGCATCCACCCCACCGACGCCGGCGAGTTCCTGTTCAACGGCGAGCCGGTCCACATCGGCAACCCCCGCGACGCCGCCGCGCTCGGCATCGAGGTCGTCTACCAGGACCTCGCGCTCTGCGACAACCTCGACATCGTGCAGAACATGTTCCTCGGCCGGGAGCGGCGCAGCGGCATCATCCTGGACGAGCCGACCATGGAACAGCTCGCCGCCGAGACGCTGGCCGGGCTCTCCATCCGCACCGTCACCTCACTGCGCCAGCACGTCTCCAGCCTCTCCGGCGGTCAGCGCCAGACCGTGGCCATCGCCAAGGCGGTGCTGTGGAACAGCCGGCTGGTCATCCTGGACGAGCCGACCGCGGCGCTCGGCGTGGCACAGACCGCCCAGGTGCTCGAACTGGTCCGCCGGCTCGCCGACAACGGCCTGGCCGTGGTGCTCATCTCGCACAACATGAACGACGTCTTCGCCGTCTCCGACCGGATCGCCGCGCTGTACCTCGGCCAGATGGTCGCCCAGGTGAAGACCACCGACATCACCCATGCCCAGGTGGTCGAACTGATCACCGCCGGGCGCTCGGGCGGGCTCGGCCTCGCCACCGACCCGGGCAGCAACGGCGACGGCGCGCAGCCGGCCGACTCGATCTCAGGAGGCCACCGATGACCACCACCGCCGTGCGGAAGGACGGCCCCGCGGCCGTCACACCACCGCCGACCGTCGGCGGACACGTCCGCACCTACTGGAGCCGGGTACGCGGCGGCGACGTCGGCGCGCTGCCGGCGGTGCTCGGCCTGATCGTGCTCTGCACCGTCTTCGCGATCATGCGGCCGTCGTCGTTCCTGTCGGCCGGCAACTTCGCCAACCTCTTCACCCAGGGCGCCGCGGTCACGCTGATCGCGATGGGCCTGGTCTTCGTGCTGCTGCTCGGCGAGATCGACCTCTCCGCCGGCTTCGCCAGCGGCGTCTGCGCGGCGGTGCTGGCCAATGTGGTCACCGTGCTGGGCTACCCCTGGTGGGTCGCCGTGCTCGCCGCGGTCGCCACCGGTGTGGTCATCGGCACCAGCCTCGGCCTCCTGGTCGCCAAGATCGGCATTCCGTCCTTCGTGGTCACCCTCGCCGCCTTCCTCGCCTTCCAGGGCATCGTGCTGCTGCTCGTGAAGGAGGGCACCAACATCTCCGTCCGCGACGAGGTGCTGGTCGCCATCGCCAACCGCAACCTCGCCCCCACCCTGGGCTGGGTGCTGGCCGTCCTCGCGGTCGTCGGCTACGCGGCGGTGCAACTCCTGCGCCACCGCAACCGGGTGGCCCGCGGCCTGATCACCGATCCGATCGCGGTGGTGGCGCTGCGGATCGCAGGGCTCGCCGTCATCCTCGGTACGGCGGTGTACATCCTCAACCTGGAGCGCAGCCGCAACGTGCTGATCGTCTCGCTCAAGGGCGTGCCGATCGTGGTGCCGGTCATCGCGGCGCTGCTGATCATCTGGACCTTCGTGCTCCAGCGCACCAGCTACGGCCGGCACATCTACGCCGTGGGCGGCAACCGGGAGGCGGCCCGTCGCGCCGGCATCGAGGTGGATCGCATCCGCATCTCGGTCTTCGTGATCTGCTCCTCGATGGCCGCCATCGGTGGCATCGTGGCCGCCAGCCGAGCCAACTCCGTCGACCCGAACACCGGGGGCAGTAACGTACTGCTCTACGCGGTCGGCGCCGCAGTGATCGGCGGCACCAGCCTCTTCGGCGGCAAGGGCCGCGTCCTCGACGCCGTGCTCGGCGGCGCGGTGGTCGCGGTCATCGAAAACGGGATGGGCCTGATGGGATACAGCGCGGGAATCAAGTACGTGGTCACCGGCGTCGTCCTGCTGCTCGCCGCCAGCGTCGACGCGCTCTCCCGACGCCGCGCGGCAGCCACCGGCACCCGCTGACCGCGGGAGGTAGCACCGCGATGCGCCCGGCACCAAGCCAGGACGAGGTAAGACGGCAGAACCTCGGGGCACTGCTGCGGCACGTGCACGTCCACGGGGCGACCACACGTGCCGAACTCACCACCACGCTGGGCCTCAACCGCAGCACCATCGGCGCGCTGACCGCCGACCTGTCCGCGGTGGGACTGGTCAGCGAAGGCGCGCCGAAGGAGACCGGCCGGGCCGGACGGCCATCACTGGTCGTCCGGCCCGAATCGGCCCGGGTCTACGCGTACGCGTACTCCGTCGAGGTGGACCGGCTGCGCGCCGCCCGCGTCGGCCTGGGCGGCGCGGTGCTGGACCGCCGGGAACTGGACCGACCGCGCGGCCTGCTCGCCGCCGAGGCCGCGCCGCTGCTGGCCGGCGCGGTCAAGGAGATGCAGCAGGCGGTGCCCGGCGACGCGATCTGCGTGGGCGCCGGCGTCGCCGTCTGCGGCATGGTCCGCCGCGACGACGGCCTGGTCCGGCTCGGCCCCACCACCGGCTGGGTGGACGAACCGATCGGCGCGGCCCTCGGCGCCGAACTGGGCATCGACGTGCCGATCACGGTGGGCAACGTGGCCGACGTGGCCGCGTTCGCCGAGCACGCGCGAGGTGTCGCCGCCGGCTGCGACAACGTCATCTACCTGTACGGCGACGTCGGCGTGGGCGCCGGCATCATCGCCGGCGGGCGTCGGCTCACCGGGCACGGCGGGTACGGCGGCGAGGTCGGCCACATGAAGGTGGTCCGCGACGGCATGCCCTGCGAGTGCGGCTCCCGGGGCTGCTGGGAGACCGAGATCGGCGAGCACGGGCTGCTCCGTGCGGCCGGCCGCTCCGACGCCCGCGGCCGGGACGCGTTGCTGGCCGTCTTCGACGCCGCCGACCGGGGTGACGCCCGGGCCCAGACGGCGGTTCGCCAGGCCGGCGACTGGCTCGGCTTCGGGGTGGCCAACCTGGTCAACGTCTTCAACCCCGAGATGGTCATCTTCGGCGGCACCATGCGCGACCTCTACCTCGCCGCGGCGGCCCAGATCCGCAGCCGGCTCAACTCCAACGCGCTCGGCGCCTGCCTGGAGCACGTCCGGCTGCGCACCCCCAAACTGGGCGAGGACGCGCCCCTGATCGGCGCCGCCGAGCTGGCCTTCGAACGGCTGCTCGCCGACCCCCTCGACGTGGGCTGATCCGCGTACCCTGTCCGACGTGGATGTCGAGCTGCGCGCCTCCGACGACGACCGCAACCGGGTGGTCGCCGAGCTGCACCGGCACACCACGGCGGGCCGGCTCACCCTCGACGAGTTCTCCGACCGGGTGGGCGCGGTGTGGAGCACCCGCACCCTCGGCGACCTGGCCGCCCTGACCCGCGACCTGCCGGCCCTGCCCGACCCGGCCGCCGACGCCTCGGCCGGCGGCGATCCAGCCGGGCACGGCCGCCGCGAACTGCTGGTGCTCTTCGCCGTCGCCGCGCTCACCCTGCTGCTGCTCGGCGGCTTCCTCGCCGCCACCCGCTGATCCGCGCCGGCAACCGGTGAACTGATCGGGCGGTCAGTCCGTATCAGTGGACGGACGGGCAGCCGGCGACACACGGCTGCCCGGTCCAGACGCGTTTCGGTCCGGACCGAGGAGGCACCGCAGACATGGCACCGCTCAGATCCGCCCGTCGCCGGCTGGGCAACCGGACCCACCGGGCGGCGATGCTGCTCATCGCCGTCATCGCGGGGGTCGGTGTCCTGCCCGGCGTGGCCGTCGCCGCGCCCGCCGGCGGGCAGCAGCTCAACGCCGCCGACATGACCCTGCTCAACGGTGTGCGGCTGGCCGGCTTGTGGGAGATGCCGGCCGGTCAGATGGCCGCCGAGAAGGGACAGTCGGCCAAGGTCCGGGAGATCGGCGCGGGCATCGCCAACGAGCACCAGAAGCTCGACCAGCTCGTCGTGGACGCCGCCAACAAGCTGGGCGCGGCCATCCCGTCCGAGCCGACCGCCGAGCAGAAGGGCTGGCTGTCGGAGATGCAGAAGGCCTCCGGCGCCCGGTTCGACCAGATCTTCGTCACCCGGCTCCGGGTGGCCCACGGCAAGATCTTCCCGGTGATCGGCGCGGTGCGGGCGAGCACCCGGGACGCCACCGTCCGCAAGCTCTGCGACGACGCCAACGGCTTCGTGATGCACCACATGCAGATGCTGGAGAGCACCAACCTGGTGCGCTGGCCGGAGCTGCCGCCCGCGGCGCTGCCCGCCCCCGGCAACGACGGGCTGCTGGCCGCCGCCGCCGCGAACACCGGCCCGCAGGTCGGGGTCAGCAGTACCGTCGTCTGGCTGGTCTTCCTCGCCGCGCTGGGCACCGGCGGGATCGCCACCTACCGGATGCTGCGCCGCACCTGACCGTCGGCGGTCACCCCGCTGGTGGCGACCGGTCGCCGGGCTCGTCGCTGTGGTGCCAGGAGCGCCACAGCGCCGCGTACGAGCCACCGGCCGCCACCAGCTCGTCGTGCGGGCCCAGCTCGGTGATCCGGCCGTCCTCCACCACCGCCACCCGGTCGGCGTCGTGCGCCGAGAAGAGCCGATGCGCGATGGCGATCACGGTACGGCCGGCCAGCACGGCCGCCAGGGAACGTTCCAGCTCCCGGGCGGCACGCGGGTCGATCAGCGAGGTCGCCTCGTCCAGGACCAGGGTGTGCGGATCGGCCAGCACCAGCCGGGCCAGCGCCACCTGCTGCGACTGCGCCGGGGAGAGCGGGTGGCCACCCGCTCTCCCCGGCGCAGTCGCAGCAGGTGGCGCTGGCCCGGCTGGTGCTGGCCGATCCGCACACCCTGGTCCTGGACGAGGCGACCTCGCTGATCGACCCGCGTGCCGCCCGGGAGCTGGAACGTTCCCTGGCGGCCGTGCTGGCCGGCCGTACCGTGATCGCCATCGCGCATCGGCTCTTCTCGGCGCACGACGCCGACCGGGTGGCGGTGGTGGAGGACGGCCGGATCACCGAGCTGGGCCCGCACGACGAGCTGGTGGCGGCCGGTGGCTCGTACGCGGCGCTGTGGCGCTCCTGGCACCACAGCGACGAGCCCGGCGACCGGTCGCCACCAGCGGGGTGACCGCCGACGGTCAGGTGCGGCGCAGCATCCGGTAGGTGGCGATCCCGCCGGTGCCCAGCGCGGCGAGGAAGACCAGCCAGACGACGGTACTGCTGACCCCGACCTGCGGGCCGGTGTTCGCGGCGGCGGCGGCCAGCAGCCCGTCGTTGCCGGGGGCGGGCAGCGCCGCGGGCGGCAGCTCCGGCCAGCGCACCAGGTTGGTGCTCTCCAGCATCTGCATGTGGTGCATCACGAAGCCGTTGGCGTCGTCGCAGAGCTTGCGGACGGTGGCGTCCCGGGTGCTCGCCCGCACCGCGCCGATCACCGGGAAGATCTTGCCGTGGGCCACCCGGAGCCGGGTGACGAAGATCTGGTCGAACCGGGCGCCGGAGGCCTTCTGCATCTCCGACAGCCAGCCCTTCTGCTCGGCGGTCGGCTCGGACGGGATGGCCGCGCCCAGCTTGTTGGCGGCGTCCACGACGAGCTGGTCGAGCTTCTGGTGCTCGTTGGCGATGCCCGCGCCGATCTCCCGGACCTTGGCCGACTGTCCCTTCTCGGCGGCCATCTGACCGGCCGGCATCTCCCACAAGCCGGCCAGCCGCACACCGTTGAGCAGGGTCATGTCGGCGGCGTTGAGCTGCTGCCCGCCGGCGGGCGCGGCGACGGCCACGCCGGGCAGGACACCGACCCCCGCGATGACGGCGATGAGCAGCATCGCCGCCCGGTGGGTCCGGTTGCCCAGCCGGCGACGGGCGGATCTGAGCGGTGCCATGTCTGCGGTGCCTCCTCGGTCCGGACCGAAACGCGTCTGGACCGGGCAGCCGTGTGTCGCCGGCTGCCCGTCCGTCCACTGATACGGACTGACCGCCCGATCAGTTCACCGGTTGCCGGCGCGGATCAGCGGGTGGCGGCGAGGAAGCCGCCGAGCAGCAGCAGGGTGAGCGCGGCGACGGCGAAGAGCACCAGCAGTTCGCGGCGGCCGTGCCCGGCTGGATCGCCGCCGGCCGAGGCGTCGGCGGCCGGGTCGGGCAGGGCCGGCAGGTCGCGGGTCAGGGCGGCCAGGTCGCCGAGGGTGCGGGTGCTCCACACCGCGCCCACCCGGTCGGAGAACTCGTCGAGGGTGAGCCGGCCCGCCGTGGTGTGCCGGTGCAGCTCGGCGACCACCCGGTTGCGGTCGTCGTCGGAGGCGCGCAGCTCGACATCCACGTCGGACAGGGTACGCGGATCAGCCCACGTCGAGGGGGTCGGCGAGCAGCCGTTCGAAGGCCAGCTCGGCGGCGCCGATCAGGGGCGCGTCCTCGCCCAGTTTGGGGGTGCGCAGCCGGACGTGCTCCAGGCAGGCGCCGAGCGCGTTGGAGTTGAGCCGGCTGCGGATCTGGGCCGCCGCGGCGAGGTAGAGGTCGCGCATGGTGCCGCCGAAGATGACCATCTCGGGGTTGAAGACGTTGACCAGGTTGGCCACCCCGAAGCCGAGCCAGTCGCCGGCCTGGCGAACCGCCGTCTGGGCCCGGGCGTCACCCCGGTCGGCGGCGTCGAAGACGGCCAGCAACGCGTCCCGGCCGCGGGCGTCGGAGCGGCCGGCCGCACGGAGCAGCCCGTGCTCGCCGATCTCGGTCTCCCAGCAGCCCCGGGAGCCGCACTCGCAGGGCATGCCGTCGCGGACCACCTTCATGTGGCCGACCTCGCCGCCGTACCCGCCGTGCCCGGTGAGCCGACGCCCGCCGGCGATGATGCCGGCGCCCACGCCGACGTCGCCGTACAGGTAGATGACGTTGTCGCAGCCGGCGGCGACACCTCGCGCGTGCTCGGCGAACGCGGCCACGTCGGCCACGTTGCCCACCGTGATCGGCACGTCGATGCCCAGTTCGGCGCCGAGGGCCGCGCCGATCGGTTCGTCCACCCAGCCGGTGGTGGGGCCGAGCCGGACCAGGCCGTCGTCGCGGCGGACCATGCCGCAGACGGCGACGCCGGCGCCCACGCAGATCGCGTCGCCGGGCACCGCCTGCTGCATCTCCTTGACCGCGCCGGCCAGCAGCGGCGCGGCCTCGGCGGCGAGCAGGCCGCGCGGTCGGTCCAGTTCCCGGCGGTCCAGCACCGCGCCGCCCAGGCCGACGCGGGCGGCGCGCAGCCGGTCCACCTCGACGGAGTACGCGTACGCGTAGACCCGGGCCGATTCGGGCCGGACGACCAGTGATGGCCGTCCGGCCCGGCCGGTCTCCTTCGGCGCGCCTTCGCTGACCAGTCCCACCGCGGACAGGTCGGCGGTCAGCGCGCCGATGGTGCTGCGGTTGAGGCCCAGCGTGGTGGTGAGTTCGGCACGTGTGGTCGCCCCGTGGACGTGCACGTGCCGCAGCAGTGCCCCGAGGTTCTGCCGTCTTACCTCGTCCTGGCTTGGTGCCGGGCGCATCGCGGTGCTACCTCCCGCGGTCAGCGGGTGCCGGTGGCTGCCGCGCGGCGTCGGGAGAGCGCGTCGACGCTGGCGGCGAGCAGCAGGACGACGCCGGTGACCACGTACTTGATTCCCGCGCTGTATCCCATCAGGCCCATCCCGTTTTCGATGACCGCGACCACCGCGCCGCCGAGCACGGCGTCGAGGACGCGGCCCTTGCCGCCGAAGAGGCTGGTGCCGCCGATCACTGCGGCGCCGACCGCGTAGAGCAGTACGTTACTGCCCCCGGTGTTCGGGTCGACGGAGTTGGCTCGGCTGGCGGCCACGATGCCACCGATGGCGGCCATCGAGGAGCAGATCACGAAGACCGAGATGCGGATGCGATCCACCTCGATGCCGGCGCGACGGGCCGCCTCCCGGTTGCCGCCCACGGCGTAGATGTGCCGGCCGTAGCTGGTGCGCTGGAGCACGAAGGTCCAGATGATCAGCAGCGCCGCGATGACCGGCACCACGATCGGCACGCCCTTGAGCGAGACGATCAGCACGTTGCGGCTGCGCTCCAGGTTGAGGATGTACACCGCCGTACCGAGGATGACGGCGAGCCCTGCGATCCGCAGCGCCACCACCGCGATCGGATCGGTGATCAGGCCGCGGGCCACCCGGTTGCGGTGGCGCAGGAGTTGCACCGCCGCGTAGCCGACGACCGCGAGGACGGCCAGCACCCAGCCCAGGGTGGGGGCGAGGTTGCGGTTGGCGATGGCGACCAGCACCTCGTCGCGGACGGAGATGTTGGTGCCCTCCTTCACGAGCAGCAGCACGATGCCCTGGAAGGCGAGGAAGGCGGCGAGGGTGACCACGAAGGACGGAATGCCGATCTTGGCGACCAGGAGGCCGAGGCTGGTGCCGATGACCACACCGGTGGCGACCGCGGCGAGCACGGCGACCCACCAGGGGTAGCCCAGCACGGTGACCACATTGGCCAGCACCGCCGCGCAGACGCCGCTGGCGAAGCCGGCGGAGAGGTCGATCTCGCCGAGCAGCAGCACGAAGACCAGGCCCATCGCGATCAGCGTGACCGCGGCGCCCTGGGTGAAGAGGTTGGCGAAGTTGCCGGCCGACAGGAACGACGACGGCCGCATGATCGCGAAGACGGTGCAGAGCACGATCAGGCCGAGCACCGCCGGCAGCGCGCCGACGTCGCCGCCGCGTACCCGGCTCCAGTAGGTGCGGACGTGTCCGCCGACGGTCGGCGGTGGTGTGACGGCCGCGGGGCCGTCCTTCCGCACGGCGGTGGTGGTCATCGGTGGCCTCCTGAGATCGAGTCGGCCGGCTGCGCGCCGTCGCCGTTGCTGCCCGGGTCGGTGGCGAGGCCGAGCCCGCCCGAGCGCCCGGCGGTGATCAGTTCGACCACCTGGGCATGGGTGATGTCGGTGGTCTTCACCTGGGCGACCATCTGGCCGAGGTACAGCGCGGCGATCCGGTCGGAGACGGCGAAGACGTCGTTCATGTTGTGCGAGATGAGCACCACGGCCAGGCCGTTGTCGGCGAGCCGGCGGACCAGTTCGAGCACCTGGGCGGTCTGTGCCACGCCGAGCGCCGCGGTCGGCTCGTCCAGGATGACCAGCCGGCTGTTCCACAGCACCGCCTTGGCGATGGCCACGGTCTGGCGCTGACCGCCGGAGAGGCTGGAGACGTGCTGGCGCAGTGAGGTGACGGTGCGGATGGAGAGCCCGGCCAGCGTCTCGGCGGCGAGCTGTTCCATGGTCGGCTCGTCCAGGATGATGCCGCTGCGCCGCTCCCGGCCGAGGAACATGTTCTGCACGATGTCGAGGTTGTCGCAGAGCGCGAGGTCCTGGTAGACGACCTCGATGCCGAGCGCGGCGGCGTCGCGGGGGTTGCCGATGTGGACCGGCTCGCCGTTGAACAGGAACTCGCCGGCGTCGGTGGGGTGGATGCCGCTGATGCATTTCACCAGGGTCGACTTGCCGGCGCCGTTGTCACCGACCAGCGCGGTCACCTCGCCGGGGTGGACGGTGAAGGCGACGTCGCGGAGCACCTGGACGGGACCGAAGCTCTTGTCGATCCCGTGTAGTTCCAGCAGGGGGGTCGTGGACACTGGGGGTCTCCTTCTCAAGGG
>NZ_RCVJ01000233.1 GCF_003667505.1 Micromonospora sp. BL4
GGGGTGCGCCCGCGCGGTCGGGTGGGTGGTGCGGGGCCGGCCCCCCGGCCGGCCCCGCGGGGTCACCAGCCCCGGGCCCGCCACTGCGGCAGGGCGGGGCGTTCCGCGCCGAGCGTGCTGTCCTTGCCGTGACCGGGATAGAACCAGGTCTCGTCCGGCAGCCGGTCGAACAGCTTGTGCTCGACGTCGTCGATCAGCGCGGCGAAGCGCTGCGGATCCTTGTCGGTGTTGCCGACACCGCCGGGAAAGAGACTGTCACCGGTGAAGAGATGCGGGGTGCCGGCCGGGTCGCGGTAGAGCAGCGCGATCGAGCCCGGGGTGTGCCCCTTGATGTGGATGACCTCCAGCGCGCAGTCGCCGACCGGCACGGTGTCGCCGTCGGCGAGCCGCTCCGCCTCGATCGGCAGCCCGGCGGCGTCGTCGGCGTGCACCAGCGCCCGGGCGCCGGTCTTGGCGACCACCTCCTCCAGCGCCACCCAGTGATCCATGTGCTGGTGGGTGGTCACCACGGCGGTGAGCCCGCCGTCGCCGATCAGGTCCAGCAGCCGGGGCGCCTCGTTGGCGGCGTCGATCAGGACCTGGTCGCCGGTGCCCGTGCAGCGCAGCAGGTAGGCGTTGTTGTCCATCGGGCCCACCGACAGCTTGCTGATGGTGAGCCCGTTCAGCTCCCGCACCGCCGGCGCGTCGCCGGGGGTGACGTCTCCGCTGTATGTCATGAGGTCTCTAGATCCATTCCGGTGGAGTAGGCAGGGGACCGTCGGGAGTGACGGCGAGCGCGCCGCCGCCGTCACGGCCGATCAGCCAGGCGGCGAGGTCGGCGGCCGGACCGGCGATGACCGGCGCGCTCGCGCGCTCCCCGATCACCAGCTCGTGCTGGCTGCCGTCGAAGCGCAGCACCATCGACGGCGGCGCCGGCCGGTCGGCGTGGTGCGCGGACACCTCGTGCAGCAGCCGGTGGGCGAACGCCTCCGACCAGTCGGCGGGCCGGTAGTCGGTGGCCAGGTCGAGATGGTGCACCTCGATCTCACGCAACCGGCCCCAGACGAGCAGCGCCGCGGGCCACGGGCCGCGGCGGGTCTGCACCGTCGCCGCCCACGCCTCGACGGGCATGGCCGCGACCGCCTCGGTGAACCGGTCCGCGGTACGCCGCAGGTCGTCCAGATGCTCGGCCGGTGGCCGGCCCGCGCCGGCCTCGATGTCCGCCGCGCGGGCCTCCGGCGAGGCGTACATCGGCAGCGGCTCGCCGGTGCGGGCCGCGGTGAGCAGGTTGACGAAGCCGTCGGCGTTGCGCGCCAGGTGCGTCAGGACGTGGCCGCGCGTCCAGCCCGGCAGCAGCGACGAGGCCGCCAGGTCCGCGTCGTCGAAGGCGGCCGCGGTACGCAGGAGCCGGCTGGTGGCGTCGTCCACCTCGCCCATCAGCAGCAGCGGATCGGTGGTCACGCGTCGACCCTAGCGGTACGCCGTCGCGGCGTCGCCGGGGAAATCGCTTTCGGCGCGTCGGGGCGCGCCCTACCGTCAGCGGCATACGCGGCACCGGGACGTCGGACGGAGGTGGTGACCATGCCGGACGTGGCACGTGTGTTCCGCCATCACCAGCTTCGACACCGATGAGGATGCCATGACGATCGATCTGACCGCCCTCGGCTGGGACGCCGAGCGGGCGGCGTACGCCGCACGACGAGGCGACCACCACCCGGGCCGGGTGGCCCGGGTGGACCGGGGGGTCTGCACGGTGCTCACCGCGGCCGGCCCGGTCCGGGCCAGCCTGGGTGGGGCGGTGCTGGCCGCCGCCGCTCGGGACCCCTCCGCGCTGCCCTGCGCGGGTGACTGGGTGCTGCTCGCGCACTGGCCGGACCGCCGCACCACCGTGGAGACGGTGCTGCCCCGGCGGGCCGCGCTGATCCGCCGTACCGCCGGCAAGGACGCCAGCGGCCAGGTGCTGGCCGCCAACCTCGACGCCGCCGCCGTGGTGGAGCCGGTGCACCCGGAGCCGGACGTCGGCCGGATCGAGCGGCTGCTCTCCCTGGCCCACGAGTCAGGGGCCCGGCCGCTGGTCGTGCTGACCAAGGCCGACCTCGCGGCCGACCCGGACGCGCTGGCCCGCCAGCTCGCCGCGGTCGCCCCCGGCGTGCCGGTGCTGCCGGTCAGCGCCGAGCGCGGCCTCGGCCTGGAACCGCTGCGGGCCGAGGTGGCGCCCGGTCGCACGCTCGGCCTGCTCGGGCCCTCCGGCGCCGGCAAGTCGAGCCTGGTCAACGCGCTGGCCGGCGCGGTGATGATGCCGACCCAGGCGATCCGGCGGGTCGACGGCAAGGGCCGGCACACCACCACCTGGCGGGCCCTGGTGCCCATCCCCGACGGCGGGGCGGTGATCGACACGCCCGGCGTGCGGGCGGTCGGCCTGCTGGACGGCGTGGCCGGGCTCGACCGGGCCTTCGCCGACATCGCCGGGCTGGCCGAGGGCTGCCGGTACGCCGACTGCGGGCACGACGGGGAGCCCGCCTGCGCGGTCCGCGACGCGCTGAGCACCGGGGAGCTGTCCACCCGACGCTGGGAGAGCTGGCGGCGGCTGCAGGGGGAGGTGGCCCAGGAGAGCCGGCGGCGCGAGGCGCGGCTCGCCGCGGAGCGGCGTGGCGGGTGGCGTTCCGCCCGGCGCCGGGCGGCCCGACCGCCGTCTCCCGGAGGATACTGACAGGCCCGGCCGACCGGGCTGAGCTGGGGGAATGTGCGGGCGGGGGAAAGTGTCATACCTCGGGGCTAGAGTTGCCGAGGCGCCTTTTCCGCGCCCGCACGACCGCTCAGATCATCCCAGAGCGGGACACATCCTTCGCTTCGTCTTCACCCGGGAGTACACGCACCGTGGCCGACCGACTGATCATCCGTGGCGCGCGCGAGCACAACCTGCGTGACGTCAGTCTCGACCTGCCCCGGGACGCACTCATCGTGTTCACCGGGCTGTCCGGGTCGGGCAAGTCGAGCCTGGCCTTCGACACGATCTTCGCCGAGGGGCAGCGGCGCTACGTCGAGTCGCTCTCGTCGTACGCGCGGCAGTTCCTCGGCCAGATGGACAAGCCCGACGTCGACTTCATCGAGGGCCTGAGCCCGGCCGTTTCCATCGACCAGAAGTCGACCTCGCGCAACCCGCGCTCGACCGTCGGCACCATCACCGAGGTCTACGACTACCTGCGGCTGCTCTACGCCCGCATCGGCGAGCCCCACTGCCCGGTCTGCGGCGAGCGGATCTCCCGCCAGAGCCCGCAGCAGATCGTCGACCGGGTCCTCGCCATGGCCGAGGGCACCAAGTTCATGGTGCTCGCCCCGGTCATCCGCGGCCGCAAGGGCGAGTACGTCGACCTCTTCGCCGAGTTGCAGGCCAAGGGCTACGCCCGGGCCCGCGTCGACGGCGTGGTGCACCCGCTGACCGAGCCGCCGAAGCTCAAGAAGCAGGAGAAGCACACCATCGAGGTGGTGATCGACCGGCTCACCGTCAAGCCGAGCGCCAAGCAGCGGCTGACCGACTCGGTCGAGGCCGCCCTGGGCCTGTCCAGCGGCCTGGTGCTGCTCGACTTCGTCGACCTGCCGGAGGACGACCCGAACCGGGAGCGTCGCTACTCCGAGCACCTGGCCTGCCCTAACGACCACCCGCTCGCCATCGAGGACCTCGAGCCCCGGGTTTTCTCCTTCAACGCGCCGTACGGCGCCTGCCCGGAGTGCACCGGCCTGGGCACCAAGAAGGAGGTCGACCCGGAGCTGCTGGTGCCCGACCCGGAGCGCAGCCTGCGCGAGGGCGCCATCCAGCCCTGGTCCACCGGCCACAACCTGGAATACTTCCTGCGCCTGCTGGAGGCGCTCGGCGAGGCCCAGCACTTCGACGTCGACACCCCGTGGCGGGCACTGCCGGCGCGGGCGCAGAAGACGATCCTGCACGGCTCCGACGACCAGGTGCACGTGCGTTACCGCAACAAGTACGGCCGTGAGCGCTCCTACTACACCGGCTTCGAGGGCGTGGTGCAGTGGATCGAGCGCCGCCACTCCGACACCGAGTCCGAGTGGTCCCGCGACAAGTACGAGGGCTACATGCGCGACGTGCCGTGCGCGGCGTGCGGCGGCGCCCGGCTCAAGCCCGAGGTGCTCGCGGTCACGCTGGCCGGCAAGAGCATCGCCGAGGTCTGCAACCTGTCCGTGGGGGAGTGCGCCGACCTGCTGGCGGGCATCGAGCTCTCCGACCGGCAGAAGATGATCGCCGAGCGGGTGCTGAAGGAGATCAACGCGCGGCTGCGGTTCCTGCTCGACGTCGGCCTGGACTACCTGTCCCTGGACCGGCCCGCCGGCACCCTGTCCGGCGGCGAGGCGCAGCGCATCCGGCTGGCCACCCAGATCGGCTCCGGCCTGGTGGGCGTGCTGTACGTGCTCGACGAGCCGTCGATCGGTCTGCACCAGCGCGACAACCACCGGCTGATCGAGACGCTGATCCGGCTGCGCGGGCTGGGCAACACGCTGATCGTGGTGGAGCACGACGAGGACACCATCCGTACCGCCGACTGGATCGTCGACATCGGCCCCGGGGCCGGTGAGCACGGCGGCAAGATCGTGCACAGCGGCTCCGTGCCGGCGCTGCTGGAGAACCCGGAGTCGATCACCGGGGCGTACCTGTCCGGGCGCCGGTCGATCCCGACGCCGCAGAAGCGCCGCCCGCAGACCAAGGACCGGGAGCTGGTGGTCCACGGCGCGCGCGAGCACAACCTGCGCAACCTGACCGTGTCCTTCCCGCTGGGTCAGCTGATCGCGGTCACCGGGGTCAGCGGCTCGGGCAAGTCGACGCTGGTCAACGACATCCTGTACGCGGTGCTGGCCAACCAGATCAACGGCGCCCGTCTGGTGCCCGGCCGGCACACCCGGGTCGGCGGCCTGGAGCACGTGGACAAGGTCGTCGGCGTGGACCAGTCGCCGATCGGCCGGACGCCACGCTCCAACCCGGCCACCTACACGGGGGTCTGGGACCACGTCCGCAAGCTCTTCGCCGAGACCACCGAGGCCAAGGTGCGCGGGTACGGCCCGGGCCGGTTCTCGTTCAACGTCAAGGGCGGACGCTGCGAGGCGTGCTCCGGTGACGGCACCATCAAGATCGAGATGAACTTCCTGCCCGACGTGTACGTGCCGTGCGAGGTCTGCAAGGGCGCCCGGTACAACCGGGAGACCCTGGAGGTGCACTACAAGGGCAAGACCGTCTCGGACGTGCTGGAGATGCCGATCGAGGAGGCCGCCGAGTTCTTCTCCGCCATCCCGGCCATCCACCGTCACCTCAAGACGCTGGTGGATGTCGGCCTCGGCTATGTCCGCCTCGGCCAGCCCGCGCCGACCCTCTCCGGTGGTGAGGCGCAGCGGGTCAAGCTCGCGTCCGAGTTGCAGAAGCGCTCCACGGGTCGGACGGTCTACGTGCTCGACGAGCCGACCACCGGCCTGCACTTCGAGGACATCCGCAAGCTGCTGATGGTGCTGGAAGGGCTGGTCGAGAAGGGCAACACGGTGATCACCATCGAGCACAACCTCGACGTGATCAAGACGGCCGACTGGCTGATCGACATGGGCCCGGAGGGCGGCCACCGGGGCGGCATGGTGCTGGCCACCGGCACTCCCGAGGAGGTCGCCGAGGTGCCCGAGAGCCACACCGGCCAGTTCCTGCGCCAGGTGCTCAAGCTCGACGGCGATGCCAAGGGCGCGGCGGCCGCTACCACCCGGGCCGCCAAGGCCAACGGCGCCACCAAGACGCGGGCGAGCCGCAAGGTGGCGGCGACCGCCACGCGCTGACCCCGATCCCTGCGGGGCGGGTCCGTACCGACTTCGCGCGCCGACTGCGGCGCGCGGGACGCGGTCCGCCCCGCCCCGTCCCATTTCCCGGGTCGGACGGGTGCCATCGTGAACCATCCGGCACAGTTGCCCGTGTGGAGAGGGTGTGGCCGGCTCTTGCCGGCGCAGCGGGCAACAGAGAGGCGAGGCATGAGTGACGATCAGGCGCTGACCGGTCCGGGTACGCAGACCCGTCGGACCCTGCTCACCGGCGTCGGAGCGGTCGGCGCGGCCGTCGTACTGGCCGCCTGCGGCGACGACACCGGTAGTGGCACCCCCACCGGCGACGCCCCGACCAGCGGCGGCCCGGCGGTGCCCAGCACCGGTGACGCCGGCGGCGGCGACCGGCAGGGCGCCCAGTCGCTCGCCACCACCGCCGACATTCCAGTCGGCGGCGGCAAGGTCCTCGCCGCCGAGGGCGTGGTCATCACCCAGCCCACGGCCGGCCAGTTCAAGGGCTTCAGCCCGATCTGTACGCACCAGAACTGCCCGGTGACGAACGTCGACGGCGGCACCATCAACTGCACCTGCCACGGCAGCAAGTTCTCGATCGAGGACGGCTCGGTGAAGGCCGGTCCGGCCACCAAGCCGCTGCCGCCGAAGGACATCAAGGTCACCGGCGACCAGATCTCGCTGGCCTGATCGGTCAACCCGCCTGATCGGCTCGGCCTCCGGGTGTTCGGCGTCCGTCGACGCCCGTACTTCCCGGAGCCGAGTCGATCTAGCGCTTGCGGCGGGCTGTCGGTGCGGCGGACTAGGCTTGTTGGTGTGGCTGACCCCTCGACCTACCGTCCCGCACCCGGCACCATCCCGGAGTCCCCGGGGGTCTACCGCTTTCGCGACGGCACCGGTCGGGTGATCTACGTCGGCAAGGCGAAGAACCTGCGTAGCCGGCTCAACTCCTACTTCGGCGACGTCTGGAACCTGCACGAGCGCACCCGGCAGATGGTCACCACCGCCGAGTCGGTGGACTGGATAACCGTCGGCACCGAGGTCGAGGCGCTCCAGCAGGAGTTCACCTGGATCAAGCAGTACGACCCCCGGTTCAACGTCCGCTACCGCGACGACAAGTCGTACCCCTATCTGGCCGTCACCCTCGACGAGGAATACCCGCGACTCCAGGTGATGCGCGGCGCGAAGCGCAAGGGTGTGCGCTATTTCGGGCCGTACTCGCACGCCTGGGCCATCCGGGAGACCCTCGACCTGTTGCTGCGGGTGTTCCCGGCCCGGACGTGCTCCGCCGGGGTGTTCAAGAGGGCCGGCCAGGTCGGCCGTCCCTGCCTGCTCGGCTACATCGGCAAGTGCTCGGCGCCCTGCGTCGGCAGCGTCTCCGCCGACGAGCACCGGGCCATCGTCGACGGCTTCTGCGACTTCATGGCCGGGCGCACCGACACCATGGTCCGCAAGATCGAACGCGAGATGACCGAGGCGAGCGAGCAGCTGGAGTTCGAGCGGGCCGCACGGCTGCGCGACGACGTGGCCGCGCTGCGTCGGGCGATGGAGAAGCAGACCGTGGTGTTGGGCGACGGCACCGACGCCGACGTGGTCGCGTTCGCTGACGACCCGCTCGAGGCGGCCGTGCAGGTCTTCCACGTCCGCGACGGCCGGGTCCGCGGCCAGCGCGGCTGGGTGGTGGAGAAGACCGAGGACCTGACGACCGGCGACCTGGTGCACCATTTCTGCACCCAGGTGTACGGCGGCGAGCACGGCGAGGCCGACGTGCCCCGCGAGCTGCTGGTGCCCGAGCTGCCCGCGGACGCCGACGCGCTGGCCGAATGGCTCTCCACCCATCGGGGCAGTCGCGTGTCGCTGCGGGTGCCGCAGCGAGGCGACAAGCGTTCGCTGATGGAGACGGTGGAGCGCAACGCCAAGGACGCGCTGGCCCGGCACAAGCTCAAGCGGTCCGGTGACCTGACCACCCGGGGTAAGGCGCTGGACGAGATCAGCGAGGCGCTCGACATGCGCACGTCGCCCCTGCGCATCGAGTGTTTCGACATCTCCCAGATCCAGGGCACCGACGTGGTGGCCAGCATGGTGGTCTTCGAGGATGGGCTGCCCCGCAAGAGCGAGTACCGGCGGTTCATCGTCCGGGGCGCAACCGATGACCTCTCCGCGATGTCCGAGGTGCTGCGCCGCCGCTTTGCCCGCTACCTCGACGCGCGGGCGGAGACGGGCGAGGTGGGGGTCGAGCCGGCCGACGATCCGGCCGCCCCGGGCGGACAGGGTGACACCGACGAGCCGCAGGTGGGGATCCTGGTCGATCCGACCACCGGCCGACCCCGCAAGTTCGCGTACCCACCGCAGCTGGTTGTCGTCGACGGCGGCGCGCCGCAGGTCGCCGCGGCCGCCCAGGCTCTCGCGGAGCTGGGCATCGACGACGTGGCGCTGTGCGGGCTCGCCAAGCGGCTGGAGGAGGTCTGGCTCCCCGACGACGAGTTCCCGGTCATCCTGCCGCGCACCTCGGAAGGGCTCTACCTGCTGCAGCGGGTTCGCGACGAGGCGCACCGGTTCGCCATCACCTTCCACCGGCAGCGCCGCTCCAAGCGGATGACCGAGTCGGCGCTGGACCAGGTGCCCGGCCTGGGCGAGGTGCGGCGCAAGGCGCTGCTGCGGCATTTCGGCTCGCTCAAGCGGCTGTCCTCCGCCACCGTTGAGGAGATCACCGAGGTGCCCGGGGTGGGCCGGCGCACCGCCGAGTCGATCCTGGCCGCCCTCACCAAGGACGGCACGAAGGCCGACCAGGGCGCCGAGGCCACGCCGAGTTCGTAAGCCCCGCCGGTCGCCACCGCGGACCGTTCGTCGCCTTCGATGATCGTGGTCGGTCAACCGCGTAGCTCGTGGTCGGTCAACCGCGTAGCTCGTGGTCGGTCAGCCGCGTAGATCGTGGTCGGTCCGCCGCGCCCGCCGTCCCTGGCGGCCGATGGGCATGGAGTCCGGAGATGGGCCGGCCACGGGCGGCACCCGCACCCGAAAGCGGTATACCTCAGAGTCATATTTATGCCTCTGAGTCATCGGCCTCAACCCAGTGGCCTCGCCCGGCCGGCCCGTTTGCGCGTGTCTCACCGGGCACTGTCGGCTCGGCTCGGCCACGAGAGGTGATCGAATCGGTACCGCCGACATCGGGGCATCCGCAAGCCCCGGACACCGCGACATCCCCGATATCGAGTCGATCACCCCGAAGAGGCACTCCCCAGGCCTGGCCGGCGGGGTCGTCAACGAGCGCGATACCTCACAGGCATATTTATGACTCACAGGTATACCGCTCACCAGAGCCACCGCCCCCCTTGACGAGGTGCAGGGCCGGCCGGCGGGCGGATCCGGTGCAGGGCGGCGCAGCGAGCGCCGAGCGCTGGGTCCGGATCGGTACTCCACGCACCCCCCGCCAGCCCTTCAGGCCGCCGCCAGACCGGACATTCGGCGCGTCAGGCACCCAGGGCGGTCTGGGCGGGTCAACCCATCCCGCCGGCCGCCACGTGATCGAACCATTGCAAGCGGGTGGCGGGGCTGGCGGGGCTGGACGGGCTGACGGGCTGACGGGCTGACGGGCTGACGGGCTGACGGGGTGTCCGGTTTCGCCGTATGTATGGCGTGGGTG
>NZ_RCVJ01000234.1 GCF_003667505.1 Micromonospora sp. BL4
GGGCGGGACCTGTTCGCCCGCCGGTACGCGGCCCGATCCCGCGACCTGCTCGCCGAGGGCTACCGGGTCGGCGCGGTCAACAGCTGGATCGACGCGGCGACGGTCGCCATCCCCGGCCTGTTCCTGGCGGCGGTGGTGTGGTTGACGGCCCGGATGGCGGTGACCGGTGACGTCACGATCGGTGAGCTGGTCGCCGTCTACGGCTACGTGGCGACCCTGATCGTGCCGGTCTGGTTCCTGCTCGAAGGCAGCCACCAACTGATCCGCGGCCGGGTCGCCGCCCGCCGGATCGTCGACCTGCTGAAGCTGACCCCGGACGACGTCGGCGGCCCGCGCAGCGCACCGGATCGCCAGGACGGCATTCCGGACCGGCGCCGCCGGGACGTCGTGGCCGCGCCGGAGCACCCCGCGGACCTGCACGACCCGGTGACCGGGCTGACCGTCCCCGTCGGCCGGCTGATCGGCGTGGCCGCCGACGAACCCTCGGCGGCGCTGGCCCTGGCCGACCGGCTCGGCCGGTACGTGGCCAGCGAGTCCACCTGGGGCGCTGTGCCGCTGACCGGGATCGCCCTGGACGAGGTCCGCGCGCGCATCCTGGTCGCCGATCACGACTCGTACCTGTTCCCCGGCACGCTGCGGGACATCCTGCTCTCCCGGACGGACTCCGACGACGCCGACGGGCCGCGGGCCGACGACGACCGGATCACCGCTGCCCTGCGTGCCGCTTCGGCCGAGGACATCGTCGATGCGCTGCCGGACGGGCTGGACACCGTGATCGACGCCCGCGCCCGTACGCTCTCCGGCGGCCAGCGCCAGCGGGTCCGCCTGGCCCGGGCCCTGCTCGCCGAGCCGGAGGTGCTGATCCTCGTCGACCCGACGTCGGCGGTGGACGCGCACACCGAGGCGCGGATCGCCGAACGGCTCCGTGTCGCGCGGGCCGGACGGACGACCGTCGTGCTCGCCACCTCGCCGCTGCTGCTGAGCCGGACCGATCTGGTCGCCCACCTGCGTACGGGCCGGATCGTCGCCACCGGCACCCACACCGACCTGCTCGATCAGGACCCCGGCTACCGGCACCTGGTGGCCCGGGACAGCGCCGATCCCGACCTCGATCGAGACGCCGACGCCGACGCCGAGGGGGCCTACCCGTGAGCCGACTGCCGGTGGCGGACCGCCGGACCGTGCGCCGGGCGCTGCGGGAACTGATCAGCCGGCACCGGCGGGCCGTCGGCGTCGTGCTGGCGCTGCACAGCGCCGCCGCGGTCGCGGGGCTCGCCCCGCCGTGGCTGCTGGGCACCATCGTCGACCGGGTCACCGCGGGCGCCGGTGTGGCCACCGTGGACCGGCTGGCGCTGGCGATCGGCGGATGCGTCCTGGTGAGCGCGTTGCTCTCCCGCTACGCGCAGTACGCCGGCCACCGGTTCGGGGAGCGGGCCGTCGCGGACCTGCGCGAGGAGTTCGTCAACCGCACGCTCGGGCTGCCCGTCTCGGTCGTCGAGCGGGCCGGTTCCGGGGACCTGGCGACCCGCAGTTCCGTCGACGTGGCGACGGTGGGCACCACGGTCCGGGACGTGGTGCCGACCATCGTCATCGCCTCGGTGCAGCTGGCGCTGCTGTTCGGGGCGGTCTTCCTGCTGCACCCGCTGCTCGGGCTGGCGGCGCTGGCCGGGCTGCCGTCGATCTGGGCGGTGACCCGCTGGTACCTGCGGCGAGCGAGTTCCGCGTACCTCGTCGAGGGTGCGGCGGCCGCGGAGCTGACCGAGACGCTGACCACCACCGCGGAGGGCGCCCGCACCGTCGAGGCGCTGCGGCTGGCCGACGACCGGATCCGGCACGGCACCACCCGCATCGCCCTGGTGTGGCGGGCCCGGCGGGCGACGCTCGCGCTGCGCACCGTGTTCTTCACCGTGGTGGAGGCCAGCTATCCGCTGCCGGTCGCCATGGTCCTTCTCGTCGGCGGGTACCTGCTCTCCGAGGAGATGGTGTCGCTCGGCGCGGTGGTCGCCGCCGCGCTCTACCTTCAGCAGGCGATCGACCCGCTGGACCGGCTGTTGCAGTGGACCGAGCAGGCGCAGCGCGGTTTCGCGTCGTTCGCCCGGGTGCTCGGCGTCGGCCTGGTCCCGCCGGAACCGCCCGGCACGGTGGCCACCTCACGGGGCGAGCGACTCGTCGTGCGGGAGGCGCGGTTCTCGTACGGCGGCGGGCGCGACGTGCTGCACGGCATCGACCTGGAGGTGCGGCCCGGTGAACGGCTGGCTGTCGTCGGCCCGTCGGGGGCCGGCAAGTCCACCCTGGCCCGGCTGCTGGCCGGGATCGACGCGCCGCGCCGCGGTGTCGTCAGCATCGGTGGTTGCCCGGTGACCGACCTCGACCCCGCCGAGCGTCGTCGCCGGATCGCCCTGGTCACCCAGGAACACCACGTCTTCATCGGCTCGCTACGCGACAACCTCGCGTTCGCCGCCCCGGACGCCTCCGACGGGCAGATGCTCTCCGCGCTGGTCACGGTGGGCGCCGACTGGTACGCCGACCTGCCCGACGGCCTGGACACCGTGCTCGGGGACGGCGCCCGGCAGCTCGGCGCCGCCGAGGCGCAGCAACTGGCGCTGGCCCGGTTGGTGCTCGCCGACCCGCACACGCTGATCCTGGACGAGGCGACCGCCGCGCTCGATCCGACGACCGCCCGACGCACCGAGCGGGCCCTGGCCGCCGTGCTCGTCGGGCGGACCGTCATCGCCATCGCGCACCGGCTCAACACCGCGCACGACGCCGACCGGGTCGCCGTCCTGGCGGACGGCCGGATCACCGAGATCGGCAGCCACGACGACCTGGTGGCGGCCGGCGGGGCGTACGCCGCGCTGTGGCACTCCTGGCACGCCCACGCCGACGAGCGTCCACGATGAACCGAAGGGCACCGGGCGGACGCCCGGTGCCCTGCGGTTACCCAACGGCCCTACTTGACGGCGCCGGAGGTGAGGCCCGCCTGGATCTGACGCTGGAAGATCGCGTACACAATGATCATCGGGAGGATGGCGATGGTCAGCGCGGCGAACAGTCCGGACCAGTCCGCCTCGTAGCCGGCGTTGACCGAGATGTCCGCGATGCCCTGGGTGAGCACCCACTTGTCCTTCGCGTTGCTGAGCAGCACCAGGGGAAGTTGGTACTGCGCCCACTGACCGATGATGTTGAAGATCGCGACGCTGATCAGGCCCGGCTTCGCCATCGGCATCATGACCTGGAAGAACAGCCGGGTGTGCCCGCAGCCGTCGATCAGTCCCGCCTCCGCCACCGACGACGGCAGCGTCTTGAAGAACGCGGCCAGGAAGAAGATCGTGAACGGCAGCGAGTACGCGATGTAGACCAGCACCACCCCGGTGTGGGTGTCCAGCAGGCCCAGGTTCTTCACCACGAAGAAGAGCGGCACCAGCGCCAGGAAGACCGGGAAGGCCAACCCGGACACGAAGAGGTAGTAGATCGCCCGGTTGCCCCAGAACTTGTACCTGGCCAGCACGTACGCCGCCATCGAGCCCAGCAGCATCGTGCCGAAGGTGCTGCACCCGACCACGATGACGCTGTTGATGAAGTACCGGCCGACGCGTGCGGTCGTCCAGGCCCGACCGAAGTTCTCCCAGCGCAGTTCCGCCGGGAGCGTCCACGGGCTGCTGAAGATCTCGGTGGTGTTCTTGAACGCGGCGAGGAAGGTCCAGAGGATCGGCACGATCACGATCACCGCCCACACGGCGAGCGCGATGTGTCCCAGGCCGGCGAAGAGCCGCGCCTCCGAGCGAGGGCCCTTCGGCCCCTGCTTACCGGGGGCGCCCGGGTCGCCGGTCTTCGGCGGTAGCGCCGCCGGCGTCGGCGGCAGCGTCGACTGCGGGTTCATCAGTACTCCACGCTTTCCCGCTTGGTGAGCCGCAGCGTCAGCGCCGCGAACGTGAGGGTCAGGAAGAAGAGCGCCACACCCATCGCGGAGGCGTAGCCGTATTTCGAGTAGACGAACGCGTTGCGGTAGATCTCCATGGCCAGCACGGTGGTGGCGCCGTCCGGGCCGCCGCCGTCCACCGAGAGCACCGCGACGATGGCGAACGCGTCGAACGCCGCGATGCCCAGGTAGACCCAGGCGACCTGGAGGGTGTCCCAGAGCAGCGGGAGGGTGACCCGGAAGAACAGGGTCACCTTGGTCGCCCCGTCCATCTCGGCGGCCTCGTAGATCTCACCCGGGATGGAGGCCATCCCGGCCGAGAAGAGCACCACGTAGAAGCCGACCGCCTGCCAGACCAGCACCGCGATGATCGACCAGAGGGCCAGGTTCGGCCGGATCAGGAAGAGCACCGGATCGAAGCCGAGCTTCATCAGCACGCCGTTGATCAGGCCGGACTCGTTGGGCCGGTAGACCATCTGGAACAGCACCGCGATGATGGCCACCGCCAGGACCTGGGGGAAGAAGAACACCACCCGGTAGAACTTCGCCCCCCAGACCCCCTGGCGTTGCCCGCCGCTGCTCTTGCCGCCCACGTTGAGCAGGAACGAGAAGAACAGGGCGATGGCGATGGTGATCAGCGGCAGGGCAAGCAGCAGTACGCCGTGGTGCTGGACCGCCTTCCAGAAGCTGCCGTCGTCGAGCAGCCTCCGGTAGTTGTCGAAGCCCACCCACTGCGGGGCCGACAGCCCCCGCCAGTTGGTCATCGAGATCTGGAACGCCTGCGCGTACGGCGCGATGACGAAGACCACGTACAGCGTGACCGGGGCGAACAGGAACCCGATCACGAATGGATACTTGCCGTGCCGCATGACCCCTACGCTCCGATCAGCGCTTGAACTTGGTGACGGAGGAATCCTTCTTGATCGCGTCGGCGCGCTTCTGGATCCGCTCCACGAACGCGTCCGCCTTGATCCGGCCGAACATCAGCTCGTTGGTGGCGGTACGCGCCTCCGTGTCGAGCTCCTTGTACCAGTTGTCGAAGAGCATGTTGAACACGTCCTGGCCGGCTGCCTTCAGCGCGGCCTGGGCGCTGGCCACACCCGGCGGGAACTGGAAGCCCTCGCTGCCGGCCGGCACGACCGTAGCCGCTCCGACGGTCTCGGTGAAGCCCCGGGCGCCCGCCTTCGACAGCATCTGGCGCATGTACTCCATGCCACCACGCGGGTTCTTGCTCTTGGACGAGACGAAGTATCCCTCGCCACCGGCCGCCCGGATAGCGGTCGCCGGCAGCTTGTCCGACGCGGTGAGGCTCGGCACCGGCATGAGCTGGTAGGTGAAGCCCGCCGGCGTGTCCTTCTTCTGCTCGTTCTCCAGCCAGTCACCGGACGGGTAGAAGGCGACCTTGCCCTGGTTCTGCCGCAGCTGCACGTCGGTGTGCTTGAGCCCCTCGAAGCTCTTGTCCGAGTACTTCGCGCCGATCTCGGCCCACGCCTCGGCAGCCTGCTTGACGGCGTCCTGCTTCCAGGCGCCGTCCTCCAGGTTGTCGATGTTCTTCAGGACGTCGGTCCCGCCGATCTTCGCGGCCTGGGTGAGGATCACGTTCCACTGGTAGTAGGCCGCGTTCGCCCCGGCGTAGCCGTACGGGGTGATGCCCTTGGCCTTGATCTGCTCGCAGAGCGCCTTGAACTGCTCCCAGTTGGTGGGCGCGGTCCACCCGTTGTCCTTGAAGAGCTTGCCGGAGTACCAGATCCCGTAGACCGTCGAGACGTAGTACAGGACGAACGGCTTGCGCCCCCCGTCGGCGGTGTTGAACATGCCCTGCTCGACAACGCCCGGGATGACGGTGTCGCGGACCTTCTTGCTCGCGTCGTCGACCGACGGCGCGTCCCACAGCTCGGTGAGGTCCTGCAGCTGGCCGTCGTTGACGAGCGCACCGAAGTCCAGGAACTTCTCGCCGGAGTTGTTGACGAACTCCGGCGGGTTGCCGCCGGCGAAGCGCGGCTGGAGCACCGTGGAGACCGCCTGGGTCGCCTGGTGCTTGACCTCGGACTTCGGGAACGCCTTCTTGTAGAGCGGCTCGTGCACGTCGGTGGCGTACTTCTCGCCGTAGCCGCCGTTGAAGATGATCACCTCGATCGGGGCGTCCTCCTTGACGCCCAGCGGGTTGGTCGCGCTCTTCGTGCCGCCGGCGACCTGCTCGTTGTCCTTGTCGTCGCCGCTGGTGGCGCAGGCGCTGAGCAGGCCGATGGCCGGAGTGGCGAGCATGCCCACGGCGGCGGCGCGGCGCAGCACCGTACGGCGGTCGAGTTCGACCGGGTGCTCGGGGGTAATCGACATCGTCGTCTCTCCTTGTGGAATTCGGGTCAGGCGGTGCGCCGGAGACGCCCGGCGTACCGCGACTCGAGGGCGATGTTGTGCTCGTCCCCGCCGGGGACGTTGGCCGAGAGGTAGATAGGGGGCACCTCTCCGGCCTGGTGGAACCGTCGTACGACCTCCGCGGTCAGCAGCTGCGCCAGCAGCGCAGTGGTGACCGAGGAGACCGCACAGACCGCGCCGCCGCCCTCGAGCGGCAGCAGTGCATCGCCGTACGGCGCGCCGTTGTCCAGCACGACGTCGGCGAGGTCGGCGAGCCGTCGACCGGACGGGTGCCGCGGCGCCACCCGTGCGGTGTGCTCGACCGAGGTGACCGCGATCAACGGATGACCGCGCTCGGTGACCAGCGCCGCCAGCTCGACCACCGAGCCGTTGATGCCGGATTGGGATGCCACCACGAACACGTCCCGCGGCTGGGGCGCCGCGAGCGCGTAGATCTGGTGGGCGATGGAGGGGTCGCGTTCGAGCTTGGGGTCGGCGAGCACGTCCGGTGGGGCGTCGCCGTGCACCACCAGGTCACGCACCGAGAGCCGGTTGGTGGGGACCAGCCCGCCGGCCCGGGCGACCAGTTCGGCGGCGAACGCCTCGGAGTGCCCGGCGCCGAACGCCTGGAGCACACCGCCGGCACGCAGGCTGTCGGCGATCAGGTCGGCGGCCCGGGTGATGCCGTCGGCCTCGGTGTCGAGCAGCCGGTCGAGCACCGGGCGGACCGCGTCCGCGTACCCCTGGGCGCTGATCATGCGAGGGCCCCCTTCGCGGCCTTGTGCCCGTCGACGGCCTGGGCGGTACGCCGGAAGGCCGCGTGCGCGCGGTCGTGGGTGCGCTGGGCCACGGCGATGTAGAGCAGGTCGAGCACCACCAACTGGGGGTGGCGGGCGGAGAGCGCGTCCGGCCGGAAGGTGGTCGCCTGGCTGGCGGTGAGCAGCACGATGTCGGCCAGCTCCGCCAGGGGTGAGCGGGGGAAGCCTGTGAGGGCGATCGTGGTGGCGCCTCGACTGCCCGCCTCGGCGAGCATCTCGATCGTCTCCCGGGTCTGGCCGGTGTGCGAGATGCCCAGCGCCACGTCTCCCGCGCGCAGCAGCGCGGCGCTGGCCAGCCCCTCGTGCACGTCGTTCCAGGCCCACGCGGCCACCCCGATGCGGTGCAGGCTGAACTGCATCTCCTCGCCGACCAGCGCGCTGCCGCTGGCACCGAAGATGTTCACCCTGCTGGCGCCGGCGATCGCCACCGCGGCCCGCTCCACCTCGGCGAGGTCGAGCAGCGCGGCGGTGTCGTGCATGGCGCGGGTGTCGGCGGCCATGATCTGGTTGAGCACCCGGACCAGCGGGTCACTCGGCTGGATCTCCCGACCGATGTCGATGGTCCAGCCGGCCGAACGGGCACGGCCGGTCTCGGCGGCGATGCCGAGCCGCAGGTCGGCGTAGCCCTCGAAGCCCATTGCGCGGCAGAACCGGGTGATGGTCGCCGGTGACGTGCCGCTGCGTTCGGCGAGTTCCACTATGGTGGACCGGGCGGCCGCCTCCGGGTCGCTCAGCACGTGCTCGGCGACCCGGCGCAGCGCGCCGGTCAGCTCACCGAGCCCGTTGCGGACGCGGGCCAGCACGCCGTCGGAGGCGGACCCGAGCGCCCCGCGCCGGTTGAACGCGTCGGCGTCGACCACCGCGGTCCCCGCGGAGGTGTCCACCTCGTGATCAACCATGCGACGCCTGCCCTTTCCGAAAAGACTGTTAACTGTTAGTGGTAAAAGTTCTTACTGAACGCCCCTCCGTGTCAAGACTGTGGGCGAAGTTTTCAAACTGTTACCTGGCGCACAGGCCGCCGCGCCGGCCAGATCTTGCCCCGCGCGACGGCGCCGACCAGCATGAACAGGGCCCGTCGCCGCGCGAGCGCAAGGAGGCCGTGCCGATGTCCGACGCCCTCGTGATCGGTCTCGACGTCGGCGGTACGTCCACCCGGGCGACCACCCTGACACTCACCGGCGAGCGCCTGGGCACCGGCCGAGCCGGCGGCGGCAACCCCACCAGCCACGGCGCCGAACAGGCCGCCACGGAGCTGCTGAGGGCCCTGCGCGGCGCGCTCACCGACGTCGACCCGACCCGGGTGGCGGCCGGCACCATCGGGCTGGCCGGTGCGGCCCGACTGCTCGCCGACCCCGCCGGCCGGGCCGCCTTCGACCGGGCCTGGCAGGACGCCGGACTGCGCTGCCCGTATGCCGTGCACGGCGACGCCCTGGTGGCCTACGCCTCCGGCACCGCCGCCCCGGACGGCACGGTGCTCATCGCCGGCACCGGGGCGATCACCGCACAGGTCCGCGACCTGCGGCTCGACCGGGTCGCCGACGGGCACGGCTGGCTGCTCGGCGACGCCGGGTCCGGGTACTGGCTGGGCCGCGAGTCGGTCCGCCGGCTGCTCGCCGACCTGGACACCGGCCGCACCCCCGGCGCGCTGACCACGGCGGTGCTCACCGAACTGATGGGCAGCGCCGAGATCGCCGCCCGCCCACGGGACACTGTGGACGCCACGATTCAGGCGGTGACCCGCCGACCCCCGATCGAGCTGGCCCGGCTGGCCCCGCTGGTCGTCACCGCCGCCGCCGACGGCGAGCCGGTCGCCACCGCGCTGGTCGCCGAGGCGGCCGCGCACCTGGTCGACAGCGTGGGCCGGATCCGCCCGGCCGGAGCGGTGACACCGGTCGTGCTCGGCGGCGGTCTGCTCACCGGGGAGACCCCGCTGGCCGCCGCCGTCCGGTCCGAGGTCGGCCGGCACTGGCCGGACGCCCCGCTGCGCACCGCCGGCGACGGGGCCGCCGCCGCGGCCTGGCTCGCCGCCCGCGAATTACCCGAGGTCACCGACCCGACGGCCCTGCACGCCCGCCTCTTCCCCACCACCTCCTGACCCGCCGCCGACGCCTCCCCGCCGACGCGTCCCCGCTGCGCCCGCCGGGCCCGCGCCGCGCGGGGCCGCTCGGCCTTGATCGCGCTCGATCCTGGATCTGTCTCGTATACACATCTGACGCTGCCGACGATAAGGCTCGTGTATAT
>NZ_RCVJ01000236.1 GCF_003667505.1 Micromonospora sp. BL4
GGTTACGGGAGCGGGTGGGTCACCTGTTCCGCCTTCAGGCGGGCGGGCAGGTCGGTGGGGTTCAGGTTGGCGCACAGGACGACGGTGGCGGCCTGGGTCAGCGGGGCGAGCAGCCAGTCGACCGGGTCGGGGTAGCGGGCCGCGTCGATCAGGATCCGGGCGCCGGGCGTGATGCCCAGCTCCGCGGCGCGCGCCTCGGCGCGGGCCAGCAGGGGACCGTCCGCGGGGCCCGGTCCGGGCTGCGGGCGGAAGTGGTCGCCGTGCCGACGCACCTCGACCACGTAGTCGACGAACCCGGGTGGCACCTGCCGCAGCGGAAGTGCCAGCGGCGACAGCCCCAGGGCGTACCGCTCGCCGGCGGACCAGGACTGCGCCTCGTCGAGGCGGTCGGCGGCGGCGAAGAGCACGTCCACGTCGCCCGGCGTGTCGACCACGCTCAGCTTGGCCGACCAGCAACCCAGCAGCACGGCCGCGGTCTGCCAGTGCGGCGGCAGGAGCACGCCGGCCGGATCGCCCAGGGCGAGGGCGACCTCGTCGACGAGGAGGTTGGCGGTCTTCGCCACCCAGTTCGCCAGTGTCGCGCCGGACAGTTCGGTGCGGTCGCCACTGGCATCGTCGTACCAGGTCAGCAACGGTCGGGTCGGGTCGGTCGCGATCGCGTCGGCGAACACCCGGGCAATGTTGTCGGCCATCGGCGCGAACGATACGCCCCTGTGGGCCGTACTCGAAGACGATGACAAGTCGGCGTACCGTCGGGTCGCAGTCAGCGTCGGCCCCGTGCTCCGGCGTAGGCTTGGCCCCCGGAGTGTTGTTCCCCACAGACCCGCCAGTGCAAGGAGTCGCCCCGTGACCGCCGGTCGCCCGCCCCGCGTGCTCATCGACGCCACGAGTGTCCCCGCCGACCGCGGTGGTGTCGGTCGATACGTCGATGGTCTGCTCGGTGCCCTCGGCAAGGTGTGTGGGTCGGGGGTGGAGCTGGCGGTGGTCAGCCTCCGCACCGACCTGGAGCGGTACACCCGGATGCTGCCCGGCGCGGAGATCATCCCCGCGCCGGCCGCCGTGGCGCACCGTCCGGCGCGGCTCGCCTGGGAGCAGACCGGTCTGCCCCTGCTCGCTCAGCAGGTGGGCGCGCACGTTCTGCATTCGCCCTTCTACACCTGCCCGCTGCGGGCCGGGTGTCCGGTTACGGTCACCGTGCACGACGCGACGTTCTTCACCGAGCCGGAGCACTACGACAAGTCCCGCCGGACCTTCTTCCGCAGCGCGATCAAGACCTCGTTGCGCCGGGCCGACCGGGTGATCGTGCCCAGCAAGGCCACCCGGGACGAGCTGATCCGGCTGCTCGACGCCGACCCGACCCGGATCGACGTGGCCTACCACGGGGTCGACCACGCCGCCTTCCACGCGCCCAGCGAGGAGGAGAAGGCCCGGGTGCGCGCCCGGTTGGGGTTGGGCAACAGCAGCTACGTCGCCTTCCTCGGCGCCAAGGAGCCGCGTAAGAACGTGCCCAACCTGATCCGCGGTTGGGCCCGGGCGGTGGCCGACCGGGTCGACCCGCCGGCCCTGGTGATCGCCGGCGGGCAGGGGCACGACGACGACATCGACCGGGCGGTGGCCGAGGTCCCGTCCCACCTGCGGCTGCTGCGCCCCGGCTACCTGCGCTACGCCGACCTTCCCGGCTTCCTCGGCGGCGCGCTGGTCGCGGCCTACCCCTCCTACGGCGAGGGGTTCGGGCTGCCGATCCTGGAGGCGATGGCCTGCGCCGCCCCCGTGCTGACCACGCCCCGGCTCTCGCTGCCCGAGGTGGGCGGCGACGCGGTCGCCTACACATCGGAGGATCCGGAGCAGATCGGCACCGACCTGGCGGCGCTGCTGGACGACGAGCAGCGGCGGTTGTCGCTGGCGAAGGCCGGTTTCGACCGGGCCAAGGAGTTCACCTGGGAGTCCAGCGCCGAGGTGCACATCGCCGCGTGGAGCCGCGCCCGCTCGTGACCGTCCGGGCCCGGATGGCGAGCCGCCCACCCAGCCGGTGTCCGTCGGGCATGATGTGCGGATGCTCTATGCGGTCATCCCGGCGGGTGGCAGCGGCACGAGGTTGTGGCCGTTGTCCCGAGCCGGCCACCCCAAGTTCCTCCATCCGCTGACCGGCTCCAACGCATCGCTGCTCCAGGCGACCGTGGCGCGGCTCGCGCCGCTGGCCACACCGGACCGCACACTCGTGGTCACCGGAGCCGCGCACGTCGCGGCGGTCGCCCGGCAGCTGACCGGGCTGCCCGAGGAGAACATCCTGGTCGAGCCCTCGCCCCGGGACTCCTGCGCGGCGATCGCGCTGGCCGCCGCGGTGATCGCGCTGCGCGAACCGGAGGCGGTGATGGGCAGCTTCGCGGCCGACCACCTGATCGGCGACCCGGACAACTGGGTGCGCACGGTCCGGGAAGCGGTCCGTGGCGCGGAGCAGGGCATGCTGATGACGGTCGGGATCACCCCGACCCGGCCGGAGACCGGCTACGGCTACCTGGAGACCGGCGATCCGACCGAGGACGCGCCATGGCGTCCGGTGGCCGAGTTCAAGGAGAAGCCGGCCGTCGAGGTCGCCGAGGCGTACGTCCGTTCCGGCCGGCACCTGTGGAACGCGAGCATGTTCGTCTGGCGGGTGGACGTGTTCCTCGCCGAGCTGCTGCGCCAGCAGCCGGCCCTGCACGCCGGGGTGACCGCGATCGCCGCCGCCTGGGGCACCCCGGAGCAGGACGACGTGCTCGGCACGGTCTGGCCGACCCTGCCGAAGATCTCCGTCGACTACGCGGTGATGGAGGGCGCGGCCACGGCGGGCCGGGTGGCCACCGTGCCGGGCGACTTCGGCTGGAACGATGTCGGCGACTTCCACACCCTCGGCGACGTGCTGCCGGCCGACGCGTCGGGCAACGTGGTGCTCGGCACCGACGCCAAGCCGGGTGTGCTGCTGCGGGACAGCACCAACCTGGTGGTGGTGCCGCAGTCCGGCCGGTTGGTGGCCGCCCTCGGCGTGCGTGACCTGATCGTGGTGGACACCCCGGACGCGGTGCTGGTCTGCCCGCGCGACCGGGCCCAGGACGTCAAGGCCCTGGTCGACGAGCTCAAGGAGCGGGGCGAAGAGGGCTACGTCTGAGGGCCGCGAGGGCCGGCGCGACCAGTTGCGCGGTCCCGCCGGCCAGTGGCTCGGGGAGCCGGTCCGGAGGGAACCAGCCCAGCGCCTCGGCCTCGTCGCTGACCTGCTCCACCGCACCGGGCGGGGCGAGCACGGCGAACCGGACGTCGTAATGCAGCGAACCGCCCTGACAGCTCACCGGGTGGATGTCCACGTCGATCGGCACCGGGTCGATGCGCAGGCCGGCGATGCCGGATTCCTCGGTGGCCTCGCGCAGCGCGGCGCCGGCCAGGGTCTGGTCGGTCGGCTCGCAGTGCCCGCCGAGCTGCACCCAGCGCCCGAACTTGCCGTGCAGGCAGAGCAGCACCCGTGAGCCGGTGGCGTCCAGCACCAGCGCGCTGGCGGTGATGTGCCCGGGGCGGTGCGGTCGGCTCATCGTGACCGGCCCGGCGGCGAGCAGCGCGAGGGTCCTGTCCCGCGCGTTGGCCGCGTCCGGGCTGGTGGGCTGCCAGCCGTCGAGCAGCGCGGTGGCGTCGGCGTGCAGCGCGGCGTACGTCTCGGGGTCGGTCGGGTGGGCGGCGGGTCCGGTGAGCGCGGTGTCGGGCACGCCGCCACTCTACGAGCGTGCGCTCCGTACGCTGGCGCGGTGACCCTGCGAGCCCTCGAATTCGTGGTGGCCGGCAACGAGGCCAGTGATCTGCTGCCGGTGCGGTCGGCGGCGTTGCTGCGCGCGTACGGCGCCCGGCGGGGTTTCTGGACCGTGCTGGACGAGGGACCGGTGGAGCGCTGTCTGGCCCTGCTGCTGGAGGTGGACGACGGCGAGTGGACGGCGCGGCATGTCGCGGCGGACGCCGGCCGGGAGAACGGCCGGACCGAGGACGGTGAGGCGCTCGCCCACCACGACGGCTGGGTGTACGTCTTCGGCTCCCACTTCGGCTCGAAGGCCGGCCCACTGCGCCCCCGGCGGGCGTTCGTGGCCCGGTTCCGGGAGGACGAGGCGGCGTCCGGGCCGGTGCCGGTGCACGTCGTGCGCAACCGTTTCCGGCTGCACCGGGCGGTGAACGACGCGCTGGTCGCGGCGCCGCTGACCCCGTTGCCGCCGGGGGAGCGGGTGCGGGCGCGGTTCATCGTGGAGACCCTGGCCCGGGGGACCGCCCGCGAGAAGAGCTGGGTGAGTCGGTTGGCCCCGGACGACCTGCCGCTGAACGTGGAGGCGGCGGCGTTCACTCCGGCCGGCACGGTGCTGCTGGGGCTGCGCTTCCCGGTCACCGTGGCTGGCGAGCCGATCCTGGTCGAGGTGGCCGACGTGCCGGGCATGTTCGCGGCGGAGCCGGCCTGGCCGCGGGCGGTGGGGACGTACGCGGTGACCGGGGTGACGCCGCCGGCCGCGCTGACCGGGTTCCGGGCGATCGCCTTGACCTCCGACGGCGGGTACGCGGCCGTGATCGGCTCGATCGACGCGTTGGGCAAGGGTTCGGTGCTGCTCGACGACCATCCGGGCGGAGGTGACGTGACCTCCCGGCACGTCCGCTTCCGGCTGCCGGGCGGCGATCCGCGCGTCGCGGCCCCGGACCGGCACCTGCTCGCCGGGGAGCTGGTGGCGGACCTGGCGCCGCTGCACCACGTCGAGGGGCTGGCCGAGCTGGACGGGCGGCACTTCTACGTCACCGACGAGGACCATCGGGTCGTGCTCTGGGCCGGCTGAGCGGGGCATCATGAAACGTGACGACGGAGCGACCGGACGGCACCTCTGCGGAGCAAGGGCCGCAGACCCTCGTGGTGCCGCCCGATCACCGGTCCTCCCCCGGTCCCGGTGCCCGGCGCCGCGCGTACGTGACGCGTGGGTACCGTGCTCGGGCACTGGAAGCATGCCGAACCGGCCCGGGAGGCGTCGAGGTTTTTCAGCTCAGGCTTAAAGATGGAGATAAGTGCCGGCCAGGTAGAGTCGAACAGCCACCCGGCATCCCCCTGCCCGGCGGCTCAGGAGCGCTGCATGCTGAAGATCCACTTTTCTGGCGAGGACATCCTCCGGACCCGGGTGGCGCCGGCGGCGGACCCGGTCTGGGAGTTGGTCCTCAGCCTGCACCTGCTGCAGGGCCGCAGCCGTGATCCGCTGACCGACAACTGGCGGCGCGCGGTGTCCCGAGGGCTGCGCCAGGACGCCGCCTCCGACCAGCTCCGGCTGCTCTTCGCGTTGAGCCCGCCGCGTGGCTACTTCCCCGACTTCCTCACCCCGTACGCCAGCGTCGACGGCTTCGAGGCCGGCCTGGACGCGGTCCGCAGCACCCCGACCGAGCGGCTGCACCGCGACCTGAGCGTGCTGGCCACCGAGAACCCGCTGCCGTCCTCGGTCGGCGCGCTGGCCCGGGGCGAGGCGGCGGCGCTGCGCCACCTCTCCGAGTCGATGGAGCAGTACCGGTCGCTGGCGATCAGCCCGTACTGGAGCCGGATCCAGTCCGCTGTGGCGGCGGACCGGTCCCGGCGGGCCCGGGCCCTGCTCGACGGCGGCATGGAGGGCCTGCTCACCAGTCTCCGGCCGGCGATGCGCTGGGAGGACGGGGTTCTCGAGGTCCGCGACTACCCGCACAGTCGGGAGCTGCACCTGGACGGCCGGGGCCTGCTGCTCGTGCCCTCGTTCTTCTGCGCCGCCACCCCGGTCGCCCTGCTCGACCCGGCCTTGCCGCCGGTGCTGGTCTACCCGGTGGACCGGCTGGGCGGGCTGGCGCCGGCCGACGGGGCGGGCCCGGCCGGCCGCGAGTCGCTCGCCGCGCTGCTCGGCCGGACCAGGGCGGCGGTGTTGCAGGCCAGCGACGACGGCTGCACCACGGGTGAGGTGGCCCGCCGGCTCAACATCTCACCGGCGGCGGCCAGTCAGCACGCGACCGTGCTGCGCAACGCCGGCCTGCTGGTCAGCCACCGGGACCGCAACACCGTGCTGCACACGTTGACCCCGCTCGGCCGGGCCATGCTGGACGCCTGACCCGACCGGCTGCCCGTCAGAGGGCGAGGGTGGCGCTGGCCGGGCTGCCGGCAGGCGGGGGGAGCAGGGTCGAACCGACGCCCTCCGCGGCCAGGGCGACGCGCAGCCGGTGCAGGTCGGCGCCGAAGCGGACCAGGTCCATCGGGTCCACCGGGGCCGGTGGCGAGCCGAGCACCAGGGCGGTGGCGCCGTCCGGCCAGCCGGGGACCTTGGCGATCAGGCCGGCGCGTACGTCCGCCTCGTCGACCAGGGTGAAGACCGTGCCGGGAGCGACCACCCCGGCGACCGCGTCGATCGCCCGTCGTGCGGCGGCCGGGTCGGCCGGCGTGGGGCCGGGACCGTCGGTCAGCGTGGCGGCGTCGGTCAGCCCGGCCGCCCGAGCTTCGGCGGTTCCGAGCGAGAAGAGGTCCTGCGCGGCATCGCGGACCAGCGCCCGCGCCCCGGCGGAGTCGTCCGCGCTGGTGGTGGAGAGGTAGCCCCGCACCACCGCCACCGGGACCTGGTCGCACTTGCCCTTGATCAGCTCGCCGGCGCCCGCCAGCTCGTCCACCACGGCCATCTGGGTGAGCTGCAGCTCGTTGCCGTACGGGTCCACCTCGCCGCGGTGGTCGCGGATGGCCGGCATCCCGGCCACCCCGAGCGCCACGTCGGTCAGCCCGTTGCGCCAGGGCCGGCCCATCGTGTCGGTGATGATGACGGCGACGTCCAGGTCGTAGCGCTTGCGCAGCGCGGCGCGCAGCGCCCGGGCGGAGGCGTCCGGGTCCACCGGCAGCAGCACCAGCCGGGTCTTGTCCACGTTCGACGCGTCGATGCCGGCGGAGGCCATCACGAAGCCGTGGTGGGTCTGCACGATCCGGGTCGGTCCTCGGCTGGCCACCACCCGGGCCGTCTCGGAGGCCAGCACCTCGTCGCGCGCGGCCAGCCGCTCGGGCCCGTCCGCCGGGACGTCGACCAACCGCCCCTCCGCCTTGGAGACGATCTTGCTGGTGACGACCAGCACGTCGCCGTCGCGCAGCCAGGGCGCCGCGGTGGCGATCAGGGCCGCCAGGTCGTCGCCCTCGGTCACGTGGCCGATGCCCAGCACCGGCAGGATCTCCAGCCTCACGTCAACTCCACCGCGGCGCGGACCATCGCCGCCGTCGCCGCCTCGTCGGTCATCCGCAACGGCACCGCGCGGACCGTCACCTCCGGTACCAGCGTGCCCGCGTCCTCCTCGGCCACCAGCCAGCCGTCCAGCAGGCCGCCGGCCGCCCGGCCGCCGTAGAGTCGACCCACCCCGGCCGCGCTGCACTCGACGCCGAGCACCGCCAGGCAGCGGTCGGCCATCCCGCGGACCGGGGCGCCGCCGATGATCGGCGAGATGCCCACCACCGGGGCCGGGCCGGCCGCCACCGCCTCCCGCAGCCCCGGCACGGCCAGCACCGGCGCCACGCTCACCACCGGGTTGCTCGGCGCGACCAACACCAGGTCGGCCGTGCCGATCGCCTCCAGCACGCCGGGTGCCGGCTTGGCCGTCTCCGCGCCCACGAAGACGAAGCGATGGGTGGGGATGTCCGCCCGGTACCGCACCCACCACTCCTGGAAGTGGATCGCCCGCTGGCCCTTATCGTCGTCCGCCGTGCCGGCGCTGTTCGCGACCGCGGGGCTCGCAGGCTCACTCCTCGCGCTCACGATCGCGTGCGTCTCGAGCCGGTCGTCGGTCGCCGGGAGCAGACGTACGCCCGGCTGCCAGCGGGTCGCCAGCGCCTCGGTGACCGCGTGCAGCGGGTAGCCGGCATTGAGCATCGTGCTGCGCACCAGGTGGGTGGCGATGTCCTTGTCGCCGAGGCCGAACCAGGTCGGCTCCGCCCCGTACGCGGCCAGCTCCTCCTTGACCGTCCAGCCCTCGCCTACCCGGCCCCAGCCCCGCTCGGGGTCGGCGCCGCCGCCGAGGGTGTACATGACGCTGTCCAGGTCGGGACAGATCTTCAACCCGTGCAGCCACAGGTCGTCGCCGACGTTGACGACGGCGGTCACCTCGGCGCCGACCTCTCGGGCGTACGCCCGGACGCCGAGCAGGAACCGGGCGCCGCCGATGCCGCCGGCCAGAACCACGATGCGCATGTCGACCATCCTCGCGCACGTGACGCCTCCGGTCCGCCGGTGGCCCGGGAGACTAGGCTCACGTGCGCCCTGTCCGTCCACGCCCCGAGGGGGAGTTCGTGACCAGCCCCGCCGAGCCCGCGTCCACCGACGCGACCCAGGCCCGCCAGCTGACCAAGCCACTACGCGAACTGGGTGCGCTCGCGCTGCTCGGCGCCAACGCCGTGTTCCTCTTCGTGGGCCTGCTCCGGCTGCTCAGCCCGAACGACTACAGCTCCTTCACCGACCGTGCGGGCAGCGCGTTCTTCGCGTTCATCGGGTTGGAGGCGGTGGGCCTGCCGCTGCTGGCCGTGCTGCTGGCCACCCACGTGTCGCCGGTGTTGCCGAAGGCGAAGCTGATCACTCAGGTGGCTCTCGGCGAGTACGCGGTGAGCGCGCTGCTCGGCACGCTGACCATGCTGATCTGGACGGTGGGCCGGCTCGCCGAGGCCGAGGTGCTCGACGCGCTGCTCGGTGTGCTCACCCGGTTCGCCTGGCTGATGATCTTCGCGGCCGCCGCCTGGGTGGTCTACGCGGTCTGGCGGAAGTTCTACTACGTGCCGCGGCCGAAGCCCCAGCCGGGCGTCTACGGTCAGCCGCAGCCGGGCTGGCCGCAGCAGCAGGGCGGCTGGCCGGCCCCGGGGCAGCCCGGCGGCCAGCCGGGTGGTGGTTGGCCCGCCCCGGGCCAGCCGGGCGGATACCCTCCGGCGCAGCACCCGGGCCAGTACGGCCAGCCCTCGCCGCCGTTCGGGTCGGCGCCGCAGTCGGCACCGCCGTTCGGGTCGGCGCCGCAGTCGCCCCCGCCGGTCAACCCGACCCCGCAGTCCGCCCCGCCGGCCGCGCCCCCGTTCGGCCAGCCGCCGTCGGCGGACCCGACCCAGGCGATTCCGCGTCAGTCCGCCGACCCGACCCAGGCGATCCCCCGCCCCGGCGACACGGACGCCGACCGCACCCAGCACATCAACAACCCGGGCGACAACCCCC
>NZ_RCVJ01000238.1 GCF_003667505.1 Micromonospora sp. BL4
GCATAGGGCCGACCCGGCGGGCGGCACGCATCCCCGGCGCGGCGGGCGGCGCGACCTTGCCGGCCCGGCCCGGTGGGTGGCACGCGGCCGGGACGGCGGGCGGCGGCAGGGCCGGCAGGTCAGTGGCGGTGCGCGGTGCGGGCCATGCCGGCGTAGACGTCGATGAGCTGCTTGGTGACCACGTCAGGGTGGAAGGTCCGCTCGTAGCGGGCGCGGGCGGCCGGGGCCACCGCGGCCGCCCTGGCCCGGGCCACCGGCAGGGCCGCGGCCAGCGCGGCCGGCTCCGGGGCGACCACCCAGCCGGCCTCGCCGGCCTTGATCCCGGTCGGCATCGGCGACGCGCCGCCGTCGCCGGCGACGGCGGAGGCGACCTCGGCCGGCCCGGTGCCGGCGGGCTCGTGCGGGGCATCCGCCCCGACCAGGTACGGGATGCCGCCCAACGCCGTACCGAGCACCGGTCGGCCGCTGGCCATCGCCTCGATGATCACGGTCGGCAGCACGTCGTGCCACATGGCAGCGGCGATCACCACCGCGCTCGCCTCGACCGCCGCCCGCACTCCGGTCCGGTCGAGCTGACCGAGGTAGACCACGTCGGGTCGCTCAGCGGCGGCGGCCTCCACCAGCGGGCGCAACTCGCCGTCCCCGGCGACGCGCAGCGTGCCCAGTGCGCCCACCGGATGCCGACGCCACGCGTCCAGCAGCAGGTCGACACCCTTTTCGGGGCTCAGCCGGGCCATGTAGAGAAAGCCGTCACCGAGCGGCGCAGGCCGGCCGGGGTCCGGTACGGCGTTCGGCTTCACCACGATCCGTTCGTCCGGAATGCCGTACTCGCGCAGGTGGTCGGCGATCGCCGTGGTGAGCGCGATGTACCGGTCCACCGACCGCCACGTGCCCCGGTGCACGGCCAGGGTGGTCGCCATCAGCGCACTCTGCGCCGCCGAGTCGCGGTAGCAGCGGTGCTTGATCGCCGGCACCCCCAGCGTGCGGCCCTTGCAGTCCTGACAGATCACGCCGTCGCGGAAGTAGATCCCCGAGGAGCAGACCTGCCGGTAGTTGTGCACCGTCTGCACCACCGGCACGCCGTGCCGGTGCGCGGTCCGCACCACCCAGGGGGAGAGCAGCGGGTACGGGTTGTGCAGGTGCAGCGCGTCCGGCCGGTGCTCGGTGAGCAGCCGGCTCAGGTCGTGCTGGGCCCGGGGGGCCCAGATCGGCGAGATCGGCAGCAGCGCCTTCGCCACCTTCGACATCGACGGGATCTCGTCCGAGCTGCGAATGAAGGGCAGCACCTCGACGCCGGCGGCGGTGAGCTGAGCGATCTCCGAGTCGACGATCGTGTTCTCGCCGGAGGGCTGGGCTTCCCGGTACCGGTTGTGTGCCACCACGATTCTCACGGGAAAGAAGGCTACCGTTGGCTGGTGCCCGAACTACCGGAGGTTGAGGCGCTCGCGGGTTACCTGCGGCAGCGCGCGGTGGGGCGGCGTGTCGACCGGCTCGAGGTCGCCGCGATCAGCGCCCTGAAGACGTACGACCCGGCACCGACCGCGGTCGCCGGGCGGGCGGTCGTCGACGCCCGCCGGCATGGCAAGTTCCTCGACGTGGTCGTCGACGGCGATCTGCACCTGGTGGTCCATCTGGCCCGGGCGGGTTGGCTGCACTACCGGGAGGCATTCCCGGCCACCACCCCGCTGCGCCCCGGCAAGGGCCCGATCGCGCTGCGGGTCCGCCTCGACGACGGCTCCGGTTTCGACCTCACCGAGGCCGGCACGCAGAAGAAGCTGGCCGCGTACCTGGTCACCGACCCGTCGGCGGTGCCGGGCGTGGCCAAGCTGGGCCCGGACGCGCTCGCCGCGGACCTGCCCACCTTCGCCGAGCGGCTGCGCGGCCGGCGCGGGCAGGTCAAGGGGGTGCTGACCGATCAGGCGGTGCTGTCCGGCGTGGGCAACGCGTACTCCGACGAGATCCTGCACGCGGCGAAGCTGTCCCCGTTCGCGATCACCGACCGGCTCACCGACGACCAGCTCGCCACCCTGCACGCGGCCACCCGGCAGGTGCTCGGTGACGCGGTCCAGCGGTCCCTCGGGCAGCGGGCCGCGGAGCTGAAGGGCGAAAAGCGCTCCGGGTTGAAGGTGCACGCCCGCACCGGCCTGCCCTGCCCGGTGTGCGGTGACACCGTGCGGGAGGTCTCGTTCGCCGACTCCAGCCTCCAGTACTGCCCGACCTGCCAGACCGGCGGCAAGCCGCTCGCTGACCGACGGTTGTCCCGCCTCGTACGGTGAGTAATCACACGTGGCAACTACGGAGCGGAATCGTCCCGAGTGAGCAGAAGCTCCGGTCCACGGTTCCCGCCACGCGTGCATCCATCGGTATAGTGGCCCGGTCCCCGGCTTCTGAAATGGTGCGAAGCCGGCCAGATCCCGCCGGCACCATCGGTCGCCAATCCTTTCCGGGGCCGCGACCGGTCGGAGCCCACGTGGGAGACTGGGACGGTGGGCGACCCGGGCCCTCACGGCGAGTGAGCGGCACGTGTCATGCGGGAGGACATGGGTGAGGTGACGGCAAGCCTCCAGCGCCCGGTAACCAACGAAGGCCGGAGCAGACTCGTGCGGCACGTCGACAGCTTCGAAATTCAGCCGCCGACGCCGCCGTCGCACAACGGCGTCCCCCGGTCGGCTTGGGCCAGGGCGCGACGCCGTGTCTCCCGCTGGCACCGCCCCTACACGGCGATCCTGCTCGTGCTCGACTTCGGGGCGGCGGCGTTCGCCAGCTGGATCGCGATCCAGCTCTTCGACCAGGCGGCCTCGGGTTTCTCCGGCACCAAGCAGGACCCGACCTGGTTCCACACCATCTCCTACCTGCTGCTCCCGCTCGGCTGGGTGATCATCCTCTGGAGCAACCGGGCCTACGACCGGCGTTACCTGGGGCTCGGGCCGGACGAGTTCAAACGGGTGATCCGGGCCTCGGTGACGGTCGCCGCGAGCGTCTCGTTCCTCGCCTTCGCCACGGTGACCCAGCTCTCCCGGTATACGGTCGGCACCGCGCTGGTCGGCGCCACGGTGCTGATCCTCTGGGGCCGTTTCGTGGCCCGCTGGGCGCTGCACTACATCCGCCGGCGGGCCGGGCAGGCCGCGCACCGGATGGTGCTGGTCGGCACCCTGCCGGAGTGCCTGGAGGTCTACGCGGCAGTCACCCGCAACCCGAACGCCGGGCTGGTGCCGGTCGCCATCCACATCACTGACGGTTACGCCGCGGCACGAGGGATGCCCACCCCGGTGCCGGTGCACGCCGGCCGGGACGTGCTGGCCCTGGTCCGGGAGGTCGGCGGGGACACCATCGCGGTCTGCGGGTCGGCCAGCGCCGAGCCGGGTGAGCTGCGCCGGCTGGCCTGGCAGTTGGAGGGCTCCGGCGTCGACCTGGTGGTCGCCCCGCAGCTCACCGACATCGCCGGTCCGCGGGTGCACATCCGGCCGATCGAGGGTCTGCCGCTGCTGCACGTCGAGGAGCCGACCCTCTCCGGGCCGGCGTTGCTGGCCAAGAACCTTATGGACCGGGTCGCCGCCGGCCTCGGTCTGCTGCTGCTGATCCCGCTCTTCCTCTCCATCGCCGTGGCCATCCGGATCTCCGACCCCGGGCCGGTCTTCTTCCGTCAGCCCCGGGTGGGGCACGAGGGGCGCACGTTCCGGGTCTGGAAGTTCCGGACCATGTACGTCGACGCCGAGGATCGGCTGGCCAGCCTGGTCGACCGGAACGAGACCGACGGCATGCTGTTCAAGATGAAGGAGGACCCGCGGGTCTTCCCGGTGGGCCGCTTCCTGCGGGCCTCCTCGCTGGACGAGCTGCCGCAGTTGATCAACGTGCTCTGGGGTGAGATGTCGCTGGTCGGGCCCCGCCCGTTGCCGGCCGACGACGGCGACTTCCTGGGCGACGTGCGCCGCCGGCTGCTGGTCCGCCCCGGCATGACGGGCCTCTGGCAGGTCTCCGGCCGCTCCGACCTGTCCTGGGACGAGTCCGTCCGGCTCGACCTCTACTACGTCGACAACTGGTCGCTCGCGTACGACCTGAGCATCCTGTGGCGCACCGTCGGAGTGGTGCTGGCCCGCAAGGGCGCGTACTAGGGGTTGGCTCGCCGGCCCGCAGCGGCAAGGATCGCTGCGTGGGTGGCAACCTCTCCGCCGTCGTCGGCGTCGTCTCACTGGTCACCGCGCTGACCGCGGCCCTGTTGGCGGTGCTGCGCCTGCGTGCCCGCCGGGGCATCGCCACCGCCACCCAGCGGGCCACCTACGAGGTGCTGCACACCGCCGGGCTGGCCGCCGAACCGCTGCGGGCGGGGCTGAGCGCGGCGGGCGCGGCGAAGGCCGTACGCCATCTGCGGGCTCTGGTGGGGGCGGCCGGGCTGGCGCTCACCGACGCCGACGAGCTGCTCGCCCTCGACGGACGCGGCGGGCACCACGGTGAGCAACTGCTCGCGGCGGCCCGCCGTGCGGTGGAGACCGGGCGCTCGACGGTGCTCGGTGAATCCGAGCTGCACTGCGACCGGGTCGACTGCCCGATCCGGGGAGCGGTGGTCGCGCCGCTGCACGGCGCGGACGGCCGGGTGGTGGGCGCGCTGGTGGCGATCGCCGACAGCCCTCCGGCGCCCGGACTGGTGCAGGCCACCCTGGAGACCGCGCACTGGGCCGGCAACCAGCTCGCCCTGGCCGAGCTGGACTCGTCGCGGGAGCGGCTGGCGCGGGCCGAGATCCGGGCGCTGCGGGCGCAGATCAGCCCGCATTTCATCTACAACGCGCTGACCGCGATCGGCTCGTTCGTGCGCACCGATCCGGAGCGGGCCCGCGAGCTGATCCTGGAGTTCGCGGAGTTCACCCGGTACTCGTTCCGGGCGCACGGGGAGTTCACCACGCTGGCCGAGGAGCTGCGCTCGATCGACCGCTACCTGACCATCGAGCGGGCCCGGTTCGGTGACCGGTTGCAGGTGCGGTTGCAGATCGCGCCGGAGGTGCTTCCGGTGACGCTGCCGTTCCTCTGCCTCCAGCCGCTGGTGGAGAACGCGGTCCGGCACGGGTTGTCCCGCAAGCCGGGCACGGGCATGGTGAGCATCGAGGCCCGGGATGCGGGCGCCGAATGCCACATCACCGTGGAGGACGACGGGGTGGGAATGGATCCGACCACGCTGACCGCCGGCATCGCCGAGCTGGCCCGCAGCACCGGCGACCCGGGTGACGACACCGGCCAGCACGTCGGCCTCTCCAACGTCGACGAGCGGCTGCGGTCCGTGTTCGGGGACCGCTTCGGCCTGGTCGTCGAGACCGGGCTCGGCTCGGGCACCAGGGTGAGCATGCGGGTGCCGAAATTCCACCCCGGCGTGCGGGCCGGATCGTGAGCGCGCGCGACGAGCGACCGGGGGCCACTGAGTGAGCACGACCGGTTTCCTCCGCGTGCTGGCGGTCGACGACGAGCCGCCCGCGCTCGACGAGCTGGCGTACCACCTGCGGGCCGACCCCCGGGTGGCCCGCCTGCACACGGCGGGGGACGCCACCGAGGCGCTGCGGCTGCTGCGCGACGGTGACGTGGACGTGGTGTTCCTGGACATCCGGATGCCCGGCCTGGACGGCATGGAGCTGGCCCGGGTGCTGCGCCGGTTCGCCCGGCCACCGGCGATCGTCTTCGTCACCGCGTACGACGACGGCGCGGTGGACGCCTTCGACCTGGGGGCCACCGACTACGTGCGCAAACCGGTCCGGGCCGAGCGGCTGGCCGAGTCGCTGCGCCGGGTGATCGGGTCGCGGGTGGTGCCGTCGCATCCGGCGGCGCTGGCCCGGGCCGAGGAGGATCCGACCATCCCGATCGAGTTGGCCGGCACCACCCGGATGCTGCCCCGTTCGGCGGTGCGCTGGGTGGAGGCCCAGGGGGACTACGCCCGGCTGCACACCGCGGAGGGGTCGCACCTGGTGCGGGTCTCGCTGGCCACGCTCGCGGAGCGGTGGGCCGACGCCGGTTTCGTCCGCGTGCACCGGTCGTACCTGGTGCAGTTGAAGTTGATCGCGGAGCTGCGGCTGGTCAACTCCGGTTACGTGGTGGTGATCGACGGGACCGAGCTGCCGGTGAGCCGGCGGCACACCCGGGAGCTGAAGGACAAGCTGGTCCGTGCGGCGAAGCAGGACTGGAACCGCTGACCCCGGCTCCCAGCCCTGCCCATTCCTCGCCGTTGACCATCACGGTCGTACTACGGGGCGGTCGCCCATACAGGTTGCATCGGCCAGCGGGAATAACCCCGGACTGTCGTACGTCGTACGGTATCCGGGACGAACGACGAATGGAGCCGCCCGTGTTCGACGCCGCCACCGAATTCGACCGTCAACTCGACCGCCTGGTGGAGCTGGGATATCCGGCGCTCGCCGACCTGACCGAGGACGCCTTCCGTGGTCTGGTCGCCCCGCTCCGCGCGGCGGCGATCACGGGCGCCGCCGGGCTGCCCGCACCGACCGAGGGCCGCGTGCCGTTCCTGCTGGTCATCACCCGCGACCTGGCGACGGTCGAGCAGCGGCTGGCGCTCACCACCCTCGCCGGCAAGCGCAAGCCCGGCTTCCTCGACCGGCACTACGGCGAGGACGACCTGCCGAAATTCGATCCGATCAAGGAACTGGAGGTGCCGGCGGGCCCGGCGTACCTGCTCTTCGACGTGGACCGTGGCGAGGAGACCCTGAACCTGGCCCCCGCGTCGGCCATGGAGGTGATCACCGGCCAGGACCGGCTGCCGCTCACCATCGACGAGGGGATCGCCTTCGTCACCCTGTATCCGGCGGCGCTGGCGAAGAACAAGTGCTTCTCGCTGGTCGGCTCGCGCTGCGGCGACAAGCGGGTGCCGGCGATCTGGATCAGCCAGGGCGCGCCGAAACTGGGCTGGTGCTGGTACGGCAACCCGCACACCTGGCTCGGCTCCGCCTCGGCCCGCCCGCAGCGCGTCGGGCTGGAGTGAGAACGACGCCGGTGCGGGCTCTCCGGCGAGGCCCGCACCGGCGTCGTCCACCGGGTTATCCACAGGGGTGACCCGTTCTCCACAGGTTATTCACAACGCCACCCACTGATCTCCACGCCGGCTCCCTACAGTCAGGGCCCATGAAGGAACGCCGGGTACTGGTGGTCGAGGACGAACGGACCATCGCCGAGTCGGTCGCCGCCCGACTCCGCGCCGAGGGATTCGCGGTGGAGATCGCTGCGGATGGGCCCAGCGCGGTCGAGCAGTTCCGAACCGGACGGCCGGATCTCGTCGTCCTCGACGTGATGCTGCCCGGCTTCGACGGCCTGGAGGTGTGCCGGCGGATCCAGGCCGTCCGGCCGGTACCGGTGCTGATGCTCACCGCCCGGGACGACGAGACCGACCTGCTGGTGGGGCTCGCGGTCGGCGCGGACGACTACCTCACCAAACCGTTCTCGATGCGGGAGCTGGCCGCCCGGGTCCACGTTCTGCTGCGGCGGGTGGAGCGGGCGGCCACCCCTGCTCCGCCCGCCATCCGCCTCGGCGACATCGAGATCAACGAGGCCGAGCGGCGGGTCCGCCGGGCCGGTGCGGACGTACACCTCACGCCGACCGAGTTCGACCTGCTGGTCCACCTCGCCGGACGACCCCGGACGGTGCTCCCTCGGGAACGGCTCCTCGCCGACGTCTGGGGATGGGCCGAGGGGAGCGGCACCCGCACCGTGGACAGCCACGTCAAGGCCCTGCGCCGAAAGCTGGGAGCCGATCTCATCCGCACCGTGCACGGAGTCGGCTACGCCCTGGAAGTGCCGTCATGACCGCCACCCTGCTCACCCGGCTGGACCGGGTGCTGGAGCTGCTTCCCCGCCCGCTCGACCCGGTGCGCTCCATCAAGCTGAAACTGGGCGTGCTGCTCGTCGCCTCCGGCGCGGCAGGACTCGCCTACTTCTCGTACGGCATCGGCTGGCCACCACCGGTGACTTCGGCGACCGCCATCGCCGTGGCGCTGCTCACCTCGCAGGTGCTGGCCCACGGGATGACCTCGCCACTGCGGGAGATGACGGCGGCCGCCGGGGCGATGGCCCGCGGCGACTACACCCGCCGGGTACGCGCCACGTCCCGGGACGAGGTCGGCGAGCTGGCCCAGGCGTTCAACAAGATGGCCGAGGACCTGCACGCCGCGGACCAGCGCCGACGCGAGCTGATCGCCAATGTCTCGCACGAGTTGCGCACGCCGATCACCGCGTTGCAGGGCGTGTTGGAGAACATGGTGGACGGGGTGGCCGCGCCCGAACCCGCGGCGCTGCGCTCTGCGCTGGCCCAGACCGAGCGGCTGGGGCACCTCGTCGCCGACCTGCTCGACCTGTCCCGACTCGACGCCGGGGTGGTCCCGCTACGGCGGGTCCGCATGGACGTGGGGGACTTCCTCGACGAGGCGGTGGAGCACGCCACCGCGAGTGCGACCGGCGCGGGGCTGGACGTGCGCTACCAACTCCGCGAGTTGGAGACGCCCCTGACCGTGCTGGCCGACCCGTGGCGACTGCACCAGGTGTTCGCGAATCTGCTCGACAACGCGGCGCGACACAGCCCGCCCGGCGGCACGGTCCGGTTGAGCGCCGAGGAACACGCCGGCCAGCTCCGCTTCGAGGTGAGCGACGAGGGTCAGGGGATCCCCCGGGCGGAGCGCTCCCGGGTGTTCGAGCGGTTCACCCGCGGCGATCGGTCGGCCGGCGGCGGGACCGGGCTGGGCCTGGCCATCGCCCGGTGGGTCGTCGAGCTGCACGGCGGCCGGATCGGAGTTCTCGATCCAGCCGGACCGGGTCGGCGGGACCGCCCCGGCTGCCGCATCCAGGTCACCATCCCGCTCGACGGGTCACCCCGAGAAGAGGCCGCATGACCAGCCCTGCCCGCCCCGCCGGCCCGCAGCCCGTCGCTGCCGGCGGGCCCGGCCAGCCCGGGTTCGGCCCCGGCCCGGCGCTTCCACCGGTGGCCGGTCGACCCCAACCCTGGCCCCCGAGGCCGGCCACCGGTGGAAGCGC
>NZ_RCVJ01000056.1 GCF_003667505.1 Micromonospora sp. BL4
TGGGCTCGGAGATGGGTATAAGAGACAGCCATTCGCCGGCTCCGCCGCCCCGCCAGCCGGCCCGGCCGACCGCGGCGCCGGTACCGCACGGGTGGCCGGTGCCACGGCCCGGCAGGAGAGCGCGCCCGGCCGATCGGTCAGCACCTCGGCGGCGGTGCGGGTCACGAACACGCTGAGCCGCTCCACCTGCTCCGGAGTGCGCGGCACCTCGTACCACCAGCCCGTGTCGCCGGTCGGGCGGTGCCAGCCGAGCGCGGCCAGGCGTGCCTCGTCGTGGCCCGGGCAGATCGCCCCCACCACCTCGCGGCGCACCAGCAGCCGGATCGCGCGCGAACCGGCGGAGAGCTCCAGGTCCGTGTCGCGGTCGCAGCGGGCGATCGTGTCCCGCAGCCGCGCGACGATGTCCGGCCAGGTTGCCGAGGTCATGCCGGCGGGCCCGGCAGGCGGTCGTCCAGCCGCCCGAGCCGGGCGACGGTCTCTTCCAACCGGCCCAGCGCCGAGAAGTCGCCGGGCCTGCCGAACAGGTCACTCAGGCCCGCGCCCAGCGTGACGTCCAGCCCCTCGGTGTGCCTCTCGACGTGCTCGCTGGCCGCCGTGCGGGCCCGCCGGTACGCGTCGAGCACCAGCTCCGCCACACCCTCGGTGCCGGCGCGCAGGGCGGCGGGCGCGAGGGTGAGGCCGGTCAGCACACCGGTGGCGTCGACCGTCGCCGACACCAGGCCGCTCTCGTCGGTCGCGGTGCCGGACAGCTCGGCCAGGTCGTCGCGGAGCCCCGCGAACCGGCGTTCGATGTCGGCGATCCGCCCGGCGAGCCCGTCGAACGCGGACATCGGATCAGTCATGAGATGAGTTCCCTCCCCCGTGGACCATGCGACCGGGGTGGTGCCCGGTGGCCGGGGAATCGTATCGTCGGTGCGCTCGACACATGGGGGAGGAACGGCATGCCGCCGGACATCGATGTCGACGTGCAGGCGGTCCGTCGACTGGAGACGGCCGCCAAGCAGGTCGCGAGTTCACTCGCCGCACTGGAGGGTCAGATCGTCTCGGCCGGTGACGTGCCGTCGGACGCGTTCGGTCATCTGCCGTTCGCCAGCGACATGCTCCGCGCCAAGTACGCCGAGCAGGTCACCGGTGGCGCGGAGCTTTTCGGCGCCGCCAACGCCGCATTCGGCCGGGTCGCCGACGCGCTGGCCGACACCGTCGAGGCGTACGAGCGCAACGAGCAGGAACTCGACGGCGGGTTCAAGGCCATCCAGGCGGGGATGCCCGGATGAGCGGGCCCGCCGGCAGCGCCGTCCAGCTGTGGAACGGCCTCGACAACGCGCTCTCCGGGGTGGAGGCCGCGGTCGACAGCGTCTGCCGGACGCTGGCCTGGCCGCTCATCCAGCTCGTCGACCTGGTCGACGGTGAGCCCGCCGCGCTGCGCGCGAAGGCCGCCGAGTGGGACACGCTGGCCGGGCAGGTGCGCGATCTGGCGCAGGGGCATCGCGGCGCCCGCGAGGCCGCCCAGGCGGGGTGGAGCTCGCCCGCCGGGACGGCGTACGGCCAGCGGCTGGCCGAGGTCGAAGATCAACTGCTCGGTGTCGCCGAACAGTTCGCCGCGACCGCCGAGTACCTGCGCAGCGTCGCCGACGGCCTGCAGACCGTGCACGACGTGCTCGTCGACGTCTGCGTCGAGTTCGTGAACTTCCTCCTCGTGACGCTGGTGACGGCGCTGCTGATGGCGCCGTTCACCGCCGGTGCGTCCTGGGCGGCCGGCGTGGGCGTCGCCGTGACCCGCGGCCTGATCGTCGTCACCCGGATGCTGAAGGTCATCAGGCCGCTGGCGACGCACCTGCAGAAGGTCATCCGCCTGCTCCAGCGGGTCATGCTGTACCTGCGCAAGCTGCGCAACCACCTCGACAAGCTGGTCGACATGCAGAAGAAGCTGCGCACCGGCCAGAAGTACGCCGACAAGCGCCGCGCCGCCGGCAAGGCCGACAAGTGGCACCACAAGTTCCTCGACCCCACGAAGGGCACCTACAAGCTGGGCAAGTCGGGTTCGCCGTTCGACATGGGAGCCCTCGACCGGGCCGCCGCGCTGCGCGCCCACGGCGTCGCCGACGGCGCCCGGGTGATCGCCCGGGACTGGGCGACCAACCTGCCGTGGAACGTGCCGAACTCGATCGTGCACGGCGTCACCTGGGGGTCCGTTGCGCTCACCTCCGGCCTCTCCATCCCGGGCAGCGACCAGGTCGGCGACCAGATCGACCAGGCGGTGCAGGGCGGCGCCGACTGGATCGACCAGAATGTCTTCGGGCAGCCGCCCGCAGATCAACCCGCGGGCCGTTAGCCCGGCCGAGGAGGTGGAGCGTGACGTCAGGGGAGCGGGGTCGGCTGGGTCGGTTCACCGACGCGGTGCTCGGCGGCGCGCGCGCCGCCCGTGACAAGGCCCGCGAGCTGCGCGACGAGTTCCGGACCAGCGACGAGCCCGAGCGCGCCCTCGTCGCGCCGCTCCTGCCGGGGCAGGAGCTCCGCTACGTGGGGCTCGCCCCGGTCCGTACCCCGGAGACGCACAAGGCCGGCCGGCAGCTCACCGACCGGGTGGCCGGCGAGATGGCCGAGGCGCTGGACCCGCGGGCGCTGTTCGGGCTGCTCAACATCGTCAACCCGGTGGTCTGGGTGGACGCGGTCATGACGCCGGTGCGGCTGGCCGCGGGTGTGCTGCTGCTGCCCGGCAGGGCCGCCGCCGTCGCCGTCGGCCTGCCGGCGGCCGAGCCGGAGCCGAGCCCGCCACACCAGGCGCCGCAACGGGAGCCGATCCCGTTGACCGAGGAGCAGGAGGCGTTCCGGGCGCTGTTCCGGCTCAGCCGGTACCGCCCGCTGGCCGATCAGCTCGCCGAGATCGCCTACCGGCGCCGGTACGTCTTCAGCGGTGACCTCGCCACCCTCGCCGGCAGCATGCTGCTGTTCCTGGAGCGCTACACGGGCACACCGCTGGCGGTGAGCGACACCCACCTCCACCTGCTGCGGATGGGGTCCCGCCCCGACGCCGACCGGCCCGACCGGCGCCAGCCGCGGCTGCTGTGGAGCGTGGAGCGCACCCGGGTGGCCCGCGTCGACTCCGAGGGGGGCGTGGCCGGCCTGATGCAGTTCCCCTCCACCATCTTCTTCGACGACGGCTCGTGGATCCGGATCGTCAACCCGGCGACCCGCGACGACCAGTCCCGCTTCCTGACCGCGATCCGCGAGCTTCCCGGTCAACGCCCGACAATGTGAACGGGCCGGCGGGTCAGCCGTCGCGCTCCGGGTAACCCACCGGCACCGCCGAGACGTCGTCCAGCGCGGTGGTGATCTCCTCGGGCAGCGTGATCCGCTCGACCTGGAGCGCACCGAGCAGCTGCCCGACCGTGCGGGCGCCGAGGATCGGCGCGGTCACCCCCGGCCGGTCCCGGATCCAGGCCAGCGCCACCTCCAGCGGCGACACGCCCAGCCCGCCGGCCGCGGTCGCCACCGCCTCCACGATGCTGGAGCAACGCGGCTCCAGGTACGTGGCGACGAATCGTTCGAAGTGCGGCGAGGCGGCCCGGGAGTCCGCCGGACGGCCGTGCCGGTACTTGCCCGTGAGCACACCCCGGCCCAGCGGTGACCACGGCAGCACCCCGAGGCCGAGCGCGTCGCACGCGGGCAGCACCTCCCGCTCCACGCCCCGCTCCAGCAGCGAGTACTCCACCTGGGCGGCGACCACCGGCGCCCGGCCCGGCCAGGCGGTCTGCCAGGCGGCGGCCCGCGCGGTCTGCCAGCCGGAGAAGTTCGACACCCCGACATAGCGGACCTTGCCGCTGGCCACCGCGTGGTCCAGCGCGGCCAGGGTCTCCTCCAGCGGGGTGTCCGGGTCGTACCCATGCACCTGGAACAGGTCCACGTGGTCGGTGCCGAGCCGGCGCAGGGACGCGTCCAGGGTGCGCAGCAGGTGCCCGCGGGAGCCGTCGCGGCGCCGGCCGCTGCCCGGGCGCAACCCCGCCTTCGTGGCGATCAGCAGATCGTCACGGGGTACGAGGCTGCCCAGCAGCGAGCCGATCACGGACTCGGCGTCCCCGTCGCCGTACACGTCGGCGGTGTCGATCAGGTTGCCGCCCGCGTCCAGGTAACTCTTCAGCTGGGCGGCCGCATCGTCGGCGTCGGTGTCCCGGCCCCACGTCATGGTGCCGAGCGCGAGCCGGGAAACCGCCAGCCCGCTTCGGCCGAGCGGTCGCTGTTGCATGGGTGAACCTTATTTCGAACCTGCCGCCACCGATATCCTCGCTCCCGTCATCTCTGCCGGTTCTGCCGGTTCCGCCGGTCACGGGTACCGGGACGGACGGGGGATCATAGGGGGCGAGCCGGTGATCGAGGCCGTAATCGGCATTGCGTAACCTGGTGCGACCTGTGCCACGGATGGGGGAGGACCAGTGCGACTCGGGCTCAGCCTCGGATACCAGACAGCGTGGAGCACACCAGCGGATCACCTGGCGTTGGCCCAGGAAGCGGACCGGCTCGGCTATTCGGTGGTGTGGGCGGCGGAGGCCTACGGCTCCGACTCGCCCAGCATGCTCGCCTGGATGGCCGGCCAGACCGAACGGATCGACGTGGGCGCCGCGGTGATGCAGATCCCGGCACGTACGCCGGCGGCAACGGCGATGACCGCCGCCACCATCGACGCGCTCTCCGGCGGCCGGTTCCGGCTCGGCCTGGGCGTCTCCGGCCCGCAGGTCTCCGAGGGCTGGCACGGGGTGCGCTTCGCCAAGCCCCTGGCCCGGACCCGCGAGTTCGTGGACATCGTCAAGCTGGCCATCGCCCGCAAGGAGGTGGCGTACGACGGCGAGCACTACACCCTGCCGCTGCCGGACGGCCCCGGCAAGGCGCTGCGGTTGGGCTTCCACCCGCCTCGCGAGCACATCCCGATCTACCTGGCCGCGGTCGGCCCGAAGAACCTGGAGCTGGCCGGCGAGATCGCCGACGGCTGGCTGGCGGTGTTCTACGCCCCGGAGTTCGCCGATGAGCAGCTCGCCTCGGTCAGCGCCGGGCGGGCCAAGGTCGGCAAGGAACTGGCCGGCTTCGACGTGGTGCCCTCGGTGCCGGTGGTGGTCGGCGACGACGTTGCCTCCTGCGCCGAGCTGGTGCGCTGGTACGCCGCGCTCTACGTCGGCGGGATGGGCAGCCGGCAGCAGAACTTCTACAACCAGCTCGCCACCCGGATGGGTTATGGCGACGCCGCCCGCGAGGTCCAGGACCTCTACCTGGCCAAGCGGCAGCGCGACGCGGCCGCCGCGGTGCCGATGGAGTTCATCGACCGCACCTCACTGCTCGGCCCGAAGGAACGCATCGCCGAGCGGATGCGGGAGTACGCCGCCGCCGGCGTCACCACGCTGTCGGTGACGCTGTTCGTGGCCGACCGGGACAGCGGCGTTCAGACCCTCCGTACCGTCGCCGAGGCGCTCGACCTTTCGGGAGTCGGCGAGTGACCTGGGTCGAGGCCATCGTCCTGGGCATCGTCCAGGGACTGACCGAGTTCCTTCCGGTCAGCTCGTCGGGGCATCTACGGATCACCTCGGCGATCTTCTTCGACCGCGACGCCGGCGCGTCGTTCACCGCGGTCACCCAGCTCGGCACCGAGGCGGCCGTGCTGATCTACTTCGCCAAGGACATCTGGCGGATCACCCGGACCTGGCTCGTCGGCATCAGGGACAAGTCGGTGCGCTCCAGCCTCGACTACCGGATGGGCTGGTACGTCATCGTCGGCTCGATCCCGATCGGGCTATTCGGCTTCGTGTTCAAGGACCAGATCAAGACGGCCGGGCGCAACCTGTGGGTCGTGGCGACCACACTGATCGTGTTCGCGTTCGTGCTGGCGTTCGCCGAGTACTGGGGGCGGCAGACCCGCACCCTGGAGAACTTCCGGATGAAGGACGGCGTGGTGATGGGCTTCGCCCAGGCCATGGCGCTGATTCCCGGGGTGTCCCGCTCCGGGGGCACGCTCACCGCCGGTCTGCTGCTCAACCTGACCCGGGAGGCGGCGGCACGGTACTCGTTCCTGCTGGCCATCCCGGCGGTGGTCATGTCCGGCGTGTTCAGCCTCGGGGACGTCTTCGAGCCGTCCGCCCCGGGCACGTCCGCACCCACCGTCGCCCAGATGGTCGTGGCCACCGTGATCGCCTTCGGCATCGGGTACGCCGCCATCGCCTGGCTGCTCCGCTACGTCGCCCACCACACCCTGTACGTCTTCGTGCTGTACCGGGTCGCGCTGGGCACGCTGGTCCTGGCTCTCCTGCTGACCGGCACGATCAACGCCACCTGACCAACCGATCCGTCGACGGCCCTCGCCACCGCCCTTCGGGCGGGCGGGGGCCGTCCCGCGTGCGCCCCATCCGCGGTCCACGATTCCGTCGGTGGGAAAGACAGCGCCGCCCCCGGCCGGTGGGCCGGGGGCGGCGCTGGTGTCGGTGTGCAGGTCGCCTCTCGGCGAGTGGCGCTACGCGGCTCCAGCCGAACGGTGTTCCGCGAAGGCAATATTGGGTGAGGCCCGGGGACACTGAGTCACACCGACACTGTCCACAACCAGCAGCGGCCTGGCGTTGTTCCCGACCCCTGCACCCCCACGACGACGTGAGATCTTGGACAGTTTCCGTTACGAGCTTGGGCTCAACTGGTGGTTGCAACACCCTTTCGTGATTGTCGTTGGGGTGGTTATGGCGTCGAGGTTGAGTCCGCTGGAGCGGGAGCAGATTGGGTTGGGTCGGGCTGCGGGTGAGTCGTTGCGGTCGATCGCGCGAAGGTTGCAGCGGTCGGTGTCGACGATCTCGCGGGAGGTGGGTCGGTTCGAGCGTTACGGGCAGCGGTATCAGCTGTTGATGGCGCAGTGGGCGTCGTTTCTGCGGCACAACCGGTCCGGGCGGGTACCGCGGTTGGCTGTTGACGGGCCGTTGCGTGAGACGGTGCTGGATATGCTGCGGCGACGTCGTTCGCCGCAGCAGATCGGCGCCCGGCTGCGGGTGCAGTTCCCGGACACGCCGGAGATGTGGGTGTCGCACGAGACGATTTACCAGGCTATCTACCTGCAGGCGCGGGGTAACCTGCGCGCGGAGTTGGCTCGGCAGGTGGCGTTGCGCTCGGGTCGGGCCGCTCGCCGTCGCCGGGCGGCGCCAGGCGGGGCGGTGCGCTCGGCCCGGCCGTGGGTCGCTCTGCGCATCGCTGACCGGCCGGCTGAGGTCGCTGACCGGGCGGTGCCCGGGCACTGGGAGGGCGACCTGCTCGAAGGGGTACGTCGAGGTGGACGCGGTGGTTCCGCGATCGCCACTTTGGTAGAACGCGCCACCCGGTTCGTGATCCTGGTCGGGCTGCCCGAGGGCAAGGTGTCCGAACACGTCGTGTCCCAGTTGGCCGCCGCGATGAGCTGGCTCCCGCAGCGGTTACGGGCCTCGTTGACCTGGGACCAGGGCGTCGAGATGGCCCGCCACCGTGACTTCACCATCGCCACCGACTGCCCGGTCTACTTCTGCGACCCGCACAGCCCCTGGCAACGCGGCAGCAACGAGAACACCAACGGGCTGCTACGCCAGTACTTCCCCAAAGGCCATTTCGACTTCACCACCATCGACCAGGCTGACCTCGACCACGTCGCCGACGAACTCAACGATCGCCCCCGCATGACCCTGGGCTGGGCCACCCCAGGTGAAAAGATGACCCAGCTCCTCGGTGTTGCAACCACCGGTTGAGCCCGCCGGCGTGACGGTAACTGTCCAAGATTCGGCCGCGGGACATGCCGCTGGCCGGCACCCCCGGGATCGGGGTGCCGGCCAGTCGGTGTCACGCGGTGCTGTGGTGTGGTGGGTCAGCTGTTCCAGTGCTGGGCGACCAGGTCGGCAGCCTGCTGCTCCCACTGGGCGTAGGCGTCCGGGTAGGCCGAGACCTGGACGGTCTGCGCGGCGTCGGTCAGGGCCATGTCCTGCCATCCGTCGACCTGCTTGAGGCCCTTGAGGAACGCGGTGGTGGAGTACTCGGGGTCGGTGATCTGCTCCGGCGTACCCCAACCACTGGAGGGGCGCTGCTGGAACAGGCCCAGCGAGTCGTGGTCGTTCATGTCGCCGAGGTGGCCCAGGTTCTCCAGCTTCGACTCCTGCAGACTCGTGGCGATCGAGATCACCGCGGCCCGCTCGGGCAGGCCGGCCTTCTTCGTCGCGGCGATGATCGCCTTGACGTTGGCGGTCTGCTCGTCGTTGAGGTCGATGTGCGACTGCGGGCCCTGCGCCTTGACCGTCTGCACCGCGACCGCAACCGGCTTGCCCTCAACCGGGGCGGCGTGCGCGGCGATCGGACCGGCGAACACACCACCGGCGAACGCGAGACCAGCAACGGACAGCATGCTCTTACGAATGATCGTGTTCATGAAGGTTGCTCCTTCGGGGGGTAGACACCACACGCGCCCTTGTTCCGGGGGGAACGGGAACGTGGGGTGCAAGCACCTCGTCCGGCGCTCTCCTACACGGGGAAAGTCTTGAAGGTCGGCGGCCTACGGGCGGGGGCTCGTGGCGCCGGGGTCCAGCGGCCGACAAGCGGAGGGCTCGTGGCGCCGGGTCCATGTGTAACGACCGCCGGGCCGGGGTCATTCCGGGATCGGCCCATCCATCGGCACCTCGTGCGACGGGGTGCTGGTGCGGTCGGTCGGGGGTCTGCAACGACCGCGCACCCGCCGGCATTCCAACCCGGGCCTTGCTGTCATCCCAGCCGGAGGGGTGGGGTGGTGAGGCGGTGCTGCGATCGTCAGGGTGTGTAACGACCCCGGGCCCGCCACGATTCCAGCCGCCGGGTGCACCCGGCCACCGTCAAACGACCCCATACCGGACAGGCGGACCAA
>NZ_RCVJ01000240.1 GCF_003667505.1 Micromonospora sp. BL4
GAAGTCGGGCAGTTGGACCGGGGCCGGCGGGGCGAGCAGCTCGCCGGCGGCCTTGTCGGCCGACCGGGCCAGGGTGGCGGCGTCCGGTTCGTGAACCGACAGCGGCACGGAACCGGTGGCACCGGGCCCGCCGGGCATGGCGGTGGGTCCGGGGGAGGGGATGGTCGACACGGCGGCGGCTCCGGGGGGTGTATTCGCGTCGGTTATGGCAAAAGTGAGGTTCACCGGCTGGCGTTGCCGTCAAGGGTACGGCGACAGGCCGGGATGCGTGATCGTGCGCGTGGAAGCGTTCCCAAAAACCGGTACGAACGCGGATAGTCGTGATAGCTGTGCCGATTGTCACCGAACGGTCCCAGGCCACTCGATGTTCGCTTAACCTTCGCCCACCGATCGGCGTCGACCCCGGGATTACCGGTGGTCAGTCCCGGGGTATGAGGAAACTGAACCTTCGTTAAGTGTCAATCCGGCGCGCGTGGGAGGCTCTGGTGGCAGCGCAAGAGACCGTCGATCACAAGTACGTCTACGACTTCACCGAGGGCAACAAGGACCTCAAGGACCTGCTCGGCGGCAAGGGCGCCAACCTCGCCGAGATGACTAACCTCGGTCTGCCCGTTCCGCCCGGCTTCACCATCACCACCGAGGCCTGCCAGGCGTACCTCGCGACGGGCCGGGAGCCGGACGGGCTCGCCGGCCAGATCGAGGCGCACCTCGAATCGCTGGAGCGCGCGATGGGCAAGCGCCTCGGTGACCCGCAGGACCCGCTGCTGGTCTCCGTCCGCTCCGGCGCCAAGTTCTCCATGCCCGGCATGATGGAGACCGTCCTCAACGTCGGCCTCAACGACCAGAGCGTGGTGGGCCTCTCCGCCCAGGCGGGCGGCAACGACCGGTTCGCGTGGGACTCCTACCGGCGACTCATCCAGATGTTCGGCAAGACCGTCTGCGAGGTGCCGGGCGAGGAGTTCGAGCACGCCCTCGACGACGTCAAGCGCGCCAAGGGCACCCACAACGACCTGGATCTGGACGCCGACGACCTGCGGGGGCTGGTCGACGCGTACAAGAAGATCTTCCTCAAGCACACCGGTCGGGAGTTCCCGCAGCAGCCGCGCGAACAGCTCGACCTGGCCATCCGGGCGGTCTTCGAGTCGTGGAACGCCGAGCGCGCGGTGCTCTACCGCCGTCAGGAGCGCATCCCGGCCGACCTCGGCACCGCGGTCAACGTGGTGACCATGGTCTTCGGCAACCTCGGCCCCGACTCCGGCACCGGCGTCGCGTTCACCCGCGACCCGGCCAGCGGCGCCCAGGGCATCTACGGCGACTACCTGGCCAACGCGCAGGGCGAGGACGTGGTCGCCGGCATCCGTAACACGGTGCCGTTGCAGGAGCTGGAGCAGCTGGACAAGACGTCCTACGACCAGCTGCTCTCCTTCATGGCCCGGCTGGAGGAGCACTACCGGGACCTCTGCGACATCGAGTTCACCATCGAGCGCGGCAAGCTGTGGATGTTGCAGACCCGGGTCGGCAAGCGCACCGCCGCCGCCGCGTTCGTCATCGCCGGGCAGCTCGTCGACGAGGGCCTGATCGACCTGGACGAGGCGCTGCACCGGGTCAACGGCGCCCAGTTGGCCCAGCTGATGTTCCCCCGCTTCCAGCTCGACCACGAGTTCCAGCCGGTCGCCAAGGGCATCGGCGCCTCGCCGGGCGCGGCGTCGGGCAAGGTGGTCTTCACCTCCGCCCGGGCTGTCGAGCTGGCGGCCGAGGGCGAGTCGGTGATCCTGGTCCGCCGGGAGACCAACCCGGACGACCTGAACGGCATGATCGCCGCCAAGGGCATTCTCACCTCCCGCGGTGGCAAGACCAGCCACGCCGCCGTGGTGGCCCGGGGGATGGGCAAGACCTGCGTCTCCGGCGCGGACGAGATCGACGTGAACGTGCCGGCGAAGCGGTTCACGGTGGCCGGGCAGACCGTGAGCGAGGGCGACGTCGTCTCCATCGACGGCACCACCGGCAAGGTCTACCTGGGCGAGGTGCCGGTCATGCCGTCGGAGGTGGTGCAGTACTTCGAGGGCAGTCTCGACCCGGAGCACATCGACAACGCGCTGGTCCGGGCCGTACACCGGATCATGACGCACGCCGACGGCCGGCGGCGGCTCGCGGTCCGCACGAACGCCGACACCGGCGCGGACGCCGCCCGGGCCCGGCGCTTCGGCGCCGAGGGCATCGGTCTGTGCCGCACCGAACACATGTTCCTCGGTGACCGGCGGGAGTTGGTCGAGCGGCTGATCCTGGCGCGGGCCGAGGGCGAGCGGGAGGCGGCGCTGGCGGCGCTGCTGCCCTTGCAGCGGGCCGACTTCGAGGAGATCTTCCGCGAGATGGACGGCCTGCCGGTGACCGTCCGGCTGATCGACCCGCCGCTGCACGAGTTCCTGCCGCCGCTGGAGCAGCTCGCGGTCAACGTCGCCGTCGCCCAGGAGCGCGGCGAGGACGTGGCCAAGGAGGAGGCGCTGCTCGCGGCCGTCCGGCGGATGCACGAGGAGAACCCGATGCTCGGGCTGCGGGGCGTCCGTCTCGGCCTGGTCATCCCCGGCCTGTTCGCGATGCAGGTCCGGGCCATCGCCGAGGCGGCCGTCGCCTGCGCTCGCGGCGGCGGGGTGGCCAAGCCGGAGATCATGGTGCCGCTGGTAGGCGCCGTGCAGGAGCTGGAGACGGTGCGCGCCGAGGCCGAGAAGATCATCGCCGAGGTGGTCGGGGACAGCGGGGTCGAGGTGCTGATCGGCACCATGATCGAGGTGCCCCGGGCGGCGCTGACCGCCGGGCAGATCGCCGAGGCGGCCGAGTTCTTCTCCTTCGGCACCAACGACCTCACCCAGATGGGTTGGGGCTTCTCCCGGGACGACGTCGAGGGCGCGTTCTTCTGGCGCTACCTGGAGCTGGGCATCTTCGGCATCTCGCCGTTCGAGTCGATCGACCGCGACGGCGTCGGCCGGCTGGTGCGGATCGCCGCCGACGAGGGCCGGGCCGCCCGGCCCGGGTTGAAGCTCGGTGTCTGCGGTGAGCACGGCGGCGACCCCGACTCGGTGCACTTCTTCCACGAGGTCGGCCTGGACTACGTCTCCTGCTCGCCGTTCCGGGTGCCCGTGGCCCGGCTGGAGGCCGGCCGGGCGGTCGTGGAGACCGGCGGATCGGACAGTCGCTGACGCGTACGCCGGCGGCGGGCTCGTGCTCGCCGCCGGCGCCGACCTCGGCTCAGATGCCATCGGTCGGTCACGTTCCGCACTGGAAACGCCGCGGACGGCCACCTCGCCCCGTGAGCCCGTAACCGTCGGCGATCGGCTGGCAACTGCCGGCCAATCGGCGGTTGTGGACCCGTTGACGAGGCGTCGCGGGCAGGCCGGGCGGGCCTACCCGGCGTAATCTTGGCTCGCTCGTACACCGCCGATTGCGCGCGCCGTCGAAGGGGAAGGGTGACTGCATGAGCAGCGTCTGGGAGAGCCTGACCGTCGACGCCCGCGATCCGGGCCGGCTGGCCCGGTGGTGGGCCGAGGCGCTCGGCTACCAGGTCATCGCCGAAAAGCCGGACGAGGTGGAGATCCGCCAGTCCGCCGACCGGCTGCCCGGCCTGGTCTTCGTACCGGTGGCCGACGGCAAGGAGCGCAAGAACCGGCTGCACCTCGACCTGCGCCCCGCCGACCGGGAGGCCGAGGTCGAGCGGCTGGTCGACATGGGCGCCCGGCACGTCGACATCGGCCAGGGCGACGAGGTGGAGTGGACGGTGCTGGCCGACCCGGAGGGCAACGAGTTCTGCGTCCTTCGTGAGCGGGTGGAGTGAGCCGGGTATGCGGGCCCGCGGTCGCGACCAGAGGTGGCGCGACGACGGGGCGGGGCCGGTGACCGGTTGACCGGATCGCCGTCCGCCGCGGCGGACGCCCGGCTGGTCGAGGAGGCCCCCAAGGACACCGGCCACCGCCGGTCACCGTACGAGCGCGACCGCGCCCGGGTGCTGCACTCCGCGGCGTTCCGCCGGCTGGCCACCAAGACACAGGTGCACACCGCCGGCACCGACGACTTCCTGCGTACGCGGCTGACCCACTCGCTGGAGGTCGCGCAGATCGCCCGGGAGATGGGCGCCCGGCTGGGCTGTGATCCCGACGTGGTGGACGTCGCCGGGCTCGCCCACGACCTCGGGCACCCGCCGTTCGGGCACAACGGCGAGGCGGCGCTGGACCTGCTCGCCACACCCTGCGGCGGTTTCGAGGGCAACGCGCAGACGCTGCGGGTGCTGACCCGGCTGGAGGCGAAGGTGCTCGCCCCGGACGGCTCGTCCGCCGGGCTGAACCTGACCCGCGCCTCGCTCGACGCCATCGGCAAGTACCCCTGGCCGCGCCGGCCGGGGCAGCGCAAGTTCGGGGTGTACGCCGACGACGTGCCGGTCTTCGACTGGATCCGGGTCGGCGCGCCCGGTGACCGGCGCTGCCTGGAGGCCCAGGTGATGGACTGGGCCGACGACGTCGCGTACTCGGTGCACGACGTGGAGGACGGCATCCACGGCGGGTACGTGACGCTGCGCCCGCTGCTCGCCGACTCCGACGAGCGGGCCGCGCTCTGCGCCGACGTGGCCGCCACCTACTCCGGGGAGTCCCCGGGCGACCTGGCCGACCTGCTGGTCGAGCTGCTGGCGGACCCGCTGCTCGCCCCGCTCGCCGGGTACGACGGCAGCCACCGGGCCCAGGTCGCGTTGAAGGCCACCACCAGCGGGCTGACCGGCCGGTTCGTCTCCGCGGCGGTCGCCGCCACCGAGGAGCGGTTCGGCCCCGGCCCGCACCGCCGCTACGCGGCCGACCTGGTGGTGCCGCGCCTGGTCCGGGCCCACTGCGCCCTGCTCAAGGGCATCGCGCTGCGCTACGTGATGCGCCGTTCCGGCTTCCGGGGTCGCTACGAGCGGCAGCGCACGATGTTGGCCGAGCTGGTGGCCGCGCTGGTCCGGCGGGCGCCGGACGGGCTCGATCCGGTCTTCGCGCCGCTGTGGCGGGCCGCGCCCGACGACGCCGCCCGACTGCGGGTGGTGATCGACCAGGTCGCCTCGCTCACCGACCCGGCGGCCGTGACCTGGCACACCCGTCTGGTCGATGGCAGCGCACCGCCGGTCGGGGGCGGCAAAGATTAGGCTAGCCTAAGTGACATGACGGAACGCCCCAGGAACGTCACCTCGGTCCGGGTGCTGCGCACCGAGCGGCCCACCCCGCACCTCATCCGGCTCATCCTCGGCGGGGACGCGCTGGCCGACCTGCCGGTGGGCGAGTTCACCGACCACTACATCAAGGTGGTCTTCCCGCAGCCGGGCGTCGCGTACCCGGAGCCGCTGGACCTCGCCGCGATCCGCCGGGACCTGCCCCGCGAGCAGTGGCCCCGGCTGCGTGCGTACACCGTGCGGCGCTGGGACCCCCTCGCTGAGGAGCTCACCGTCGACGTGGTGCACCACGGCGACGAGGGGCTGGCCGGGCCGTGGGCCGCCGCCCTGCGCCCGGGCGATCCGGTGCACTTCGTCGGCCCCGGCGGGGCGTACGCCCCGGACCCGGACGCGGACTGGCACCTGCTGGTCGGCGACGAGAGCGCGCTGCCGGCGATCGGCGCCGCCCTGGAACGGCTGCCGCTGGGCGCCCCGGCCCATGTCTTCCTGGAGATCGCCGACCCGGCGGAGGAGCAGAAACTGCTCAGCCCGGGCGCGGTCCAGCTCACCTGGCTGCACCGCGGCGACCGCCCGGTCGGTCAGGCGCTGGTCGCGGCGGTACGGGAGCTGGAGTTCCCGCCCGGTCAGGTACACGCCTTCGTCCACGGCGAGGCGACCTTCGTCCGGGAGCTGCGCCGACTGCTGCGCGGGGAGCGCGGCGTGCCCGCCGATCGGCTCTCCATCTCCGGCTACTGGCGGCGCGGCATGGACGACGAGGGCTGGCGCTCGACCAAGGCCGACTGGAATCGCCAGGTGGCGGCCGAGGAGGAGACCACCGCCGAGCCGGCCACGGCGGCCTGAGGACGGCTCATCCCTCGGGTGTCTGATTGGCCTCACCGGCCCGGGCGAGTCGCCGGCTGAGCAGGACGGCGTACCCGACGATCGCCGCGGCCAGCAGCGACAGCATCACCTTCGGCTGGTGCACCGTCCCGGTGATCACACAGACCGAGATCACCCCGTAGGCGGCGATCGCCAACCGGGCGGCGCTCGGCCGGGTCCACAGCCAGTACAGGGCCAGGCCACATGCCGTCCACACCACCATCGAGGCGCCCAGCAGGAGCCGCAGCTCCAGCGGCAGCCGGGTCACGTCGTCGTCGACCAGCCGGACCACCTGCCCGAGCGCCCAGCCGAGCAGCAGCAGCGAGCCGCCGAGCGGAATGTGCAGGTAGCTGTACGCCTGCCCGCCGCGTAGCCGACTCTGGGTCAGGCGGGTGGTGACGAAGGTGGTGTAGACCCACCACACGGCCGCCGGGATCAGGAAGGCCAACGCCGCGGTGAGGATCATGTGTGGCGGGGGGTGGTCCGGCACCGCGAAGAGGAGGCTGGCCAGCGCGCTGCCCAGGACGATGATGGTGAACTGCCCGATCCGTTCCGGCAGATGCCGGTTGTCCACCGGCCAGCGGTTGAGCCAGCGCGCACCCACCCACGGCGTGGCCAGTTCGATGACCATCGCGACGATCCACAGGACCGGGCGCAGCTCGGTGGGCGCCGGCAGCGACAGCAGCCAGATCAGCCAGCCCGACCCGAAGCCGATCAGGTAGACCGTCGTCACCACGCGGGCCATCGGGCTGGTCGGGCGGGCACGCAGGTACAACAGGAGCAGCACGCCCCGCACGATCAGGTACCCGATCGGCAGGAGCGGGCTCTCCGGAACCTCGTCGACACCGAGCGTCATCGCGCCCGCACCGACCAGGGCGACCAGCACCAGCAGTCGGTGCAGCGCGTCATCCGGATCGAACCGGGTGTCGTAGTAGACCTGTCCCAGCCAGGCCCACTGGATCACCACGAACAGCCCGATCACGGCCAGCACGGCCCTCGGCGAGGGACTGGGTTCGCCGCCCAGCCGGGCCACGACCGCCGCCAGCGCGTACACGAAGATGACGTCCAGGAACAGTTCCAGCCAGGTGGCGTGCCGGTGCCCGGCCTCGTCCGCCAGCGGCGCCGCCCCGCGTACGCCCAGCCGACCGGCCAACCAACCCGGCAGGCGGGCGCCGGCGGTCCGTACCCTGCGCATCTGGTCATGGTCCCCGCGCGGGCCCGGCTCCCGGGCCGGAACCGCGGAGCCGGCAGCGGCCGCCGCCACACCCGGCGTCCCCCGGCGGGCACGTCGTCGGTCCGGCAGGGCAGGATGTACGGCGAGGGGGTGGCGCATGGCTGGGCGGATCCGGGACGAGGACATCGCACTGGTCCGGGAACGCACCTCGATCGGGGATGTGATCTCCGAGACCGTCACCCTGAAGTCCGCCGGCGGCGGCAACCTCAAGGGCCTGTGCCCGTTCCACGACGAGAAGAGCCCCTCGTTCAACGTCTCCCCGGCCCGCAACGTCTGGTACTGCTTCGGCTGCGGGGCCGGCGGCGACGCGATCAAGTTCCTGATGGACGCCGAGCACCTCAGCTTCGTCGAGTCCGTCGAACGGCTGGCGGGCCGCGCCGGCATCCAGCTGCGGTACGTGGAGGACGACAAGGGCACCCCGCGCCCGCGTCCGCAGCAGGGCCAGCGCCAGCGCCTGGTGGCCGCGCACGCCGCCGCCGTCGAGTTCTACCGGGCGCAGCTGAGCACCGCCGGCGCCCGACCGGCGCGGGAGTTCCTGGCCCAGCGTGGCTTCGACCGGGCCGCCGCCGAACGCTACGGCTGCGGCTTCGCGCCGGAGGGTTGGGACCTGCTCACCAAGCACCTTCGCCAGCAGGGCTTCAGCCACCAGGAGCTGGTCACCGCCGGGCTGTCCCGCGAGTCCCGGTCCGGCACGCTGATCGACCGGTTCCGCCGCCGGCTGCTCTGGCCCATCCGCGACCTCGCCGGTGACGTGATCGGCTTCGGCGCCCGCAAGCTCTTCGACGACGACGACGGGCCGAAATACCTGAACACCCCCGAGACGCCGATCTACAAGAAGTCGCACGTGCTCTACGGCATCGACCAGGCCAAGCGCGAGATCGCCAAGCAGGGCCGGGCGGTGATCGTCGAGGGCTACACCGACGTGATGGCGTGCCACCTGGCGGGCGTGACGACGGCGGTGGCGACCTGTGGCACCGCGTTCGGCGCGGACCACATCGGGGTGCTGCGCCGGCTGCTGCTGGACACCGACTCGGTGGCCGGGGAGATCATCTTCACCTTCGACGGGGATGCCGCCGGCCAGAAGGCCGCGCTGCGCGCCTTCTCCGACGACCAACGGTTCGTGGGCCGGACGTTCATCGCGGTCAGCCCGGACAACATGGACCCGTGCGAGCTGCGGCTGGCCAAGGGTGACCTGGCGGTGCGCGACCTGGTCGCCCGGCGCGAGCCGCTGGTCGACTTCGCGCTGCGGCACGTGATCAGCCGGTACGACCTGGACACCGTCGACGGCCGGGTCGAGGCGATGCGCCGGGCCGCGCCACTGGTCGCGCAGCTCAAGGACCGGGAGAAGCGCCCGGAGTACGTCCGCAAACTCGCCATGGACCTCGGCATGGAGATCGAGCCGGTGCAGCGGGCCGTGCTCGCCGCCGCCTCCGCCCCGCCGCCCAACGCCCGGGACGCCGCATCCGCGGCCCGCTGCACCGGCTCGATCTCCATGCCGAGGTCCATGGCG
>NZ_RCVJ01000241.1 GCF_003667505.1 Micromonospora sp. BL4
CCGCCGGTCGCCGGGTGGGTCCGACGGCCCGTCCCGGGGTCGCTCGCCAGGGCGGGGGCGGGAGGCGCCGGAGCGGCGGTCGGTGGCGCGCTCGTGCTGGTCGGGATGCTGCTGGTGGCGCTCAACCTGCGCGCCGCGGTGACCAGTCTCGGCGCCCTGCTCGACGAGGTCCGCGACGGGCTGGGGCTCTCCGGAACCACCGCCGGTCTGGTCACCACCCTGCCGACCATCGCGTTCGCCGGTCTCGGCGCGCTCACCCCGTGGCTGGTCCGTCGGGTGGCGCCGGCCCGGATCCTGGTGGTCGCCATGCTCGCCCTCGTCGCCGGGCAGGTGCTCCGGGTCGCCACCGACTCGGCCTGGATCTTCCTGCTCACCAGCGCGTTGGCGCTGGCCGGCATCGCGGTCGCGAACATTCTGCTGCCGATGCTGGTCAAGCAGCACTTCCCGCACCGCACCGGCCTGGTCACCGGGGCGTACACGATGGCACTGACCGCGGGCACGACGGTGGCCGCGGCCACCGCGGTGCCGATCGCGCACGCCTTCGGATCCTGGCGGGCCGGGCTCGGCATCTGGGCCGCGATGGCGGCGGTGGCCGTACTCCCGTGGGTGCCGCTGGCACTGCGAACCCGGGCGGCCGCGCGGCGGGCGAACCCGACGGTGGCCGTCGCCCCGACGGCGCGGGTCCGGCCGGCGCGCACGCGCCTGGGCTGGGCGATGGCCCTCTACTTCGGCGCCCAGTCGCTGAGCGGGTACGCGATCATGGGCTGGCTGGCCCAACTGTTCCGGGACGCCGGCTACCAGCCCGAGTCGGCGGGGCTGCTGCTCGCCGGGGTGACCGCGCTCGGCGTGCCGATCGCGCTGCTGATGCCCACCGTGGCTGGCCGCCTGGCGACGCTGCGCCCGCTGGTGCTCGGGCTGACCACCGCGTCGGCCCTGGCGTACCTCGGGCTGGCGCTGGCCCCGCACGGCGCCGCCCTGCTCTGGGTGATCCTGCTGGCGATCGGCCAGGGCGCGTTCCCGATGATCCTGACCACCATCGGCCTGCGCGCGCGGACCGCCGAGGGCACCGTCGCGCTCTCCGCGTTCGCGCAGAGCACCGGGTACGTGATCGCCGCCCTCGGCCCGATGCTGGTCGGCATCCTCTACGAGGTCACCGGCGGCTGGACCGCGCCGATCGGATTCCTGCTGGTCGCGCTCGCCGTGCAGACGGCGGCGGGCATGGCGATCGCCCGTCCCCGCTACGTCGAGGACGAGTGAGGAGCGGCAGCGGTCAGGAGGAGGCCGGCGTCGGTTCGCCGGCGACGGCCTGATCCACCGTCGGGTAGGTGTGCAGCACCTCGACGAGGCCGCTCACCTCCAGGATGCGCAGCACCCCCCGCTGCGGGGCGGCCAACCGCACCACGCCGCCGGCCTCGTCGCAGCTGTTCTTGGCGCGGACGAAGACCGACAGGCCGGTCGAGTCACAGAACGAGACCTCCGCCAGATCGAAGACCAGCCGGTTGCGGCCCTTGTCGAGCAGGTCGGTGATCTGGTCCTGCAACTGCGGCGCGGTGGCCATGTCCAGCTCGCCCGCGACCGACACGACGACCACGTCGCCGCGTTGTTCCGTGTGCACCGTCAAGGACATTCGCCAGACCTCCTGTTATCGGGGGAACGGTATCCCACGACGGGGGTCACACGCAGAACGGGAGCCGGGATCCGGTGGCCATCATCATTCCGTTGCTACGGGGCAAGTAGTGCAGCAGCCCCCGGTGATAGAGTCCGCCCGGTCCAGGTCGAGGGGGGTTTCGCAATGGCGTTGAGCGCCGAGGAAAGTGGTCGGCTCGCCGCGCTGCTCGGCGGTCACGCCGAGCGGGTCACGCAGCGGTGGACCGAGATCGTCGCCGGTTCGTTGCGCGGCCGGTTGAGTCAGGCCGAGCTGCGCCGGCAGGTCCAGGATCTGCACAGCGCCATCGTCGCCACCGGCGAGCACGGCGCGATCGACCTGTCCGCCGAGAGCGCCGCCGAACTGCGCGCCGCCCTCTCCGACCTGTCCCGCGGCCGGGCCCGACAGGGCTTCTCCGCCACCGAGACCGCGATCAGCGTCTTCGCGCTCAAGGACGTGCTGGCCGGGCTCGTGGAGGAGGCCGGCGGCGACAACGCGCTGCGCGACTACATCGCCTTCTCCCGTCTGATCGACGAGATGGGGCTGTTCACCTTCGAGAGCTTCGTCCGCACCCGGGAAAGCCTGATCGCCGACCAGGCCGAGCAGCTGCTCGAGCTCTCCACGCCGGTGGTGAAGCTCTGGGAGGGCGTGGTCGCCGTCCCGCTGGTCGGCACCCTGGACTCGGCCCGGGCCCAGGTGGTCATGGAGCGGCTGCTGCAGACCCTGGTCGACACCGGCTCCCCGTACGCGATCATCGACATCACCGGCGTCCCGGCGGTGGACACCCAGGTCGCCCAGCACATCCTGAAGACCGTGGTGGCCGCCCGCCTGATGGGCGCCGACTGCATCATCTCCGGCATCCGGCCGCAGATCGCGCAGACCATCGTCGCGCTCGGCATCGAGTTCGGTGACATCGCCACCAAGGCGAGCCTTGCCGACGCGCTGCGCCACGTGCTGCGGCTCAACGGGGTGGAGACCGCCCGCCGCCAGCCACGCCGGGACGTCTGATGGAACGGGTTCCGATCCTCAAGATCGGTGACATCCTGCTCGTCTCCATCCAGCTCGACATGTCCGACCAGACCGCGGTCGCGCTCCAGGAGGACCTCGCGGAGCGGATCGTCGCCACCGGCTGCCACGGCGTCATCATCGACATCACGGCGCTGGACATCGTCGACTCCTTCGTCGGGCGGATGCTCTCCACCATCGCGTCGATCTCGAAGGTGCTCGACGCGGAGACGGTGGTGGTCGGGATGCGCCCCGCCGTCGCCATCACCCTGGTCGAACTCGGACTGTCGCTGAACGGCATCCGTACCGCCCTGAACGTGGAGCGCGGCATGGAGCTGATCGCGGCGGCCCGCGCCGACGAGCTCGACTACCAGCTCGACGACGATCCGGACGCCGAGACGGCCACGCCGTGACCGCGGGCATCGACCTGGGCCACCCGCAGGCGCAGGCGATCCGGAGCGACGAGGACGTGGTGCGCGTCCGGCAGCTGGTCCGTGGCGTGGCGGTGGCCGTCAAGCTCTCCCTGGTCGACCAGACCAAGGTGGTCACCGCGGCGAGCGAGCTGGCCCGCAACACCCTGGTGTACGGCGGCGGCGGCACGGTGGAGGTGGCGACCGTGGACAACGGGCGGCGCCGGGGCGTACGCATCGTCTTCGCCGACTCCGGGCCCGGCATCCCCGACCTCGACCTGGCCTTCACCGACGGTTACACCACCGGCGGCGGTCTCGGCCTCGGTCTCAGTGGCGCCCGGCGCCTGGTCGACGAATTCGAGATCGAGACCTCCCCGGAGACCGGCACCCGCATCACGGTCACCAAGTGGTCGCGGTGAACGGGGACCCGGTCACCGACAGCGGCATCTGGTTCCGGGTGGAGGCCGGGAGCACGGCCAGCGCCGTCCGGCGCGCGGCCGAGCGCCTCGGCGAGCAGGTGGAGCTGGGCCAGGCGCGCATCGCCGACCTGGCCATCGTCGCCGCGGAGCTGACCAGCAACCTGGTCAAGCACGCCGACGAGGGTGTCCTGCTGCTCCGGCCGGTACGCCGGGCGGCGCAGGCCGGCGTGGAGTTGGTGGCCATCGACGCCGGACCCGGCATGGCCGACCTGAGCGTCTCCTCCCAGGACGGGCACTCCACCACCGGCACGCTCGGCATCGGTCTGGGCGCCATCGCCCGGCAGGCCAGCTGGTTCGACGCGTACTCCCTGCCCGGCCGCGGCACCGTCCTCGCCGTGCAGGTCTGGCCGGCCGAGCCGGCCCAACCCTCCTGGGCCGGCGCCCTCACCCGGCCGCTGGCCGGTGAGACGGTCAGCGGCGACGGGTACGCCGTCCGGGTCGCCGAGGGCCGGCACCAGGTGCTGGTCAGCGACGGCCTGGGGCACGGCCCGCTGGCCGCCGCCGCCACCGACGCGGCGCGGACCGCGTTCCGCGACGCGCCGGCCGGCCCGCCGGCGGCGGTCGTCAGCCATCTGCACCGGGCCATGTCGTACACCCGCGGCGCGGCGCTGGCGGTCGCCGAGCTGGCGCCGGAGGCCGGAATGCTGCACTACGCCGGGCTGGGCAACATCGCCGGCGTGGTGATCGAGGGCGACGGCCAGCGCCGGGGGCTGGTGTCGCTGCCCGGCATCGCCGGGCACCAGCGGCCGACGGTCCGGGGGTACGAATACCCGTTCGGCCCGGGTGCCCGGCTGGTGATGCACAGCGACGGAGTGGTCGACCGCTGGCGGTTGACCGACTACCCGGGCCTGGCCGAGCGATCCCCGCTGGTGATGGCGGCGACACTGCTGCGTGACGCCGGCGTGCGGCGCGACGACGCCTGCGTGCTGGTCGCGAGGTCCTGGGCATGACCGGGGAGCCGTCCACGCAGCCGCTGCTGCAGATGGCGCTGCGGGTCGAGCAGGACATCTTCGTGATCCGCCAGCGGGGCCGTGAGGTGGCCGCGGTGGTCGGCCTGGAACACCAGGACCAGATCCGGATCGCCACCGCGCTCAGCGAGGTGGCCCGGGACCTGCTCCGCTCGGTCGGGGGAGCGGACGTCTCCTTCCACGTCGACGCGGGCGCCGACGGCCGGTTCCACCTCCGCGCCGACCTGGCTCCGGCGGCCCCGCTGCCGAACGGCCGGTACGAGCCGCAGTCCGGCGCGGTGTCCCGACTGGTCGACACGCTGAGCGTGTCGACCGCCCAGGGGGCTACGGTCGTGAGGATGTCCCGACGAGTCCCGGCCAACGCGCCGACGCCGACCCCGGAGCGGCTCGCCGAGTTCCGCGCCGAACTCGGCCGTACCGCGCCGGCCAGCGCGCTGGACGAGCTGACCGTGCAGAACGGGCAGCTGATCTCGGCGCTCGACGAGGTGCGCAGCCAGCGCGACGAGCTGGCCGTGCTGAACGAGGAGCTGGCCGAGACCAACCGGGGCGTGCTGGCGCTCTACAACCAGCTGACCGAGGAGCTGGAGGAGACCAACCGGGGCGTGGTCGCCCTCTACGCCGAGCTGGACGAGAAGTCGGCCCAGCTGCGCGCGGCGAGCGAGTCCAAGAGCCGGTTCCTGGCCAATGTGAGCCATGAGCTGCGCGCCCCGGTGACCGCGATCATCGGGTTGGGGCGGCTGCTCTCCGACTCCGCCTCCGACCCGCTCACCGTCGAGCAGGCTCGCCAGGTCGACCTGATCCGCTCCTCGGCGACCGACCTGCTCACGCTGGTGAACGAGCTGCTCGACCTGGCCAAGGCGGAATCCGGCCGGATCGAGCCGGACTGGGCCGAGGTGGACCTGCGCCCGGTCTTCGGCCAGCTGCGCGGCACGCTGCGCGCGCTGGCCAGCCGGCCGGAGGTGGAGCTGGTGGTCGAGGAGCCGCCCGCGCCGGCCGTGCTGCGCAGCGACGAGGTGCTGCTCGGTCAGGTGCTGCGCAACCTGCTGCACAACGGGTTGAAGTTCACCGAGCGGGGCGAGGTGCGACTGCGGGCCGAACAGCGCGACGACCGGTGGAGCTTCACGGTCAGCGACACCGGCCCGGGTATCGCCCCGGAGCTGCACGACCGGATCTTCGAGGAGTTCTACCAGGTGCCCGGCGCGACCCGGGTCGGCGGCACCGGCCTCGGCCTGCCGTACGCCCGGCGCCTGGTGACGCTGCTCGGCGGGACGCTGGAGTTGACCAGCGAGCCGGGCCGGGGCAGCGCCTTCACGGTCTCCCTACCCGTGGGCGGAGCGTGACCGTGGACGGCGGGCCGGCGACCGTCCTGGTGGTCGATGACAGTCGTACAAAGCGTTACCTGCTGGTCAGCTGGCTGACCCGGGCCGGCTTCACCGTGCTCGAGGCGGAGAACGGCGCCGAGGCGCTGGCGCGGGTCGAGGTGGACCGGATCGACCTGGTGGTGCTCGACGTCCGGCTGCCCGACCTGAGCGGCTACGAGGTCTGCGAACGGATCAAGGCGGCGCACCCGGCGATGCCGGTGATCCACGTGTCGGCGCACGCCGTGGACGTCGCCGACCGCGCCCAGGGCCTGACCCGGGGTGCCGACGCCTACCTGACCGAGCCGATCGAGCCGGAGGAGCTGATCGCCACCACCCGGGCGGTGCTGCGCTACTACCGGGCCCGGCAGCGCGCCGAACTGCTCGCCGAGCGGCTGCTCGGTCTGGCCGACACAACGGTGGCGGTGCACGCCGCGCCGACCTTCACGCGGCTGCTGGAGGCTGCCGCGGCGGGCGCCGCGCAGATCTTCAAGAGCCCGGCGGCGGTGATCGCCGAGACGTTCGACGGTGACTGCCTCGCCGGGATCTGCGCCGGGCCCGGCGCCGAGGCCACCGTGGTGCCGTGGATCGTCGACGACACCGGGGTGCCCACCGGCTCCACGGTCCGGGTGGACGCGCCGGCGAACTGGGGGTTGCTCGACTGGCCGGCGAACGACTCGGTGACCGTGGCCGCCGCCCGGCTGCGCGAGGACCGGGCCCCGCTGTACGTGGTGGTCCCGACCGCCACCCAGACCGCCCGGACCCCGGTGCTGGTGCAGCTCGCCCAGGCGGTGGCGGCGGCGGTGGAGGCGCAGCGCTCGTTCGACGAGGAGCACCGGATCGCGGTGACCCTTCAGCGCAGCCTGCTCCCACGGCGGCTGCCCGACGTGGCCGGTCTGGACCTCGCGGTGCGCTACGAGCCGGCCAGCGCCCAGACCGAGGTGGGCGGTGACTTCTACGAGCTGGTGATGCTCGACGGGCACCTGCTGCTGGCGATCGGCGACGTGGCCGGCCACTCGCTGCACGCGGCGACGGTCATGGCCGAGCTGCGGCACGCGGTGCGGGCGTACGCGGTAGAGGGGCACCAGCCCGGCGAGATCCTGCACCGGGTCAACGAGCTGATGCGGACCCTGCTGCCGGACGAGCTGGCCACCCTCTGTGTGCTGCTGCTGCACCCGCCGTCCGGGCGGGTCCGGCTGGCCAGCGCCGGTCACCTGCCGCCGGTGCTCAGCCTGGACGGCAAGGTCGAGTTCGTGCAGCACTCGGCCCCGCTGCTCGGCGTCCGCGCGCCCCGTCCGGCCGATCTGGAGTTCGTGCTGCCGGCCGGGGCCACGCTGGTGTTCTACACCGACGGGCTGATCGAGCGGCGGGACGCCACCATCGACGAGGGGCTGTCCGCACTCGCCGCGGTGTCCAGGACGGTGGACGCCGACCTGGAGCGGTTCTGCACGCGGCTGTTGGTGGAGCTGGCCCCACCGGAGATCCAGGACGACGTGGCCGTGATCGTGCTGCGCCGCCACTGAACCGGCGTCGGTCCGGTCCGCCGGGCACTCAGTGGACCGATCGGGCGTAGGCGGCGGGTGACACGCCCGCGACGGCCGTGAAGTCACGGACCAGGTGGGCCTGGTCGCTGTAGCCGAGGTCGGCGGCGAGGCCCGCCCAGTTCAGCGGGCCGCCGGCGGCCTGCTCGACGGCCTCCTGGAGGCGGTAGCGGCGGATCACCCACTTCGGGCCGACCCCCACGTACTCGGTGAACAGCCGTTGCAGCCGGCGGACCGGGAGATCGTGGCGCTCGGCGAAGTGGTCGACCCGCAGCACCGTCCGGTCCGTCCGGATCGCCTCGGCCAGCCGGACGGCCTCCTCGACCGCCGGGTCCGGCTCGGGCGCCCAGCCGATGAGCACGGCGTCCAGTGCACGGCGGCGCTCGTCGTCGGTGCCCGCGCACACCGGACCGTCGGGCGGGGCCAGCCGGCCGACGGGCAGTGGCAGCCGGCGGCCGGTCAGCTCGGCGACCGACCGCCGCCAGAACGGGTGGAAGCCACCGGGCCGGAACTGGACGCCACAGACCCGGCCGGTGCCGGTGAGCGTGATCCGGAACAGGGTGCGGCCCACCCCGGCCACCTCGCCGGTCTCCGGCCCGGTGCCGGTGCGGGTGCCGGTGCCGTGGCCGTCTTCGGTGCTGTCGCCGTCGCGTCGGAACACCACGTTCACCGCCGGGTGCGGCACGATCCGCTGCTCGAACGGCGCGCTCAACGCCCAGTCGATCAGCCAGTAGTGCTCGACCCAGGGGCGTAGCGACTCCGCCGGCAGGTGCCGGCGAAAACGCACCTCGCGCAGCAACCGCCCAGGGTCGAGGATGCCCCGGCTGTCGCCACGCGGTCGCTGTCGCATTTCTTCAAGACCACCCTCATACGCTGGCCCTATGGCCACTCAGACTAGCGATCTGCTGGCGGCTGCCGCGCCGCGAACCGTCGACGTGGTGCGCGGCATCGCCGACGACCAGCTCGACCTGCCCACGCCGTGCCGCGACTACGTCGTCCGGGATCTGCTCAACCATCTGTTCGAGGTGGTGGTGAACTTTCAGGAGCTGGCCGTGAAGCGGCCGGTGGAATGGTCCGCGAAGCCCGACCACCTGACCGACGACTGGCGGGACCGGTTCGAGACGGAGACCCGTCGACTGATCGCCGCCTGGTCGGATCCGTCCACCCTGGAGGGCGTCTCGCCCGGCATGGGCATGCCGCAGACCGTCGTCGGCGGCATGGCGCTGCTGGACCTGACCGTGCACGGCTGGGACCTCGCCGCCGCCACCGGCCAGGCGTACGAGCCGGCCCCGGAGGCGGTGGCCGAGCTGCACGGCCTGGTCGAGCAGTTGGGCCCCACCGCCCGCAAGATGGGCGTCTTCGCCGAC
>NZ_RCVJ01000129.1 GCF_003667505.1 Micromonospora sp. BL4
GGGAACTTGCTGGTCAGGGGTCGTGAAGTTGCTGACAATCGGGGGTTGGGGGTGGTCGGTTGGCGTTTTTTGTGGCAATCCTGGGTTGCATGGCCGCCTCCCGCTCGCCGCTGTCGCGGCTGTTCACCGTGCTGCTCGCCGGCTTGCTGGCCGGGCTCGCCCTGGCAGTCGCCGCGTTGCCGGGCAATCTGCTGCTCGGGTTCGCCGCCCGCTCCGCGATCGGGACGTACGCCGCGTTGCCGGACGCGCTGCGCACGCCGGCCACCCCGCAGCGCTCCTACCTCTACGCCAACGACGGCAAGACGCTGCTCACGACGTTCTACGACGTGAACCGCACCGATGTGCCGCTGTCGGAGATCGCCCCGGTGATGCGGCAGGCGATCGTGGCGGCCGAGGACCGGCGGTTCTACGAGCACGGCGGCGCCGACCTGCGTGGTCTGGCCCGCGCGCTGGTGGCCAACGTCAAGGGTGGCGGCACCGAGCAGGGCGGCTCGACGCTGACCATGCAGTACGTCCGTAACGTGCTCAAGACCGACCCCACCCGCACCGCCGAGGAACGGGCCGCCGCCACCGACCCCACCATCGGGCGCAAGATCCAGGAGATCCGGTACGCGGGCGCGCTGGAGCAGAGCCTCGGCAAGGACGAGATCCTCAACCGGTACCTGAACATCGCCTACTTCGGCTCCGGCGCGTACGGGATCGCGGCGGCCAGCCAGCGTTACTTCGGCAAGGCCCCGGCGCAGCTGACCCTCGCCGAGTCGGCCCTGCTCGCCGGCCTGGTGCAGTCCCCCGACGCGTACAGTCCGATCGACGGTGACAAGGACGCGGCGCTGGCCCGCCGGTCGTACGTGCTGGACTCGATGGCGGACACCGGTGCGATCACCGCCGCGCAGGCCGCGCAGGCCAAGGCGGAGCCGCTGACCCTGCACCCGACGCAGCAGCCCAACGGCTGCACCGCCGTGGCCCAGGGCCACGACGACTGGGGCTACTTCTGCGACTACCTGCGCCGCTGGTGGGTGACCCAGCCGGCGTTCGGCGCGACCGTGCCGGAGCGCGAGCAGGCCCTGCGCGCGGGCGGCTACACCGTGGTCACCTCGCTGGACCCGCAGGTCCAGGCCACCGCGCAGCAGCAGGCCACCAAGGTCTACGGGTACGACAACAAGCGCGCCCTGCCGATCGCCGCCGTGCAGCCGGGCACCGGCCAGGTGCTGGCGATGGCGGTCAACCGGCACTACAGCCTCGCCGACAACCCGAACGGGCAGGCCAACTACCCGAACACCGTCAACCCGCTGATCTCCGGCGGCGCCAGCGTCGACGGGTACCAGGCCGGATCGACGTTCAAGCTGTTCACCATGCTCGCCGCGCTGGAGTCGGGCCGTACCCTCTCCACCGGCTTCGACGCGCCCGCCAAGCTGCCGACCCGGTACGCCGCCGAGGGCCCGGGCAGCTGTGACGGCCACTGGTGCCCGGCCAACGCCAACCCGGACTGGATGGACGGGTACCGGATGATGTGGGACGGCTTCGGCCGCTCGGTGAACACGTACTTCGTCTGGCTGGCCGAGCAGGTCGGCCAGGACAAGGTGGTGGAGATGGCGCAGCGGCTCGGCATCACCTTCCGCGCCGACTCGGACGCCGCCTTCGCCAAGGACAACGCCGCCAACTGGGGTTCGTTCACCCTGGGCGTGGCCGCCACCACCCCCCTGGACCTGGCCAACGCGTACGCCACGGTGGCCGCCGAGGGCACCTACTGCACGCCGGTGCCGGTGGTGTCGGTGACCGACGCGAACGGCGCCAAGGTGCCGGTCGGGCAGCCGTCCTGCAAGCGGGTGCTGGACGCCGACGTGGCCCGCGCCGCGACCGACGCCGCCCGCTGCCCGGTCGGGCAGCAGTCGCCGTACGGGCAGTGCAACGGCGGTACGGCCACCGGTGTGAACGGCATCCTCGACGGCCGCCCGGTGGCCGGCAAGACCGGCAGCTCGGAGGAGAACGCCACCGAGACGTTCGTCGGCTTCACCCCGCAGGTCGCGGTCGCCGGCATCGCCGCCAACCCGGACGACCCGACCGACTCGGTGGGTTCGGCGGTGCAGACCAAGGTGATCGACGGGGTCGCCCGGGTCATCGCCACCGCCGTCAAGGGCCAGCCGGAGAAGGCGTTTGTCGCGCCGAGCCGCGAGCTGGCCGGTGAACCCCGCCGCCCGGTCGAGCGCGCCCCCGTCCCGGACCGCCGACCGACCCGGGAGGACGACGACGACCCCCGCTCGCTCCTGCAACGCTGGCTCGACCGCCGCGGCTGACCGCAGCCGCGGGTGCGGTCAGCGAAAGCGCGGGTCGGACCAGTCGACGAAGCGGGCGAACAGCGCGTGCGGGCGCGGCGTGTCGTAGGGGTTGAGCGTGTACAGGTCCCGGGCGGCCTGCGCGAAGACGGCCGTGAGCAGGACGTAGAGCCGTACCCGGTCCGTTTCGTGGCGGGCCCGCAGCAGTAGCCGGGCAACCGCGCACGGCCACGGGTCGCCGCACCCGGCGCACACCCAGAGCGGCTTCAACGGCCGGTGCGGCTCCAGCCACGCCGGTAGCTCACCGACCGCCGCCGGCCGACACCGATCCGGGGGTACGCGGCCAGCCGCGTCGCGCCCGCCACCGCCGTCGTTCGGTTCTGCTCCTGCTTCTGCTGCGTCCACGATGTCTCCTCGTCAGCGGGGGAGCGGCGCCGGGGCGTACCGGGGGAATGGCCGCCGACCCGGCGCCGCGTGCTTCACAGTCTGCTGATCAGGCCACTACGCTCGGAAGCTTCGGCAGGAGGGCGGGGAGCACCGGACCGGCACCCGAGAGTGCTCGGGAACCGGCCCCGCCCGCCGTAGAGGAGGTGGAGAGCCGGTGAGCGTGTCCGCGTCGGAGTTCCTGGTCCGCGAGCTGCGCCGGCAGCGCACCCTGGCCGGGCTGACCCAGGACGAGCTGGGCGAGCGGGCGCACTTCTCCGGCAAGCAGGTCAGCGCGGTCGAGCTGGGCACCCGCCCGCCCCGCGAGGACTACCTCGCCGCCGTGGACCGGGCACTGGACACCGGCGGGCTCTTCGTGCGGCTCTGGGCCGATCTGGTCAAGGACGACGCCGCGCCGGTCTGGCTCCGCGAATGGATCGAGTTCGAACGCGAAGCCGTCCTGCTCCGCTGGTACGAGCCGCTGTACGTTCCGGGGCTCCTTCAGACGGAGGACTATGCGAGAGCCACATTGGCCGGTGGGCGGTTCACCGTTGAGGAGATCGACCGGGCCGTCGCCTCGCGCCTCGACCGGCAGGTGATCCTGACGCGGGAGAAGCCGCCGCAACTCGTGGCCGTGGTCGACGAGGCGGTGATCCGTCGGCCGGTCGACCGGCCTGGGTTGATGGCCGCACAGCTTGCCAGGCTGGTGGAGCTGGCGGAACTGGACCACGTGCAGTTGCAGGTCGTGCCAGCCGAGACGGGCATGTATCTGGGCATGGCCGGCCAGTTCATCATCGCCGAACTGCCGGACGGCGATCGGGTCGCGCACGCCGACAACCAGCTCACCGCGCAGATCGTGGAGCAGGCCGCAGACGTTGCTAGGCTGTCGGGCACCTGGGAGATCGTGCGGAACGAGGCCCTCTCTCGGCGACAGTCACTCGACTTGATCAAGGAAGTGGCGAAGACATGGACCTGACGGGTGCCCAGTGGCGCAAGTCGAGCCGGTCCGGCGGCAACGGCGGCTCCTGTGTGGAGGTTGCGGACAACCTGCCGGGGGTGGTGCTGGTCCGGGACACGAAGGACCGTTCCGGCGGCACCCTCGCCTTCGCGCCGGCCGCCTGGCGGGCCTTCGTCGGCTTCGCCCGCCAACGCTGACCCCGCCAACGCTGACCCGCCAACGCTGATCCCGCCAGCGCTGATCCCGCCAGCGCTGACCCCCACCGGGGCCGGCGGTCAGCCCTTCCGGCGACGCGGCCGGTAGCTCGCCAGGGTGGCGGGCAGCCCGCGCCGGATGATCCCGGCCCAGTCGGTGTCGCCGCGCAGCACCGCCGCCGCGGTGTTGCGCGCCTGCTCGGCGGTGAAGTGCGGTGGCAGCATCAGCTCGGCCGGGTCCACCAGTGCGTTGATCACCGTCGGCCGGTCGGCGGCGAGCGCCCGCTCCCAGAGACCGGGCACCTGCTCGGGGGAGTCGACCAGCTCGCCGTGCAGCCCGAGCACCTGGGCCCACTGGTGGTAGCCGATGTCCGGCAGTTGCTGGCTGTCCGGGAACATCGGCGTCCCCTCGCTGGAGCGCTGTTCCCAGCTGACGAACGCCAGGTCCCGGTTGTTGAGCACCAGCACCACGAACCGTGGGTCGGCCCAGCTCCGCCAGTACTTGGCCACGGTGATCAGCTCGTTGACGCCGTTCATCTGCATCGCCCCGTCGCCGATCAGCGCGACCAGGGGCCGGTCGGGGTGGGCGAACTTGGCGCTCAGCGCGTACGGCATGGCGCCGCCCATGGACAGCAGCGTGCCGGAGAGGCTGGCCAGCATCCCCGGGCGGACCTGCACGTGCCGGGCGTACCAGGCGGTGGCGGTGCCGCAGTCCACGGCGAGCATCACGTTGTCGGGCAGCCGCTCGCTGAGCGTACTGAACAGCAGTTGGGGGTTGACCGGTTCGGCGTCCTGCTCGGCCAGGTCGCGCTGCACCCGGCGCCACGTCGAGGTGGCTTCGGTGATCTCGGTCCGCCACTCGGTCGGCCCGGGCCCGGGGCCCAGTTCGCGCAGCAGCGCCCGCAGGGTCGGGGCCGCGTCGCCGGTCAGGTTGACCTCGGTCGGGTACCGCAGACCGAGCTGCGTGCCGTCCAGGTCGATCTGCACCGCGCGGGCCTGGCCGGGCTGCGGGTAGAACTCCGAGTACGGCATGTTGCTGCCCACGATCAGCAGCCGGTCGCAGCGGCTCATCATCTGCCAGCTCGGCCGGGTGCCGAGCAGCCCGATCGCGCCGGTCACCCACGGCTCCCGGTGGTCGACGACGGTGAAGCCGAGCAGCGCGGTGGCCACCCCGGCGCCGAGCCGGTGGGCGATCTCGCGGACCTCGTCCTGCGCGCCGAGCGCGCCCTGCCCCACCAGCATCGCCACCCGTTGCCCGCCGCGCAGCACCTCGGCCGCCCGGCGCAGGTCCGCCTCGGGCGGCACGGTCGGCGTGCTGCTCGGCACGTTGCTGGTCTGGTAGTAGCCGTGTGCGTGCGGCGGGTCCGGGACGGCCGGCTTGTCCTGGAGGTCCGCGGGCAGCACCAGGGCGGTGACGGTACGCCGGGCCAGCGCCGTGCGGCACGCCCGGTCGACGAGGTGGCGGACCTGGGCCGGGTGGTCGAGTTGGGCCAGGAACGCCGCGGCCACGTCCTTGTAGAGGGCGAGCAGGTCGACCTCCTGGTAGTAGCCGCCGCCCTCGGCGGTGACCACGGTGTGCCCGACCAGGGCGATCACCGGCTGGTGGTCGAGTTTGGCGTCGTACAGGCCGTTGAGCAGGTGGATGGCGCCCGGACCGCTGGTCACCAGCGCGCAGCCCAGCGGCCCGCCGCCGTACTTGACGTGCGCCGAGGCGGCGAAGCCGGCGGTCTCCTCGTGCCGCACCTGGACGAACTGGGCCCGCTCGTTGGTGCGTTGCAGCGCGGAGGTGAGGCCGTTGATGCCGTCGCCGGGGTAGCCGAAGTAGCGGTGCACTCCCCAGCTGAAGAGGCGGGAGACGATGTGGTCCGCGACGGTCGGGTGCTGGGGCAGCGTGCTCGCTCCGTCCGGCGCGGCGTGATCTGTGCTCACCTGGCTGGTCCTTCCCGTCGAGTCCGGTACGCCGCACGCCATTCCCCTTCCTTTACGGACAAAACGCCCTCGATGGTGCGCGCTCGACCGGCCCCGGAACGCCGGGCTGGGCGTCCGGCAGAATCGTCGGGTGCCCGTCCACCAGATCACCGACCCCGACGACGACCGGATCGCCGACTACCGCGCGCTCACCGACGTCGAGCTACGCACCCGCTGGGAGCCCCCGCACGGCCTGTTCATCGCCGAGGGGGAGCTGGTGCTGCGCCGGGCGCTGCGCGCCGGCTATCCGGCCCGGTCGTACCTCGTCGACGCCAAGCGGATCGACCAGCTCGCCGACCTGGACACCGGCGACGCGCCGGTCTACGCGGCGACGCAGGACGTGCTGCAACGGGCCACCGGCTTCCACGTACACCGGGGGGTGCTGGCGTCGTTCCACCGCCGGCCGCTGCCGGCGGCCGCCGAGGTGCTCGCCACCGCGCGCCGGGTGGTGATCCTGGAGGACGTCAACAACCACACCAACCTCGGTGCGATCTTCCGGGCGGTGGCGGCCCTCGGGGTGGACGCGGTGCTGCTGTCGCCGAGCTGCGCCGACCCGCTCTACCGGCGCAGCGTCCGGGTGAGCATGGGCGAGGTCTTCGCCGTGCCGTACGCGAAGCTGGACCCCTGGCCGGACGCGTTCGCCGAGGTCCGGGCGGCCGGGTTCACCGTGCTCGCGATGACCCCGGCGCCGGACGCGGTGCCGATCCAGCGCCTCGACGCCGCCCAGCGGGCCCGCTCGGCGCTGCTGCTCGGCGCCGAGGGCGCCGGCCTGACCCGGGCCGCCATGGACGCCGCCGACGTCCGGGTGGTCATCCCGATGCGCCGCGGCGTCGACTCACTCAACGTGGCCGCCGCCACCGCCGTGGCCTGCTGGGAGCTGAGCCGCGACGACCCCTGGTGAGGGTGGGTACGCCCTCGTCAGCCGGTGGACGCGGGACAGATCCGCCCGGTGACCGTGCCCGTCGGTGGCGGCATGTCGAGATCCGGCGTCACGGACGGTAGCGTGGCGGCCGTGTTCCCTACCGTCCGTGAGGTCCTCGCCCTCGACCCGGTCCGCCACGGCGCGCCGCGCGTGGTCGCCGGGGACGCCGGGCTGGACCGGCCGGTCCGCTGGGTGCACGTCGCCGAGGTGCCGGACATCGCCACCCTGCTCGGCGGCGGCGAGCTGGTCCTCACCACCGGCATCGGGCTGCCCGGCGACGACGCGGGGCTGCGCGCGTTCATCGGCGACCTGGCCGACGTCGGCGTCTCCGGGCTCGTCGTCGAGCTGGGCCGCCGGTACGTCAGCGGGGTGCCCCGGGTGATGGCCGCCGCCGCCGAGCGGCGTGGCCTGCCCCTGGTGGAGCTGCGCCGGGCCACCCCGTTCGTGCGGATCACCGAGGCGGTGCACGCGCTGATCGTCGACGCGCAGCTCACCGAGCTGCGCGCCACCGAGGAGATCCACCAGCGGTTCACCGACCTGTCGGTCGAGGGCGCCGACGCCGCCGAGGTGATCCGGCAGGCCGCCGAGCTGTCCGGCTGCCCGGTCGTGCTGGAGAACCTGTCCCGGCAGGTGCTGGGGTACGACCCGGCGGGGGAGAGCGCCGAACTGCTGCTGGACGGCTGGGAGCAGCACTCCCGGCGGATCCGGCCGGCCGGGCGGACCGCGTACGACCCGGACAGCGGCTGGCTGGTGACGGTCGTCGGCGCCCGGGGGCAGGATTGGGGGCGGCTGCTGCTGCGCTGGCCGTCCGGTGGGGAACTGCCCAGCCGCCGGGGCGCCGACCCGGTGGCGCCCGACACCCGACCTGGCGACGGGCCGCCGACCCGGCTCACCATCCTGATCGAGCGGGCCGCGTCCACCCTCGCGCTGGGCCGGCTGATCCGCCGCGACGCCGAGGGGTTGGAACGGCAGATCCACCGCACCCTGCTGACGGCGTTGCTCGACCACTCCCGGCCGGTCGACGAGGTGGCGTTGCGGGCCAGGGCGCTCGGCGTGGTGCTGGAACGCCGGCACCTCGTCGGCGTGATGGTCCGGCACCGCGCCGACGACCCGGCCGGCGAGGGTGGCCCCGAGGCCGGCCCGGCCCGGCTGCGGGACCTGTCCGAGGCGGTCGGCCAGGCGCTGCGGGAGGCGAAGCTGACCGCGCTGACCAGCGCCGTCGACGACCACTCGGTGGGCGCGCTGCTGGCCCTGCCGGACCCGGGCGCCGAGGACCGTGCGCTGTCCGCGTTCGCCGCCGCGCTGCGCCGCGTACGCGTCGACGCCGGCGCGGTCCGGACCGCGTCCGGGGCGGACGCGTCCCGGGCGGTGCCCGGCGCCGACCCGTCCCGGGTGGTGCCCGGCGCCGAGCCGTCCCGGGTGGTTTTCGGGGCCGACCCGTCCCGGGCTGCCGGCGCTGCCCCGGGTGGGGTGATCGTGGCGGCCGGCTCCGGGGTGGGCAGCCTGCGCGAGGCCCGACGGTCCCTGGTCGAGGCGCGCCAGATCGCCGAGGCGGCCCGCCGGGACCGGCGCGACCTGCCGATCTTCCGGCTTCCGCACGTCGGCCTGGCCGGCCTGCTGCACCTGCTGCGGGACGAGCCCCGGTTGCAGACGTTCGTGGAGCGCGAACTCGGCGCACTGCTGGAGTACGACGCCCGGCACCCCCGGGACCGGCTGCTCGACACGCTGCGCGCGTACCTGGAGCAGGGGCGCAACAAGTCCGCCGGCGCCGCCGCCGCCCACCTGTCCCGTCCGGCCTTCTACGAGCGCCTGGCCCGCATCGCCCGAATCCTCGACGTCGACCTCGACTCCGTCGAAGCCTCCCTCTCCCTACACGTGGCCCTGCTAGCCCTGGACGCCGTCCGCACCCCCTAACCCCACCCGGCTCACCCCGTTGATCAAGAGGTTCGCGTCAAGAACCGCGCCCCTGATGACGCAAACCTCTTGATCAACGGGGTGAGCCGGGTGGGGTTAG
>NZ_RCVJ01000198.1 GCF_003667505.1 Micromonospora sp. BL4
GCCCACCCCACCTGTTGACCACGCTGACCGCCACCCGCGACCTGTACGCGAGCGTCGGATCACCGGCGGCCGACACACCGCTGAGTTCCGTCCGGGTCCGGGTCGCGGACATCGACCGGTTCGACGAGGTGGCCCGGGAACGGGTCCGGCTCGTGGCCGACGAGATCGTCCAGCAGACCGGACTGAGCGTCGAGATCGTGCTCGGCGGCTCCACCGTACGCAGTCCCGTGCTGCTGCCCGCCAACCACCTCGGCCGCCCGGACCTGAACCTCGGCGAGGCCCGTACCCGTAAGGGCGTGGCCGCCGAGATCGTCACCGCCGTCGACCGCAAGAACATCATGCTGCTCGGCCTGCTCCTGGTGGTCTGCGCCCTCTTGGTCGGCAACTCGGTGGCGACCGCCGTGCGCGCCCGTCGACGCGAGCTGGCCATCCTGGCCTGCGTCGGCTGGCCCGGCTGGAGACTGAGCCTGCTGGTGCTCAGCGAAACCACGATGCTCGGCCTCGCCGCCGGCCTGCTCGGCGCGGTTCTGTCCGGACCACTTGGCCACCTGGCCGGCGTCCGGATCTCCGCCACCGTCGTCCTCCTGTGCATACCGATCGCGGTGCTCCTCACCGCGGTGGCCGGCGCGCTTCCGGCGATCCGGGCCGCCCGCACTCGATCCGCCGAGGCACTCCAGGCCGCCCCCGCGCCGGCCCGACGCTCCGCCCCACGGCGGACCGTCGCCGGCCTCGCGGCGGCCAACCTGGTACGCGCACCCGCACGTACCCTCGCCGGAGCGGTCAGCCTCGCCGCCGGCGTCGGCGCTGTCACGTTGATCGCCGCCGCGCTCTGGGCGTTCCGCGACGGCATGGTCGGGTCCCTGCTCGGCCAGGCCGTCTCCGTACAGGTGCGCGGAGTGGACCTGGTCGCGGTCGGTGGGGTGCTGCTGTTCGGGGTGCTCAGCGTGGCCGACGTGCTCTACCTCAACGTGCGGGAACGGGCGGCCGAGTTCGCCACCCTCCGCGCCGTCGGATGGCCGGACTCCGCACTCAACCGGCTGCTCGTCTACGAAGCCCTCGGCGTCGGTGTACTCGGCTGCGTCCTCGGCAACGTGGCGGGCCTCGGATCGGTGGCCCTGCTGGTCGGTCACCTCGACGGCCGGTCGGCGGTCCTGGCGCTGGCCGTGACCGCCGGCGCGCTGCTGCTGGCCGTGCTCGCCGCTCTGGTCCCGGCGATCCTCATCCGACGGCTCCCGACCGCCGCCCTGCTCAGCGAAGAATGACAAGCAACGGCATACGTCCGCCCAGTGCGCCGCTGTTATTCGGCACCCACAGGTAGGGCCTACCGGAAGAACACTCCGGCCCAGGACGCCAACGCCCTGGGCCGAAGTGGTGCCGCGCTGTCGGTCTTTGCCGATCAGGTGATGTTGATGTCGCTGCACCACATGTAGGTCTGGTCCATGTGTGACGCCTTCCAGACCACGAACAGGACGTGGCTTCCGGTGCGTCCGGAGATCGAGACGTTGAACGAGATGTTCTGTGCTGGCGCGTAGCGCCCGGTCGTCGTGATCAAGTCGAGGTTGCCCCACCCGACCCGCTGGGTGGCCGGGTTGAATCCCTGCTTGGTGACGTAGACCCGGAAGTAGTCAGCACCGTGGCTGGCCTGGTCGTACATCTGGACCGTGAAGCTGCGGCTGACGGTGGTCGCCTTCCACGCTCCGGGCTGGTTCACGGTGTCGTTCCTGGAGAGGGCGTTGCTGCACAGCTGTCCGTCCGGGGTGCGGGCTTGGTACTGGCCGGCGAGGCCGTCCCGCAACTGGCTCATCCAGTTCCACATGGTGTCGGGGTTGGCCTGGAACGCCCGCCAGCACATGGGGTCCTGTTGCTGCATGGCCGGGTTCGTGTGTTGGTTGCCCCAGGTCTTCCAGCACTGGTAGGCGCGACTGGCCGGGTTGATGACGGTGCCGTGGGCCTGGGCTGCGCCGGTCCAGGGCAACGTACTGGCCACCATGGCGAACAGCAGGACGAGCACTCGGAGGGACTGACGGACGGTTGACCGGGATCGTCCGTCGGATTGATCGGACTTGTGTGAACGCACTGTTCATCCTCCGTTCTTCGGTACGAGAGATCAGTATGGGAACGCTCCCAACCCCCACTGTTACATCCATAAACTCAAATATCAATGCTGATCTACTTATTGTCGGATGTGGATCGAGTCGACCGGAATCGCCGTCGAGCGCAGCTCCCAGAACCGTCCACGTCCGACCACTGGAACTGCCGGCAGCTAGGGATCAACAGCTTGGCCGCTGGCCGCTGACGCCGACCCACCTGGGCTGGACCACGACTGAAGTGCGCGGATGGTTCGCAGCTACCGGAGGGCCCGGTGATGGAGACGTCCAGCCGCTGGTTTCGCAGGTTCGATCCGGCAGCCGGGTGGGTGCGGGTACGACGGGCCCGCCCGGCCGCCCGGCATGGTCAGAGCCCGGCTGCGGCGTCGTACCGGCGGCGCTGTTCGGCCATTTCCGAGTCGGTCAGCGCCTCCTTGACCGCCAGCTCCGCGTACTTCTGCGGGAACATCTGCCGCAGCCGGTCGACGAACATGACGTCGGCGGTCGCCTCGACCACCTGGATGCCGGGAGGCTCAGTGGACATGTCCATGATCACAGGGCCGGCCAGCTTGACCGCCACGTCCCAGGGGCGCTTCTGCTCGGCGACCCCGCAGAGGTGGAAGCCGTAGACCGTCTGCACGTCGGCGAGCGCGGTGACCTCGGCCGGCTCGTAGCCGTAGACGCGGACCCCGCAGATCACTGCCGGCTTCTCCTCCTCGGTGGCCACCTGCTGGGCACTGTGTCCGGCGTGGTTGTGCTCCCCCGGGTCCGCCTGTTCGAGCGTGGTGCGCATCCGGGTCATGATCTGCCCTTGCAGATCCGCCGGCTCCGCCTCCGGGCCGGCCCGGTCGACAATTACGACCGTGCCGACCGACACCGCCAGCAGGATCACCGCCACCCACACGAAGCGGTTTCGGTACCAACCCGCGAAACTCTCTCGGGAAATCATGATTGCTTCTCACCTCGTCGCCGGTTCTGGTGCGCTGGCAGACCGAATCGGACGCCCCTGGCGTGTCAGACGTCGAGCCCGTCGGAGACACGTGCCCGGGGCGATACGTACGGCGGGCGAGGATGCCTGCCCGTCGTCGTAGAGATGGCCCGGCGATGCGGCATGCGAGCGTCTGCCAAAGCGGCGCGCTGCCGGCACTGCGATGCTCCCGTGCTGGCCGTTCCCAGCACGGTTGCCCCCGCGCTGCGGCGATGTGAGCCATTCCAACACGCCTGCATCTACTCTGGCAACATCGATGAGCATCAGCGTGGATTCGGTCCGGCCATCCTCTCGGTACGGCCAGGAGGTGGCTCCGCCGAGCGAACCACACACCTTGCCGACTGATCGACGGGTTGGATATCGGCGAGAATCGATGTAACGTGGGAACGCTCCCAGATTGCGTTCTCCACACCACCTGCCCGAGGAGCTGAACATGTCGCGACGGCGTTGTCGGCCGGCCACCATGCTGGCCGGGCTGCTCGTTCTGGCCCTGTCTGTGTCTCTGTTGCCACCGGCGCCGGTGCCCGGCACCGCCGCGGCCGGCACATCCCACACCCGTCCTGTGCCACTCGCTGAGCTGACGGTGGTATCGGAACAGGTGGCTTTCGGTCTGCAGCGTCCAATCGCGCTCACCGGGCTGCCGGACGGCCGGATGCTGATCGCGGAGAAGAACGGCACCGTCCGCGCCTACCACCCCGACACCGGCTTGGCGGCCGAGCCGGTTCTCGACCTGACCGCCCGAATCGACACGTCGGACAACGAGCGCGGCCTCCTCGGCATCACGCCTGCCCCGAACTTCGCGCGGACCGGGATCCTCTACGTGGCCTACACGAGCCTCCCAGCCGGCGCGCTGACCCTGGCGCGAGTACCCATCGGCGCTCCTGAGCGGATACAGGTGTTGCTCACCCAGGAGCACGCCGAGTACGGCAACCACAACGGTGGACAGGTAGCGTTCGGCCGCGACGGCTACCTCTACTGGTCCCTCGGCGACGGCGGCCACACGAAAGACCCGTTCAAGGCCGGTCAGAACCTCGGCACCCTGCTCGGCAAGATCTTGCGGATCGACGTCAACCGCACCTGCGGGGGGAAGCCCTACTGCGTGCCGTTCGACAACCCGTTCGTCCGCGTGCCGGGCGCACGGCCGGAGATCTGGGTCTACGGGCTGCGCAACCCGTGGCGGTTCTCCGTCGACCCAGTCGACGGCTCGCTGTGGATCGGTGATGTCGGCCAGGGCCTGGTAGAGGAGATCAACCACATCCGCCCGTGGCAGCGTGGGGCGAACCTGGGCTGGTCCTGCCGAGAGGGCACTCCAGTTTTCGACCCGGAGCAGTGCCGGTCGGGCGTGCGGTACACCGACCCGGTCTTCGAGTACGAACATTTCCTTACGGAGAACTGCTCGGTGACCGGCGGCGTCGTGTACCGAGGGTCCGCCACCCCGGAGGCGTGGGGGACCTACGTCGCGAGCGACTACTGCTCGACCCTCGCGTTCGCCGTGCGTCCCAAACCCACGGGCGGCTACGAATCCGCCACGATCGGCAACTTCCCCACCCAGCCAACCGCGATCGACACCGACGTGCACGGCGAGCTGTACGTGCTCAGTGACCTCCCGGGATGGCTGAGCCGGGTGCGGTTCGAGCGGGTCCAGTCAGCCTCTGGCGGCGGGGCGCCGAACCGCTGAACCTCACGGCAATCCCTCCGCATCCGCAATACCCCTGGGGACGGCTGCATCCGGGTGGCCGTCCCCTGGTCGGCCTCGTAGCGTCCCCGCCGATTCAGGTGCGACCTCGATTAGTCGGCTCTGGTCGTCCTCGCCCGGGCGCTGCCATACCTGCTCGTTCGGCCAGTGGCGGTACAACAGGTTCCTTCTGGTCGTGGCGGTAGGCGCCCGCGGCGACCCGCGCTCGACAGCGAGCCCTGTGTCGGGCATCGCTCGTGCCGTATGCCCCCAACCCGGTCTCCGGATCCAACCAGCGTTACCGTGCGCGCTACCCGCGGCCAGCGGCGGAGAAGCAGCAGAAGATCTGATCGCCGTGGCCCATGATGAGGTCATGACGACATGTGGGCGCTGTTCGCCGGTCCCGCGTTGGCACCAGCGCACCGGCGCCGCCACCGGCGCGGCTGCCGGGGGTGCGTCGGCGGTCGGCGTCGTCAGTCTCGGCGCCCTGGCCGTCGGCGCACTGGCCCTGGGTTCCGTCGCCGTCGGTGCGGTGGCAATCGGGCGCCTGGTGGTCCGCCGCGCGGCCGTACGACACCTGCAGCTCCATTCGGTACGCGTCGGTCGGCTGGAGATCGACGCTCTCCTTGTAGGGGACGATGGGGAACGCACGTCCCACTGCAATCTCGATGCTCCGACGGACGTCAACCCGTGACTCCTTGACCCCAGGCACCAACACAGCCGGCCGACCTGCTCCCGCGCGTAGTAGGGACCCGGCGATGCCGCCGTCCGGCCTGAACGGCAGATTCATGAGCATTGCCGGCCGCTGGTCGTGTGTCGGGGATCTCCGGCAGCCCGGTTGTGCGCCCGCCGTCCGGTGCGTCAGTCTCAGCGGGTGGTGATCCTGCTCAGCGCGTTCGGCATCGTGCTGCTCGGCGCCTTCGCCCAGGCGGTCAGCGGCTTCGGGTACGCGCTGGTGACCGTGCCACTGCTGGCCGCCGCCGTCGACCCGCGCACCGCCGTCGTGGTGTCGGCGTTGACCGGCATCGGTTCGACCGTCACCGCGGCCATCCGGGAACGCGCCCACGCCCGGTGGCGGGTCGCGGCGGCACTCAACGCCACCGCCCTGCTCGGCCTTCCGGCCGGCCTGCTGATTCTCACGCTCGCGCCGGAGCGGCTGTTGAGCGCGCTGATCGCGGTCGTGGTGCTCGGCTGCGCCGCACTGGTCTGGTCGAGGGCACGGATCCGCACCGGACGGATCGGTCTCGGGGCCATCGGCGTCCTCGTCGGGGTGCTGACCGCCGCCACCGGGACGAACGGGCCGCCGCTGGTCGCCGCGTTCCAGTCGCTCGGCTACGACCAACGCACCTTCCGGGCCACCCTGGCGGCGACCTTCTTGGGCACCAGTGTGATAGGGCTGACGGGGTTCCTGCTGGCCGGTCAGGTACACGCCGATGTGGTGCGGCTCTCCCTCGTGGCGCTCCCCGCAGTGCCGCTGGGGTGGTGGCTGGGAAACCGACTGTTCCACCGCATCGACCCCGTGGTGTTCCGACGGATCGTGCTGGTCGGGCTGCTCGGCAGCGCCGGTGCCGCGCTCGCGAGCATGGCCGGTTGAGCCGGTCGTCCCCGAACCCCTTCGACCGGTCAGCGCAAGTCGCGTGCCACGGCGACCGGCGGCTCGATTCCGTCGAGCCGCACCGACCGGCGCCGATTCAACCGAGGCGGGGACAGGATGGCCAACAGGGCCCTCTACCTCGTCGCGGTCAACCGGATGCGCTGACCTACGTCGAGCGCCGCAAACAAGGACTGAGCAACACGCCTCTCCCGGTGTCTGAAGCGCATCGCGCGTCAGGTCGACCCGGTGATCCGGTGATCCCTGCAGATCCGACCCCGATCATGCACAACGACGACGATCGCTGCCCTGATGCGTGAACGACGACGGCACATCTTGGCGGTAACGGACTGTTGGGTCCATGTTGCCTTCCGATGTTGGGCGAGGTCAGCTGGGGACGATCAGGTGCCAACGGCCCATCAGTTCTGCGTGGGACGCCCGGGGTGATAATCCACGAGGGTCGCACGGTTCCGGCCGCGAGCGATCAGTTGGACTATCGGGTCCGGGGAAGCTAACCTTCCGAGGTGCTCGGCCGCGGGGTGGTAAGCCCGGGCTACTGAGCGCCGGCGCACGGACATGACCGGGACGCGGCTTCACGTTCGTCGTCGATGAACCGCACAACGGGCGAGATCGAGACCTCGAAGTAGGACTGCGCGCAAACCGACACCAAACAGTCGGACCGTTGTGGCGACCTACAGCGAACGTCGAACCAGACAGAAGGAGAAAGAAAATGACCGACACCAAGCAGGCCGCCGAAGATCTGGCGATCCTCGAGCAGCTCAACCTCGACTACAACAATGCGGACCAGGCCAGCGATGCCAAGCGCTTCAGTGAGTTTCTTGCTGAAGATTTCATCGTGCAGACACCGGGTGTCACCCGCAACCGCGACGAGTACCTCGAGTACATCGCCAAGCCGCGCCCTTTCAAGGATCTCGCGCTGCGCGAGGCCAAGATTCGCATCCTCGGTGACGTTGCTCTGATCCACGGCCGCGCCTCATACACCATGATCGCAAACGGCGCGGAGCAGGAAGCTCTGTACACGGACGTGTACCAGAAGCGTGAGGGCACGTGGGTCTGCGTCTCAGCCTGTGCGATCGCTCCGGGCGCCTGACGCCGGTCGAACGAGGCTCCTGGTCGCGAGACATCTTTGCACCCGGGTAGGGACCACACGGGAGCCAAGGGATAGTTCAGGACGAAGGAATGCGCAGCTCGATGCTCAACACGGCACCAGCGACCAACGTGGCCGGCCGGGGCAGAACGCTCCGGCTGACCTTCATATCTGCGGTGGTCTCCCTGGTGGCCGCTTTTGCCGCTGTGGGGTCGACGATCCCGCTGTTCAACATCTATCGTGCCGAGGACGGGTTCACCAACGCCGGCATCTCGATGACCGTCGTCGCGTACTCCGCCGCCACTCTGACCACCCTGCTGGTGCTGGGGCGACTGTCCAATCATCTGGGCCGACGGCCCACCTCGATCGCCAGCCTCGTCCTGCTCCTCCTGGGCTGTGCGCTGCTGTTGAACGTGCACGACATCGGCATCCTGATCACCGGCCGGCTCCTGATGGGCCTTGGTGCCGGGCTGGCCAGTAGCAGCCTCACTGCGTACATCGTCGACGCCGCACCCGTCAGGCCCGCGTGGTTGGCCTCTGTCGCCTCCAGCCAGACGGTCATGCTTGGCCTCGCCGTCGGCGCCATCGCCTCCGGCGCCCTGGTTCAGTTCGGGCCGTGGCCACGCGACCTCATCTTCCTGGTGGTCATCGGCCTTCTCCTGCTGTCTGTCGGTCTCATCGCCGTCAGCCCGGAGACCGTGACTCGGACGCCGGGTGCCTGGCGATCGCTGCGACCCCGGGTCTACGTGCCGGCCCGGGTCAGGCATCTGCTACCCGTTGCGGCGGCGGTGTTCCTGGCCACCTGGGCGGCCGGGGCCTTCTACCAGGCGTTCGTGCCTGCGCTGGTCGAGGATCAGCTCCACACCAGCAGCCCGCTCATCGTCGGACTGGTGTTCGCCGCCTACATGGGTCCCAGCGTTCTCGGCGCTCCCCTCGGCGGCCGGTTCACCACAACGGCAGCCCAACGTCTCGGCATGATCGCCTTCCTGGCCGGAATGATCGGCATCATCACAGCGATCGCCACCGGCACACTGGCGTTGTTCATCGCCGCAACGATCGTCGCCGGCGCCGCTCAAGGGATCGCCATCAGCGCCGCCACTCGCGGTCTGCTGCACGGAAGCACCCTGGCCGACCGGGCACCGACCCTCAGCGTGATCTACCTACTCTGCTACAGCGGCGCGACGATCCCGGCCCTCGTCGCCGGCCGACTTTCCCACACCTTCTCGCTGCCGCAGATCGCGCTCGGCTACGGTGCGCTCGCCCTCATCGCCACCCTGTTCACCGCCATCGCCGCGCGCAACGCGCACACCGACACGGTCGAGAACAGCCAGCACGGTGAGTAATCCTCTGTCGACGACATGCCGCCGGACGAGCACGACTATCGCCGCGACCCGGGACCGATCTGATGACCAACAACGAAGGGACACCCCATGACCGGCCCAGCCGAGCCGACCCGCTACGCCTCCGAGTACCCCGACGAGGCCGGACACCCCGACGAAAAAGACACCCTCAGTCAGGACCAGGCCGTCCTCATCGACGAGGCGCTCGATGATCCCCATGCCCCCGCACTCGAGTTCGCCCTCGTCAACGACGAGAAAACCGGCATCTACGACGCCATCGTCGGCGACCGCACGATCGCCGGACTGACCTACAACGTCGCCGGAGACAACCGACTCGTGCTGCTGGGCGCCTTGGTGTACCCCGAGTTCCGCAAACAGGGCATCGCCTCCGAACTGATCCGACGCGTCCTGGACGACGTACGCGCGCAAGGCAAGACCGTCACCATCCTGTGCCCGATCGTGCGCACCTTCATCGAGCACAACCCCGAGTACGCCGACCTCATCGACCCTGCGCACCCGGGAGTGACCAAAGGGTCCACACCGGTCCTGAACCCACCTGTCAGCTCTCCGGCAGAAAGTGTGACGATGACGATCAATCTCGAGGCCGAGGCGGCCGCCCGTGAAGCGAACAACGCGGCGATCATCGCCGCTTTGGACAAGTCAGGTCTCAGCGACGTGGAGTCCAGCTGGGAGCTCGATGTCATCAACGACGCGGAGCACGGGCGCTGGATCGCCACCCTCGGTGCCGAAGCGATCGCGGAGCTGCCGTACCGGTTCGTGGGCGGCCGTGTCGTTCTGCTGGCGACCTGGGTCGATCCCGCCTATCGCAACCATCGGGTAGCCACGGAACTCGTCTCTCGCGTCCTGAACGAGATCCGCGAGAGCGGGAAGAAAATCACTATCATCTGCCCGGTCGTGGGTGAGTTCATTGCCCGCCACCCGGAGTACACCGACCTCATCGACAAGATCCGTCCCGGCTCCGGCGCGTACCCCAAGCACGAACCCGCGGGAGGCCGGGACGACGAGCAGCTCACCGCGTTCGAACGCGACCTCGGCTGAGCCCCCCTCGCTGAACAAACGCTCACATCATGCCCCTCGACGCGGACCCCGAGTTCGTCCGTGAGGACGTGTACCGACCTCGCCACGAGGTGGACCTGCGGGCGACGGTGCGGCCGCTCTTCTCCGGTGACGGCGATCCCACGTTCCTCTCAACGCCGGATGGGTTCTGGCGCGCGGTGCGCACCCCCGACGGCCCCGCGACGCTGCACGTCCAGATGGGGGCGGGTGCGGATCGGGGTGCGTTCCGGATCCGGGCGTGGGGAGACGGCGCCGAGTGGGCGAGAACGTCCGTGCCGGATCTGCTTGGCGCGCGCGACGACTGGAGCGGACTCGACCTCTCCGGTCACGCGCGGCTCGCCGAGGTACGCCGCCGGTGTTCCGGCCTGCACCTCACTCGAACTGGACTCGTGTTCTCCGCGCTCGTCGCTGCCATTTTCGAGCAGAAGACGACCGGGCGGCAGGCGCACCATTCCTGGCGCCACCTGGTCGTCCGCTACGGCTCTGCCGCGCCGGGACCGGCGCCGCACAGTCTGCGAGTCCCGCCGAGCGCGCAGGAGTGGAGCCTCATTCCAGCCTGGGCCTGGCACCGGGCCGGTGTACAGCCGTCACAGTCCCGCACAGTCATCGCCGCGAGCAGAGTGGCCGCCTCCGTGGATCGTCTGGCAGGTCTCGACGCCGGCGACGAGCGCGTCGGCGCCGGTCTGCGCAGCATCCCCGGCGTCGGCGTGTGGACAGCGGCCGAAACCACCCAGCGGTCCCACGGCGATCCGGATTCGGTGAGCGTCGGCGACTACAACCTCGCAAAGGAGGTCGGCTGGGCGCTCACCGGCAGCCCCGTCGACGATGACGGCATGCTCGAGCTGCTCGAGCCGTGGCGTGGGCACCGGCAGCGGATCGTGCGGCTCATCGGCGCCAGCGGATTCCGCAAACCCCGATTCGGCCCGCGTATCACAATCCAGGACCACCGCGTCCACTGACGACTCCGCGGCCGCACCGCCCACTCATCGGCAGGCGCCGCGGTCGTCGTGGATCCGCATCGTGGGCGACGTGGGGCTGGTCGAAACGCACCCGCAGATCAGCTAAGGGCCGGACTGTCAATAAGCAAATCAATATTGGTTGAGGCCACAAGCGACCAGAAACTGCAAGGCATTGAGATTCCCATCTCTGCCGGCGGAGTTCCTGGCCGACGAGGGAAACCAACTCTATGCTTGCCGCCGAATACACTGCGGCTCATCCGGGCCGAGGGGACACCAATACAAGGATTTGCGAATGCGCCGGAGGTCTGCTCTGAACAACGGCACTGCTGGCGTCAGCGAAGTAACACCAGACGGCGAACCGACGACCTCTACCGCAGAGGGCGTCGCGCGCCGATCCGCGGTCGCCGAGGAGCAGGCGTTTCTCGACGTGGCCACGGCCCGGCGCGAGAGGCTGGCCGACCACCTACGGGTCGAGCTTTCGTCAGAGGCCCTGGACGCGTTGGAACGGGCTCGGCACCGCATGCTCCGCCAGCAGTACGACGAGCTGCGGCGAGCACGAGAAGGGCTGGTCTTCGGCCGCCTCGACGGTCTTGATGGCACCGTGCGACACGTAGGTCGTGTCGGTCTCCGCAACGACGGCGAGGACAGTGAGCCACTACTGGTCGATTGGCGCGCTCCCGCAGCTCGGCCCTTCTACACAGCGACGGCTGTCGACCCACAGGGTCAGGCACGGCGCCGTCACATACGCACGAGGGGATCGGCCGTCGTCGACGTGGACGACGAGCCACTGGCCGGGTCGATGACGGCGGAACTCGTCGGTGAAGGCGCGCTACTTGCCGCCCTCGACCAGCGGCGCACCGGCCGCATGTCGACGGCGATCTCCACTCTGCAAAGCGAACAGGACGAGATCATCCGGGCGGAGGCGACCGGTCCACTGATCGTTCAGGGCGGTCCCGGCACCGGAAAGACCGTGGTTGCTCTGCACCGCGTCGCCTACCTGCTGTTCGCCCACCGACAGATGGCCGACCAAGCGGTCCTGGTCCTGGGCCCCTCGCCGCGGTTCCTCGAGTACATCGCTCAGGTGCTACCCGCGCTCGGCGAGACCGCCGTCGTCTCGGCAACCTTCGACACTCTGCTGACCGGGACCAGCGTGGGCCGCGACGAGAGCCGGCTTCTCGCCGAGATCAAGGGCCGCGCCCTCTGGCAGCGCGCGCTCGAAAACTACGTCACGTCGCTACTCCCCCGGCCCCGCGAGCTGAAGCTGCGCTGGGAGGGCGAGTTCTACGTCATCGCGGCCGCAACGGTGGCGCAGGCCCTCGCCTCGGCGGTGCAGGGACGCCCGTACCACCGCGCCCGCGCGGCGTTCGCCGAGCAGTTGCACCACCTCCTCGCCGAAGTCGTCGTCGAGCAGCGCGAGGCGCTGATGAACGAGATGGAGGAGGGCTTCGAGGACATCCTCGCCCGCGTCGACAGGAGCATGCGGCATGACCACCACCCCGGCGGGACGTCCACCGGCAGCGACATCGACGGGTTGCTCTCCGAGGAGGAGATAGAACACCTCCGTGATCGGATCGCCGAGAACGCCACCATCGCCCGGTTCATCGAGGCATGGTGGCCCACCCTCGACGCCGAAACCCTGCTGGGTGACCTCCTGACCGCCCCCACCCTGCTGGCCCGCTTCGCCCCGCGACTGTCCCCGGAGGAGATCACCGCCGTCTCGGCTGAGCCCGCCCCATGGGCATCGAGCGACATTCCCCTGCTCGACGCCCTCGCCGACCTACTCGGCGAGGTCGACGCCCCGCAACCACAGGGCGAGTTCGTCGCCGACCGCGCTCGCCGGCAGCGCGGCTGGGTGTACGGCCACGTCGTCATCGACGAGGCGCAAGAGCTGTCCGAGATGCAGTGGCACATGGTCCTACGGCGCTGTCCCAGCCGATCCATCACCGCCGTCGGCGACATCGACCAGGCGGAGGCAGCGCACCGGCACACCAGCTGGGCACAAGCGGTGCAGGCTGTTTTCGGGGACCGCTGGACCGCCGCGGAACTGACCATCTGCTACCGGACCCCGCGTGAGGTTATGGATCTCACCGCACCGGTCTTGAAGAGAGCTGGCAGCCACAACACGCCGCCCCGGGCGGTACGCTCCTCCGGCATCGCACCCTGGGAACTCACGATCGCACCCGCCGAGCTTGCCGACGCCGCCGCCCAAGCTGTGCGACAGCTACAGCAACGGTGGCATGGCGGCACGGTCGGCGTCATCGCCCCCGCCGACCGCATCGCCGAACTCCTGGCCGTGCCGAGTGAGGTGCCAGTGCTCACCGCAACCCAGTCCAAGGGACTGGAATGGGACGCGACGCTACTCGTCGACCCCCACGGCATCGCCGCTGAGCCGCGCGGCTGGAACGGCCTCTACGTCGCGCTCACCCGATGCACCCAGGAACTCGGACAGCTGATCCTCACGCAGCAATCTCCATATCGTGGGACACCATCTCCGGATGGTGGGCGTGTCCCAAGGACGGCCGGTGGGGGCGGCGGAGGGTCATGAGCATCCTCTCGATCTGTCGGCAATCCCGGCTGTCGGCTCAGGCGTGGCTGGGCCGGATGTTGTGGTTGAGGTGGAAGACGTTGTGCGGGTCCCAAATGGTCTTGAGGGCGGTGAGCCTGGCGAGCTTGGCGGCCGGGTACGCACGGCGTAGGCCGCGTTGCCCCTCGTCCGCGGCGAGCGAGTTGACATAGACGCCGTCCGCGTACGGCTCGAGCGCAGCTCCGGCACTGCGAGCCGCTGCCATCCGACTGTCGTCTTCGGATGGCTCGGTCCAGCGGGAGCCGGCGCCGTACTCGAACGTGGTGCCGCGGTGGCTGAACGCGGCGTCGGCGTCCGCGACATCGGCGATGGCGCCGCCGTGCGCCTGCAGGCCGACGCCGGGCAGGTCAGTGCCGGCGTGCAGGTCCGACGCGCCGCGCAGCAGGAAGGCCTCGATCGCGGCGGTGGGGAACTGCCGCAGGTAGTGCGCGCTGGAGTACCGGCGGTAGGCGTGGCCGCCGGTGGTGTCGTCGCGGTGCTGAAGTTCGAGGTATGACGGGGTGGTGACCCGCTCGGCGACCGGGCGCCCGAGCGCGCGCAACACCGGCAGCAACCGCTGACCCTGTGCAGGGTCGCCGACCCATACGAACCCGACGGTGGCGATAGGGCCGCTGGCCGTGCTGTGGACATCTGCGGTGAAGGTCGCCTGCCGCGGCGCGACGGCGTTGAGGTCCCGCCAGCCTTCGAGCACCGGCACGGCGTCCTCGGCACGGAAGTCGAACTCGGCGACCAGGGTCTGCGTTCCGGTGTGGTGCAGTTGGAAGTCGAAGGTGGTGACGATGCCGAAGTTGCCGCCCCCGCCGCGCAGGCCCCAGTAGAGGTCGGGGTTCTCGGTTCGGCTCGCGGTCACAACCTCCCCGTCGGCGGTGACCATCGTGTAGGAGACGACGTTGTCGCAGGCCAATCCATGTTGGCGGGCGAGCCAGCCCATGCCGCCGCCGAGGGTCAGGCCGCCGACCCCGGTGTGCGAGACGTTACCCGCGGTCGTGGCGAGGCCGTATGGCTGCGACGCCCGGTCGAGTGCGCCGAGCAGCGCGCCGCCCTGGACCCGGGCGCGCCGCCGGTTCGGGTCGACCCGAACGCCGTTCAACGGGGTCAGGTCGATCATCAGGCCGTTCGCGGGGACGGCGAGGCCGGCCACGTTGTGCCCGCCGCAGCGCACCCCGATCTCCAGGTCGAGTTCGCGGGCCAGGCGCACCGCGGTCACCACGTCGGTGACGCTCGCGGCCCGCACGATCATCCGCGGGCGTCGGTCGATCATGGCGTTCCAGACGGTGCGGGCCTCGTCGTAACCCGGGTCGCCCGGGGTGAGGAGGTGGCCGTCGAAGCGAGAGTTGGTTGCTGTCGTCATGCGTCTGAGCCTGACGGAAATCGGTACACCCGGTAAGGTCCGATTACATGGGCCGTAGCAGGACCAATTCGAGCACGGCCGAGGACCTGCTCATCGATGTCGACCGGTCCGCGGCCGAACCGCTGCACCGGCAGATCGCCGCCTCGATCCGCGGCAGCATCCGGGCCGGCCGGTTGCGTCTTGGGACGTCCCTGCCACCCACTCGCACCATCGCAGCGGATCTGGGAGTGTCACGCGGCGTCGTGGTCGAGGCCTACCAGCAACTCGTCGCCGAGGGCTACCTCACCAGTCGGGCGGGCGGCTACACCCGGGTCGCGGTCGAGCCGGTTCCGACGCCGGTGGATCGCCGCGGCGGGGATCGGCCGGCGGCCCGGATCGACTTCGGGTACGGCCGTACCGACGTGTCGTCGTTCCCCCGTTCCGCCTGGCTGCGTTCGGTGAGAACGGTCCTCACCACCACGCCGAACGAGCGCTTCGCCTACCTCGACGGGCGCGGCGTGCCCGAACTGCATGCAGCCCTGACCGATTACCTCAACCGGGTCCGCGGCACGTCGGCCCACCCGGAGAACGTCGTGATCTGCAGTGGCTACGGTCAGGGCGTCGCGCTGCTGCTCCAGGTGCTGGCGGCGCGCGGCGCCCGCCGGCTGGCCGTCGAGGACCCATCCGCGGACGACGACGTCCGCCCCGTCGCGGCCGCCGCCGGCCTGGAGGTGATCGGCGTCCCGGTCGGGCCGGACGGCATTCTCGTCGAGGAGCTCGAACAGACCGAAGCGGACGCCGTCGTGCTGACGCCCTCGCACCAGTGGCCCACCGGTGGGGTCCTGTCGGCCACCTCGCGCGCCCGGGTGATCGGCTGGGCGCAGCGTCGCCGCGCCGTGGTGATCGAGGACGACTACGACGCGGAGTACCGCTACGACCGCTCGCCCGTCGGTGCCATGCAGGGGCTGGCGCCCGACACCGTCGTGTACTGCGGCACCGCGAGCAAGACCCTGGCACCAGGGCTGCGCCTCGGCTGGCTGCTGGCGCCGTCACACCTGGTCGACGAGATCACGGCGGCCAAGGTACTGGCCGACCGTGGCTCCCCCGTCATCGACCAACTGACCTTCGCCGATTTCCTCACCCGCGGCGAATTCGACCGGCACCTGCGGCGCATGCGCCCGGTCTACCGCCGCCGCCGCGACGCACTCCTGGCCGCGCTGCGCACACGGCTGCCCGACCTGGAACCGGTCGGTGTCGCGGCGGGCCAACACGTCGTAACCTGGCTCCCGCACGACCTCGACGAGGCCGCGGTCGTGGCCGCCGCCGCCCGGCACGGACTGGTCGTGCAAGGCGTCTCCCGGTACCGACTGAGCCCTGCCGGACCCGGCGGGCTGATCTTCGGCTACGCCAACCTCACCGAACGCGCCATCGCAGACGGAGTGCAAGCACTTGCCGACGCGGTCGCAGAAGTCCGTGCGTACATCTGCCGCTGATCGTGCATTGCGGCTCGTTTGCGACCGTCACGCTCCGGCGGCTTGCCCTGCGGTCGGTACGGGCCGCGCCGATGCGCGCGCGTATGAACGGACCTTGCTGCCCACGGTCTGGCTAAGGTTCTGGGCATGGTGACCAATCCATCCGTTGCCGTCGCTGCGGCCTTCCTCGCGGACGGGCCTGCCGATGGGGCCGACCTCAGCCTGTTCGGACAGTTCGCCGGGTCCTGGGCGCTGGACTGCACCGAGTACAACCCCGACGGGTCCTCGGTTGATCGACGAGGCGAGTGGCACTTCGGGTATGCGTTGGGTGGGTGGGCGACCACCGATGTCTGGATCCTGCCCGGCGTCGAACATGGCGTCAGCGTGCGATTTCCCGATCCAGCAGCCGGTGCGGGTGTCTGGCGCTCGACGTGGGTGGGACCGGGCCGGCGCCGGACGCACACCTTCCTGGCATCTCGCATCGGCGAACAGATCGTGCTCGACGGCGGCGACCTGCGCTGGACCTTCTCCCACATCGAGACCAACGAGTTCCGCTGGCGCAACGAGGCACAGCAGCCCGACGGCACGTGGCGGCTTCAGCAGACGTTCCGGGTTTGGCGGCAGGCCTGATTTCTCGCTCGCCGTGGCGAGGAATAACGCCTCATCCGCCGCGGATGGTGCGGTGGGCCCGAAGGTCGTACCCGCGTCATACGGTGGCACCATGGACTGGAAAATCGAACTCATCCCCGTTCCGGTGACCGATGTCGACCGGGCCAAGGCGTTCTACCAGAAGGTGGGCTTCAACGCCGACCACGATCACACGGTGCACGAGGGTCTGCGCTTCGTGCAGCTGACACCACCCGGCTCGGCCTGCTCCATCGTGATCGGCCAGGGCATCACCGACAAGACTCCCGGCACGCAGGAAATCCAGGTTGTGGTCGCCGACGCCGAAACAGCGCGCCGGCAGCTGCTCGACGCCGGCGTCGATGCCAGCGAGGTCGAGGTGCAGCCGTGGGGTAGCTTCGTCTACTTCGGGGATCCTGACGGCAACAAGTGGTCGCTGCAGGCGATCGAGTCACGCCCCAACGGCTGACCGACGGGGCGGTCGCTCCGTCTCTACCGCCATCATCGGCCTCACACCGTCCCGGTACATCGAAGTCCGGCGGCGGGTCCTGCGCGAACATCCCGGCCACGCGATGGACGGCTGGCCGCTGCCGGCGGATTGATTTCGTACAAGGGCGACAGCTCACCACACGCTAATTTAAGGGCATCGCAAAGCAGAGGAGAGAGCCCCGTGGGCAAGGTGGTCATGTACAGCTCGGTGTCGGTGGACGGCTTCGTCGCGGACGAGAATGACCAGCCCGGACCGCTGTTCGACTGGTTGTCCAGCGGTGACGTCCCGTTGGACGAGAGCGGCGAGGTGAAGGTGTCGCAGACGTCCTACGACTACACCCGGCCGTACTGGGACCAGATCGGGGTGACAATCGTCGGCCGTCACGTCTTCGACATGACGGACGGCTGGGACGGGAAGCCTCCGGGCGGGATCGACCACGTGGTCGTTGTGACGCACCGGCCGGAGCCCGAGGGCTGGGACTCCGAGGCGCCGTTTCACTTCGTCGACGGCGTCGAGGCGGCCGTGGCCAAGGCGCAGGAGCTTGCGGGTGACCGCCTGGTCGAGGTCGCCGCTGGCGACGTCGGTGGCCAGGTGCTTGCCGCGGGCCTGATCGACGAGGTGCGCATGGACGTCGTACCCGTCGTGTTCGGGTCCGGCAAGCGCTACTTCGGGTCGGTCGACGCGCAGCACCTGTTGGAGGATCCTGACGTGGTGATTCAGGGCAACCGGGTGCTTCACCTGCGCTATCGGGTGCGCCGTTGACCGATCTGAGCGAGTACGCGAAGAAGTCCACTGCGAACGGTGACACAAGCGCGGCCTCCGGCTGCGCAGGAAGCGCGGCCCTTGCCGGGGCCCTGCACCGCGCACGCTTTCTCGTGCGCGGTGCAGGACTTCCGTTTCACAGGCGTCACACGATGGAGATCGACCGCACCTGGGTGTTGCCCTTGGTTTCGACGTACACCTTGTAATCGCCGACGGTGTAAGTGCCAGCAGCGTTGTTGTCGATGGTGAACGTGGCCGTCACCGGAGACTCGCTGCCGTCGACGTGCGTCTGCTTCACCGTCACGGTCAACTCGTTCTTGTTGCCCTTCAGCTTCTTCACCACCGCCGACGGCTTCGCATCGACGACCGCGTTGGCGACTGTCACGTAGACCGCGTCGGGCGAAGAGAACTCCGCGTTCTTCTGCCCATCACCGAAGGTGAAGAAGCCCCGTTGTTCGACGGCCCCGCGCCCGGGGAACGGATCAGGGTTCGAAGCCAGGTACGTCGGATTGACCGTGTACAGGTCCGTCTTGGAATCCGCCAGGATGCCCTGCACCCCGGTGTACGGGGCATCGGTGATCGCGAGGTTGACCGACAGGTAAATGGCGTCGGGGTTGTTGGCCGAGATGCGCGAGGAGAAGTACTTGTCCGCACTCTGCCCCGCGGGAACGGCCAGCCGCACAACCGCGTCGCCGACGAGAATGTTGAACTGGAAGTCGCCGTACCCGCCGGCGACGAACTTCGCCCAAGCCGCGTCCGACATGTGGTCGGGGCGCTCCACCTTGAACTCCAGACGCATCGGCGCCACGTACGTGTTGTTCAGGTACTCGGTGTCGGTCAGGGAAAGGTAGACCCCTCCCGGGGCGTGCCCCAGTGCGAAAGCTGACGCCGACGGGGCCGAGTTGCCGCGCCCGTTCCACATCGGGATGTTGAACGAGGTGGCGCCGAGCAGGGCCTGGTTGCCCAACTTGCTCGTGCCGACAGCGGCCGACGCGTCCTTGAAGGTTCCGATCGTGACGTCGAGCAGGTCGAGGTCCGCCCGGTCGGCGTTCAGCCCAGGGATGCTTGCCGACATGAACTTGGCACCGGCGGGCCCGGAGTACCGGGCCATTTCCAGCATGCCATCGGCCATGATCTTGGTCATCTGCACTGCCGAGTCGACCTTCATGCGCTCGTTGGCGGTGTGCCACCAGCGCTCGTTACCCGGGATGACTGCGCCGAAGGCGGTCATCTTGTTGCGGAAGCTGCTGGCCAGGGTGCCGCCGGTCGTGCCCTGCGGATAGACCACGTCCCGGAGGGAATACGGATCCGCGAACTCCTCCGGGTTGCGGTCGACCGAGGCTTGGTAGCTCCCGAACTGCAGAGCCGTCAGCGGGTTGTCGTGAGTGACGTACAACCCGGCGCCGACGGGCGAGCCGAGGTTGCCGATGGTGAACCCCTTCGCCTGGAAGGCGGCCGTGACCGCCGCCGTTGCCTGGCCGGAGTCGGCCGCGGTGACGTGCATGCTGCGCACAAACATCGGCATGCTCAGGTTGCCGGAGGCGTCCGTGTAAAAGCTCGTCGGGGTCTCCGAATTGATGCCTCCCATGAGGGCAAAGGTCAGGTTCGGCGTGCCGTTGCTCGGGTTGCGCAGCAGGCTCGCCGGGATGCCCATGTACTTGCCGATATAGGCTTCGCCTTCGACACCGTCGCGGAAGAACAGGTCGGCTATTCCGTCGGCGGCCTTCTTCAATTGCATGTCGGCGGCCGTGGTTCCCAATGCGCCGAGTCCCTTGGAGAGGAGGAACATTCCCCACACGATGGCATTCTTGCCGTACTGCGGGGTCGGCATCTCCATCGCCACATCGGTGTTGATCTCCAGCGTGAGCGAGTCGCCGGTGATCCTGGTCTGCACCTTGGGCGTGGTGCGGGGAGCAGCCGGGAGCCAACCCTTCGTGGTCGCGGCAGCGGTGATCGCCGAGACGAATCGGTCGCGCTCGGCGGAGCCGGCCCCCGCCAGGTCGAGGGTGAAGGTGGCCCGCGAGGCGATCTGCGTGGTGCTGCCGTAGGCGATGTCCTTGAGCGTCGGGTCGCCTTCGCGCAGGGTGACGCCGGCTGTGGCATCCGTCAGCCGGAAGGCCTTGGTGCTGTCCGCGGACAAGCTCATCGACACCGACGGGGTCACCGATCCGGAGTTGCCGACGATGACCGGGAACCGCGAGTCGGAGGTGTAGCCCGCGATCGGGGTCTCCTCGCGGTTGAGGTTCTTGTAGGCCCAGTTGTCGTAGAAGCTCGGGTTCGAGTTGTACGGGATGGACTGGAAGGTGGCGGTGTTCGTCGTCGAGGGCGTGCCGGGGCCGCCGTCTTCGTAGATTCCCATGACGATGCGGATGCGTCGGTCGAGGGGCAACCCCGCCTCGAGCAGCGCCTTGGCCGCGAGCAGCGTCGCCAGCGTCGGGCCGCTGTCGTCCTGCAGGCCCGCCCCGTAGACCCAGCCGTCCTGGACATAAGGCGAGTGGTACGCACCAGGAGTGCCGAGGTTGCCATCGGCGTCCCGCCAGCGCGCCAGCTGTGCAGGCGAAACGGAAGCCGTCGGCGAGTCGAGATGGCTCAACGCCATGACCATCTCCGGGGCGTCCGGGTCACCGATCTCGGCGTAGACATACTTGTCGGGCTGGCGTTGGACGACCACCGGGAAACCCAGGTCGGTGGCCAGCTTGACCACCCAGGCGAGCTTGGCGACCTTGCGGTCGTACTCGTTCTGGTTGGCTTCGGTGTTGCTGACCGGGAAGGGGTACGCCGTCGCGGCCGTGCCGCCTCGGGAGATGGAGTCGTAGCTCGAGCCATCCAGCATCGCCCCGATCAGACTGAGCGGGTCGTAGGTGCCGTCCCCCGCCCGCGCGCTGTTGACGCGTCCAGCCAACGCCTCGACTTCCGCGTGGATCGCGTCGCGCTCGGCGTCGGTCACCGACAGGTCGTAGGTGGCGCTCGGCTGGAAGGGCTCCTCGCCGACGCTGGTCGCGGACGCGTTGGACGGGACACCCATGGACAGGAGCAATGACATGCCAAGTGTCAGTGCAAGAGGTTTCTTCCGCATCGCCTGATCTCCCCGAGATGGTCAGACCCAAAAACATAGGATGAATTTCCTTGTACGCGAGACCCTTTCAGGGGTCTCCCAGCTTGTCAATGAACCTTTCCGGGTAACGGTTCGTGGCGCTGCGTGACCAGGTGGTGCGGAGCTGTTTGTCCGAAGTGGAGGACAACGGGCGCGGCGCGCGCGAACATCGACACTTTTCAAGAGGGTCACCATCATCGATGCCAGCAGGGGAAACCCCATTCATCTACGGGCCTCGAAATAGAGAATGGCCTCTTTTCGATGGTCCCCCATGAATCGGGACGGCGCTCTCGACGGCTGTGCGAAGCAGACAGCCGCCGCGCGCCCTATTGCGCGCCCCTGTAGTCGACGCCACCGTGATGACACTGGCGCTGCGCGGTGCCGCGCGGCCGTGCACGCGGCGAGAACCGTCACCTCGCCGGGAACCCCGTTCGTGGACCGTTCGACCCGCGCGGCGGAGGGCCGTGTCGGGGCTTCCCGGTGCGGCAGGGCCAGCGTGAGTACGGTCCGAAGCCGCGAACTCGGTAGTCGTGGTCAGAGCCTCCACGGCGATCCTTTCCGTGGAGGCTCTGACCACTGTTGGCCGATCGGTTGGCTAGCTCACAGGCGCGGGTCCTGCTGGACCTTCAGGGCGTTGAGGATCGGGTCGCCCTCGCCCTTTTCGCGGCGAAGCTCGATCTTCAGATCGCCGCCGGCGTGCTCAACGGTGACCGTGTTCAGGTCCGCGGTCAGCGCACCCACCTTCGCCTGCACGTCGTGGTCGTAGAGCACGACCTTGCCGTCGGCGAGAACATCGAAGGCACGCTTGCCAACCTTGACCTTCTCGATCTCCGCGAAGTCGAGGCCGATCCGGTACGTCCCGGCGGGGGCGTTCTTGAACACGTAGCTGAACGTCTCGCCGGTTCGCTGGGTGCGGAGCAGCGCGTCGTCCTTCGTGCCGGCGATGTCGGCCTTGGTGGAACGCGCCTTGCCGCCGACGTAGCCCCACGGCCGCGAGCCGAGTTGCTGGTCGGGCGACCAGAAGAAACCGTCGGCACCGACGTGTCCGGACCCGCCCACGTCGACGCCCTTCCAGTAGGCCGAGGTGGCCAGGCGGACCGGCTTGAGCTGGGCCTCGCCCTTGCCGGCGTTCGACGCCACGAGCACGTCCCCGACGAGCACGCCGGGCTCGACGGCGGCGTTGTCGGCCGTCGCCGTGACCGTGGTGGACGCGCCGACCGCGAGCGTGACCGTGCCGGTTGCGGCCGCGCCCGTGAGGGTCAGCCACGGAAGGTCGGCGGCCTCGTGCCCGCCGTCGCTGGTGCGTTCCTGTTCGCTGAGCCGCACCTCGAGCGGGGCGGAGCCGGTGTTGGTCACGGTCACGTCGGCCGTCGCCTTCTGGTCCTTGTCGAGGAGCCAGTCGAGGTCACCTGCGGTGACGGTGGCGATGCCCGTGGTCAACGCCGTGTCGACGACCTCGGCCTGATCCTTCTTGGCGATGGTCACGGGGTGGCTGGCGGTGACGTAGTTCGGCACCTCGACCTGCACGGTGTTCTCGCCGACCAACGCCTGGGCCTTCCACCGGCCCTTCACGTCGGTCGTGATGACCCGTTCACCGCTCGGCCCCTTGAGCGTGACGATCGCGCCCGCGATCGGCTTGCCGTCGTTCTTGTCGGTGACGGTGCCCTCGATCGTGCCCGCGGCCGGGAGGGTGTAGTCCAGCCCCAGGCCGGCCTTCAGGATGGGCTGGTTGAAGGAGTACTGGCTCGCGGGGTTGCGCGTCAGGCTCTCCAGGCCGACGGTCGCCGACGACCCCTTGGTGAGGGGGTTGTCGCCGCCGACGCCGTCGGCGTACCCGATCTGGATCCGTCCGTCCGCGATCAGGGTGACCGAGAAGCTCACCCGAGCCGTCCGGTCGTCGTAGAAGGTGGCGTTGCGCCACTCGATCACCTCAGCCGCCAGGCCGTCCACCTCGGTGGTGCCGAAGTAGATGCCCGCCTGGTCGTCGACGAGCAGGTCATCCCAGAGCGGATAGATCGCGTCGAACGTGTATGGCGACGGCAGTTCCGTGTTGCCTCCCACGGCGCTGGCCTGGTCGAAGATCAGCTGGCCGTTCGTCGTCACGCACACGCCGTCCCAGGCCGTGTCGTAGAACGGGAACAGGAAGCTGGAGTCGAACCACAGCACGCCGCAGACGTCATCGCCGTGCCACCCGGACTCCTCCGTGCCCTGGCGGTAGAGCCCGTCGGTCACCTTCATCGAGTACGAGCGACCCGCGGGGGCCACCGGCACGGGGCCCGGCTCCGGCTGCTCGGGCTGGGGCTCCGGCTCCGCCGTGTCTGCGCGCGGGTCGAGCGTCACCCGCAGCGCGGCAATGGTCGGGGCCCGTAGGCCCTTCGAGCCCCGCAGCTCCACGGTCAGCGGACCGCCCTCGTGCTTCACGACGGCGGTGCGCCAATCGGCGGCGTTCGGCCCCACGGCCGCGGCCGGGTCGTACGCGTACTCCGTCAGCGTTCCGTCCACGAGGACGTCGAACACCCGCTTGCCCTTGGCCACGTTCTCGATCTCGGCAAACCCGAGATCGATCGCGTAGGTGCCCTTGGGCGCGTCGGGGAAGCGGTAGAACAACTGCTTGTCCGGCGTGGTGCGCTGCGACTGGAACAGCGCGTCGTCCGTCGTACGCTCGATCCCGGCCTTCGTGAAGGTGACCTTCGTCTTCCCCTCGTAGCCCCACGCCTTCTTGCCGGCGGCCTGGTCGCCGGACCAGGTGTAGCCGGAGCCGTCGGTGAACTTTGAGCCGCCGGCGTTGACGCCGACCTGGTACTTCGTGGTCGTGAGCGTCACGGGAACGTAGGTCTTGGACTGGCGTCCGGAGTCGGACCGGACCACGATGTTCGCGCCGAGGACGCCTGGCTTGGCGTCCTTCGAGGAGATCGACACCTTGACGGTCGTCGACTGACCCGGGGCAAGGGTGCCGCCGGTCGAGGAGAGCGACAGCCACGGCAGGTCGGTGAGCAGGTCGTCCTCGACGTCGACCAGCACGACGTCATCGGCGACCTGGTCCGCCGCCCACAGCGCGCCGGTCGAGTCGGTCTCGAGGCCGCCGCCCTGGCCCGCCTTCTGGCCCGGGAACCACCACGCGTTGACGAGCGAGCAGTCGTCGGGGTCGACCTGCAGCAGGCGGGTGGCCCTGTTCGAGGTGAGGTCGGTGTACCAGATGGTGTCGGACGTCTGGTTGTAGGCCAGGCCCATCACCTCGGGCAGCGGCGGGGCGCAGAACGACAGCAGCGCACCCGCGTTGTCGTGCGACGTCCCGGCGACGGTGCCGATCATGCCGTTCGCCCGGCCGCCGACGTAGAACACGTCCTGGATCGGGTTGTAGGCGAGTCCGGTCAGCTGCAGCGTGGACCAGTCACCCTTGATCTGCCGGGTCTCCTTCCCGGTTTCCCGGTCGAAGCAGTGGATGTAGCTGGCCGGGCTGTCCTCCATCTGGCACATGTCACCGGTCTTGGTGTCGAGCGCCATGTCGAACGCCCGGTACCCGGGGTTCCACGACGCGTCGAAGACCTTGCCGGTCGGCTTGCCCGTCACCGTGTAGGCGGTGTTGGTCCGCGCGTTGTAGTCGTGGACCCAGACGTCGCCGTCGTACCCGACGCCGGAGGGCTCCTTCTCCTGGATCGTGCCCGGGATGGCGATCCGGGTGATGACGTCTCCGCCGGAGGTCACGCCGACCTTGCCGGCCGCCTGTGCTTCCGCGGCCTTCGCCGTCGCAGCCTTGCCGTCGGCGTTCGACGGCTTCATGCCGCTCGCGCCGGTCTTCCAGGCAGTGAGGTCGATCGTGCTGGCCGCACCCTTCGCGGTGCGCGTGGTGGCGCCGGCGGCGTCGAGCTCGGGGTGGCGCGCGGCCTCGCCCAGGTCGTACGTCAGGGCTGCCGAGCCGGTGTTGGTCAGCGTGAGCGTGCCGACGCCCTTCTGGTCGGTGCCCAGCACCGCGTCGAGGCCGTCGGCCTTCAGCCCGGCGACGCCCGTGGTCAGACGTGCGTCGATCTTGGCCTTCGCGTAGAGCTTGTCGAGGGTGAAGGGGTATGCCGCGGTCGTGTAGTTCGGCGTGTCGACCGTCATGGTGTAGTCGCCGACCGGAAGCTGGCGGTGCACGATGCCCGTCCCGTTGGTCGTGACGGTCTCGACGAGCCCATTCTTGTTCGTGAACGAGACCTTGGCCCCGGCCACCGGCAGCCCGTCGTTCTGGTCGACGACGGTCGCGTCGAGATACCCGAAGTCGGGCATGTCGTAGGAGACGATCATCCCGTCGTGCAGCACCGGGGCGCTGTCGGAGAACCGGATGCCGTCGACGCCGGCCCAACCCTGGATGCCGGTGGTGGCGTGGGCGCCGGCGGTCACCGGGTCGTTGGTCCCGATGCCGTCGCCGTACCCGAAGATCACGGTGCCGGAGCGGGTGAGCGTGGCCGAATAGTTGACCGGCTCCGTGTACTCGGACCGCGTCGGGTAGGCCCAGAGTTTGGCGTTGCGGAACTCGACGACGAACGCGTCCTCGCCGTTGACCTTGGTGGCTGCCGTGAAGACTCCCCCGCCGGGGGCGAACTCGACGGGGGTCTGGACGTAGAGCGGGAAGACGCCCGCACCGCCGCTGCCGGGTCCGGTGGAGGTGTCCGGGGAGATCACGCCGCGCAGGCTGACGCCGAGGGTGTCGTGGCTGCCGTTGTAGAGCGCGATCGGGAACGGCAGCTTCACCGTCGCCCACACGCCGCTGGTGAACTCGACCTGGTCGGTGCCGCGCAGGTACTCGCCGTCGGAGACGGCGCAGCTGTAGCCGCCCTTGTCGACGACGAGCCCGACGGGGATCTCGCGCGACTCGTTCTGCGCGCCGACGGTCAGCGGGACCGTGGTGGGCGAGTAGCAGGCGTTGGGCTTGACGGTCAGCGTGTACCCGCCCTCGGGGACACCGGTGATCGTGAACGCGCCGTTGGCATCCGTGCGTACCGGCTTCAGCGGCGTGTCCTTGACGGAGACGTCGGCGTTCGGGACGGGCTTCTTCTTGTCATCGACGACCCTGCCGCTGATGTCGTGCTTCGCGGCGGCGGTGAGCGGCAGCTTGACGGAGGTGTCCTGGCCGAGGGAAATCGTGACGTTGGCGGTCGCGGTCAGGTAGCCGAAGACCTTGGTGCTGAGCTGGTAGTCGCCGACCGGGAGGTTCGTCGTGAACCGGCCGTCCTTGTCGGTTCCGATCGACCGGCTGAACGGCCCGCTGATCGTCACCTCGGCGGCGGGGACCGGGGCGCCGTTGGCGGTGACGACACCGGTGAGGGTGCCGCCCTGCCGGGGCGCGAGTTCGAGCAGGCGGACGAGGTCGAGCCGGCCTTCGCCGTACTTGTTGTTGACCTCGGCGGTGCCGCCGCACTCGGTGTCGTCGGCGTCGACGGCCGACTCGCCGAGGAGACGGCGGGTCTGCTCGACCTGCCCGATGAGGGTCGGGTCGTAACTCCACAGCGCCGCGACGGCGCCCGCGACGTGGGGCGCCGCCATCGACGTGCCGGACATCTCGGTGTAGCTGTTGCCCGGGTAGGACGAGCGGACGGCGACACCCGGAGCGGAGATCTCAGGCTTGATCCGGCCACCTTCACCCTCGCCCTTGCGGGAGAACGACGCGAGCGTGCCGCTCGAGTCGTACGCACCGACGGAGTAGGCACTCTCGGCGGAGCCGGGCGAGGAAACGGTGTCGCAGGCCGCGTACGGCGTGGTGTTGCCCGATGACCAGGCGCTGAAGATGCCCGCTGCGGTCCAGGCCTCGTCGATGGCCTGGAAGAAGTCGTCGAAGCTGTGCTCGACGGTCTGGCCCCACGAGTTGTTGATGACGTGGGGGCGCCTGGACGGGTCGGGGTTGTTCCCCTGAACGTCGGTCGGGGCGAGCAGCCACCAGCCGGACCGGAGCAGCGATTCGACGCCGGTGCTGTCGCAGCAGCCGTTCGTCGCGATCCACTGCGCGTCCGGGGCGACGCCGACGTGGTTGGTGCCGTCGTCGCCGACCATGGTGCCCATGGTGTGCGTGCCGTGTCCGTTGTCGTCGCACGGCGCGCCCGTGCACGTGCCCCGGGTGCCCATCCAGTTGTAGTTGTGGTCGATGGTGCCGTCGGGCTTCGTGCCGCGGTACTGGTGCATCAGGGCGGGGTGGTCGAATTGAACGCCCGAGTCGAGGTTGGACACGGTGATGCCCGCACCGGTGGCCCCCATGGCCCACGCCTGGGGGGCGTGGATCGCGTCCAGACCCCACGAAACGGTGCCATCCTCGGCGGCGGCCTTCGGGGCGGCTGGGCGGGAAGCCTGGTCAGCTGGAATCTTCTCGTCCACGGGCTCGACCAGCGCGACCTGCGGCGTCGCGTAGATCTCGGCGACCTGCACCTTCGAGGCCACGTTGAGGGCGAGCTTTTCGGTGCCCCCCTTGACGAGCACGGTGTTGGCGATCGGGTAGGAGGTGTATTTGACGCCTGCCCGATCGAGTTCGGTGGAGACGGATGCCAGGGAGTTCTTCGCCGCTGCGGTCAGCGCGTCGTGGACGAACCGACCGCGAGCGGTCCAGTCGGTGATCTTCTTCGCCGGCCCGAGGTCGGCCTTGGTGTCGAACGTGATCCAGAAGTCGGAAGCCGGCTCCGTGCGGAAGCGGTCCTTCAGGTTCGACGCGATCTTCTTGTCGGCGGCGCCGGGATCCGGCTCAGCGGCGGACGCCGGTGGTGGCTGGATCATGCTCAGGCCGACCGCCACGGCCAGCGAAGCCGCGAGGGCTTTGAGTCTCATATGGGTCCTTTGACCTACAGGGGTTGATAGGGGTCGTGGTTCTTGTGGTCGTCGGCACCGTCGGCACCGTCGGCGTCGGGGGCGTCGACGCGCGGCTCGCGGGACAGCTCGGGAGGTGGCGGGTGCTCGATGGCGGCGTCGTCACGCGCGACAGGTCGCTCAGGCATGCATTGCCATAGGGCTATGGATCATGCAGTCATGCTCGGGGGGACGAGTGACCTTCGCTATCCAGCGGATACGTCAATATTCACGACGGCGTCTCGAGGGAGTCCTCTTCTGCGAACACTCCGGCCTCCACCGCCTTGACCGCGAGCGCGGTCCGGGAGGTCACCTTCAACTTGCGCATCGCCGCACGCAGCTGTTGATCCACCGTGGCCGGCGACTTGGCCAGGATCCGGCTGATCTCCCGGTTCGTCTTGCCAGCGACAACCAGTTGGACCACGTCGAGTTCGCGAGGTGAGAGCTGGTCGCCGTACCCTCGCCGGCCGCCGCGCCACAATCGCGGGACCTCGGCGCCGTGCTCGCGAAGCCGCTGTGCCACACGGTCCGCATCGCCGCGGGCTCCGAGCCTGAACAGTTGCTCGTACTGTGCGGCCAGCAGCTCTCGGCCCTGTTCGATCTGGCCGTGCGCGATGAGCGCCTCGGCTTGACGCTCGCGAGCGAGCATGGCGTCGTAGGGGCGCGGCAACGCGCTCCACGCGCGCGCCGCCCGGTCGTACGCCGTCGCCGCTCGGGCGTGGTCCCCGGCTGCGGCGAGCAGCAGGGCACGGCACACGGTGAGGGCGGCGCGCGGCGCAGGCGCCGTACGGCCACGCAGTCCTCTGGCGAACTGGTCGCCCAGGCGTGTCGCGGTCTTCAGGTCGCCGGCGGCGAGGTGCGCCTCGATCCGGGCGGGGACGAGGTCCGTGGCCCAGACCCAGATGCCTTTTCTCCGTACGGTGTCCATCGGCTCGTTCGTGATCTGCAGCGCCCGGCCGCTGTTTCCGTCCGTCAGCCACAGTCTGGCCAGCGCAGCGGCGGCCTCCATCGTGTCGTCGGCTGCGCCGAGACGGGCAGACTCTTCGAGGACCAGCCGGAACTGCTCCTCCGCAGCCCGCCGCCGTCCGGCTGCGGCTGCCAGCCGGGCCGCGAGGCGAATGCTGCCGAGGTAGTGCGCCGGCCGGTCCCGGTCGACATCGGCGAGTGCCGCGCTTCGCTCCGCGAGACCCTCCCACCGGCCGGTGAGCCACGCCAGGTTGGCCTGTTCGAGGCGGACGTTGTGCTGCAGCCGGGATGCCTGCTCGGCCTCGGCAAGGCGCATGGTCACGGCGAGGTGTTTTTCCGCGTCGGCGTACCGGCCCCAGATCAGTGCGCCGGTGCCGACATTTGCGTGGATGCGGGCCACGTCGAGACGCTCCGCCGAGGTCGCGCCGTCGATGGGCAGGCCGGCGACGACGTCCCAGGCCTCCTCTTCGCCGAGCATGAGCAACGCGGCGGCCCGGTTGCCGGCCAGGTTCAGCCGCTCGGCGGGAGAATCGAATCCGGCGGTGAGCTCAGCGGCGCGATCCAGCCAACGCCGATGGGTCGACGCCGGCCACGGTCCCGCATAGGCCCATCCGAGGTAGGTCATTGCCCGAGCCGCCTCGACCGGGTCATGGTCGAGGTTGGCCACCGCCTGCTCCAGCTCGCCGAGTGCGGCCTGCGCCTCACCCCCGGTGATCAGGAGCCGACCCAGGGGGTTGCGGATCTCGGCCTGCTGGCGGGCGGAGAGACCGGGGGTCTCCAGCACCGAGCGCAAGGTACGGATCACGCGGTGATAGACCTCGTCGACCCGTTCACGACGACCCAGTGCGGCAACTCCGGCGATGCGCGCGACTCGTGCCCGATCCGCTGGCGGCAGCACGGCCCACGACAACAGATCGACCAGCAGGTCGACCGCCTTGGTGTGGTCACCCGAGGCCATCGCCAGCTCGGCACCCTGCTCGGCGTACCGCGCCCAGGCCTGCGTCTCGCCCGCCTCACGGAAGTGGTGGGCAAGGCGTGCGACAGGCGGCGGATCGATGTCCTCCAGGGCCCGGCCGGCCAGCAGGTGGAAGTGTCTGCGGTCGGTCAACGGGATCGCTTCGTAGACAGCCGTGGCGGCCAGCACATGCCGGAAGCGCCACTGGCCGCGGTCGTCTCCGTCCAGGACGCCGGCGTTGGCCGCCTCCGCCACAGCGCCTCGACACGCAGCTGGGGACAGGCCGGCGGTCACCGCGATCGTGGCCTCCAATGACCGCTCAGCCAACGTGGCCGCGGCTCGCAAGACCTGCTGCGCCGTCGGCGACAGACGGCCCACCCGCTCCCGGGTGGAGTCGCGCACCGTCGGCGGCACCTGTAGCTCGCGCAGCTTCAGCCGGACCCACTGTCCGTCGCGGAAGACGAGGTCGGCGCGGTCGCACATGAGGCGAACCGATTCCTCCAGCGCCAGAGGAACGCCACCGGTCCGCTCGTGCATGAACGTCGTGAACTCCTGCGAGATCGGGTTGCCGTCCAGCATCGAGGACACCAGCGCTGCCGTGTCGTTGGGTCGCATCGGCGCCAGGGCGATCCTCAGCTGGGTCACGCCAGCAGGCAACCGGGACGTCAGCCGCAGCAACAGCGATCCGACGTCCACCTCCTCCGGCCGATAGGAGATCACGAGGCTCGGCCCGTCCGAGTGCTGTCGGGAGGTGACGAACAGCAGGAACTCCAGGGTCACCTCGTCTGCCCAGTGCGCGTCCTCGAGCACGAGAACGTCGACACGCAGGGCCCGCAGCAGCTCGTCCAGGGCGCGGAACAGGCGATGCCGTGCCGCCTTCGCATCGTCCAAGGGCGGCAGTGCGGGCGGCAGGTCCGAGGACCATTCAGGGAACAGGGGCCGTAACGCACCCGCAAGCTCGGTGAGCCGCAATCGCGACGCCGGGCGGTCGATCCCACGGAACGCGTCGACGATCGGCCCCAACGTCAGCGACTCGCGAAGCGGTGGGCACACCGAGACCAAGGCAGTGCGCTGGTCCGGCGCGGCCAACCACTCTCGCAGCAGTCGGCTCTTCCCGATCCCCGCCTCGCCCTCTACCAGCACGATCGCCGGTGGCCGGGCCAGGGCACCCCGAAGCGCGGCCATCTCCCGATCACGACCCACGAAATGCGGCGTAGAGACCGTCGGTGGAGTCCCGTCGTCCTCGGGCGAGGGGTCGAGCATGCGTGATGATCTCGCTTTTCGACGCTCGGGCGCAACCACCCGCCCGCTACGCAAAGGTAACCACCCGTATGCCGACCGGGAGCGTGGGCGGCGCAGCGATCGGCCGGGGAGACCCGACCCCCGCGCCACCATGGCAAGTGCGCGGATCGCGGCCACTGTAACGTCGTCCCCCGGGCGCGTGTCGCGCGGCTATGGCCACACCTTGTGGCGCCAGAACCTGCACGAAATTCGGTGGTCGTGAGGCTGTTTGCGGTCTACCGTCGCCCGCTGTGCTCTCAATTGAACAGATAGTCGGACGGGCCCTGGATCGGATCGAGGCAGGGTATGTCTTTCCTGCGAAGGTCGTGGAAATCGGTGCCGCGATTCGGCGCCGTCTCGCAGCAGGCGAGTACGACGACCTGGACGGGCCGGTGCTCTGCGAGACGGTGACCGCTCACCTTCAGGAGGTGTGCCCGGACAAGCATCTGCGGCTGCTGTGGTCGGACCAGCCGCAGTCGCTGGATCCAGCGGACGAAGACGGCGGGCGGGCCGCGTTCCTCGCGCTGCTCAGGGCGGAGAACCAGGGAATCCGCCGTGTCGAGCACCTGGAAGGGAACGTCGGGCTCGTCGACGTGCGGCGCATCGCGTACGCCGATGAAGGCGCCGACGCGATCGGCGCGGCCATGCAACTGGTCGCCCTCAGCTCCGCCCTCATCCTGGACTTGCGCGCATGCGTCGGCGGCGCACCGGAGGGAGCCGCGATGTGGTGCAGCTACTTCTTCCGCGACGATCAGGTGCACCTCAACGACTTCTACGAGCGGTCCACCGGCGCCACCCGCCAGTTCTGGACGACCGCGCACCTTCCCGCGCCGCGCTATGCCGACCGCCCGGTCTATGTGCTCACCGGCGCGATGACGTTCTCCGGGGGCGAGGACGTGGCGTACACCCTTCAGGCGCACGGGCGGGCCGTCGTCGTCGGTGAGACGACACGTGGTGGCGCGCATCCGACGGCCCGCCACGCGGTCACCGAACACGTCCTTGTGACCGTGCCGACCGCCCGGACCATCAACAGCGTTACCGGCACCAACTGGGAAGGCGTCGGAGTGGTCCCCGATGTACCCGTCCCGGCAGACCAGGCACTCGACAGGGCACTCAACGCCATCCGGGGCGCCCCGGGCGCATAGGCGCGGGGCTGCGTCCCGGCCGTTCGCTCGAACACGGGACTCGACGCATCGGCAGCTCGGCATGCCGGCCGGGATTGTTCAGGCGCCGGGGTTTCCCACGTCGGCGTGGAGTGCGTCGCGGAGGTTCGCGGCGGCGTCGGCCGGCCGGAGGTAGCCGGCGGCGATGTTGCGGACGTCGGCGGTCACCACGCGGGCCACGTAGCCGGAGTGGGTCCGGTAGAGCTGGTCCAGGGTGGCCTCGTCAAACGGCTGGTAGGTGCCGAACAGCCCGCAGAACGACTCGCCGGCGTTGTCGCCGGTGTTCAGTGCGGTCGGCACGGCCACCTGCGACAGCCGGATCCCGCCGCGGGCCAGGCCGTGTGCGTCGCGGGCCTTCGTGCCGTCGGGGTTGAACACCAGCGGCGGCGCGGTCGGCGGCGGGGTGCCCCGCTGCACCCAGCGCACCAGGTGGGCGTACGCGGCGGCGGTGACGTGGTGCATCGGCACGCGGCTGAACGGCGGTCGCGCACAGGTGTAGACCGGGGCGGCGCCCAGGTCGCGCTCCTGAATCGGCGCCCGGTAGACCTGGCCGTGCTGGCCGCTGTGTGCCGCGCCGGCCACCTCCCACCGGCGGAACCGGTCGGTGTCGGCCGGGCGGACGGGCGTGCGCACGTCGGTCTCGGACAGCACCTGGAACACCGGCTCGTGACCGACCCGGGTAGGCGCGGAGCCCACGATGAAGCCGTACCCCTCGAACACCGGCTGCACCTGGGGCAGGACCCGGTCGTAGTAGACAGTCATCCGGCCGGCCGACTGGGAGGCGCCGATGGCCAGCAGGGTGCGGGCACGCAGCCGGCCCAGCGGCGAGACACTCCGCGGGTCGGCGACGGCCCTGCCGGCCTGGGCGAAGATGTCGTACGAGAGCTCGTCGCCGACGTACCGTCCCCCGCCGGTGACGTCGAGCCCGCCGTACCGGGTCGGGCTCCAGCCGCGCAGCTGGTCGACACCGACCCGCTGGGCGGAGACTCCGATCCAGGCGTCGCCGGCGCGGATCGTCGCCTCGGCGTTCCATAGCGCGTCCAGGTCGTACCCCGCCGTGACGTTCTGCCACTCCACCAGGGCGACGCCGCTGAACCGGCGCGGGTCAGCAGGCCGGCGCACGACCAGCCGGGTCTGGTACGCCACGTCGGTCGCGACCCGGTTGCCGGCGGTGTCCCAACCGTCGGCGACGCCGGAGAGATAGAACTCCTCCTCGACGTAGCCCTTGGCGGCCAGGTCGAACGGCGTCGAGAAGAAGGGGTAGGTGTCGGCCAGCCGCTTTGCGAGCGGGTCGCCCGGCACGGTGCCCGGGATCGGACCGTGGACCGCGGCGCGGGCGACCGGCTCCCGCTGCGGGGGTGCGGCAGCGCCCGCCGGTGCCGAGGCGAGTAGCGTGCCGACCAGGGTGGTGACCAGAGCGGCGGTGAGTGCGGCGGTACGCCGTGGACGTGTCATGGCGAAGACTCCTTCACAACGACTTTCCTGGCCGTACCATAAACGGTCTTCAATGCCGCCGGAACTGGGCGGCGGAGAGCTGAGACGGCTGTCGCAGCCGCCGCTCAGCACGCTTCGAGCACCGCCCGGGCGGCCCGTTCCGCTGTGGCGGGATCGGCCCGCCGCCCGTGAATCAGCTCCGCGTACAGCAGGGACTCGACGATGCGCACGTACAGGAAGGCGGCGCCGTCGAGGTCAACCGGCGACCAGGCCTGGTCGCCGGCGGCGGCCAGGATGCCCTTCTGCGCATCGACGACCCGGGCGTGTACGCCACCAGCCGGCGTGAACAGCACTCGCGCGGCCGTCGCCGGCTCGTCGCGCAGGAAGGCCCGGAACGGCCGAGCCCGGCGGACCGCGACGGTGAACCGGCGGGTCGTCTCGAGCACTCCCTCGACGCCGGTGGCGGCGGTCTCGGCGCAGGCCTGGGCGAGCAGCCGCTCCGCGAGGCGCCAGAGCACGTCACCGAGCAGCCGGTCGCGGCTGTGCACCACCCGGTAGAGGGTGGCCCGGCTGACCGAGAGGCTGCCGGCGAGCGCGTCCATGTCGACAGTGGCGTTACGGAGAAAGAACACACACCCGCCCTGGACGACACGCTCCGCGCTGACCACCCGTCGCGACGGCACTGGCATTTCCCGACGATAACTCCGCCGTGACGCCGCCACCCCGGACCGCGCTTCGGAGCGGCGGAGAAACTACAGGGGCTGGTTGTGGACGGACCGGGCGACGCCTTTTGTCTCGACGGATCGTTGCGGCCCGCCTACCGGGTCAGATGATCCCCGAGCGGTTCGTCCTCGCCGACCTCATGCCCCTCACTAGACACGGAAAGATCGACACCGACACGCGTTTCGTTCCCTTTCCCGTGGACGAGACAGCCGCCGTCACGCTGCTCCGATGCCGCCGGAGGTAAGGAGCCAACGGCATGCAGGCATTTACATCTATGTGCCGACCGATTACGGTGATCGCAACTCGAGTACCCAGTGGGTTGCAACCCTCACAGAACGTAGCTGCCCCTGCCTACGCGCGGGCGAGCACCACGTGACACGGGAGATTTGCCTTGGGTTCCGACGTTCGACAGCCCTCATCCGGTCAGTCACCAGTCTCCTCTCACTTTGCCGCCGTTCAGCGGTCGCTGGTGAGACAGCACCTCCGCCGACGCCCGCGCCCGCTCTTCATGGTGGCGGCCCTGGCAGCGGGGGCCCTCGTCCTCGGCGTCACGCCCCTCTGGGGGTCGGACCGCGCGGACCTCCTCGACGGCGCGGCCCTCTCCTCGACCCCCACCTACACCGTCGGCCTGCAGCCGCCGCAGGATCCGGGGCCGTTCCCCGGCAGCGTGACCCCCACGTCCCCCACCATCACCATCGCCGGCCAACGAGACGGCGAAAGCACGTTCAAGGTCGTCAAGTACGACCAGGTGCAGCCGAAGAACCCCGGCCAGATGGACTTCGACCACTACCACACCGGCATCGAGATCCAATGGTGGCTGCGGAAGTGGGCACACGAACGTCCCGACCTCGTCGACCTGCACATCGTCGGGGAGAGCTTCAGCGGCCAGCCGATCTACCAGGTGACCATCACGGACAAGTCCACCGGCGCGGACACCGACAAGCCGGCGGCCTACTTCGAGGGAAACCGGCACTCCGGCGAGGTCTCGTCGGCCGAGAGCTCGCTGTGGCTGGCGCACCACCTCATCACGCGGGCCGGCCGCGACCAGAAGGTCGACAAGCTGCTCGACGAGAAGACCGTGTACATCCGCCCGGTCAACAACCCGGACGGGCACGACATGTACCTGTACACGGCCCAGACCAACCGGTCGACGGTGCGGCCGTACGACAACGACGGGGACGGCAAGCGCGACGAGGATCCGGGTGAGGACCTCAACAGTGACGGGTACCTGAGCCAGATGCGCCAGTACGTCGGCGCCGGCAAGGGCACGCACGTCGTCGACGAGCGGGACCCGGCCAGGAACGCCATGCTCAACGTCGGCGCGGGCAAGGGCGACTACCTGATGTTCTCCGAGGGTACGGACAACGACGGCGACGGTCGCTACGACGAGGACGGTGTCGGTGGCCTGGACCTGCACCGCAACTACCCGTACAACTGGCACGTCATGCCGGAGGACGACGCCACCGACCGGAACCTGACCCAGGGCGGCGCCGGCGAGTACCCGCTGTCCGAGCCGGAGACCCGGCACGTCTACACCTGGCTGATGTCACACACCAACATCGGCGCCGTCAACAGCATGGACACCCGGGTGCCCATGCATCTGCGGGGGCCCTCGACCTGCGACCCCGTCGAGTGCATGTACTCGACCGACCGCAAGCTCTACGAGCACTTCGACAAGGCGGGGATCTCGTTCACCGGCTATCGGCATGCCGGGAGCGTCTACATCGACTACGCCACCCGCAACGGTGGCCAGCCGACGCCGCTGTTCGGGCACGGCCCCGACTTCGGCTACTTCCAGTACGGCGCCATCTGGTACGGCGACGAGATCTGGAACGGTGGTGACTTCACCGACTACGACAAGGACGGCAGGTACGCCGACTGGGAGCGGTCGCGGTGGTGCGCCGAGAACGAGCGGACGAACTGCTTCCTGCCGTGGACGAAGGTGGAGCACCCGAAGCTGGGGGCGGTCGAGATCGGCGGCATCAACCCGAAGTTCTGGTCGCAGAACCCTTCGGCCGATCTGATCGGCGGGTGGGCCACCAACCAGGCACGGTTCAACCTGTATCTGACCGACTCCCTGCCGCAGGTCGACCTCAGCGACGTGAAGGTCAAGAAGCTCAAGGGCGCTCAGGGTGACGGAGCGACGCACGAGATCACGGCTTCGGTCCGGAACACCGGCCGCATCCCGACCGCTCTCGAGCAGGCGAAGGAGATCAAGATCGTCGCTCCGGACACCGTGCAGGTGGAGGGGGCGCGCGCCGTCGGAACCGCACCCCAGTTCTATCTGGACGGGGGCGACCGGCAGAAGGTCCGCCTGCGGGTCGTCAAGGCCGCCACCGACACCATCACGGTGAAGGCTGTCAGCGTCCGGGGAGGCCTGGACTCCGCGTCGGCGCGGCTGAACTGATCGCTCGAGAGGTCCCCGTCCCGCAGTGTGGGGCGGGGACCTCGCCATGTCGGCTCTCACACGCGCGTGCGGTGGCCGAGCGCAGGAGTGCGCTCGGCCACCACGACCCACGTCAGGTCAGCGCTGACCCCCCAGGTACATCGCGTTGAACAGCAGCCGGTAGGTGCCGTGCGACTGGGCCCGGTGCTGCGGCTTGAAGCCGATCATCACCACCTGGCCGTCGCCCACCTTCGCGGTCACCACGGCCGCCTTGCCGCCGATGACGTCTTCGCCGAGGAGGAAGCCGCTCTTCAGCAGCTTGGTCTTCGGCCAGGTGGCCGCCACCGTGACACCTTCGGCGCCCTCGTCGACCTCGAACGCCGGGCCGTTGGCGACGAACGCCGACGCGTTCGGGCCGAACCCGGCGGCGACCGGGTCTCTGGCGTCGAGGTTGAGGTTCAGCACCGACCCCGGGATGTTGTAGGTGGTCTCCGGTACCCCTTCGGTGACGTCCTTGACCGGTACGCCGAACGCCTTGATCGGCAGTTGGGCGGCCTTGTTCAGGGTCACCACCGTGCCGCCCGCCTCGACGAACGCCTTCAGGTTGGCCACACCCGCATCGGTCATTCCGCCGGTGTACTCCGGCGGCAGCGAGCCGGCCGCCCGGCCGTTGCGCATCGAGTTGTAGGTGGCGTCGGGCAGCACGATCGTGTCGAACTTCGCCCGCAGGTCACCGGCCCGGACCGACGCGTTCGTCAGCTTCTCGTACTGGAAGCCGAACTGGTCCAGGATCAGCCGGGTCCAACCCTCGTCGTAGTTGTTGAAGCCGTCGTACAGTCCGATCCGAGGCGCGGCGAGTGCGGTCACCTTCGCCGGCTTCGCGTCCACCGCGGCGATGCTGAGCCCGAACTGGGTGGCGAGCCGCGTCACCCGCGCGTCGGTGCCCGGACGCGGTGTGACCAGGAACGTGCCAGCCGGCAGCTTGCCAGTGCGGGTGGTCACCTCAGCGCTGCTGTGGAAGACCTTGTCCCCCGCCGCGAGCAGGGCGTTCACGGCGGCCGAGCTGTCGTTGACCCGGGGGTCGAGGGCGTACGCGTACTTCGGTGCACCCGCCACCGCGCCGGTCGGCACCGTCGGCCAGTCGACCGCGACGGTCTCGGCCCGCACGGCCTGATCGAGCTTGTTGACGGTGACGCCCATCTGGAACGAGAGCGTGTATCCGGTGATGTCGTACGGCGGCTCGAGCGGGCCGCCGGGGTAGAGCCGGCGATCCGGGTAGACCTGCGGGTTGAGCAGGTCCAGCACCGCAGCCCGGTACGGCTGTGCCTCCCGGACGAGGTAGCTGCCGGCCGGGTACCTGCGGTCGCCCACCGTGAACGGCTTCATCGCGCGCTCGACCCGGATGTTGTTCCAGCGCAGCTTGTCCACCAGCTTCGTGGCGGTCGGGAAGTCCGCCTGATCCGCGGGGATCACGTAGGTGGTCGAGGCGCCGTTGCGCCCCCCGTCCCGGGCCATCTGCGCCGCGCCGTAGAGCAGGGCCTCGCGGTCGTCATTGGCCACGCGAAGCATCGCCCACGAGGCGGTCTTGATGTAGTCGCAGCTTTGCGACAGGTGCCACTCGCCGCCCTTCCAGGGGCTCGGGTAGAAGACCGAGGGCTCGCTGGTGGAGGTGCCGTCCGCGAAGGTCTTCGGGAAGGTCGCCGGGTCGTAGACCCGCGGCGTCGCCGAGGCGTGCGCGGTCTCGGTCAGGATGCCGATCTGGTTGTGGTAGTACGGCGCGGTCCGGGCGCCGCCGTTCCACCAGATGTCGTACGACTGGCGGGCCAGCGCGCCGCCCTTGTCCTCGCGTTCCAGCCGCTGGCCCATCGCGTCACCGACGATGTTGACGCCCCGGACCACCTGGGGGTGGATATTCGGGTTCAGTGGGTCCTCGTACGGCGGGATGCTGATCCGGGCGGGGAAGACCGCGGTCTGGTGGACGTTGTGCATGACCTGCGGGATCCACTCGTGGAACAGTTGGCGCCCAACGTTCTGCGTCTCCTGCAGGTTGAACATGTACCAGTCACGGTTGTTGTCGTGTCCGGCGTACTTCTGGTACAGCTCGGGATAGCCGGCGTCCTGGTAGGGCCCGCCCAGGTTCTGCCGGTACCACTCGGCGACCTTCGTTCCGCCGTCCGGGTTCACGTTCGGCACCAGCAGGGTGATGAGGTTGTCGCGGATCTCTCGCGCCTCGGACGTCTCGCTGGTCACCAGGTCGTACGCGAACTGCGGGGCGGTCTGGTGCCCGGCCACCTCGGTGGAGTGGATGCCGAAGTCGACCCAGGCGATGGCCTTGCCGCCCTTCGCCAGCGCCCGCGCCTCCGACTCGGACAGCGAGTCGCCCTGCGAGAGGCGTACCGAGGTTTCCCGGTAGCGCTTGAGGTTGGCGTCCTTGAGGTTCTTCTCCGACGAGACGATGGCCATCAGCTGCGGCCGTCCCTCGCTGGTCTTGCCGATCTCCACCAACTTCATCCGGTCGCTGGCCTTGTCGAGCTTCCGGTAGTAGTCGGCGATCTGCTCGTAGGTGGCCAGCTTGTAGTCGGTACACGGCGTCCAGCCGATCACCGACTCCGGCTTCGGTACCCGGTTCGAGGCGGTAGCGGTGGTCGCCGACGTCAACACCGGCGTACCGAGCAGAGCCAGCGCGCATACGACCGGCAGCGCCGCCCGAGACAGTCTTCGTTTCACCTGATACCCCTTCGCAGTACAGGACGGAAAAGGGTCCGGCAGGGGCGGCCGCGCCAACTCGGATAGCTTGATTCAACAGGCTTCGATCGATGTCTGAAGCGCTCAGGGTGGCAATTGAGGAAAACTTGAGCCTCACCACCCGCAATGAGGAAAAACGAACGGCGGGCATCGACTGCCCGCCGTTCGCACGTCACTGGGTGAGCTCGGCGACCTCCTCGGCCGTCAGGCGGGGCACCTGGGCCGGAACCGCACCACGCGCGCCGGCGTCGGTCGGCGGGTCGCCCGGCCGCCGCAGATGCCAGTCCGTCACCGCCTGGTAGGCGGCCACCACCGACAACAGCCGGTCCTCGGCGTACGGGAGGCCGCCCAGAATGGTGCCGATCGGCAGCCCGGCGGCGGTGGCCCCGATCGGGAAGGCGATCTCGGGCAGGCCCAGGATGTCGAAGGGCACCGGGTCGGTCTGCACCACCACGTCGCAGCCGTCGAAGAGCTCATTGAGCACCCGGTCCAGCAGCAGCAGCTTGGCCCGCTGAGTGGTGAGGAACTCGTTGCCACCCAGCAGCGCTCCCTGCAGCCAGCTGGTCACCGACACCCCGAAACCGCGCAGGTCGGTGCGCAGGTAGGGCATGAACGGCTCGGTGCGCTCGGGCAGCCGGGCGTTGTTGAAGGTGCTGCCGGTCAACAGGCTCCACTCGTCCGGCAGCGGCACGTCCACCAGGGTGGCGCCAGGGATCGCGGCGAGCTGCGCCAGGTACGCCGCACGGGCCAGTGCGGTGGGCGAGGTGCCGTTGGCGAAGCCCGGCAGCACCCCGATCCGGGTGTTCCAGCGCAGCTTGACGCGGCGGCGGTGATAGACCGGGCTGGCCGCGTCGATCAGGTCGGGCACCTGGGGCAGGCCCTGACTGCGCGGGTCCATGGAGTCCTCGCCGGCCATCGCGGTCAGCATGATCGCGGCGTCCTTGGCGTCCCGAGCCAGCGGTCCCGGATGGTCGCGGGTGTAGGTGAGCGGGATGATGCCGGCCGCCGAGACCCGGCCCATGGTCGGCTTGAGGCCGGTCAGGTTCTGCGCGTTGGACGGGGCGGTGATCGAGCCGCCGGTCTGCGTACCGATGCCGGAGGTGGCCATCCGGCCGGCGACCGCGGTGGCGGTGCCGGTGGACGACCCGCCCGGGTCGATGCCGCGGTCGGTCGGCGCCCAGGCGTTCACCGTGGTGATCACACCGGCTGGCGTGGTGGCGCGGGTGGTCGCCAGCGGGCCCATCTGGGTCTTGCCGAGCACGATCGCACCGCTTGCCTTCAGCCGGGCCACCGCGGTCGCGTCGTACGGCGGCACGAAGTTCTGGAACAGGAAGGAGTTGGCGGTGGTGGGGACTCCTTCGGTGTAGTAGTTGTCCTTGATGGCCAACGGGATGCCGTGCAGCACGCCGCTTCGAGGCCGGCGTGCGGCAGCTCTCGCCGCCGCGATGGCGGCCTCGGCGAGCACCAGGTTGAACGCCTGGTAGCTGCCGTCGTACCGGGAGATGCGGGCCAGGTACGCCTCGACCAACTGCTCCGGGGTGAGTCTGCCGGCACGGATGAGCCAGCCTGCCTCGGCGATGGTCAGCTCGGTCGGCTCGGCCAGTGCCGCCGGCCGGGGCTCGGTGTAGGCGTTGGGCTGGTCCAGCGGCCGTCTTTTCGTTCCCGGCCCGGTGTTGGTGGACAGGCTGCTGCTCGCCAGCGCCACCGAGGGCAGTCCGCCGCCGGCGCCCACGGCCGAGGCGGTGGCCAGCGCGGCAGCGCGGGCCAGAAATGCCCGGCGGTCGACCGTACGATCGAACGGTTCGGACGTCATGCCTTCCGCCATTCCGTGCTGTTGGAGGGGTACAGGACCGGCACGTGCTGCTGCGACAGCGCCTTCGCGACCTCGGGATCGGTGCCGACGGGTGCGGGTAGCTGGTATGCGGCGAGCGTCGCCACGGTGCCCCGCACGAAGGAGCGCAGGGAAGCGAGCACGGAGTCCCGGCCGGGCGAGCCGGTCTCGGGGTCGGCGGTGGTCCCGGGCGGAAGTTGATCGAGGTCGATCCCGAGCGCGGCGAGCCGGGCGCGGATCAGAACGTTCAGTTCAGCATCCGTCGGCGGAGTAGGTGCCATGACACTCCCAGGGTTGTTGCGTGATCCGGTCGAGGTGAGCTGACCGTAGGCCGGACGCCATTCGCGACAGCCCGCTGCGGGCACAAGTTGAGCAACATTTGAGTTTGCCGATCACAGCGCCCTCGACGCACCATCGCTGCCCGGATGACCTCGTGAACGTCGGGACCAGCGCGGTCCACAGAGGAATGAGTTTGCCGGTCAACCCGCTCAAACCCCCGCTTCTGGCACGGTTGGGTCTTCCGGGCAGACGTCGGAGGTGGGTCGCGCGACCCGTTCCAGACAGGGCATAGTGGCCCGCGGCGCCGTCGACCGGCGTTGCCCGCTCTTGGAGAAGGTGGTTGGAAGTGACGACGCGCTTATGTGTCCGATGGACCCGAGCGGCCGCATTGATCACGCTGACCGGGGGGACGCTCGCGGTGTCGGCGGCACCCGCGACGGCCGCCCCGGAGACCGTCCGGATCCTGAGCGTGTCGGCGGAGAACGTCAAACCCAACGAGACGGTACGCGTGCGGTTCCGCGTCACCAACAACGGAAGCCGGGCCGAAACGGCCATCATCGTGGTCGGCGGCGGCTTGCGATGCACCTCCGGATGCCGGGCAGAGCCGAACCTCGGACCTGGCCGGAGCCAGACCTTCGACACGACGCTCGTCGCCCCCACAGCTCGCCCGGGTGAGATCACCGGCCTCAACATCTCGATCGGCGTGCGGCTTGCCGGGCAGAACACCTATGACCACAAGATGGTCTACGTCCACGGCCCGGGTGCGTCGTCGTCCGGCGGGGACAAGCCGGCGGCCGGGGTGCGCGGGGTCTCCGGCCGGGTCCGCGACGCTGGAGGAAAGGCAATCGGCGGCGTGGACCTGACCATCCGGGACAGCGCCGGGCACGAATTCCGGACGACCAGCAGCCCCAGCGGCCAATTCTCGATCACGTCGAGCGCCGGCAAGACAATCGCCGAGGGACCCATCACGGTCCGCGCGGCCATGGACGGCTACCGCATCGCTCGCACGACCGTACGCGGCAGCGCCGGTGACGTCGCGACCGTGCGGCTCACCCTCTCTGCGGTGGCACCGCCCACCAAGACGTCGCCGTCGCCCGCTGCAGAGGCAAGCCCTCTCGCCGCGGCGGGCGACGGCACCCCCGAGGCTGCGCCGCCCACCCTCAAGGCCGTCAGCGACGAGGGAAACAGTTCGTCGCGGTTCTTCCTCCTGGGCGGCTTGCTGGTCGCCGCGGGCCTGGGCGCGCTCGCACTGGTGGTGATGCGCCGGAGAAACGCACCGGACGCGGCGGCGGAGACGGATGTTCCCTCGACGACCCAGCTGCTGGCGCCGGCCGGTGGCAGCATGGCCGACGCTCCGACCGCGGTACTGCACACCGGGCCCGTGGGCGGCGGGTTCCCGGGCTCGTACGGCGCGCCCCCGCAGGGTGGCTTCCACCAGAACAGCTACCGAGGCTGAAAGATCGGCGTCCAGATTCTGTTTGGTGCGCATGTACCCATCAGAGGTAGAACAGCGGCTCGTTTGACCAGTGTCCGTACGCTCGCGAATGTTTCGAGCACTGTCGGGAGGACGATCTATGTCGATGTCACGGGACGCGAGTGGGGACTTCGCCCGCATGCTCGATGCCACTGTCGGCGCCCTTCGGGCGGTGAGCCCACCGCCGGAAGACGAGGAAGCCGCCCGGCAGCGGCGGATCGGCGAGGCAGCGGATGGCCAGGTCTGTGCCGAGTTCGGTGCCGACGGTCGGCTTTCGTCGCTTGCCGTGGATCCGCGCTTAATGCGCCTGGGTTCCGCCGAGCTGTGTGACCGGATCGTCGAGGCGGTAAATGCGGCGATCGACTCCATGCGTAGCGGCGCCTCCGCGCCGGACGCTGCGGACCTTACGCAGCTCACCGAGCAGCTGCAGCAGGTCCGGGATTCGGCGGTGCCGCGGCTGAGCACGTTTCTGCAGACATTGACCGAGGCGCAGGCCCGGATGTCCGGCGGGAGTCCTAACCGGTGAGCGGCTTCGAGGTGGAGCCCGCGGCCCTGCGGGCAGGCGGTGATCAGGTGATCGGCGCGGCCGAGCGGTTCATCGGGCAGCTGGAGAGTTTCGAGGCGCAGATGGCCAGCTACGGCGAGCCCTGGGGCGGCGACGACATCGGCTCGCTGATCGGGGTCGTGTACACCGGGGTCTCGGCCTGGGTGTTGGACTGCATCGGTGTCGCTGCCGAGGAGATCGGCGCGGCGGGCAGTGATCTGACCGCGATGGCCGAGAACTACGAGTCGGTTGAGCGCGAAGCTGCTAACGCGATGCGCGGCATCCTCGGAATGCTGGGGTGAGGGATGGGACTTCAGCTACCGGGTGAGCTGGTCACCGCCCTCGGTTGGATCGGCTTCTCCTGGCCGGAGGGCGACGAGGAGAAGCTGTTCGAGATGGGGCAGGCCTGGATCAGTTTCGCCGGAACGGTCGGCGACGCCTCCGGCGAGGCTGGGGCGGCCGCTGCGGCGGTCATGTCGCAGCAGAGCGGCGAGGCGATGCAGGCGTTCGCCCAGTGGTGGGCGAAACCGGAGAGCGGGCCGGGCACCTTGCCGGACTACGCGCAGGCGGCGATGCTTGTCGGCACCGGCCTGATCATCTGCGCCGGGATCGTGCTCGCGTTGAAGATTTCGATGATCGTGCAGCTGGCCATCTTCGCGTTCCAGGTGGCGCAAGCCATCGCAACCGCAGTCGTCACCTTCGGCGCGTCGCTGGCGGAGATCCCGATTTTCCAGTTGATCACGCGGGAGATCGTCGGTCTGCTGATCGACCAGGTGATCACGGAGCTGATCAGTGGCTAGCCGGAGCCGGAAGCGTGGTGGCGCGGCCAAGCCGAATGAGGGCAACCTCGTCGGCGCGGCGGTGAAGAAGGCCTCCGCGCCCCCGGTGCGGCGCAACAATGATCTGCCCGAGGTCACCATCCGGGTCCAGCGCAAGAGCACGCACCACCGCACCGACTTCGACCGCAAGATGGCCGCCCTGAAGCGGCTGAGTGATCAGGGCAAGTTGTTCAAGCAGGCGAACCCGGTGGCGCGCGACAGCAGCATCACCGGCGGTTTCAAGGACCGGATCATCCGGAAGATCCACAACAAGTACGTCAAGAACAACAAGGGCAGCGACGCGCAGAAGGCCAGAGACAAGGCAGCGGCCGAGCGGATGGAGCAACGGGTACGCGACCAGAACCCCGATCATGTCTGGGAGCTGCAACTTGGCGGTCCTGACGAGGTCAGTAACCTGAAGTTGATGGACGCCGTTACCAACCAGGACATCGGCACCCAGATCCGGGTGGAGATCATGAACCTGCCGGACGGCACGCCGATCCGAATAGAGGTAGTGGATTGAACCCCGATCTGCGGGAACTCATCGAGGAGCTGCGCGTCGATCTGCTGGCGGACGAGGACAACACCGTCAGCTGGGGAAAGATCAGCGCGGGCGCTCCGGCCGACACGATCCCGGCGGAGGTCCCGCAGCCGGTCCGCGAGCTGATGGAGGTCGCCGAGAGTATCGCGGCCGGCGCGTTCTACCTGCCTGGCATCTCCTCCTCACCCCGTATGCAGGCCGGCCTGGACATCATGCCGGAATACACCGGCGTCGCCGCCGAGCCCGACGAGTGGTACTACTTCGGGCGCCTGAAGGAAGAGCCACTGCTGCTGCGGCGTGACTCCGGCGCGGTCTGGTACTTCCCGGAGGTCAGCACCGACGAGTGGTTCATCCGCGAGGCTTTCCAGCAGATCGCCCCAGACCTAGACTCGTTCCTCGCCTACTACGTGTTCGGCGCGGGCTACGCCGAGATCGGCTATGACGATGACGACTGGTGGCGGTTCCTTGAGGAGCAGGACCTGACCTCCCCCGGCGAGCAGGAGGACGAATGAGCGTGTCGCTGGCCGAACTCACCGCGCTCTGGGGCCCGGACGGCGTGATCGAGGTGCCGACCGACCTGCTCGGCGACGTGCTCGCACCGGGGGTCCTGCCGGCCGGTGCCGCCCTCCCGGTCGAGGTGCCGATCCTGTTCACCGCGGACGTCACCGCCCCGGGCATGACGCCGTTCGGCAAGCTGAAGATCGAGATTGGCGACGAGGGCCCGCGGATGTACGTCATCCTCGGCAGCTCGCCCGATGACGCCCAGATGCTCTTCATCCTTGACTCGCAGAACGGCTCGGTCATCCTGCTGGACCTCGCGACGCCGAACTTCGAGCACGTCAACGCCTCGTTTGCTGCGTTCGTCGAGTTCCTCTACAAGCTCGGGCAGCTTATCGACACCGACCCGGGCGGCAGGGCCCGCGCCCAGCTCGCCGCCGCCATCCGCGCCGAGCTGACGCGGGTCGACCCGTCCGCATTCACCGATCCAGAATCGTGGTGGAGCATCGCCTTCGACCAGCTCGAGTCCACCGCCGCCTGACGCACCGAACGCGCGACCGTCAGCGTACGAGCTCAGCGACGAACGAGCGGCGCTGAAGTACGTGCCGGACGGCGGCCTCACCAATATCCCGAACGGGTAGCGCCGATCGGGCCGGCAGACCTCCGGTCAAACGCAAATCTGCCGGCCCGATCGCTTACGCGCGAGCCCCGGCCGCCGGAGGCCGGGTCCGGGTCGTAGGGCCGGAGGCCCTGCCCGCCGGAGGCAGGATTCGGCGGGCCGCGCCGCGTTCCTCGCCCAGTCAGACCCCGCCAGAGGTGGAGGCGCTGATCTGTGAGCTGGCCTCGGCCGGCGGCGCCTCAATCTCCCTCTCCGACTCTTCACCAGCAGTCCGCAAAGCCTGCCCGTAGTGGCCCCTCGATTTCCCGGATGGAGGCGATGCGTGGCATGACGGGCTGCCCGTGTCGGCACCAGCGTCGTGCAGGGTGACCCGACTGGCCCGATCAGCCATCTGACTTCTGTTACATCCTGTCGGGGGTCCGGATGCCGAGCAGGTACAGCCCCTGCCGGAGCACCCGGGCGGTCACGTCGCAGAGCAGCAGCCGACTGTCCCGGACCGGTCCGTCGGCTCGGAGCACCGGGCACCGCTCGTAGAACGCGCTGAACGCGGCGGCCAGCCGGTACAGGTGCCCAGCCAGGTGATGGAACTCCAGGCTGTCCGCCACCGAGACGACCACCGCACCGAATCCGACCAGTTCGAACGCGAGGGCCCGCTCGGCCGGCTCGGTCAACCGGATCACCGCCTCCGGTCGGGCCGCCACGCCCGCCCGCCGGAAAATCGACCGGATCCTGGAGTACGCGTACTGGAGGTAGGGGGCGGTGTTGCCATCCAGCGACAGCATCCGCTCCCAGTCGAGCACGTAGTCCCGATGCCGGTCGCTGGACAGGTCGGCGTACTTGACCGCGCCGATGCCGACCGCCCGGCCCACCTCGGCCGCCTCCACCTGACCCAGCTCCGCGTTCCGCTCCCGGGCCAGCAAAGTGGCCCGGGCGATCGCCTCCTCTAGCAGCCCGACCAGCTTCACCGACCCACCGGCCCGGCTGCGCAGCATCCGCCCGTCGGACCCGAGGATCGACCCGAAGCCGACGTGCTCGGCCCGCGCCGGCGCGGGCAGCCAACCGGCCTGCGCCGCCACCGCGTACACCATCTCAAAGTGCCGCCGCTGCGGCAGCCCGACCAGATAGAGCAGCCGGGTCGCGCCCAGCGTCCCGGTCCGGTGCCGGATCGCCGCCAGGTCGGTCGCCGCGTACCCGTACCCGCCGTCGGACTTGCGCACGATCAGCGGCAGCGGTTCCCCGTCTCGCCCAGCCTGGCCGGGCGGGAAGACGCAGGCGGCACCGTTGCTGGAGCGGAGCAGCCCCAGCCGGTCCAGGTCCTCGACCACCGGGGTGAGCAGGTCGTTGTAGCTGCTCTCACCGTGGAAGTCCCGCTCGGTCAGCGTCACGTCGAGCAGCTCGTACACCGTCAGGAAGTGGCGTGCGGACTGCTGCACCAGCATCCGCCACAACCGTCGCGTCGCCGCGTCGCCGCCCTGCAATGCGACCACCCGCCGCCGGGACCGCTCCCGGAACGCCTCGTCGGCGTCGAACTTCACCCGAGCTGCCTTGTAGAACGAGTCCAGGTCCCCCATCGGCAGCTCCTGCGCCGCCTCCGCCTCGCCCAGGTCGACCAGGTGCTCGATCAGCATGCCGAACGGCGTACCCCAGTCACCCACGTGGTTGGCCCGCAGCACCCGGTGCCCCAGCCACTGCAACAGCCGGGCTGCCGCGTCACCGATCACCGTCGAGCGCAGGTGCCCGACGTGCATCTCCTTCGCCACGTTCGGCGCCGAGTAGTCCACCACCACCGTCTCCGGCTCGGCAACCACCGGCACCCCGAGCCGCGCGTCGGCGGCCAGTGCCGAGACCAATCCGGCCAGGGCGTCGTCGGCGACGGTCAGGTTGAGAAAGCCCGGACCGGACACCTCCGCCACACTGCATACGTCGGCCAGGTCCGCACGGTCCAGCACGTCGGCAGCGATCACGCGCGGCGGCCGGCCCAGCCGCCGGGCCAACGCCAGCGCCGCGTCGGACTGGAAGTCCGTGCGCGCCGAGCGCCGCACGAGCGGGTCCACCGGCCCGCCGGCCACCGTCGCGAACGCCGGCGCCAGCCGGTCGGTCAGCAGCTTCTCCAGATCCATGGGTACGCCGATCTCGCTCGGATCCGCCGCGCGGATCACCGGAAGGGGGATGCGGGCGGACCGAGGACGATCGAGGATGACCGGCGGCTCGATCCGCCGGTCGCAGAGAAGAAGACTCAGCGCAGACGGTCGCGGGACCGCCGGCGTCGCAGCGCGCCGAACAGGACGTCGAAGGACGTCGTCGGGTACGCGTGCGAGCTGGTCATGGCAGCAACCTAACCGGCCAGGCAGGGCTACGCAACGCCCTTCTTCCGCGAACACCCACGATCATTGGGGGTCCAGTGGGGGGCATCGTCTATCTGGTCGAAGGTATCCGGGGCCTGGACGGGGTGTCGACAGTGGCGAGCCGGTCAACAGCTCGGAGTGCAGCGCGCAGAGCGCTGAGACCGTTGTCAGGATCGTCAGGGCCATCCAGGGCAAACCAACGCACGTGGGCAGCGTTGACGCCCTCAGTGGCGCCGTACAACTGCCCGTCAAATCCGCACAAGGCGCACTGACGATCCCATGCCCACGTGATCAAATGGCGCCAATTCGAATCCCTCCGTCGTCTGGCAGCTCCCGCAAGATCGGACATGGGGTCGACGGCATGGAGCACCCCGGGGCTCTGGCACACATCTTGTGAGTCGCGCTCGCCGGTGATTTGGGTTGGGTGCCGAGGTGGAGATCATCGTGGCGTTGCTTCCGCCTCTGGTAACCCAGGCCGGGTCGCCATGGCCGCATGAGCCGGCACCGAGATGGCGGAACCGCTCAGTGAGGCGGTAGGAGCTGAGGGGCCCCTGCCGTCACATCGGACGCCGCCAAGTCCGGGCGGCCCGAGTCCGCCGCCAGCACCGAGTCGGCAACGCCGCCCACATTTGCGACCCAACAATGGCGACCAGTCACATCGAGGTTCGTCTACTCATTCTGTACCGTCAGTCTCCATCACTGCGAATGGACCGGCATGCAACCGAGCCCTTGGTTAGGACCGCCCAATGCGACGAACTGTCATCATCGCCATGCCCATCGCCCTACTTGTCGCCACGCTGATCGGGGTGCCAGCCGCCCATGCCGTCAGCACGCTTCCCGTCGCGGCTGTAACGGCCAGCGGTCACGACGGCAACGTGCCGGCGAACGCTCTCGACGGCAGCCTCTCGACTCGCTGGTCCGCCGAGGGCGACGGCTCATGGATCCGCTTCGACCTCGGTTCCAGCATGCAGGTCGGCTCTGTTGGCGTCGCCTGGCACCAGGGCGACACCCGCCGGAGCACCTTCCAGGTACAAACCTCAACCGATGCCAGCTCATGGACCACCGCCGTCTCCCAGCGGGAGAGCAGCGGCACCACCCTCCAACTTGAGACGTACGACTTCAGCGACCGCGCCGCACGCTACGTACGAATCCTCGGCTACGGCAACACCACCAACGACTGGAACAGCGTCACCGAGGCACGCGTCTACGGCCCGGATGGCGGCAGCGGCACCTGCACCGTGCCCGCCGACGTGCTCAACCTGACCAACTGGAAGATCACCCTGCCGAGCGGAGCCTCGGAAAGCCCCACCGAGGTAAAGCAGCCCGCACTGGACGCCTTCCAGGTGTCCCCCTGGTTCGTCACCGCAGACTCGTGCCGCGCCGTCCAATTCCGCGCTCCCGTCAACGGCGTCACGACCAGCGGGTCGAGCTACCCACGCTCGGAACTGCGCGAGATGACCAACAACGGCGCCAGCAATGCCAGCTGGTCCTCCACTTCCGGTACCCACACCCTGGTCGTCGACGGATCTTTTACCGCCCTGCCAGCCGGGAAGCCGCACGCCGTCATCGCACAGATCCACGACGGCGACGATGACGTGACCGTCTTCCGCCTCGAGGGCTCGAACCTGTACGTCACCAACGGTGACACCACCCACCACAAGCTGGTCACCAGCACCTACCAGCTCGGCACTCGATTCCAGGCCAAGTTCGTGGTCAGCGGTGGTCAGGTCCGCGCCTACTACAACAACACCCTGCAGACCACCATCAACAGAAGCTTCTCCGGTGCCTACTTCAAAGCCGGCGCGTACACCCAGGCCAACTGCACCAACTCCTCACCCTGCAGCAGCAACAACTACAGCCAGACACTGCTCTACAGCGTCACCGCAACCCACTCCTAACCACCGCGATCATGACGTGGCGATTGCGCTGGACCATGGGAGCACCGAGACCGAGGATCAGTGACGATGGGACGGGCTGGCGCCTGATGTGTCGAAATCCTCTTGGCGGCGGCGTGCCGTGATCGTGGTTACAGGCGACTTCTGGTGGGAACTGTGAGGTCAGATCCGACCGGGTTCGAGCGGCGATGATCCCCGTGCCCGGCCGCGACGGAGACGGGCCCTTGCCGATACGGCAGGGGCCCTTCGTCGTTGCGGACAGGGCTGCAGGTCAGCTACCTACACAGCGCGTCGGTCTCTTCGGGCGGGCCCATGTTGGCCTATGCGACACGTGCACGAGGAGTCCGACATGTCGGAAGACATCAAGATTGTCTTGAGCATCGAGGTCCTGCTCGATGGTCCTCCGGGCTGCCGGCGCGCCGGCAGCCCGGCGAGTCGGGTTAGCCTGCCGTCATGGCGAGCGCCGAACTGGATGAGTTGATCGTCGTGGACGCCGAGGCGCTGCGGACGTGGTTGTCGGCCAACCACGCTACGTCGCCCGGCATCTGGCTCGCTCTGACCAAGAAGGGCGGCACAGTCACGACGCTGACCTGGCAGCAGGCAGTCGACGAGGCCCTGTGCTTCGGCTGGATCGACGGGCAGGCCCGTAAACGGGATCCGGAGACCTCCTGGATCCGGTTCACCCCTCGCAGGCCCCGCAGTTCCTGGTCACAACGCAATGTCTCCCACGTGGCCCGCTTGGAGGCGCAGGGGCGAATGCTGCCCCCAGGCCGCGCCGCGGTGGAAGCCGCGAAGTCGGACGGGCGGTGGGCGAACGCCTACGCCCCGCCGTCCGAAGCCGAGGTACCGGCCGATCTGCTCGCCGCCATCGCCACCGACCCCGCCGCCCAGGCCATGTTCGACGTCCTCACCAAAACCAACCGCTTTGCCCTCATCCACCGCCTCAATGCCCTCAAACGCGCGCAGACCCGCGAGCGGAAAATCGGCGAGTTCGTTGCCATGCTGGCCCGTCACGAGACGATCTACCCGCAGAAGGCCAGGCCCCCGAAATCGCCGTGATCGGCATCCTCATGATCAAGTGCTGATCTGCCGTCGGCCGCGCGTCAGGTCGTGTTGCGGCATGCGCCAGTGGTCTGCTGCGGTGCGCCGGACGACCTGGATACCGGCGGTCGTGGTGATCACAGTGCCAGAGGCTGCCGGGTCAAGGGCGGCGACCCGTAGGGGGCGCCAACTCCCGCAGCTCCTCGGCACTCAGCGGCCCACCTGGATCGTGTGCCTATCGGTTTGGCCGCCCGGCCGGCAAACGGCTCATAGCCTGGCCTGATGACCGAGTCGGACGAGCAGTCGCAGAGCGTCCGTACCGTGATCGTGGCCGGTTCCGTCAACGTCGCTGTCGCCGTGGCCAAGGTGGTTGCGGGTCTGCTCTCGAGCTCGGCGGCCATGCTGTCGGAGGCCGCTCATTCGTTCGCCGACACCACCACCGAGGTACTGCTGTTCGTGGCGCTACGTCGAGGCGGTCGCCGGGCCGACGCCGCGCGCCCCTTCGGCTACGGTCGGGAGAGCTACATCTGGGCCCTCCTCGCCGCGGTCTTCACCTTCGTCAGCGGCGCCGGCTTCTCCATCACCCACGGCGTCCATGTCATCGCATCGGCCGAGGAGACTGGAGATTACCTCGTCTCGTACGCGGTGCTGGTCGTCTCCTTCGTCCTGGAGTCGGTATCTCTGATCCGGACGGTACGGCAGGTACGACGCCGGGCCAAGCGCTGGAAAATCAGTCCGGCAAGAGTCCTGCGGCGCACCCCCAACACCACCATCATGGCCGTGTTCCTCGAGGACAGCGCCGCCCTTGTCGGCCTGGGGTTGGCCGGAGCGGGCCTGGGGCTCGCCGAGCTGACCGGTGACCCGGTTTGGGATGGCATCGCATCGGTCGCCATCGGTGTACTACTCCTCGTGGTGGCCACCATTCTGGCCCGCAACAACCTCGCCCTGCTCGTCGGCCGGTCAGCAAGGGAGCCAGTTCAGGACGAGATCCGCCGGGAATTGGCCGCTCTGCCGAGTGTGCAAGGCATCGTGGAGCTGCTGACCCTGCAGCTCGGTCCCGACGACATCCTCGTTGTCGCCAGGATCGACTTTGCTGACGAGGTCAGCGGCGCCGATATCGAGGACGTGGCCGACGAGGCGAAACGACGGCTGACCGCGCGTAACCCGGCGGTCCGGTTCGTCTTCCTGAACCCGACACGCACCGCCACGGGCCCGGAGCCGCCCCCGCCATGATCCAGAACGCCCCGCCCGCCGCCGGGAACGCCCTGCTACCAGGTCATCGCGGGCTGACGAACTCGCCGAGCGCCGCGGGTCCAGCAGCGAGCGACTAGTTGGGCACCGATCCACACCTCGGTGCCGGCGATCTTGCAACCGCAAGACGCGCAGCGGGAAACCGGTCTGGTGGACAGGTAGGACGGTGTGGAGTCATAGCGAGTCCGGCGGCGCCGATCGCGACCCTGTTATGAACGGTGACGGCGGCCGAGGAGACGGGTGGCCGGTGGCGTAGGTGTGACCGGCCCGCGCCGGGCGCTGGCCTCTGCTCAAGCGACACGAGGTTCTTCAGCGCCGACGGCCGGTCGAACTACTCCAGCTCGGGGCAAACTTCAGATCAGCGCCCGGCGTCCCTTGCCATTGCAGGTGAGGGTTGAAAGGCCGCTGAGCGGCGGTGCTTCATCTTGCTGGCAACGAATCGGTGCGGCCTTGCCATCGAGGATGAGGCAAGTCGTGGGATCGTTCGGTCGGGATTCAAGCTGTGGCTCGTGCGGGGAGACTGATGACGCAGCTTGTCAGGTGCGCTGGGCGATAACGCGGGTAAAGCCGAGGTGACGGCCGGTGTCAGCTCGCAGCATCTTCACTTCTCGAGGAACGAGCTTGCGGGCGGTGTCGTTGTCGGTCGTCTCCAAGACGGCCTCGCTCCAGACCAGCCAGTCGCGCCACCCGTCCTCCAGAAAGTCGGCGTGCACGTCGTCGACCACGCCGCTGCGGCTCCACAACTGCTGCCACCAGGCCGGCGAGTGGAAGGTCCAGAAATCCGGTTCCCAGTGCGGCTTGAGGTGCTCCGGCAGCTCGTGGTCGAGTTCCGTGGCTAGCCCCGGCGCCACGATGCCGATGTGGCCGCCGGGAGCCAGGAAACGGCTCAGGTAGGGCAGGTATAGCGCGTCGGTGCCGAAGTAGTGATAGGCGTCGACGCTAACGATGGCGTCAAAGTAGCCCTCGGCGAACGGCAGGTCATGCGCCTCGGCCAGCAGCGGCGTGACGAGCTTGGCTTGGCCCGCGTCGTCGATCCTGCGCCAGTTCTCGGTGGGCTTGATCCAGAGATCGGCGGCGACGACCTGGACGTCGAACTCCTTGGCCAGGAAGATCGAGGTGATGGCCCTGCCACATCCAAGGTCGAGCACGCGGGCGCCGGGCGCAAGGTCGAGCTCGGAGCACAGCCATTCGAGCAGCCAGAGGGCGTTCGGGCCCATCCAGTTCTCGATCATCCAATGGGAGTCGTAGCCGGCACTCCTCGGGAACCGTGGCCGGTCCAGCCGCTGCCTCAGATCGTTGACCATAGGGCAGGATGGCACCCCCGGCCCGAGACGTCGATCGATTTGGCGGCCGAGAAACTGCACCTGCCCCGGTACGACGAAAACGACCGCGCCGGCCGGCACCGCTCGAACGGCTGACTCCAGCACCCGAGCAGTGGCCCCTCCGATGCTGGCCTCTATGGGGTTGGCGCGAGCAAGGCATTGACGATCCCGCTGCTGTCTCGTTGACGGGTCCGTCAACGCCCAGGGCGTGGGAGACGGCCCAGGCACCCAGGCGGCCCGCCTGTAGAGGCACCGCAACGAGGCGATCAGGTGCTCTGCCGCACTTCGGCCACCTCGTGCGTTTCGCCGAGCTACCACGTGCGTTTTTACGTACTCCGCAAGCTGCTCGATCTCGACGGGGTGGGTTCATTGAGTCGCCTTTGCCCCCACCTGTTCCAAGGCCCGCTTCCAATACGATCCGTGGCCACGCCGGGTTCCATCGCTGACCGCCGTGGAGCGCCGCCGCCGCGATTTCGGCGGTACCACGTAGCGGTAATGCCGTTGTTGCCCGGGCGCCGGGCGCCGTACCGCCCACGGTGCTCGCGCCATCGTGCTTGACACTCGACGTCAAGTACTTGACGATGGGTGTCAAGTAGCGGAGGAGGCAGCATGTCACCAACCCACGAGGAACTGACCGAGCAGCTCGTCCGGTTGATCGACATCCGCCTGCTCGACCCCCTCGAAATCCTGGCCGACGGCCACGACGCCATCGACCCGCTGCGCGCCGTCATCCGGGAGCAGGCCCGATCCTGGGCCGCCACGATCCTCAGCGGCGACGACCGGACCGCAGTCAGCGTGGTCATGCGCGCGATCTCCACCCTCTACCCGGGGGACGGACCGTTCGACCCACCCCTCGACTGGTGGCGCAGCCCTTTCGGGCAGGCCGTCGCGCGAAGGGTCGGCCACCCGACCGCCGCATCCGTGTCGTACGCGGTGGCCGGCGCCATGCTCGGCATCACCCGCCAGGGCGTCCACGACCTGGTCTCCCGCGACAAGCTCGCCCGCCACCCCGAAGGCGGCGTGCGCTCCGCCTCCGTACGCGACCGACTGCTCAAGGAAGGAACCCGACGTGTCTGAGACCATCATCGACTCCGGGACCGTGCCCATCGCGATCCGCGACTTCGGCGGACTTGGACAACCGCTGCTGCTCCTTCATGGCGCCGGCGGCAACCTCGCCCAGATGACCACCCTCGCCGAGCACCTGCGCCCGACCCACCGGGTGGTCACCGTCGACCTGCGCGGTCACGGCCGGTCCGGAGACGGCCCGTGGCGCTGGGACGATGTACTGGCCGACCTGACCGCCGTCAGCGACCAACTCGGCCTCACCTCCCCGGCGGTGGTCGGCGTCTCCCTCGGCGGCATGCTCGCCACCCTCTGGGCGCAGCGTCACCCGGAGTGCCCCGGTGCCGTCAGCTTGGACGGCAATCCGCCGTTAAACCGTCCGGACCAGCTCGCCGGGCTGGATCCGGAGCAGGCCGAGACCGAGCTGGCCAAGCTGCGGGCCATCTTCGACGAGATGGCCGCGATGCTTGCCGAACCACTAACCGCCGAACAGGTGGCCGCCATGCTGGCGGGGCAGCGGTCCATGGCCCAGCGCTACGGCGCCGCACCCGACGACTGGGTGGCAGCCTTCGAACGCAACCTCGTGCCCGGCGACGACGGCCGCAGCCGGCTGCGGCCCGCCCCGGACCTCACCCGGCAGCTCCGGGACGCCATGGACTCCCTCGACCTGACGCCCGCCTACCGCGACGTCCGCTGCCCGCTGCTGCTCATTCTCGCCACCGAGGACCTGCCCGAACAACAGCCGTTCCACAGCCTGTACGAGGCGTATCGCAAGGTCACCGCCGAACGGCTTGCCGCTGTGGACAACCCGTCTCTGCGGGTGCGCCATCTCGCCGGCGCCAGCCACGCGATGGTTGCCGAACGCCCACAGGAGCTCACTGCCCTCATCACCGACTTCCTCAGCCCTCACGACTGAGGGCGACCCGCAGGAGCCCGCCTCCTGACGAAGGTCGGACCTGCCTGCGGTCATGAGGGCCATGGGAGAGACCACCTCGACGCACGCACGCATCTGCCAGCCCAGCGCGTCGAGGACGGCCCTTGCCGGCCTAATTTCTTCGTCGGCCGCACGGGGAGTGCAGGGTTCGCGTGCTGGCACTCGCACAGCTGCCGGATCCTGGTTTCGGTTGTGATCGGCGAGCCACGGCTACAATCCCGCCGTGGACGACACCACCCGCGGCATACGCATCAGACGCGGTGGCCCGGCCGATGCACCCGCCGTACTGAACATGCTCGACTCCGCGGTGATCTGGATGAATGATCGCGGCAACACCGAGCAATGGGGCACGACACCGTTCTCTGAGAAGCCCGGAGGGATCGAGCTGGTCGATCGGTACATGACCGAGAACCTCCCGTACATCGCGGAGGTGGAAGGAACGCCGGCCGCAGCCTTGGTGTTGGACTCTGGGCCCAATCCGCAGGCACCGATCGCGCCTGCGGAGGAACCCGAGCGGTACGTCCGCCTCCTGGTCTCGGACCGACGATTCGCCGGTCGGAACCTCGGGTCGGCCCTGTTGGCTCACGCCGTGGAGGAGACCCGGCGAGCTGGAGTGCGGTTGCTACGGGTCGACTGCTGGGCGGGCGGCGGTGGCGAGCTGGTGGCGTTCTACGAGCGCCACGGGTTCACTTCCACCGAAACCTTCCTATCTGGATCCTGGCCGGGTCAGGTGCTGGCCCAACGGGTCGCTTGAGCCGCGCTTCGCACGGTCCTCGACGCCCCCAGCCATCTCAGACGACCAGTTCCAGAATCGGGCGAGTCAGCGCATGCGCATGAAGCTTCGCTGGAGGTCAAAGCCACAGCTTGGCCACATCGTCGCTGGTCAGCACGTCGGCGCAGGCCAGGTCAGTTCGAGCGCGAAGCGCCACGACCACCTGCGGACGGGCGCCCTGCCCTGGTGGGGTTAGCCCGCGCTTGTGGCCCGGGCTCGCCGCTCGCGCAGCCAGACCAGCACCACCATGGCGATGTTGACGGCGCCAAGGATCAGCAGGGCCGCGTCACCGGAGTCGGTGGACCGGTCGATCGCGAAGGCCTCGCCGTCCGCCATCAGCGTGTTGACGGTCGTGAACAGGACGTTGTTGGCGACGTGGAAGGCGACCGGTGCCTCGATGCCGCGGCTGATGATGGCCATCAGGCCGGTGCTGATGCCGATCACGGTGTAGTAACCGAACAGCCAGGGGTCGGCCGACCCGTGGACCACGGCGAAGCCCAGGCCGGAGACGACGAGCCCGACGACCAGGGCCGGGCGAACCGCACGCACCCAGGAGGCGGCGGCGGGCAGCACGGCACTTCGGAACATCAGCTCCTCGCCGGCGGCCTGCAGCGGGGTGCTCAGCACGACGATCACCAGCATGCCGATCGTCGTGCTGGTGACACCGAAGGCGGTCCAGCCTGGGGCGTCGGGCGCGACCAGCGCCACGACGCCGATCCCCGCACCCACCAGCAGCGCCGCTCCGATCAGGTAATACGTCAGGCGGCGGGCGTCGAAGGCTCGTGGAAAGCTGAGCAGGCTGCGCCACGGCACCTTGGCGATCCACACCAGGAGCAGGATCGCCAAGGCACCCGCCGCGCCGACGCTGAGGTTGACGGCCAGGAACTTCAACGGCGTGAAGGTGGCTGACATCGGGTCGTCGCTGCCCTCGATGACGCCCACGATCTGGTAGAGCAGCACCTGCAGGACCACCATCGCCAGCGGCGGCACGAGGATGACGACGAGCGGCTTCCACCAGCTCATGCGGAGGTGGGCGCCGAAGGGCCGGGAGTTGTCGACGGCCGGCCGGGAATGCTCCAACGTCAGGAGGCGCGAGCTTCCTGCGTCAGGAGGGCTCGGCCGTTCCGTCCCTTTCCAGGGTCCGTCGGATCTTGGGGCGTTCATCGGGGAGGTTCCTCTCGAGCGTCGTGACATCCCCATTGCAGCGCTCACCGCACCCTCCTGGCAGTGCCACCACGTCACCATTGCACCGTGACATTCCACGAACAGACATGACGCGGAGACCCGCCCGACGTCGTTACCGGGTGAGTTCCGCCGGTGCGGGTGGGAAGTCGAGGCGTGGCTTGCCCTGCATCGCCGCCGCGTCGCCGCTGTGCGGGCAGCTCCTGGTTGAGGTCAGGCCGGTGGTGCCGGGTGGGCAGTTCGCCAACCGAATAGGTCGTGGCGCCGGACCGCCGTTACAGCCAGTCGTGTTCGCGGGCGTAGCGGGCCGCTTCGTGGCGGGTCCGGGTCTGGGTCTTACGCATGGCGTTGGAGAGGTAGTTGCGCACGGTGCCCGGGGCGAGGTGGAGCCGAGCGGCGATGTCGGCGACCGAGTAGCCCTCGCTGGTGACCCGCAGGACGTCGGCTTCACGGTCGGTGAGGGGGCAGTCCTCGGTGACGGCGAGCGCGGACACGTCCGGGTCGATCCAGCGCTTGCCCGCGTGCAGGGTGGCGATGACCGAGGTGATGTGTGCCGGCTCGGCGGATTTGCTGACGAAGCCCTGAACGCCGAGCCGCAGCGCCTTGCGTAGCACGCCAGGGCGGGCGTGCCGGGTCAGCATGAGGATCACCTGCTCGGGTCGCTCGCGGCGGATCTCGGCGACCGCGCCCAGGCCGTCCACGCCCGGCATTTCCAAGTCGATGACCAGCACGTCGGGCCGGTGCCGCAGGGTGGCGGCGATCGCCGTCAGGCCGTCCTGAGCCTCGGCGAGGACCGTGATGTCGCCCTCCATCGGCAGCAGCGCGGCGAGGGCCGTGCGCAGCAACGCCTCGTCGTCGGCGAGCACGATGGTGGTCATCGGCCGTCCTTCCCCGTAACCGTCGGGGCCGCGTCGGCCCGAGCGGGTGGGAAGACCGCTGCGGTCAGGAACTGCTCGTCCTTCTGTTCCACGGTCAGCTCACCTCCGTCGCCCGCGACCCGTTGCCTGAGTACCGCCAGTCCCCTGAGCTCGGGGAGCGTGGTGGCGGTTACGCCGTCGTTGACGATGGTGATGCCCGACTCGGCGAGCGTGATCTGCACCTGGGTGGCCTGGGCGTGGCGCAGGATGTTGGTGGTGGTCTCGCGCAGCACCTGGCCGAGCAGTTCGCCGGCGCGGGCGTCGACCTCGGCCTCCCTGGTCACCCGGACGCGTATTCCGGCGGCCTCGAACAGGTTCTTCGCGTTCTCGATCTCCGCGGTGAGGTTGAGCCGCCGCTGCGCGTACGCGAGTTCCTTGGTCTGCGCGATCGTGTCGCTGACCAGCGCGTACGTCTCCCGCAGCTCCTTCTCCGCCCGAGCGGTGTCGCGGAGCAGCAGTCGCTGGGCCAGGGCGATCTTCAGCTTGACCACGTGCAGGGTGTGGCCCTGGATGTCATGCAGGTCGCTGGCGAACCGCACGCGCTCCCGGACCACGGCCAGCTCCGCCTCGCGTTCCCGGGTCTGTTCGAGCTCCCGGATGAGGTCGTAGAACCGTTCGCCCACCATCGTGAAGACCGTCACGACGACGGTGAGGGCGGTCGGGATGAGGACGTAGGTGACCAGGACGTGACCGATGTCGTCCCGCTGCACCAGCAGCCGCGCCGCGCCGACGGTGGCGACGTAGGTGAACAGCCCGGCCACCGCCAGCACCCGGTGCCGCCGGACCTCGCGCAGGGCGAGGGAGCCCACGGCGCAGAACCCCCAGTAGGCGTTGGGGCTGCCGGTCACCAGGACCCCCAGTGGCCACACCGCTCCCCCGACGATCACGCACGGCAGCGCCACCCGTGCCAGGTCGTTGGCCGTCCACCGTTCGAAGGCCACCAGGGCCGCCACGGCCCCCGGCGCCAGGACGACGACGTGCCACCAGGTACGCGCGTCGGTGTAGACCAGGACCACCGCGGCGAACACCACGGGCGGCAGTGACGTGGCGAGATTGAGCCGGCGCAGCCTTCCCTGCGTCGACTCGGTGAAGCGCGGCGATCTCGCGGTCATCAGATCAGTATCCGGCAGCCAGGGGCCTCGACCCGTGACACCACGTCACATGCGGTGGTGACGTGGTGCCACTGACGGGTCGGCCGTGCCCGCGCTGTCATGGGTACATGTCCACCACACCTGTCATCGAAGTCGAACGGCTGAACCTCACCTACGGCGACTTCCACGCCGTGAAGGACCTCTCCTTCGAGGTACGGCCCGGAGAGCTCTACGCACTGCTGGGTACCAACGGAGCCGGGAAAACCTCGACCCTGGAAGTTGTCGAGGGACACCGGAGGCCGACCTCGGGCACGGTACGCGTCTTCGGGCACAGCCCCGCCGACCGGCGAGCGGTACGTCCCCGGATGGGCGTCATGCTCCAGGAGAGCGGATTCTCCCCGGACCTCACCGTCCGTGAGTCCGTCGGTCTGGTCGGCCGGCTCACCAGGCGCACCGACGACGTCGACCGGGTGCTCGACCTGGTCGATCTCACCGGCCGAGCCGGCCGCAAGGTGTCGCAGCTGTCCGGCGGGGAGAAGCGGCGGCTGGACTTCGCCACCGCCGTCTACGGCACCCCAGAGCTGATCTTCCTGGACGAGCCGACCACCGGCCTCGACATTCAGTCCCGCGACGCCGTCTGGGCGACGGTGGACCGGCTGCGGGAGAACGGCGCGACCATCGTGCTCACCACGCACTACCTGGAGGAGGCGCAACAGCGCGCGGACCGGATCGGGCTGATGCACGAGGGCGCCTTCCACCGGGAGGGCACCGTCTCCGAGCTGACCCGCACCCTGCCGGCGGTCATCCGCTTTTCCCTCCCGGCCTCGGCGCCGATGCTGCCGGTGGGCGCCGCCGTTGACGCGGACGGGAAGGTCGCGGTCGAGACCTTCGAGCTGCAGAAGGATCTGCACCTCCTGCTCGGCTGGGCACAGGACCACGCCGTGGAGCTGCGGGACCTGGCGGCGGGACCGACCCGGCTCGACGACGTCTTCCGCGCCATCAACAGTTGATTCGTTCTTCCGACAGGAGCATCACCGTGATTTCTATCGCGTCCAGCGAACTGATCCAGATTTTCCGCAACCGGCTGGTGCTGATCACCAGCCTCATCATCCCGGTCGCGGTCTGTGTGTTCTTCGTCCGTCAGCACGAGACCTACGCCGCCATCGGAAGCCTCGGCTACATCGCCGCGATCGTGATCTTCACCGTGGCCGCCTTCGGGCTCTACGCCACGGCCGTCACCACCCTGGCCTCCCGGCGACAGAATCTCTTCCTCAAGCGGCTGCGCTCCACCGCCGAAGGCGACGCCGGCATCCTCGCCGGCCTACTGCTGCCCGTACTCGTCCTCGCCGTGGTGCAGGTGACCGCGATCCTGACCGCCCTGGCCGTGGTCGCCGGCGAACCGGCCAACGTCGCCCTGCTGGTCGTGGCGGTCCTCGCGACCCTGGCCATGATGATCGGCCTGGCCCTGGCCACGGCCGGGCTGACGAACTCCCCCGAACACGCCCAGGTCACCACCCTGCCCGTCACCCTCGGTGTGATCGCCATAGCCAGCTGGGTGGGCATCTCCGGCACCGAGAACCTCGCCTGGCTCAAGCGGCTGCTGCCCGGCGGCTCGGCCACCGAACTGACCATGAACGCCTGGAACGGCGGCGTCGCCGTGACCGACTCCCTGCTCCTGCTTGCGCCCACGCTCGGCTGGGTCGTCATCGCCGTCGCCCTCGCCACTCGACTCTTCCGCTGGGAGCCCCGCCGATGACCACCGAACCCCGGTCCGACGTCCCGACCCTCGTGGAAGATCTCCTACTGCTTCTGTTCCAACCCAGGTCCGGGACCATCGCGGGTGAGAACACCCTCTTCTACGTCTTCGGTGGAGCGGTCCTCGCGGACCTCGCCCTCGGCGATCACCTGACCACGGCGGACCGGGGGCGGGTCAGGAGCGTGGCGGGTCACCCACCGTCGGACGACCTTCTCCGCCCGGCGTGGGACTACCTCACCGAGAAACCTAGGGGGGTGCAGACGGCACTGGCGGCGATCGGTCCCGCCCTGCGCAAGCCGGTGTTGGAGCGACTCATCGCGCGAGGCGACATCGACCAGGAGCCCCGTAAGGTGCTCGGCCTGTTCCGGACGACGGCCCTGCGGGACGGCAGGACCGGACGACGGGCCGGCCTGCTCGCCGACGTTCGGCAGGTCCTCGTGGACGGTGCGGAGCCGCAAGCCCGTGTCGCCGCGCTCGCGGCGCTGCTCTCGGCGAGCGGCACGCTCCCGCAGTTCCACCGCGAGATCCCGTGGACGTCAGCGGTGATCACCCGGGCCAAGGAACTCGAGCAGGGCGACTGGGGTGCCGACGCCGCGGCGGCAGCCGTAACCCGCGCCGTGACGGCCACGGTCGTCAACAGCGCCATCGTGGCCATCACCGTGCTTCCTCGAAGCTAGGGCGTGGGGAAGGCCTCGTCGAGCGGTTCCGGGCCCACCTTCCGCTGGCGGTCGTCGACCAGGGCACCTACTACGCCGGCGGCGACGACGGCTACCGCATCTAATCGGCGTGTATGGCCATCCAGCTCTCCAAGAACGGCTTTGATCCAACTGCCTTCGACACGGCCGGCCGGCCCGGCCGATGCCGGCCGGAGGTCGCCAGCGGGCCGGAGCCGGGCCGGTGCGGCCCGCTTGCGGGCACGTCCAGGAGCTGACCGCCGTTGACCCTCGGCTCCCGGGTCAACGGGCACGCAACGGGCACAAACGACCGAGGGATTATGAGATGAAACTGCCTGTCCTGCCGATCTGCGCGCATGGCGGTTCAGCGGCGGAAACGCCTCTCGATATCTCACACCACTTCCCTGTTGTCGATCGGCGTCTTGCGGTCTAGAAGCGGACTGCGGGGTCAGGCTGCCCGGAGCGTCAGTTTGGAAGATCGCGCTCAGTCGGGTGTGATGCCCGGACAGCCTGCTTGGGAAGGCAGTCCGGTGACCGCTCGCGCCCGCTAATGCCCGTCAGGAAGGACGGGTTACTGGCCCGTGTATGACCCGGCGATCACCTCTCCGCCTGGCACGGAGGGCAAGCACCAGCACCAGGACTGCGGCCGTCGCGGCGGCGCCCCAAACGGTCAGCATGACCGAACCCGCCACAGGGCTCTCCGCTGGCGGTGGCAGCACAACCATGTTGAGAGCCGCCCCGACGGGAGCTACGAGTGCCGCGAAAATTCCGACCGGACCTGGACGCCGGATGGTGGCCCCCACCGCGCCGAGAGGCAATCCCAACACCAGGCTTGCGACCAACCAGAATGGCATTTGCCCCCACCCGAAGCCTTCATGGAACGGGAACAGCATGGGCACGGCGTCGTAGACGATCGTGGCGTCGATGAGCGCGAGGCCTCCCGCCAGTGCCCCGGCGAGCACCCCCACCACCGGTCGGAGACCACTGCTCACCAGCCAACCCACGGCCACAGCCATCGTGGCCCACGCCCAGCCCGAGTCGAGGATCAGGCTCGCGAACTCCGCCGTCTGTGACCAGGCACCCCGGTCCGCACGGCTCTGCCACCCTCACCGAGCAGCAGCGGCACACTGTTGGCGACAGCCGCGGCGGCGCCCAACGCCGCACCGACGGCTAGAGTGGCCGCCAGCCCTCGAATCAATCGCATCCGATCACTCTAGGGATGCCGTCAGAGGCCATGCCGCCGTCCGCGCCCACGTAGACCGCTCCTCTGCCTAAGCCCATCTCTGTCGACGATCCCCGCCGGAGGCATCGGTTCTACGTACTCATCCCTACCGCTACGTCGCGCGGTGGCGCATGCACGCCCGACCGCCCTATTCCTCACCGCGTGCGGGCGTGCCGGATGTGCCAGAGCACGAAGACGTCCATACACGAGACCGTAACCAGGGCCTACGTAGCCAGCCGGCGGGTGCGGCTGCCCGCCGGTGTCGGTGGCTTCCGCCCCCCGGAGCCGCAGGCGTCCGGTACGGCTTCCCGCCGGGCGGGTCACGGCGCCCGCGCCCGCGCCGCGCCTTGATACAGCAAAAGACGATTCGGCAATCAACCGCCGACCTGGCCCATGGCCGCATGCGAACCCTAAGTTCGCGGGAAGCCCGACGCACAGTGAGCGAGGCCTAAGTGACCAGATTGATTACTATCCCGATAGGAATAGAGAATAGGGCGCCCAACCCAACCCCTATCCATACGTCGCGCCGGGCGCGCTTAGCCTGGTAATCGGCCATGAACCGGCCGATAATCTCTACCTGATCGGTCGTGAGTGCCAGTATTCGTTGGTATCTCTCGATCTTGTGTTGCAGGTCGTCGGCGACCCTCGATTCGGTCTCCACCCTGGCATGAAGTGCAGCCACCTCGGCCTCGACCCTTTCCTGGATCTCAGCCAGTTCCTCCTCGGCATCCTTGACTGCCATCGCAGCGACCCCAGTCGGGCCCGTCACTTGCAGAAAGCGCCCAAATGTTGACATCCAGCGGCGATCAAGGGCCCGAAGAAAGATATGTAGCAGAACAAACATCCCAAGCCAGACGACGCTCGCGTATTTCGAGTCGCGATACGTCAGAACGCCAGCCAAACCAACGCAAGCACTGGCAAATGCGATCACGACGGCGTGTAGGGTCCGGAAGGCCATGTCTTTCATTGAACCTTGGCGACGCCCCTTGATGGATGACCCAAAGGGCTATCATCTTCGCCCCGGTCTGCTGCTCAGCAGCGCACGTCACAATCCCTCGGTTGTGAGGCGCTCTCGGCAAGAGCCCCAGGGTCCGCCGAGGCCCGCGGCGGCTCCGGTTGGTGCCTGGTCGACGGAGGCGTAGGCCCTGCGCGACGACGTCTCGCTTACGAGCTCTGCGCACCCCGTCCATCGGCGTCCGCACCGGTCCGGCGCCTCGGACCTTCGGCCACTCACTGCGTCGGCGACTGTCGTGGCCCGGGATCGTTGCTGTCGGCGGTTACAGGCGAACCACCCCACCGTCCACCGACCTCTTGCGGACGAGATGCGGATACCCGTCCCGGAGCGGTCGTGATCGAATACGCGGCTATGGGGTTGGATGAGTGCCTGACGGAGTCGCTGGTCCAGCTTGGGAATCACGGCCTAGTCGCCATCGTCAAGATGGATGGCGAACGCGAACGGGGCCGGTGGAAGGTGCTGGTGTGGGGCAAGCCCCTGGGCGGGGAACTGGTGCGGTGGGACGGCGACGACCTGGGCGCCGGGCTGTCCCGGGTGATGTCCAAGCTTCAGGAGCGGGTTCCGGGACTGCTCGACTGAACTGCGGGCCTGGGGGTTAGAAGAAGATGACGGATGGCTGGTCAGGTAGCTGCGTGCCTGGTCGGCGCGTCTGCCGTTGTCGGGTGGCGTCGGCGTCAGCAGGTGGTCTTGGCTGTACGGATGGCTGTACAGCTACAGGCCGGAGTCCTCGCCTCGCAGTACCTCGACAGCGGCCACTACGTCCGTGACGGTGCGGTCCGGCGGGGTGAGTTCCGCCGGCCATTCCTTCCCTCGACTGACCCAAAGGGTGGCAAGTCCTGCCGCGCGGCCACCCTCGACATCAAGTACAGGGCTGTCACCGATCGCCCAGCCTCCGCGCAGCAGATCGAGGCCGCACCCACGGGCCGCCGCCTCAAAGATCTCGCATGCTGGCTTCCGGATACCCAGCTCTCCGGACACTGCCCAGGCATCGACGCATCGGTCCAGTCCGGTTCGCCTGATCTTGCCCAACTGATTGTCGGCCTGGCCGTTGGTCACGATCGCCACCGTCCAGCCCTCGTCACGCAGTAGCGTCAGCGATCTCAGCACCTCTTGGCGGCAGCTCACCAACTCCGGCATCCGGCGTCGGTACTGCCTCCATGTGTCTTCCGCCGATGCCAGTCCGAAACGCTCCGTCACCTCGCCGAAGAACCAGTCACGGGGCACAGTCCCGTCCTGATCCGTAGTGATCAGCCAGGCCAACGCGTCGTCCGGCAGTTCGCGATCGGCGCAGAACTCGACCGCCCAGCGCCGGAATGCTTCCAAACGGTCCACGAGCGTGTTGTCGAGATCGAAAAGCGCCAACCGCTGCATGGTCAACAACCGTACCGGGCGGGTAGAGCGGATCTCCTCGTCGGGCAGTCGTCAGACCGTCCAGCCTCCCGGGACGGGGCCAAGGTCTTTCGTCCGGTAGGGCGCTCCACCTTGTCCCCGTCCCGGGAGGCTGGTAGCCCTTGTGGTGCCCGGCGAGGTGATCTGTGGCGGCATCTCTAAGGAGGGTTGGGGTTCGGGGCGGAGCCCCGAGGTCTTCAAAGATCCTGCGTCTGTCAGTCTGGCCGGCCGGCCCGGCCGATGCCGGCCGGAGGTCGCCAGCAGGCCGGGGCCGGGCCGGCGCTGCCCGCTTGCGGACCACCTTGATCCAGAGGACGATCAATTCGGCAAATGACTCCGGTAGCCACCTGAAACTTGACCAACGGTCAAGCTGCGCCGGGCCAACTCCAACTTGACTGATCTTGGTCCCCACAACGGCGAAAGGGCCGACCCGATTTCCGGATCAGCCCTTTGACCTTGCGTCGGGACGGCCGGATTCGAACCGACGACCCCTTGACCCCCAGTAGTCCGGTGGTCCAGCGGCATGCTCACGCAAGTTTGTCCAGGTCGCCGACAGTGTAAACCAGCCGAGTAAAGGGGTCGTCGCAACACTCCCCCGGCAGCGCCGCGCCGAGTACGGCCTGCAGGCGCTCGGCAACCGCAGCTTGCTGGCGAACCCGGGGACGAGACAGATCCGGGACCGTGTCGATCTTATCAAGCAGCGTGAGGCCCGGCGCCCGTTGGCTCCCAGCCTGCTGGCGGAGGAGGGCTTGACGCCGTTGACCCCGTCGGCGCGTGAAACCTTTCGCATATGCTGGTGACCGCACCAGCGAAGAGCGGGGCCGCCCCGCGCTGGCCGCCGTGGTGCACGTTGACGGCAACACGCGGCTGCGCCAGCACTTCCCGCGAAGTCCGAGCATCTGGGCGGCTTCCTCCCACATCAGTCGGTGATTACATGTCCAACATGGAGAAGCCGTGCAGACCCCGCCCGAGTTGATCGCGTTGTGCCCGGAGGCCGGGTCGCCGCGGCAGGCCGCTGCGCTGGTGTCGCAGCTCGGTGGCGCGCCGCTGCTGTGCCGGCTGGCCGGTGCCTATCTGGCGAGGGCGCAGGAGGGCCGTGCTGAGGAGCCGATGCTCGGCACCTTCACCGGGTATCGGACCGAGGTGCTGATGCGGGCGGGTGCGGGGCCGCGGCGGGACGCCGTGATTGGACTGGCATTGGAACGGCTGGACGACGACGGGCTGGGGCAGGCGCACACGCTCCTGCGGCTGTTCGGCGTCCTGCCGGATGCGCCAGTGCCGTACCAACTGTTGCTGGACCCGGCGCTGCTGGCCGAATCGGAGCTGTTCGCGGGCCTGACCGGGCCGCATCTGGAGGCGTTGATCGACGGGCTGGTCGGGCTGGCGCTGGTCGAGAGGACCGCGGCGGGGGAACTGTCGCTCGATTCGGAGATCCGCGAATTCGCCAACCACGACGGTGAAGACTCGGGTCAGCGGCCGGCGCACGTCGCGCTGCTGGCGAAACTGATCATCCGCTCGCCGCGTTGCGAGGTGGCGGCCGCGGCTGCTCACGTCTTCCGGATCGCGGCCGAGGAGAGCGGTGATCCAGGCCAGGTCGATGTGTTGGCCGACGCGTGCCTGCTCGTCGGTGACGCGCTGGCCTCGGACGGGCGGTTCGGCGAGGCGCGGGTGATCGGTGAGGCCGTGGTCGCGGGCACGCGGCGACTGCTCGGGCCGACCCATCACCGCACGCTGTTCGGCACCACGTTCCTCGCCAGCTGGACCGGGGACGCGGGGGACCCGGCTGCCGCTCACGAGCTGCTCTGCGAAGTCGCTGCCGCCTACGGGCCGATACCCGATACGGACAGCCTCGTCGCATTCGCCAACCGAGCGTACTGGGCAGCCAAGTCCGGAGACGTCGTCGCAGCCCGCGACGCGTACGCGGAACTGGTGCCGTTGCGGACGCTGATGGCCCGACCGGATGACCCAGAGCTGCTGGTCGACCGCACGGAACTGGCCCGGTGGACAGGCGCGGCTGGAGATGCGGTCTCGGCCCGGGACGCGTTCGCGGATTTGATGCCCCTGTTGACCCGGTTGCTCGGACCGGACGACCCGGAATTCCTGGACCTGCGCGCGGAGTTCGCGCGCTGGACCGGCCTGGCCGGGGATGCCGCCACTGCCCGCGACGCGTTCGCGGAGCTGGTCAGGCTCAGGACGCGGCTGGCTGTCCCGGACGATGTGGACCTGCTGTTCTATCGCGGCGAACTCGCGCACTGGACCGGTACGGCCGGGGACGCGGCAGACGCGCACGCCATGCTCATCGGGCTGCTCCCCGATTTCGTGCGGGCGATCGGCACGGACGCCGAGGATGTCGTGGCGCTCCGGGAGGCGATCATCCGGTGGGGGGAAAAGTGACCTCGGCGTCCGGCCCGACGTGCACGTACGCCGCCCAGCAGGACGGCCGTCCCCGATATCGCTCCCGGAGGGCCAGGATGGCGGCGTTCACGGCGTGGGCCGGCCGCCCATGGTGCAACCCTCCGTAGATCAGCCGTGCGGCGCGGCCCGCAACCGAGTCGGGAACCGGCCAGTACGTGGCGATGACGTGGGCGAATCCGGCCAGTTGCAGCGCCGACGCGATGTGGATGTTCTCGTCCGGTAGGCGCCCACCGCCCTGGAGAGTTGAGCAGGCAGACAAGTAGGCCAGGGTACGTGACTTCCTCACCCCGGCCGGTTGGCGGAGGAGTTCGCGAACCCGCAGCGGGCCATCGTGCAGCGTGAGGTAGCTGTCCGATGGCCGGGCGGCGTCCGCCGTCGCGTGGCCGGCGAAGTGCACCCAGTCGGCGTCGGCGAACAGGTCCCGTACCCGGGGCGTGGTGGCGTCCTGTCCCGACACCAGTTCGGCGGCTGCGCCGAGGCGGCGATGTACCTCGTCCGCCTCACGGAGCGAGGCGGGCAGTCCCGGACAGTGCGGGTCGTCCGGTGCCACCACTGCAGCCCACTGCGGCACCGGGTGCGTGCCGACGGCCGTCAGGCTGAGCAGCGTGGGTGCATAGGAGCTCACGACGCGACGCGGCGCGAAACGGATCGTGTCATCGTGACCGGCAGCATGGATCGGCAGGAAGGAGAGCGCGCCGGTTGGCATCCACCAGACGTGGCCGGTGGGGTCAACCCGGTCGAGGTGGTCGAGGACGGGACCGGCGATCGTGTCCCAGAGCCAGCCGAGCGTCTCCATTAGGCCGGCGTCGGTGGGCCGGATCGACGCCGCGGCATGCCGAGTGATGTCTTCGCTCGTGAGGTTGGGGAGCGGGAGGTGGTGGGTCGAGGTGCCGTTCACCAGGAGCGCGTCACACCGGTGAGCAGCCACGTTGATGATCACGACCGTGCCGGGGCCGAGCCCGGCCCGCAGGTCGCCGATGCGCGGCGGACGAAGGAAGCGTTCCAGGCCGGGCGTGCGGTGGATCTCCGCGAGGATTGCGTCGCGTTCCCGCACCGCGCGGTGCCGGTCGTAGACGGCGGATCGCTCGTTGCGGTGCGACGCCTCGATCAGGTCGTGGGCCGCGCCGAGGCGTTCCGCGAGATCGGATGCGCTGGCGCGCACCTTGTCCGTGTCGGCCCATCTGCTTAGTGCCTGGGCATAGAGCACTCCCCTGCCCTGTTCCAGGATTTCGACGGCACCGTCCGGGTCGCCGAGTTCGAGTGCGCAGGCGGCTGCGGTGGTGGCCAGCGCAGGGAATTGTGATATCAGGCGTTCCTGGTCCTCACGGTCGAGGCCGGCCCAGGCGACGAGGTCAAGCAGCTCAACGGCCCGGCCCAGCGCGTTCCGGGCATTGGGCCAGTCCGCGGCACGCGCCCGCAGGTGGCCGAGGTTCTGGGCGGCCATGGCGCGGGACAGCGCGGGCGCCAGCTGGGTGTTGGCGAGTCGGGTGTACGTCGCGGCGGCCTCCTCCAGGTCGCCGGGGCCGTCCCGCAGCTCTCTGGCGGCACCGAGGTTGAGCAGCGTGTCACCGAGTTCTGGATCGTCGGGGCCTATGCCGGTGGTCGCCTGGGTGAGCACCTGGACGGCCTCGTCGATGCCGGGTCCGAAACGGGCACTGGCCAGCAGCACCGCGCCGAGGTTGGCCCGGTGTGCCCGGTGTTCAGGTCGCTCGGCCGGGGTTAGCGCGGCGGCGGCCCGGAGCAGGTCCGCCGCACGGTGCAGCGACTGCGGGTCGTTGGCGCCGACGCCTTTGCGGTGCAGCGCGTTGGCCAGTCCGGCGAGGTGGGCGGGCCGTTCCGGATCACCGGCGACCACCTCCTCCAGCTCCCGCACCGCCTCGTCGAGCGCGTCGGTGTCCATGACCGCCTCGAACCGGTTCCGGAGCGCGCCGGCGCGGTTCACCCGGTACGCGTCCCGGTCGGGATGACCGGCCGGGAGCAATCGGACGGCGTCGGCCCAGTCGCGGATCGCCTCGTCGAGGGCGGCGAGGGCACCGGTGGCGGCGAACGTGAGCCGGCCGGCGATGGCGAGCTGGTTGAGGTAGATCGGCCGGTCGGGGTCGTCGGGCGGCACCCTGCGCAGGCTGCGGCGCAGACGGCGAGCTGCCTCCGCCGCCGAGGTCCGGTCACCGGTGAAGATGGCGCGGCCGAGGAGCGCGCGTGCCAGCCCCGACGTGCAGCCGGGTACGGCGGGGTCGTCTGCGGGTACGAGGGCGCAGGCGGTCTGGCCCTCATCGACGGCTCCGTCGAGGTGGTCCCGGTTACCGGTGAGTTCCCAGGCCGCCATCAGGGCGCTACTCGTGTTGCTGAGGATCCGGGCCCGCGACGATGGCAGGCGCAGAGCAGCGTCGCCGGCGGTCCGCGCTGCGGCGAGCAGTTCGGGGAGCAGTGTGACGTCGCCGGTACGTTCCAATTGACGCATCAGACCGAGCCCGAGGTTGGCGTGGGCGGCGAGGTGACCGGGTAGGTCGGCGGCGGCGGAGCGCAGGAGCGGTAATGCATCGTCGAGAGCCTCGGGCCGGTGGGTGCGCTCGCTCTCCCGGACGAGGCACATGCCGAGGTGGGTGCGCCAGAGTGGTGCCTGCGCATGGTCACCCTGAGCCAGGGCCACGCCGTACGCCCGCTGGGCGGCGGGCAGCGGCCCCGGGTCGACGGTCCTTTCGGAGAGCAGGTAGAGCGCATAGCCAAGTTCCGCAGCCCGGGTGGCCGGCGCCGTGCCGAGGTCGGTCAGCGCCGTCAGCCGATGCACCGCGCGGGCGAGTGTCGAGGCGTCGCCATCGCGGTGCGCCCGCTGGGCCAGCTCCATAACCGCCGAGAACTCGTCCGGGCCATCGACATCGAACTGATCGGCGGTCATGGCGTATAAAGTTACCGTCAGTGACGGCCCACGGTGTACCGCCGGGGTGGACAGCTAGGCGTTCCACGACCTCGTAGGCCCGCGAGCGGTTAGAGGACTTTCGGTTGTGCTACTGCAGCCTGGCGGCCACCCTTGCGCCCACGACCGCCCTGCAGGCAACGCGGATCGGTTACCTGACCGGGCAGCGCCGGTCCTCGTAGTGAGACTGCCTCCGCCATCAGTGACGGCTCTACATCCTCAGATCCGCCAGCGCAGAGTTGCCCACTTGCCGAAGATAGGGCAGCGGGACACTCGGCCCATTGTGATGACGCAGGACGGCCGGACATCATCTATGTCATGCGATGGGTCGTGACACGGCGCGGACTGCGCAGGCTTGCGGCACACTCGTTCGCCACGTTTGGCGTGATCGCCCTGTTTTTGCAGTCCTACCAGGCAATTTGGGACAGGCCCGCGTTTCGTGACCACGAGATTGCGGTGGCGGCGGCGGCCGCTGCGGTATCGGTGTTATTGGGACTCGCTCGCGCCCGCCCCGGTCCAACCGTCGCCCGAGATCTCCGGCATCCGCGGTGTCGGATAGAGATCGTGCCGGGCGACCTGTTTGATGAGCAGGAAGCGCACCTCGTCGTCGGATTCACCGATATGTTTGATACCGACGTTAACGAGGACCGGATCATCAATGCAAACAGTGTGCAGGGACAGTTCCTGCGCCGACTCTACCAGGGCGACGTAGCCACGCTGGACGCCGACCTGGCTCGGGCGCTGACGAACGTGCCTCACACGGTCCGGGTACCAAGGGCGGCCAAGCCGTTCGGAAAGCTGTGCCGTTATCCGGTTGGCACTGTAGCGGTGCTCGGTACTCCGCGCCGACGTTATTTCGGCGTGGCCTATAGCACCATGACACCAGGCTTGCTCGCTCAGTCCTCTGGAGACGCGCTATGGCGGAGCCTTAGCCAGCTGTGGGTGGCGGTGTATGAGCACGGACAGCGGGCTCCGCTAGCCATGCCGGTGGTGGGCGCCGGGCTAGCACGAGTGGACGCGCTGGACCGGCTCGCGCTGATCCGACTCATAGTGCTGTCGTTCGTGGCAGCGTCCAGGGAGCGACTGCTCACCACTCGGCTGCGCATCGTGATGCCGCAGCGGGAGTTCCTCGAACTCGACCGACTGGAGCTACAGGCGTTTCTCGACTCGCTTTGAAGTACGACGTAGGGGCTTAGCACAAACCGCGACGCCCGCAGCCGAGATGCCCTACGGACATGGCGTTGCGCCACTATGGTCCGGTGGACGAGGACCTGCTCGCGATCGTGCGTAAGGCTGCCGCGCACGTGGACCTTCACGAGCTGGCGGCGGCCAGGCGATTGCTCGAACCACTGGCGGGCAGAAGGGAACTGCCTCCGCAACTACGGGCCCAGGTGCTGATGGAGTGGGCGTGGGTGCTAGGCGCCGAGCAGCATCACCGGGAGGCTGCCGAGGCGTACGCCGAGGTGATAGAGCTGGCCGATCTGACCAAGCTGGCCGATCTACGCTGCGAGGCGTTGCTGGAGAGTGGAATCCTCGCCCGCTATGAAGGTCGGCTGGACGATGCCGATGCCCTGCTTGCCGAGGCTGGGGCGCTGGCCGCCAGTCGGAGGGACTACCTGCGGGCCGGGCAGGCGCGCGCGCAGCGGGCTTCGGTCGCCCACCAACAGCATCACTTCGTCGAGGCACGCGAGCATCTCGACGCACTGGCTGAATTGCTGCCCCGGTGCCCCTCTCACCCTCGGACTGAGCAGTTGCGCGCCGACTGGGCCCACCAGGCGGCCGTTTCAGCGCGGCTGGCGCAAGAGTTCGACCGGGCGCGGCAGCTGCTCGCCGAGGCCTGTGACCGGTACGCGGCCTTGGGCCGGCGTATCGGGGTGGCCAACACCGAACGCGAGCTGGGAGCCGTCCTTCAGCAACTCGGCGACCAGGCCGGGGCGCGACGGGCGTACGGCCAGGCCTTCACGGACTACCTGCGAGCGCGACGCCGCCTCGGTGCCGCCCACGTGGCCCGCCGACTCGGTCAGATGCGGCTGCTCGACGTACCGGAAGACCCCGCCGCAGAAGCGGACGCCCGCCGGCGCCTCTATCAAGCCCTCCGACTTGGCTCGGGCGAGCCAGGCAACCGGCTTCTCAGTGAGCTGTTCCTGGCGCGCCTCGACCGGCTCGCCGGGAATCTCGACGCCTCGGAGGTTCGGCTCGCGGCGCTGCCATTCGCAGACGCCCCGGATTCCCGGCACCTGTCTCAGGCCGCCCTCGAATGGGGATTGGTCGAGCGGGCCCGCGGCAACCGCGCCGCCGCAATCGGGATGTTCCGCCAGGCACTGCTGCCGCTCGACGCAGACGATGACCCCAGCGCGGCGTCGATCGCGCATTACCAGCTTGCGTACGACCTCATCCTCGAGAACGACGTGGGTGAGGCGAAGGAGCATGCGGTCGCGGCGTTCCAGCTCAATGAGGAAGCCGGGCGGCGGCTGGGTGATCCGGCCGACCGCGAGACGTTCTACCGTGACACGCGGCAGGCGTACGTCCTCGCCATGCATTGCAGCGCCCGCGACGAAGACGGACCCACCGCGTTTCGCGTGGCCACCGCTGCACGCGCGGAGGCCATGGCGGCGTTCATCCGGGCAGGAGCCCAGTTCTCCCCAGCACTGCGCGAGCTCGTCGCGGCGATCACCCTGGCCCGGCGTACCCCCATCGAGGCCGGCCGCCTGCCCGAGCTGCACCGCCGCCTCGACCGGCTGACCACCACCGAGCTGCGCCGCAGCGCGGTGCCGGAGCCGGTGGACCTCGCCGCGACGCGGGCCTCGCTCCCCAGGGGCGGGCACGCGCTGCTGGTCGACGTACTCGAGGATGAAGCCACAATCTGCAACCGGATTTGGTTGGCCCCCGACGGCACAACCCTGGTCGACGAGGTGCTGCTGCCACCAGGCGTACGCCGCTGGCTCGACCGCTACCACGCGGCGGAGCCAGGGTTCGCTGGCGAGTTCCAGGACGAGGCCCTGGCCACGTTGGGCACCGTAATTATCCCGCCCGGCCTCGCCGCAGCCCTGGTTCGGGGTGACGAGCCCCCCTTGGTGATCTCCACCGGCGGGCTGTTGGGACCGGTGCCGGTCGCCGCCATCCGGGTAGGCACACACTTCCTGGCGGAGCTGGCACGCATCGCGGTCGTACCGGCGATCGCACTCTGGACGGCCCTGCGGTCGCGTCCAGTACGCACGGGGGCGGGCATGGTGGCATACCTGGATGAGTCAGTGCCCGGCACCCGCCGGGAGAGGGTTGCATTGAAGAGCGCTTTTCCGAATGTCGCCATGCTGACCCGTGACCAGGTTCGGCCTGCCCTCTCCAGTGCTACGGAACACGCAGCGGTCCTGTTGAGCGTGCATGGCACGGCCGTCACTGGCCTCGGCCAAGCCTTGCAACTCGGCGGCGGCGACTCCCTGACGGCCGCTGACCTACTCGTCTGCCGCCTGCCGGAGGCGGTGCTTATGCCCGCGTGCTGGGCGGGACGGCTCCACCTACGCGCTGCGGCCGAACCGCTCGGCCTCCCGACAGCGGCGCTGCTCGCCGGGGCCCGGTGGGTTCTCGCCGGCACCGTGGACATCGCCACGACACGGACAGCAACTTTGCTGGGCGCCTGCTACGCGGAGCTGGCGCGCGGCCGATCCCCAGTTGACGCGCTTCGCCAGGTGCAAATCGACTTCCTGCGCAGCCCGGGGCGGGGGCAGGTCCCACCGCACACGTGGGCCGGCCTGTCCATCGTGGGAGACGGCTTCGGCCCTCGGATGGCGGCGCCGCGACGACAGCTCGATCGGTAGACGACTGCCGCCACCGCCATGCAGCGTCCATCTAGGCGGTTGATGAATTTCAGGGATGGTTTGTACAGCTACCCCCGGAGGAACTTCAACCACTGGCCCATTCTGGTACCGCGCACCCCGCCCGCCGGTGCGGCTCCCGGATGCCAGACGCCATTACGATCGGCTGCATGTCCGACCACTCGCTTCCGCCCGATCTGTTGAACGACCTCCACGACGTGCTGGACGACATGGAAGAGTGGCAACTCGACCCCGCAGGTTGGGCCTACGTCGACACGCTGCTCGGACGGGTGGAAGTCACCCTTTCGGCCGGGGAGGAAGAAGCGATTCGGCAGGTCGTAGCCGACCTGGAGCTAAGCGGACCTACCAGGGCAAAGAGCGCGGACAGCGGCGCGACGAACAAACAGCCGCCGAAGACCCGTGACAAGGTGGCCGGACTCAAGGACACGCTCGACGCCCCGAGGCGGACCGGTCAGGAGAAAGCCCAGCGGTGAGTCCGTCGGCAGGTGACCAGGAGCTGGTGGTTCACCTCTTCGCCCGTGGGGACGGCCCATATGCCGAGGCGGCCTATGGGCACCTGAGGGAGGTCTGGCAGCGCTGCCACGACGTGCTGGGCATGACCGTCCCGCTTGAGCAGTCGGGGCTACCGGTGACTTTGCCGGTGGCGCTAGGCGACCTCGCTCGGGACCCTGGTGGCGGAGAGCTCGTCGTGGCCGCGCAGCAGCACCCCGACGTGCTGTACCAGGCGATCCTGCGCCGATTCGCCACGATGATCAACCTGTCGACGGTGCTGTCCCCCGGCGCCTTGGGGGCCGACGCGCCCGGCTGGGGTGAGCTGTACCGGCTATGGCGATCGGTAGCCGGGCCGTGGTCGGGGGTACTCCTTGGGGCGGCGTACTTGTTCCTAGGCAAGATCGAGCTATCTGGCTCGGCCGATCCACGAGTGGCGGAGGGGGTGGCACTCGATCTCCCGATCACCGGACCGGGCGGCTGGTGGCACGACGGGATGCTGACCACGGGCGGCTTCGCACTGTGGGAGCCCGGCCTGCATGGCTCCGATGGCCGCCCGGAGCGCTCATTCCTGATCCTCGCTCGACCGGACCACGACGACCGGTTGAGCGACTGGACGTGGTCGAACGGCGTACCGGTAATGCCGCCGCTCGGCCACCACCTTCGGCACGCCGCCGCGGTACGCCATCAGCTGAGAGTGTGGCACGAGGCCGACGACATGCGCCGAGTCCAGCAACGGCTCAACACCGCCGGCCCCAGCGACCTGCCGGAGATCCAGGCCGATATCGCGTACTGGCGGGCAGCCCTGCGCGACATGCGGCTAAGCATGAAGAACACGGAAGCCGCTATGCGTCAAGCCTTGGGCTCCGACGCCCGCGGCAGCGCCGGTCCGCTCGCCGACGACCTGGCTCTGGTCACCTGGCTCCGACGTGGCCTCAAGAATGAGCTGGCCACCCTGGAAATTGCTGACGATCGGGCCCGGACGCTCACCGGTCTCCAGCGCACCTCGCACCCCACAGGAGAATGCCAACCGATGCCCAACCCGCGCGATGTCTTCGTGATTCACGGCCGCGACGACCAGGCCCGCAGGGCCCTCTGGAGCTTCTTGCAAGCTATCGACCTACACCCGCTCGACTGGGAGGAGATCGTGCAGGAAACTGGCCGGCCCTCCCCCTATATGGGCGAGGTCTTGGAGAAAGCCTTTCACACCAACCAAGCCGCCGTCGTCCTGATGACTCCGGATGACGGTGCGATCCTGCACGAGAGCCTGCGTGACAAGGGTGACCGAGCTTTCGAGAGCCAGCTCACGGGCCAGGTCCGCCCTAACGTCCTCTTGGAGGCCGGCATGGCCCTGGGCCTGCAACGTGATCGCACGGTCGTCATCGAAATCGGCATGCTGCGCTCGATCTCCGATCTGGCAGGCATCAACACCATCCACTTCGACGGAACGGTCGTCAGCCTTCACAAGATCGCCCAGCGCCTTCGCGCCGCTGGGTGCGCCGTCAACACGACCGGGACGGACTGGCTGGACGTGAGTCGCTTCAAGGACCTAGCAGCGTACGACCGGACGTTCTGAGCGCCCGCGGGATGCCCGGAGAACGAGCAGAACTGTGGCAGCTGCTGGCTGTCGCGTATCAAGCGATTGCCGGGGAACCTGAGTTGTCGGTTCGAGGCGACGTTTTGGTCTGGTTCAAACAGGTCTGGCCGCAACTGCGGCAGGATCTCGAGACCTTGTCCGAGGATGACGCCATAGTGGCGATGCAGACGATGACGCCTTTCCTGGCTGGACTCGAGGACTGGGTGACTTTGGCGGATCTCAGCCACCGCGGCCGCGCGCTGACTTGCCGTTCTGACCACCTCCGGGACTATCTCGTCTTCACTCACCACCTAGGTATCTCTCTTCAGATGCAGGCCGACACCCGGGGTGCCGAGCAAGCATTCAAGGAGGTCGCTCGGCGAGCGGAAGTGGCAGGAGACCTTGGCCTGCGAGCCAAGGCGCTGGCTCACCAGGCACAGCTGCGCCGCCAAGCGGGCGAGCCTGGTGAGGCAGCCATCGTCTTTCACCGGGCTGCTGAGGCATATCGCCTCGACGCTGACGAACTCGGCGAAGCCCGGACACTTGGTGACCTTGCCACGGCGGTGCACGCGTTGGGAGACCAAACCGGCGCTGAGAGGTACACCGAGCGCGCCCGCACATTGTTCCTCAGTCACGGCGCCTACCTAGCCGCAGCACGCGAAACCCAAATACTTGCGGGCATTCGAGCGGCAGGCAACGACCTCGATGGTGCCGTGGCGCTGTTCGACGAGGTGATTCGCCTCGCCCGCACCGCGGGCACCCCAGTCGCCGTAGCAAAGGCGGCCTACGACGCGGCGCACCTTCTCGCACTGCACGGCGAACTACACCAGTCTGCCCGATATGCGAAGCTAGCCGACGAGTGTGCCGGCGGCCTCGACGAAGGCTTGGTCCGCGACGTGGCCGAGATCCTCGAGTACGTCCGTACTGAGGCTGCGGTTCGTCAGCTTGCCACCGCCGACTCGAACGAGGTTGCAGACCGTCTCATCGCGAAGCATCCAGAGCTCCGCACCGTCATGGGACTGGCCCTCGCATTGCGGTCCGAATCAGCCTTTCTGCATCGCATGGCCGAGCACCCAGATTCGGCGGCACGGGAGTTCGCGGATAGCCAGTGGCAGACAGTGGTGGAACTCGCCCGCGGAACCATTCTCCCGGATGGGCTGCAAGCATTGGTCAGACGGCACAGTCTGGCCGTGTCGGACGGCCAGAACGATATTCTGAAGCGGATCGTGGGGATGAGCCCGGCCGCCACGTTGCCCGGCGTTCGCGGTCGCTATCTGGTGTTGCTGGCCCAGCGATCGTCCGACGCCCAGCAGGTGATCCAACTGGCAACAGAGGCGGCGGCCCTGCTAGAAGCAGTCGATGCCCCAGAGCTCGCTGCTGGTGCCCTCGTCGAGGCAGGCACTGCATGGCGACGCCTGCGGACCGTTGATCTCCGGTACAACAAGGACCAGGCACTCTCGGCTCTGCGGCGCGCCCTACGGGTGTTGCGTCGCAATGTAGATCGCGCCGAGTGGAGCCGCGCGATGGTCGCACTAGCGAACGCGTACCTCGAATATCCCGTAGATCGGAGGCGCAACCTGGACCGTGCCGTCCGCCGGTACACAGCCGCGCTGATGGTTCTCACACCCGAGGACTACCCCGAGGGCCACGGCACCGCACTCGCCGGTCTCGGTCTGGCACTGTCCGATCCCGCCATGGCCGACGACAGCCAGAACCTGGAATCCGCCCGCCGACATGTCGAGCAGTCCCTACAAATGCTCCACGACCCGGCAACCAGGTCGACCGTGTTACTCAATCTCAGCCACTGCTATCGCAGGCGTCAACTTGGAGATCCGGACGCCAACCACGACCTCGCCCTGCTGTACGCGCGGCAGTCGTACGAGCTATGCCAGATCGCCGGGCTACACTTCCAGGCCGCTGAGGCGGCGACAGCTATAGGCGATCTGCTCGCTACTAGCGCCCGTCGGTCCGACATGAGCGCGTGGACCGAGGCCGTCGACTGGTATCGACAAGCACTCGAGTCCCTTCCCGTCGAGGAGGCACCCGCAGCTCATGCAGCGGCGGCCGGCAACCTTGCCAACACCCTGTCGCAGACACCTGGTGGGATCGAGTTTCTATCCGACGAGATCCTCACGCTGTATCAGACCACCATCGAAACCTTCCACTTGCTGGGCGACTCCGTAGAGGCAAGCCGGGCCCGGTACAACCTAGCCAACGCACTCTCCCAACGGCGATCTGTCGACCACGACGGGATCATCGCGCTGTACGAGGAAAGCATTGCAGGGCGCCCGATCAGCGAGGCACCTGCGGAGTGGGCGGAGTCAGCCACGGCCCTGGCCCAGGCCCTGTTCCGCCGGAACAAGCCCGTCGACCTGGATCGTGGTATGGCCCTCCTCGAGCAAGCGAACGCCGTCATGCCGGAGGAGCAGGCGGGCCAAGTCCAAACGGTGCAAGGCCGGGAACTCGGGCGGCGCGGCGACTGGCCGGGCGCCGCCCGCCTTCTGGGCCAGGCCGCCGCTGCCGCCGACTCCCGCTATCTCGCCACGGTGCTTTCGGCCGGCCAGGAGGCCGTCCTCACCCGGACCGCCGGGCTTCACCGCGAGGCGGCGTACGCCCTCGCCCGCGCCGGGCAACTAGCGGAGGCGGTGACCCTCATCGAGGGAGCCCGTGCCCGGGAATTGGGGCGGCTCCTCGAACGGGACCGCTCAGGTCTGGCGCAGCTGGATGCTGCCGCGCCGCGGGCAGCCATAGCATTTCGGGATGCCGCGCGGCGTCTGATGGAGGCGGAGGCGTACCAACGCGGTAATTTCACCTTAAACTTGGACGAACGACATCGGCTACGAGGTGGGCTGGCCGACGCCCATGCTCAATTTGTCGCCGCGACCGAGGCGGTCCGGGCCGTGCCGGGATTCGCCGAGTTCGGATTGCCGCCCGCCGACGCCGCGCGGCAAGCAGCACTCATTGGTGTTCCGGTCATCTACCTAATCACAAGCGAGTTCGGCAGCGTCGCCCTGCTAGTTAAGGATGGTCATCTGGTCGAGGCCGCGTTCGGAGCGCTCACCGAGGACGAACTGGTTGATGCGCTGCGGGGGGTCCAATCGCTGACCGACGACCCTGCTCTGCTGCCCCGCCTCATGGACTTGCTCGGCGAGCGGTTCCTGAGCGAAGTGGCACATCGCCTTGTCGACGCCGACATTCCGGAGGTGATTCTCGTGGCCACCGGATTGCTCGGCGTACTTCCGGTCCACGTTGCGCGATACTGGCGGGACGGCGAGACAAGGCACCTTTCGGACGACGTCGTGGTTTCGTTCACCCCGTCAGCCCGGTCGCTGCTGGCTGCTCGACGCCCTGACGGGCAGCACTCCGGCGCCCGACTCATCGGCGTCGCTCAGCCATCGTCGACTCAAGGCACCCTGCCGCACGCCGCGGCCGAGACGGCCTCTGTCCGGCGCCTGTTTCCGGGGCCCGGTGCCGTGCTGGCCGGTCCAGATGCCACCAAAGCAACGCTAATCCGAAAGCTGGCCGGAGCCACCCACGTCCACCTTGCCTGCCACGGCACCTTCGACCTAGAGGAACCGATGAGGTCCGGCCTGGTCCTTGCCGACGACAGCATGCTCACGCTCCGGGAGCTGTTCGACGAACGACCGCTGGACGGTGTGCGCCTCGTTGTCGCGTCGGCCTGTCACAGCGCTATGAGCGATATCGCGCATGCGCCAGACGAAGCTATCGGTCTACCAGCAGGTCTGGTGTACGCCGGCGCGGCAACCGTGGCCGGCACCTTGTGGAGCCTGAAGGATCGCTCCGCCCCGCTTCTGGTCAGTCGCTTCTACGCGTATCGCTTTCAGGGAGATCCGGAGACTGGATCAGGGCCAATGACCGCAGCAACGGCCATGGCACGCGCCCAGAACTGGCTCCGCGACTCGACCACCAACCAGCTCAACCGCTTTGCCGAAGAGGCGGGCCTGCCTCGGGTTAGGGCGGCGACCACTTTTGCGAACCGGCCGGAGCACTGGGCGCCGTTCGTGGTGGTCGGCCCGGGAGCCCACAACGCTCCGCAGTCAATCTGGCCCGACAAGCAAGCTGGAGCCACGCAAGTCTAATGAGGGTGCGGCTTACAGCTCTCCTGCTCAACAGCTCGGCGGCGACGGTGCCGTCGGCTCCGAGGTCCGCTCTGCCGTAGGCGGCTCGTGCGTCCTGCTCCGCCTTGAGGGCAGCGACCTGGTTGGGGAACCTTTGCCGCCTGTGCTGGCGGCGGCGCCGCCCGTTCGCGACGGGCGGCAGGTCGATGATGAAGAACCAGCGGGTCTGGCTGTTGGCGAGGCGGTAGTTGTAGACAGCCATGCGGCTGCACCTCCGCAGTAACGGGACCGAGGGATGCAGCCCACGTTAAGCGATCTCCGTTACCGCCAGCGTTACCGCAACACCAGTCGGGGCGGCCCCCTGGCGCGCGAAGGCTGTCCGCGACGACCTGCGTGGCTATCCAACGATGTACACAGGTCGTCGACGAGACGGGCTTAGTGAACGAGAGAACGTCTTACGTAAGAGCGACGGCCACGACGGCCACGACGCCAACCACTAACGCGCGGATGGACCAGGTAATCCGGGTGAACTTTCGGTAGGCCACCAGGTTCGCAGCCAGATCTGACCCACGACCGCCCGTTCGAACGCGTCCTCGTCGGCTGTCGCCGTCACCCAGGCGTCGATGAAGGCTTCGCGGTCGTCGCCGTACCGACGAGCGACGTGATCGTAGTAGTGGAGCGACCATGCGGTCGTTAGCTGCCGCCGCGGTGCCAGCGTGTAGAGCGCCAGCAACGCGCTAAGCATGACACTGACGCTGGCGACGAGCAGTGCGCCTTTGGCCCAAGAGCCGTGAGCCGACGGTAGTTGCCCGGCCAGGATCCCGGCGGCAGCCAGGACGGCGGCCGCCTTCACATCGGCGAAGCGGATCATCTCATTCGCCTGCTGCAGCGTGGCTCGTTCCGCCTCCCTCATGAGGCTTCCAATCGTTCCGCCAGATCGGGCCGGTCGTACGAGGAGAAGAGCTGCCCCAGCTGCCCGAGCAGATATCGGCGGTCGCCGTCCTCAAGCCGCCCGAGAAAGTCACCGATCAGCTTGGCAATCACCAGGAACCGGGACTCGCCGACATCCCCGAACTTTTCTGCGATTTTCTCGAAGTTGATGGTGAGTAGCTCTTCTGGCTGGTCAGGGTGGTGGTAGAGCCAATAGCTACGGGCGACGTCGGGACGGGAGTAGACGCTCTCCCGCAGGTACCGTATCCGCTCGAGCTCGGCCTGCTGCTTCAGCCGTTCGAGGGCGGTTTGCCGGTCGATCTCCAGGATGGATTCCGCTGCGATACGGGCTTGCCGGGTGACCGTCAGCTTGACGCAGACGCCGTTGACCTTCCGGGTGTTGATCTCGATCTCTGCGTTGCCGGCCTGGGTGACGCTGTATTTGGCGGTCACCTGGCCGGCCCACTCCGTGATCTTCTGCCGCACCGTCCAAAGGGCAGCCTGATCGTTTCTCTGCCATAAGACCTGAAAGGTCGCATCGAACGCTACGTGTGGATGGCAGCTGGGCAGCTCGGCGGAAAAGGTGACCGGCTGTGCGGGATCCTCGGGCTTCAGCCAGAGGCTCGCCAGGCGGTCAAGCCAGTTCTCGCTCATGGGGCGACCAGTGGGTTCGCTCGGTGGAGCCGCTCGTTGAGCCGATCACGCGCTTCGCGGGCGGCCGGCGCCTCGGCGTCGCGGGCGAGTGGCTGCCAGTCGTACAGCAGGTCGGACATGCGGGCGAAACGGCTGCTGGCACCCTGGCCGATCCCGCCGGCGCGGACCATCAGATCGGTGATGAGGTCCTCGTAGGCAGGATCCTCGATCGCCGCATCCAGCCAGCGGAAGAGCGCCTCACGGAATTCGCCTTGCGGCCCTTCGCCCGTGAACAGGAGCGTGAAGGCGTGTACCAGCCCAGCTCGCAGTTCTGCGTCGCCAGCCAGCTCGGCGAGGAGGAAGGCGACCCTGTCCCGAGTTTCCGAAATCGCCGCCAAGGCTCGCAGCCCGACGTCGTGCCGCCGGTCCTGCGCGGCCGTCCAGTCGACGACCCGGCGCAACGTCGCCTGCCGGTGCAGCGGTCGGCCCCAGAGCGACCGCACAGCATCCACAACCCCGTCAGTGACATCATCGATGCCCCGCCCGGCCAGGTTGTTCAGGCGGGTCAACACCGCCTGCGGATACGCGTCTGCCAACTCCCCGCCGCACACTGCCGCGACCGCGCAAAGCAGCGTCACACTTCCCGACTGGACGGCCCACTGATTGAGCCGACCGCGCATCGCCGCCCCAGCCTCAGGGCTCAGCGCAACCGCCGTCATCAGGTCGACAACCAGCGGTCGCAGTGTCTGGTACCCCCACCACCGCTCGGTCAAGGTACGCACTTCGGGCGCGTCTGCCCCGGGAAGCGCCAGGGTCACGGCGAGCATGGCTGAGGCCACCTGCCCGGCGACACGGACGTTCGGGGAACCGCCACGGCGCATCGGCAAGTCGGACGCCCAGCTCCAGAGGCGCGTACGGAAGGCCTTGGACTGGTCGGCGTGCACAAAGCGCAGGATCGCGACGTTGTAGGACGGCAGGGTGAAGAAGACCCGGTGCTCGTCGTCGATCTGGGCGCGGACGCTCTTGGCGAGCTGCCGGATCCCCGGGGCGCCGATGCCGCCGCGCACGTTCGCCGGTTCCGACAACTTCTCGGCGAGCTTCTCCATGGCATGAAGGACGTTGGTGGCCTGTCCCCCCTGCAGGAAGGCAAGGGCAATGAGGAAGAGCCTGGTCCGCGCATCGACGTTGTCTTCGAACCAGGTGGCCAGTTCTTCGTCCCAGTTCTGGTAGGCCTGGACCGACTTGCCCGCGATCTCGGCCAGCGTCTCCTGGGGGTTCCCGGCCGCGGCTCTGATCCTGTGGGACAGCCTCGCGATCTGCGCCGGGGTGGCACCCTCTAGCATCGCCGGTATCGGCGGAGTCCTGAGCAGTGTGTCCACGTCCAGGCGGGCTCGCTGGTCGTCCAGGAGCTGGCTCAGCAGTTTCTCGCGTTCAGGAGCGGTGACCGTGAGGACGGTGAAGCCCGGAACGTCCTCGGGCCTTTCGAGGCTCTTGCGGTCGACTAGGACGACGAGGTACGAGTCCCCCTTTTCTACCGCCTCTCGGTAGGCGATGAGAAGCTCACGCAACCGGCCGTTGCGGCTTCCAGGCGGCACCGTGAGCAGGTAGGCGGATGGGCCGTACGACGACCAAGGCACCTCGTCGACGGGCAGGAGCCGCTGCTGATCGTCGTCGGTCGGGATCTCCCGCCGAGGCGAGGGAACGCCGCCGAGCAGCCCGACTGCAGCGGTCCGCCGACCGGTGCCGGGTTCGGCCACCAGCAGGACGTGGCGCCGCTCCCGCAGGATCGCGGCAGCAGCTTCCCTGGGCAGTCCGCCCGGGCCGTAAAGACGCTCCACGAAGGTCCGAATCGTCTCCTGAACGAAAACGTCGGAAAGCTCGCGGGCAGCCTTGTAGCGCCCGAGCCAGTTGTGGACGTTTTGCACCATATCGCCCTCGACACGCGAGGCCGCCTGACCGCTGTTCTCTTCGATGTAAGGGCCGTCGTCGAGGTCGTCGGCGTAGGACTCGTCGATGTCCGGATCCACCGGCTCAATCGGGTCGGTAGTCATCACTTACCACCCCGATGCTGCGTCATGCTCTCGACCGTGGTCGCGACCTGGCCGTCGTTCCGCTTCACCCGCGGCCCGGAGATCAGAGGCCCCACCGGCTCCCCAGCGATCGGCCGAGACGGCGGTTCAGCCGGCATCACACCGAGAAGGTTCCCGGAGACCTCCGGGATGTAGAGCCACGCCTGTCGGCTAAACGCCTTGCCGTCGACCGTCGCCGTGACCGGGAGACAGCGGTCCGGCTGCATTCCGGCGTACCCAGCGGCTATGACGTCCTCGAAGACGCGATCGGAAAAGATGCAGGCTACAAATGTCACGTGCGGACTGGCAGCGGCGAGCACAGCCTTCACCGGCGCCGAATCAAGCAGGCGGTGCGTGTCGTTGCGCGAGTCCCCGTTGCCGGTCCAATAAGGATTTTCCGGATCTGCCGGCAGCGGCCCGACGTGCAGGCTAACCCTCAGCTGAAGGCGTTCACGAGCCTGGCGGTTGTGCTCCGCCAGGCGTTCCTGCAGCAGGCGCGGGAACGGGTCCACCAGGTAGGGCAGGACCCGCGGCGGGAGGCCAACCGCGAAGCCATCACCGGCAGGGCCTAGGAACGCCGGGCGGTCCCACTCGGCCCCCATCCCGGCACCGGTGAGGGCGTCACCCACAAGGTCGAGGAGATTCTTGCTGATCGCCTCTTGGGCGCTGCCTGGTTCGGCGGTGAAACCCTTGGCGTCCACGGCCAGAATCGCCCGGTACGGTGGCAGATCGATCGAACGTGCGAACGGGATGTGATTCACGGGAGTCCTTCCTGGAGAACGGGACCCCCTCAGCGTCAGTCGGGGACGCGCGGTTCTCTGCCCAGTTCTGGGCGAAAACCCTGTGACCGACAGCTCAACGCCGCCGGATCCACGATGGTGATCTCGCGCCGCCCGGTAGCGACGATGCCTGCCTCGCGCAGGGCGGTGAGCTCGGCAACGACCGCGTTGCGCGAGGTGCCCACCAGTTCCGCGAGTTCCGCCTGGGACAGCCGGATCAGGGCACGCTGGTCAGCACGCCGGCTCTCGCGGTCGAGCTGGATCAGCGCCCGAGCGAGCCGCTCCCGCACGGACAACACGGCCAGCGCCACACGTTGGGCGTCCGAGGTGCGCAGCCTGCCCACCGTGTAGGCGGCGAAGCCTGCAGCGAACGCGGGCCGGGTCAGGAAGCGCCGAAACTGCGGGCCGGTCAGCAGCCGGGTGACTGTGGTGGTGAGAGCGGTGACTGTGGCCGACCGAGGTTGCAGGTCGACGGCGGCCAGGTCACCGACGACGTCTCCGGCGGCCCGCAGCGTCAGGATCGCGCGGCTGCCGTCGCTCTCCGATCGTACGATTTTGACGCAGCCCGCGAGGACCACGTGCACGTGCTGGGTGGTGTCGCCCTGGCGCAGGAGCACGTCGCGGGGTTCGAAGCGTACGGGGATCCCGGTGCCCTGCACTCGGTGCCACTCGTCTTGTGGGAGATAGGCAACGAGTCCGGATTCGCCGTGGTCACGCATGAACAGAATGTAACGCCGAAGGTAGCCGGGGGCGGTCGCCGTTCGATGGCGTTGCCGGGCTTGGCTCAGACTGCCCAACATGATGACCAACCAGAACAATGCAGGGCAGGGCGACGAGGCACTGAACAGGCGGGCGGAGCCCGAAAAGCTATTGAAGGTCGACGAGCTGCGGCGGGACCTCGCAGGTCAGTCCCACCGAGTTCATCCGGTCGGTGAGCGGCTCGCCGTCGGCGGTCGGCACCACGAAATGCGGCCAGCGGTCGGCGGCATACCGCTCGCGGGCCTCGACGAGAGTCTCCCAGTCGGCCAGTCACGCGCTTGTCGGACGGTCGCCCGCCAGCAAATCGCGGCCCAGGCCGCGCACCTGCGCCACCATCGCGGTCACCGCAGCGTTCTGCTCCCGGATCGAGCGCACCCACGCGTCGACCGGGGCACCGGGAGACACGGCCTTGCCGCCACGGCAGCGCGCACCGTGGCACACGCGCATACGCTGATACTGGCATCTTAGACAGCGGAGAACGCCGGTCACCTTTGATGGTTCTGGCGATGATCTCGTGATCGCGCCGGTCCCGCCATATCCTCCGCATGATCACGCGGACACCAAGATCACGACGCGCTTACCCACATCTGCGTGCACCTGCGGACGGACTGCCCAGGGAAGAGTGTCGGCGGGCGATGCGAGACTCGTCATATGCCCGTGCGCTTCACCGATGCCGAGGCTCGGCACCAGCTGACCGCGCTGGGCTACAGCGCAGTCGCGGAGTATCCGGGCAGCACCAAGGCGTGGGCGGCCATCTGCGTGACCTGCCACGAGGCAGTATCGGTAGTGCTGAACCGTGTGAAGCGTGACGACCGGCCACGGTGCTGCTGTCGACGCGAGAAGCGGGCGGCAGCGCACCGGACAAGGGGTGAGCTCAAGGTTCGCAACAACGCCGACCGAGCCGTCGGACGGATGCGGACATACGACTGGGAACCGCTGGAGCCGTACCGGGGTGCAAAGACGCGCTGGAGCTGCCGGTGCTTGAGATGCGGAACGGTCGGGACCCCGATCCTGTTCGGACAGGACCGCACGCGTGGATGCGCAGGATGCAGCGGACGGGTCGGACGAATCACCGACGAGGTCGCTCGGCAAGTGATGCGCCGGGCAGGCTGGTTTCCCTCAGGTCCTTTCCCTGGACCGCGCGAGCCATGGGAATGCGCATGCGCGACCTGCGGCAAGATCGCCAAACCCCGGTACGAGACAGTCAAGAGCACAGGGAACGGATGCAAGCTCTGTGCGGCGAAAGAGACCGGCAAGCGCCGCCGAGAACGCTTTGCATCGACCGCTATCAGCGTGATGCGTACGGCAAACCTGAAACCGCAGGAACCGTTTCCCGGCGCGAACAAGGGGTGGCGATGCCAGTGCCTGACCTGCGGAAGCTACACGCAGCCCACATACAGCAATGTCTCAAGCGGTGGCGGCGGTTGCGAAACCTGCCGCAGGAGGAAGCAGGGGAACTCCAAGCGAAGCCGATTTGCAGAGGAGGCGACCGAACGCCTGCGCGCGGCCGGCTACGAACCGTTGGTCGAGTATCCCGGGGCGGCGCACCCGTGGCGGCGCCGCTGCCGATGCGGGCGCAATACCACGGTGCGGATCGGCAACGTCGATGCCGGTCAACGCGGATGTCGTCGCTGTGCCGTGTCAGGGTTCAACGCGTCGAAGGCGGCGATCGTGTACCTGCTCCACAATGCGGAACTACAGGCGCTGAAGACCGGGATCACGCAGGTCGGCTCAACACGCGTCGGGAGGTTCAGGAAGCTCGGCTGGTCCGTACTCGTCACCGAGGCGTTCCAGGACGGGATGGACGCGCTGAGGGTTGAAGATGCGATTCTCACCTGGTGGCGCAAGGATCTTGGGCTACTGCCGTACCTGGCGCCAGGCTCGACCCGAGATGGGGGCTGGACCGAGACTATCGATGCCGGCTCGATCGACCAGGCCCTCGTCCTGCAAAGGCTCCGGACAGAGGTGGCGAACGTCCGCAACCGCGTGCCTGGCGGCCCGCGAGGCAGTAGCTCTGGCACCGCCGAGATCCCACGTCAGTTACTACAAGACAATATGGACGCCGCAAAGGACAGCCGCGACTCCGAGCGGCAAGCTGGCTGCCCTCACGCATGGATCGTCGGTGGCCGCTGAGCGATGACGGCCGGTCGCGCTGCTGCGATTGATGCATCTCGGGGTGGCGAACATTTTCGCGGCACCCCGCCTGCTAACGACGACGAGCGACCGGACCAAGGACATCGAGATCCTCGCCCTGCGACACCAGATCATGGTGCTTCAGCGCCACCTCGGCGAGCAGCGCCTGCGGTTCGATCCGGGCGACCGGCGTTGCTGCCCGCGCCGGCACCGCGCAACGTGGTGCGGCGGCTGGGCTGCTGGTCCGTCCGGACACGATCCTTCGGTGCATGGGCGATTCCGCCCCGCGCCGCCGTGCTCCCGGCCCAAGCGCCCGGATCGCCGCTTCCTAGCCGGGCGCCAGCTGCCGGAACAGCTCCCTATCAACAGAAGAGCCGATAGCAGCGCAGGGGGATCATGCCCTTTTTGTCCAAAATCGCCTGCGGTCAAGAGGTCCAGCAGCGACCACAACGACGCCGATGCAGTACGCCTACCAGGCGGTTCACAGCGGAGGCAACCAAGATCGGCTCGCAAAACCACCCGAGTTAAGGGTTCCGGCAGCGCCTCACACGCCACTACATCGAGCCATAACAATAGACTGAGAGTTTCCGCAAGTCACTGACCTGCGGAAACCCTCTCGCTGTCGGGACGGCCGGATTCGAACCGACGACCCCTTGACCCCCAGTCAAGTGCGCTACCAAGCTGCGCCACGTCCCGCCCCCGCGTGGTTTCCCCCGCGGCAGCCGATACAGCTTAGCGCAGCAGCCCTCGCTACTCCGCACAGGCCCCACCCAGGTTGCGGCCTCACCGAACCACCCCACAACCCCTACGGCATCCTAGGAGGGTAGGTAGGAGGAAGGGCAAGGAAATGCCGGATGGGCGAGCGCCCATCCGGCATTTTCTACAGCTCAGATCAGCCGTGCGCCTTGCCCCGCCCGCCCGGCCCGAGCTTCTTGCGCGGGCGGACCGAGATTTCGATGGGGCTGCCCTCGTACCCGAACTCCTCACGGAGCTTGCGCTCGACGAAGCGCTGGTAGCCGGCGTCCAGCGGGCCGGTGGTGAAGAGCACGAACCGCGGCGGCGCCACCCCGGCCTGGGTGGCGAACAGGATCCGCGGCGCGCGCCCACCGCGCACCGGGTGCGGGGTGGCCTGCACCAGCGCGGTCAGCCACTGGTTGAGGTGCGCGGTCGGCACCCGGGTCTCCCAGCTCGCGAGGGCCTTGTTCAGCGCCGGGGCCAGCTTGTCGACGGCCCGGCCGGTCATCGCCGACAGGTTCAGCCGGATCGCCCAGGGGATGCGGCGCAGCTCCCGGTCGATCTCCTTGTCGAGGTAGTACCGGCGGTCGGCGTCGACCAGGTCCCACTTGTTGAAGGCGATGACCAGCGCCCGACCGCTCTCGGTCACCATCGACAGGATCCGCTGGTCCTGCTCGCTGATCGGTTCGCTGGAGTCCAGCAGGACCACGGCCACCTCGGCGGCCTCGATGGCGGCGGCGGTACGCAGGCTGGCGTAGTACTCGGTGCCACTGGCCTTGCCGACCCGCTTGCGAAGGCCGGCGGTGTCCACCAGTTGCCAGGTCTGACCGCCGATCTCGACCAGGCTGTCCACCGGGTCGACGGTGGTGCCGGCGACCGAGTCGACGACCGCCCGCTCCTCACCCGAGAACCGGTTGAGCAGGCTGGACTTGCCCACGTTGGGGCGGCCGACCAGCGCGACCCGGCGCGGCCCGCGCGGCCGGTTCTCCACGATCGCCGGCGCCTCGGGCAGCGCGGCGAGGATGGCGTCCAGCAGGTCGCCGGAGCCCCGCCCGTGCAGCGCGGAGACCGGGAACGGCTCACCGAGGCCCAGCGACCACAGCGAAGTGGCCTCCATCTCGATGGAGGTGTTGTCGGCCTTGTTCGCCACCAGGATCACCGGCTTGGCGCTGCGCCGCAGCATCTTCACCGCGGCCTCGTCCACGTCGGTGGAGCCCACCATCGCGTCGACCACGAACAGCACCACGTCCGCGGTGACCACCGCGGTCTCGGCCTGCGCCGCGATGGCCGCGGCCCGGTCCTTCGCGTCCGGTTCCCACCCGCCGGTGTCCACCACGGTGAACGCCCGGCCGTTCCACTGCGCGTCGTACGGCACCCGGTCCCGGGTCACCCCGGGGATGTCCTCGACGACCGCCTGCCGGCGGCCGATGATCCGGTTGACCAGCGTGGACTTGCCCACATTGGGGCGACCGACGACGGCCACCACCGGCTGCGGGCCGGACGGCTCCTCGACGGCGACGTCCGGCTCACGCAGCTCGACCCATCCAGCACCCTCGCTCATGCCGCTCCTCCGCTGCGCTCCGGACCGTCATGAGGCACGTCCGCACTGAACCTGATGATTCGCTCGCTACGCTCGCTCATGCCACGCCCCGTTCGGTGAGCAGGTCGCGCAGCCGGGCCACGACCTCGTCGATGCCCAGCTCGGTGGTGTCCAGCACCACTGCGTCCGGCGCCTGCGCCAGCGGGTTGACCTTGCGGGTGGAGTCGAGCCGGTCCCGGCGGGCCAGGTCGGCGGCGGTCGCGGCCACGTCAGCCGCGTCCTCGGCGCTGCGCCGGGCAGCCCGGGCCGCCTCGGAGGCGGTCAGGAAGACCTTCAGGTCGGCGTCCGGCGCCACGACCGAGCCGATGTCCCGGCCCTCGACGACCATCCGGCCGGCGTTGGCGATCATCTCGCGCTGCCGGGCGACCAGCAGCTCGCGGACCGCCGGCACCGCGGCGACGGCGGAAACCGCCCCGGTCACCTCGGGACCGCGGATCTCCGCGTCCACGCTCACGCCGTCGGCGGTCACGCCGTACCCCTGGGGGTCCGTGCCGATGCGCAGGTCCACCTCGCCGGCGACCTTCGCCACCGACGCGGCGTCGGTGAGGTCGACGCCGGAGCGCAACACGGCCCACGTGATCGCCCGGTACATCGCCCCGGTGTCCAGGTAGCGCGCACCGATGCCAACGGCGAGTCGCCGCGAGACGGTGGACTTACCCGAACCGGACGGCCCGTCCACAGCGACAACACATCGCCCGGCCCGTACGTTTTCCTCCACCGTGTCCTCCTCAGCCCGTACCTCGCGGATCGCCCGGTGCTGGCGCCGCAAGCGGTTGTCCATCGTCATCAATCATGCCCGCAGCTCGCCGCGCACCGCGCGCGGTGCCGTGCGACGCGACCCGCGCCACCAGCGCGGCCGGCGTCCGGGCCGTCCGGGAGCCTACCGAAGGCCGTACCCCGAACTCGGGGGTCAGTCACCCACCGCGTTGAACAGCGCGGCGACCTCGGCGTTGGTCAACCGCCGGATCCGCCCGGTACGCAGGTCACCCAGCCGGATGGGCCCGATCGAGGTACGCACCAGCCGGGTGACCGGGTGGCCGACCTCCTCCATCAGCCGCCGGACGATGTGTTTGCGCCCCTCGTGCAGGCTCAGCTCCACCTGGGCGGTCTTGCCCAGAGTGTCCACCACCTTGAACGAGTCGACCTTGACCGGCCCGTCCTCCAGCTCGACGCCGGCCAGCAGCCGCTTGCTCAGGTTGCGCGGGATCGGCCCGACCACCTCGGCGAGGTAGGTCTTCAGCACCTCGTACGAGGGGTGCATGAGCTTGTGCGCGAGTGTGCCGTCGTTGGTGAGCAGCAGCAGGCCCTCGCTGTCCGCGTCGAGCCGCCCGACGTGGTAGACCCGCTGCTCCACCCGGTTGCCGATGAACTCGGCCAGTTCGTTGCGGCCCTTGTCGTCCGCCATGGTGGTGACCACCCCGCGCGGCTTGTTCATCGCCACGTAGACCAGGCGAATGTCGACCTGGAGGCGCTCGCCGTCCACGTGGATCACGGCGGTGGCCGGGTCGACCTTGTCGCCGAGCTTGGCCACGCGCCCGTCCACCGTGACGCGGCGGCGGAAGATCAGGTCCTCGCAGGCGCGCCGGGAACCCACGCCTGCGGCGGCGAGCACCTTCTGCAGGCGCTCGGCACCCTCGTAGACGGGGGCGTCGGTTTTCGGGGAACGGTTATCGGGTCGCATCGGCAAGCTCTTCTACGTCGTCGGGCAGGAAGGGTGCGAGTGGCGGCAGCTCGTCGACGGTGTTCAGCCCGAGTTTCTCGAGGAACAGCGTGGTGGTCCGGTAGAGGAACGCCCCGCTGTCCGGTTCGGTGCCGCACTCCTCGACCAGGCCGCGGGTAACCAGCGTACGGATGACCCCGTCGCAGTTCACACCCCGGATGGCCGAAATGCGCGATCGGGTCACCGGCTGCTTGTAGGCGACCACGGCGAGGGTCTCCAGCGCCGCCTGGGTCAGCCGTACGGACTGCCCGTCCAACACGAACTGTTCGACATAGGTCGCGTATTCCGGCCGCGTGTACAGCCGCCAGCCGCCGGCCGCCCGGCGCAGCTCGAAACCGTGCCCGGCGGCGGTGTAACCGGCGGCGATCTCGTCGAGCATCGGCCCGACCCGCTCGGCCGGCTGCTCCAGCACCTGGGCCAGGATCAGCTCGCTGACCGGCTCGTCGACGACCAGCAGGATCGCCTCCAGCGCGCCGCGCAGCTCGGCGTCGGACAACTCCGGCGCCGGCTCCGGCGCGACCGGCGCCCTGCGCCGCCCCACAACCGACCGAGGGGGTACGCCCTCAGCAACGCTCTCCCCCGCGACCGCCTCGCCGGCTTCCTCGGCGACCGCCTCCTCGGCAACGACCTCCTCCGCGATCTTGGAAGATTCCGGCCCGTGGAGGGGTGCTCTGCCTCCAAGATCTTCCGCGGGGGTCGGCTCGCCGGTGACCGGCACGGTCGACTCGGCGGTGACAGGTGGGGTGGGCTCGGCAGTGCCAGGCAGCGTCGGCTCGACGGTGACGGGCGTCGGCTCGTCGGTTACGGGCGAGGTCGGCTCGGCAGTGACCGGCGGGGTCGACTCGTCGGTGACGGGCGGGGTCGCGTCTGCGACGGGCTCTTCGCCGGCGACGGCTTCTTCGTCGGGCTCGGAGACGGTGGGAGCCTGCGGGCGGGGCGGTCCCACGGGGGGACCCAGGCGGCGGCCTGGTCGGCCAGGGAGTCCCGGCGTTCCTCGTCACTCATCCCGCTCCCCCTCCG
>NZ_RCVJ01000059.1 GCF_003667505.1 Micromonospora sp. BL4
GGTGTGGGCCGTGGGGTGTGGGCCGTGGGCCGTGGGCTGTGCGCCGCGGGCGTGGGCCGTGGGTGGATACGCCGGAGCCCCGGTCCCGTGGGGGACCGGGGCTCCGGAAGGCTCAGGTCAGCCGGCCTGCTCGGCGAGCTGGAGGAACTGCCGCTTGGCGGCGAGGGCCTGCTCGGCCTCCTTGATCCGGCGAGCGTCCCCGGCGGCCTGCGCCCGGGCCAGCCGGTCCTCGGCCTCCGCCACCTGCGACCGCATCTGGGCGAGCAGCGGGTTGTCCTCCTTGGTGGTCCGGCGCCACGCCGAATCCATCACCTCGCGGACCTTGTCGTCGATGACGCGCAGCCGGCGCTCCAGCCCGGACGCGGCCTCCCGGGGCACCCGACCGGCCTCGTGCCACTGGGCCTGGATCTCCCGCAGCTTGGCCTGGGCGCCCTTCGGGTCGGCGTCGATGTCCAGTGCCTCGGCCTCGGCCAGCAGAGCCTGCTTGCGCTCCAGGTTGGCGCGCTGCTCGTTGTCGCGGGCGGAGAAGACCTCGCTGCGCCGGCTGAAGAAGGCGTCCTGCGCGGCCCGGAACCGTTCCCAGAGCTTCTGCTCGGCCTCCTTGGAGGCGCGCGGCGCGGCCTTCCACTGGGTCATCAGCTCCTTGAGCTGGTTGGCCGTGGCCGCCCAGTCGGTGGAGTCCTTGAGCTTCTCCGCCTCGGCGACCAACTCCTCCTTGGCCGTCTGCGCCTGCTTGCGCTGCGCGTCCAGGGAGGCGAAGTGGGCGCCCCGACGCCGGGTGAACCCGTCCCGGGCGGCGGCGAACCGCTTCCACAGTTCACCGTCGGCCTTCTTGTCGACCCCGCGGATGGTCTTCCACTCGTCGAGGATCTCCTTGAGGCGGTCACCGGCGGTCTTCCAGCCGGTCGACTCGGCGGCGAGCTTCTCGGCCTCCTCGACCAGCGCGGTCTTGCGGGCCAGGGCCTCGCCGCGAGCGGCGTCCCGGGCGGCGCGCGCCTCACCGGCCTTCTCCTCGGCGAGGGTGGCCAGCTTGTCCAGCCGCGCGGCGAGCGCGTCGATGTCGCCGACCACGTGGGCCTCGGGCAGCGAGGCGCGGATCCGCCGGATCGTGCTCAGCGAGTGCCCGGCGTCCGCCGCACCCGAGTTGAGCCGCGCTTCGGTCAGGTCCACCTCGGTAACCAGATCGGCGAACCGGCGTGCGAAGTGCGCGAGGCCCTCCTCCGGTGCTCCCGCCTGCCAGGATCCGACCACCCGCTCGCCCTCGGCGGTCTTGACGTACACGGTGCCGTCCGCGTCCACCCGTCCGAAGGCAGTCCAGTCGCTCATGTGCCCATCCTCGTTCTCCCGGCGTCGAGGGAACCGTCCCCCGTCGCCGCCACGGCGCAGCCAAGTTGCTTCCGGCATTGTCACAGGTCCGACCCGGTCCGCGTCGAGCGCCTATCGCCGACCGTGACCATACGGTGTCCTAGGGCCCGATTGACCGGATCGGCGCGGAGACGCACCGGGGATTCCCGCTACGGTAAACGGGTGCCACTGGTCGCCGCCGCCGTCTGCCCGCATCCGCCCCTGCTCGTGCCCGAGGTGGCCGGTGCCGCCGCGCCGGAGCTGGACGATCTGCGGGCCGCCTGCGACACCGCTGTTCGGGGGCTGTTGGCCGCCGATCCGGCCACCGTGGTGCTGCTCGGCGCCGGCCCGGTGACCGGCACCATCCCGTCTCCGGCCACCGGCTCCCTGCAGCCCTGGGGCGTCGACCTGGACGTGCCGCTCACCCCGGGTCAGCCGGACCGGGGCGCGGTCCTGCCGTTGAGCCTGACCATCGGCGCGTGGCTGCTGGCCCGGCACGGCGTGCGTCCGCCGGTGACCGCCGTGCAGGTGGCCGCCGACGCCGGCCCGGCCGAGCTGGCCGCGCTCGCCGACGAGGTCAACGCCATGGCTGCCCGGGTGGCGCTGCTGGTGCTGGGGGACGGGTCGGCCTGTCGGGGGGAGAAGTCACCGGGGTACGACGACCCGCGCGCCCGCCCGTACGACCAGCGGGTCGCCACGGCCCTGGCCGAGGCGGACCTGGACGGCCTGCTCGACCTCGACCCGGTCGTGTCGGCGGAGCTGAAGGCCGCCGGCCGCGCGCCCTGGCAGGTGCTCGCCGGCGCGGCCCGGTCGGCCGGCGGCGGATGGCGTGGCGAGCTGCTGCACGACTCGGCCCCGTTCGGTGTCGCCTACTTCGTCGCCTCCTGGCGACCGGCGTGAGCGGCGACGGGGGTCGCCCGGTCGGCACGGTCGTCGCGGTGGTCGGGCCGACCGCGGCGGGCAAGTCGGCGTTGAGCATCGCGTTGGCGCACGCCCTGAACGGGGAGGTGGTCAACGCCGACTCGATGCAGCTCTACCGGGGCATGGACATCGGCACCGCCAAGCTGACCCTTGCCGAGCGCGACGGGGTGCCGCACCACCTGCTGGACATCTGGGAGGTCACCGAGCCGGCCAGCGTCGCGGAGTATCAGCGCCGGGCCCGCGCGGCGGTCGACGACATCCTGTCCCGGGGGCGGGTGCCGCTGCTGGTCGGCGGCTCCGGGCTGTACGTGCGGGCGGTGCTGGAGCACTTCGACTTCCCCGGCACCGACCCGGCGCTGCGCGAGCGGCTGGAGCGGGAGCTGGCCGAGGTCGGCCCGGCGCCGCTGTACGCGCGGCTGCGCGCCGCCGACCCGGCCGCCGCCGAGGGCATCCTGCCCGGCAACGGCCGGCGGATCGTCCGGGCCCTGGAGGTGATCGAGCTCACCGGCGCCCCGTTCACGGCGTCGTTGCCCGATCCGGTGCCGTACTACCCGTCGGTGCAGGTCGGCGTGGATCTGGACACCGGGCTGCTGGACGAGCGGATCGCGCTGCGGGTCGATCGGATGTGGGCCGACGGCCTGCTGGCCGAAACCCGCGAGCTGGTCGGGCGGGGGCTGCCCGAGGGGCGGACCGCCAGCCGGGCGCTCGGCTACCAGCAGGTGCTGCGCTTCTTCGCCGGTGAGCTGACCGAGACGCAGGCGTACGACGAGACGGTCCGGGCCACCCGGCGGTTCGTCCGCCGGCAGCGGTCCTGGTTCCGGCGCGACCCGCGGATCCACTGGCTGGATTCGGCCGCTCCGGACCTGATCGAGGCCGCCCTGCGCCTCGTGCCCGCGCCTGCGCGATGATGGAAGTGTGGAGTTCACCAAGGGCCATGGCACGGGCAACGACTTCGTTCTTCTCCCCGACCCGGACGGTCAGCTCGACCTGACTCTGGAGCTGGTCGCGGCGCTCTGCGACCGGCGGCGGGGCGTCGGCGCGGACGGGGTGCTGCGGGTGGTCCGCGCGGCCAAGCATCCGGAGGGTGCCGGGCAGGCCGGTGAGGCCGAGTGGTTCATGGACTACTGGAACTCCGACGGCTCGTTGGCCGAGATGTGCGGCAACGGCGCCCGGGTCTTCGTCCGCTACCTGATCGACACCGGGCTGGCCACGCCGGCCGGCGCGGCGCTGCCGGTGGCCACGAGGGCCGGCGTCGTGCGCGCGCTGGTCGAGGGCGACGCCGTGTCCGTCGAGATGCGCCGCCCCCGGCTGTACGACGGCTCCACGGCCACCCTGGGCGGTCTGACCCTGCCCGGCACCGCCGTGGACATCGGCAATCCGCACCTGGTCTGCGTCCTGCCGGCGGGTGTGGAGCTGTCCGCGCTGGACCTGACCACCGCGCCCGGGTTCGACCCGGCGCTCTTCCCGAGCGGGGTGAACGTGGAGTTCATCGTGCCGGGCGACACGGTCGACGGCACCGACGGGCACACCCTGATGCGGGTGTACGAGCGCGGCAGCGCCGAGACCCTGTCCTGCGGCACCGGCGCCTGCGCGGTGGCCGCGGTGGCCCTGCGCGACGTCGGCCGGGACACGGGAGTGATCGCCGTGGACGTCCCCGGCGGCCGCCTGACGGTGACGGTGACCGACGACTCCTGCTGGCTGTCCGGTCCGGCCGTCCTGGTGGCCACCGGCGAAATCAACCCCACCACCCTCCCCGCCTGACCCTCGGCCCGCTCCGGCCATGTTGATCAAGAGGTTCGCGTCAGGAACCCTGCTGTTTCTGACGCAAACCTCTTGATCGCCGGGGCGTCGGGCAGGGCAGGGCGGCAGAGCGGGTTACGGGGTTGCGCTGGCGTTGGCGGCGATTTCGGGGAGATCCGTCGGGCCGGGGTCGGCCGCTGGCAGCGGGCTGGGGTTGTGCGCGGCGGCGCGTACGGCGGCGGCGACCGCCGGGGCGACCCGGGAGTCGAAGACGCTGGGCACGATCACCGTCGGGTTGATCTTCTCCTCGCCGACCACGTCGGCGATGGCCTGCGCGGCCGCGATCGCCATCTCCTCGGTGAACTCCTCCGCGTGCGCGTCCAGCATGCCGCGGAACACGCCGGGGAAGGCGAGCACGTTGTTGATCTGGTTCGGCTGGTCCGAGCGGCCGGTGGCCACCACGGCGGCGTGCTTGCGCGCCTCCCGCGGGTCGACCTCCGGGTCCGGGTTGGCCAGCGCGAAGACGATCGAGTCCTTGGCCATCTGGGCGATGTCGTCGCCGGTGAGCAGGTTCGGCGCGCTGACCCCGATGAAGACGTCCGCGCCCCGGATCGCGCCGGGCAGGTCGCCGGCGTAGTTGTTCTTGTTGGTGTTGTCCGCCAGCCACTGCCACGCCGAGTTGAGCCCGGTCAGCCCACGGTGCAGGGCGCCCTCCCGGTCGTACGCGATGATGTCGCCGACGCCCTGGCGCAGCAGCAGCTTCATGATCGCCGTGCCGGCCGCGCCGGCGCCGGAGACGACCACCCGGACGTCCGCGAGCTGCTTGCCCACGACCCGCAGCGCGTTCGTCAGCGCGGCCAGCACGCAGATCGCCGTGCCGTGCTGGTCGTCGTGGAAGACCGGGATGTCCAGCGCCTCCCGCAGCCGGGCCTCGATCTCGAAGCAGCGCGGCGCGGCGATGTCCTCCAGGTTGATCCCGCCGTACGCCGGCGCGATCGCCTTGACAATCTGCACGATCTCGTCGGTGTCCTGGGTGTCCAGGACCACCGGCCAGGCGTCCACCCCGCCGAAGCGCTTGAACAGCGCCGCCTTGCCCTCCATCACCGGCAGCGACGCGGCCGGGCCCAGGTTGCCCAGGCCGAGCACCGCCGAGCCGTCGCTGACCACCGCGACGGTGTTGCGCTTGATGGTCAGCCGGCGGGCGTCCGCCGGGTTCTCGGCGATCGCCATGCAGACCCGCGCCACCCCGGGGGTGTACGCCCGGGACAGCTCGTCGCGGTTGCGCAGCGCGACCTTCGAGGTCACCTCGATCTTGCCGCCGAGGTGCAGCAGGAACGTCCGGTCGGACACCTTGCGCACGTCCACGCCGTCCAGCGCGGTCAGCGCGTCGACCACCTGGTCGGCGTGGCCGGCGTCGGCGGTGTCGCAGGTCAGGTCGACGATCACGTGCGTCGGGTCGGAGTCCACCACGTCCAGCGCTGTGACGATCGCCCCGGCTTCGCCGACCGAGGTGGTGAGCCGGCCGATCGAGGAGGCGTCCGCGGTCACGGCGATCCGGATGGTGATCGAGAATCCGGCGCTCGGCAGTCGGGTGATGGCCACGGGGTCCCTCCGTCACGGCTGTGCGGCCGCTCGGCCGCCGCCCAGCATTTCTACCGGGTTGTCGAGGTCGACCGGCATTCGCCCCCGCTTTTGGCGACCTTCGGCACGGGCATATAGCAGGTGCGTTCGGCGTTGCCACATGTCAGGATTACGTTCTACTTATCAAAACGGACAGGAGAACCGCTTGCGAGACCAGGAGAGCTTTGTCCCCGTCGAGGACGAGCTCGACGACGTAACCACCGGCGAGATGGAGCTGTCGGAGCGGCAGTCGCTACGACGCGTACCGGGCCTCTCCACCGAGCTCACCGACGTCACCGAGGTGGAATACCGGCAGCTGCGGCTGGAGCGGGTCGTCCTGGTGGGCGTCTGGACCGAGGGCACGGTGACCGACGCGGAGAATTCGCTGACCGAGCTGGCCGCGCTCGCCGAGACCGCCGGCTCGCAGGTGCTCGAAGGGCTGATCCAGCGCCGTACGCGGCCGGACCCGGCCACCTACATCGGCCGGGGCAAGGTCGACGACCTCGGCGCTGTGGTGCTCTCCACCGGCGCCGACACGGTGATCTGTGACGGTGAGCTTTCCCCGTCCCAGCTGCGCAACCTGGAGCAGCGCACGAAGGTCAAGGTGGTCGACCGGACCGCCCTGATCCTCGACATCTTCGCCCAGCACGCCAAGAGCAAGGAGGGCAAGGCGCAGGTCGAGCTGGCCCAGCTGGAATACCTCCTGCCCCGGCTGCGTGGTTGGGGCGAGACGCTCTCGCGGCAGACCGGTGGTAGCGGTCGCGGCGGCGGCGCCGGCGGCGGCGTGGGTGTGCGTGGCCCCGGTGAGACCAAGCTGGAGACCGACCGGCGGCGCATCCGTCACCGCATCTCCCGGCTGCGCCGCGAGATCAAGAGCATGAAGACGGTACGCGTCACCAAGCGCGCCCGTCGTTCCCGTAACGCCGTCCCCGCGGTGGCCATCGCCGGCTACACCAACGCCGGCAAGTCCAGCCTGCTCAACCGGCTGACCGGCGCGGGTGTGCTGGTGGAGAACGCGCTCTTCGCGACGTTGGATCCGACCACGCGTAAGGCCACCGCCGCGGACGGGCGCCTCTACACCCTCTCGGACACGGTCGGCTTCGTCCGGCACCTGCCGCACCAGATCGTCGAGGCGTTCCGCTCGACGCTGGAGGAGGTCGCCGAGGCGGATCTGGTGGTGCACGTCGTGGACGGCACCCACCCGGATCCGGAGGAGCAGGTGCGCGCGGTCCACGAGGTGCTCGCCGAGGTCGGCGCGGACCGGCTCCCCGAGCTGCTCGTGGTCAACAAGACCGACGCGGCCGACGAGGACACGCTGCTGCGGCTCAAGCGACTCTGGCCGGACGCGATCTTCGTCTCCGCGCACACCGGGCGGGGCGTCGACGGGCTGCGCGCGGCGATCGAGGAGCGGCTTCCCCGGCCGGCCGTGGAGGTCCGGGCCGTCCTGCCGTACGACCGGGGTGACCTGGTGGCACGGGTGCACCGCACGGGCGAGGTGCTCAGCACGGCGCACCTGCCGGAAGGCACCCTGCTGCACGTCCGGGTCGGCGAGGCGCTCGCCGCCGAGTTGGCGCCGTTCGCCGAGCGGCAGGGTCAGCCGGCCGGCAGCCGGCGCTGAGCGGCCCCGGCGTCATCCCCCCGAAACGCGCGGCATGCGACACTGGCCGAATGCGCCGCGTTGTTTCCTCGGTCACGGTTGCCCTCGGCCTGCTCGGGGCAACCGTGGCGCTCGCCGGAGTCGCTGTCGCCGCTCCCGCCCCCGGATCCTCCGAAGCACCCGCCGCCCCTGCCGGCAAGAAGCGCTGCACGGTCACCGACGAGCGGCTGCGGGAGCTGTCCGGGCTGGTAGCGACCAAGAGCGGCTACATCGTCATCAACGACGGCACCGAGGACGCGGCACGTAAGCGGGTCTTCTTTCTCGACAGCAAGTGCAAGATCTCGAAGTCCCCGGTCCAGTACTCGGGGCAGGGCCCGTTCGACACCGAGGACCTCGCTCTCTCGCCGAACGGCGCGACCCTCTGGATCGCGGACACCGGCGACAACGTCTTCGCCAAGGAACGCCGCAAGCGGGTCGCGCTCTGGTCGATGCCGGTCACCGGCAGCAAGGCGCCGGTGCTGCACCGGCTCTCCTACCCCGAGGGCAAGCCGCACGACGCCGAGGCGCTGCTCATCGGCAACGACGGCAAGCCGCTGGTCATCACCAAGGTGACCAGCGGAAAGGCTGAGATCTTCACCCCGGCGGCGGCGTTGAAGAACGGCGACACCGAGCCGGTGCCGATGCGCAAGGTCGGCGACATCGCACTGCCCCCGACGGAGACCGAGAACCCGCTCAACACCTTCGGTCGGGTCGCGATCACCGGCGCGGCGCGCTCGCCGGACGGCGCCCGGGTGGTGCTGCGCACCTACGCGGACGCCTTCGAGTACGACGTCGCCAACGGTGACATCGTCGGCGCGCTCACCACCGGCAAGCCCCGGGTGACGCCGCTCGCCGACCCGTTCGGTGAGGCCATCAGCTACACCACGGACGGCAAGACCTTCCTCACCGTCTCCGACGGTCAGCAGTTCACGCAGGACGAGACGGTCGACATCCTCAGCTACACGCCGTCGACCTCGACGGCGAAGCCGCTGGCGAAGGATGCCGGTGCCGCCAAGCCGGGCGCCTCGCAGTCCTGGTTCGACGGGCTGAGCCTGGACGACATCACCTACCTGGTCGGCGCGGTCGGGGTGATCGGCCTGCTGCTGGTTGGCGCCGGCATCTTCGGCATCCTCCGGGCGCGCCGCCGGCCGCCGGCACCCGATGGGTCCGACCTTTCGGACCCGGACGGCGAACCTCTGGGTCCGCGTGGTGGCCGCACCGACGACGGGTTCCCGGCGGGTGACCGTGCGGGTGGTGTCTACGGTGGCGGCGCTCCGGCCGGCGGGGCGGTCTACGGCGCCGGCGGTGGGACGTACGGCGGCGGCGCGGGCCGTGGTGGTCCCGCCCCGGCGGGCGGCGCGGGCCGTGGTGGTCCCGCCCCGGCGGGCGGCGCGGGCCGTGGTGGTCCCGCCCCGGCGGGCGGCGCGGTGTATGGCGGTGGCCGCCCGGCGGCCGCCGATGGTGGCTACGGT
>NZ_RCVJ01000243.1 GCF_003667505.1 Micromonospora sp. BL4
CCGACCGGGTGACGCCCCGGGAAATGCCCACCCCCACCCCCGACGGCGGCCGGTGCACGGTGCGCCTGCCCGCCGTGTCCTGGAGCGTGCTGCGCTTCGGCCCGGCAAACGCCTGAGGTCGCACCGAGTTTGACCAGGCACAATTCATCCCGTCCCCCCTTCAAGGAGATACCAGCATGATCCAGAACGACATGAGCCGGCGCCGCCTGCTCGGCCTCGGTCTCGGACTCGGTGCCGCGGCTTCGCTGACCCTCGCCGGCTGCGGCAGCGACGACAGCAGCTCCGGCCCGGCCGCCGGCAACGGCGGCAAGGAGTACACCGGCCCGAAGGTGGACCTCAAGCTGTGGAACGGCTTCACCGGCGGTGACGGCGACATCTTCAAGGCGCTGGTGAACCAGTTCAACACCGAGCACAAGAACATCGCCGTGTCGGTGGCCACTTACCAGTGGGAGGACTACTACAACAAGCTCCCCGGTGCGGCCTCCAGCGGCAACGGCCCGGACATCGCGGTCATGCACATGGACCAGCTCGCCACCTTCGCCGCCCGTGGCGTGATCACCGAGCTGGACGACGTGGCCAAGAACCTGGAACTCGCCGAGGGCGACTTCGCCCCCACGGTGTGGAAGGGCGGGATCTACAACAACAAGCGGTACGGCATTCCGCTGGACATGCACCCGCTGGGCTTCTACTACAACAAGGCCGTCATGCAGAAGGCCGGCCTCGACCCGAACAAGCCGCCGACGACGAAGGACGATTACGTCGCGGCGCTGGTCGAGCTCAAGAAGGCCGGCGTGCAGGGCTTCTGGGTCAGCCCGTTCCAGTTCACCGGCGGCATGACCTTCTACTCGCTGCTCAACCAGTGGGGCGCCACCCTGTTCGACGCGGACGTGGCGAAGGCCACCTTCAACTCGGACCCGGCGGTCGAGGCGTGCACCTGGCTGGTCGACATGATCAAGCAGGGCTACTCGCCGGCCAACGTCGGCCAGGACGCCGACTACCTGGCGTTCAAGAGCGGCAAGAACGCCTTCACCTGGAACGGCATCTGGCAGATCAACGATTTGAAGAAGAGCCCCGAGGTGCAGTGGGGCGTCGCGCCGCTGCCCCAGATCGGCAGCAAGCCGGCGGCGTGGGCCAACTCGCACAACTTCACCATCGTGAAGCAGCGGGCCAACGACGCCAACAAGGTCTCCGGCGCGAAGGTCTTCATCAACTGGCTCAGCGAGCACTCGCTGGACTGGGCGAAGGGCGGCCAGGTGCCGGCCCGTAAGGCCGTCCGTGAGGGCGCCGAGTTCAAGGCGCTGCCGGAGATCTCGTCGCTCGCCCCCGAGCTGGAGTACGCGGCCTTCCCGCCTGCGGCTCCGGGTCTGGGCGAGGTCATGACGACCTTCTACAACTCCTTCAACGAGGCCGCGCTGGGCAAGAAGTCGCCCAAGCAGGCGCTGGACGACGGTGTGGCCAAGGCCAACAAGCAGCTCGAGGACAACCGCAAGAAGTACGGGAGCTGATAGCCCGTGGCGGACGTGATCGAGGTCGGGGCGGCGCGCGGTGACGCGCCGCCCCCGGCGGCCAAGGCTCGCCGCCGGGGCGCTTCGGCGGGCCGGACCGGACGGGCGACGCCGTATCTGTTCCTCGCCCCCTACCTGGTCCTGTTCGGGGTGTTCGGCCTGCTGCCGATCATCCTGGGCCTGTGGCTCAGCGTGCACCAGTGGGACTTCCAGCTGCCCAACCGGCCGTTCATCGGGTTGGACAACTACAAGGACCTGTTCTCCAGCGACTCCGCCATCTATGGCGACTGGTGGGAGAGCGTCCGGGCCACCGCGATCTTCACGGTTTTGTCGGTGCCGCTGCTGGTGGTCGTACCGCTCGGGCTGGCGCTGCTGCTGAACCGTTCCTTCCCGGGCCGGACCTTCTTCCGGGCGATCTACTTCGCGCCGTACGTGCTGGGCGTGGCGGTGATCGGCCTGCTCTGGCGGTTCCTGCTCGACGCCAACCTGGGCCTGGTCAACCGGCTCGCCGGCGCCGTCGGGCTGCCCGCGGACACCCCCTGGGTGACCGCCATGCCGTGGGCGTGGATCTCGCTGGTCGGGGTGACCGTCTGGTGGACCTCCGGCTTCAACGCGGTGATCTACCTGGCCGGTCTCCAGGACATCTCCCCGGAGCTGTACGAGGCGGCCCGGATGGACGGCGCGAGCGCCTGGCAGCGGTTCCGCAACGTCACGCTGCCCGGGCTGCGCCCGGTGCTGCTCTTCGTGATCACCACGACCGTGCTCGCCTCGGCGAACATGTTCGGCCAGTCGTTCCTGATCACCCAGGGGACGCCCGGTACGGAGACCCGCACGGTCGTCTGGTTCATCGTCGAGGAGGGCCTGCGGGACAACGACGCCGGTCGCGCCGCCGCGATGAGCATCGTGTTCGCCCTGATGCTGGCGGTCGTGAGCATCGCCAACTTCCGCCTCTTCCGCTACAAGGAAGACTGAGGGGACCGCCATGACGACGCCCACGCGGACCACCCGCGGGTCCGCCACCGCGAGCCGGGTCGTGCTCTACGCCACCCTCGTGGCGCTCGCCCTGATCTTCCTGGTTCCGCTGTTGTGGATGGTCATCACCTCGCTGAAGACCTACACCGGCGCCCAGCAGATCCCGCCGAGCTGGCTGCCCAACCCGATCGCGGGCTACGGCTACGAGCAGATCCTCAACAACTCGGCGAACCCGGTGCTGCGCTGGTTCTTCAACAGCATGCTGGCCGCCACCCTGCACTCGCTGCTGGTGCTGGTGACCGCCTCGATGGCCGCGTACGCGCTGGCGCGGCTGAAGTTCCGGGGGCGTGGGGTGAGCTTCGCGCTGATCGTCGGGACGCTGTTCATCCCGCCGACGTCGCTGATCATCCCGAACTTCCTGATCGTCGACCAGCTAAACTGGATCGACACCCTCGCGGTGGTCGTGGTGCCGGGAGCGGCCAGCGCGTTCGGGGTGTTCTTCCTGCGGCAGTTCTTCCTCTCGCTCCCGAACGAGCTGGAGGAAGCCGCCACGTTGGACGGCGCCAACCAGTGGCAGATCTTCTTCCGGGTGGTGCTGCCGCTGTCCAAGCCGGCGCTGGCCACCCTGGCCGTGCTGTCGTTCCTCACCAACTGGAACGACTTCCTCTGGCCGATCTTCGTGCTGTTCAGCCCGGAGAAGCTCACCCTGCCGCCGGGCCTGGGCCTGCTCCAGGGCTCGTACGTCACCGACTACCCGGTGATCATGGCGGGTGCGGTGCTGGCCAGCCTGCCGGTGCTGATCCTCTTCGTGCTGGCCCAGCGGCACATCATCCAGGGCGTCTCCCGCAGCGGTCTGAAGGGATGACCCGCACAACCACCCGGCGACGCGGCGCGGCGGCGATCATCATCGCCGCCGCGCTGCTCGTCGCGGGCTGCACCGACGGCAGCGAACCCACCCCCACGAGCAGCGGGAGCGACGCGAGCATGTTCACCAACCCGGTCGTACGCACCGACGCCCCCGACCCGCAGGCGATCCAGGTGGGCGACACCTGGTACCTGTTCCACACCAACTCCGGGGGCCGCAACGTTCCGGTGCTCACCTCCACGGACCTGGTCGACTGGTCCGAGGCCGGGGACGCCCTGCCGACGCTGCCGGACTGGGCGGACGCGGGAAAGACCTGGGCGCCGGAGGCGATCCAGCTGGCACCGGAGAAGTTCCTGCTCTACTACACGGTCGCCGGCCGGGAGTCGGGGCGGCAGTGCGTCGGCCGGGCGGTGGCCAGCGCGCCGCAGGGTCCGTACCGGGACGACGCCGCCGGCCCGCTGATCTGCCAGGCCGAGCTGGGCGGGGCGATCGACGCCAGCCCGTTCCGGGACACCGACGGCAGCCTCTGGCTGCTGTGGAAGAACGACGGCAACGCGATCGGGGTGGACACCTGGCTCTGGTCGCAGCGCCTCGCCGACGACGGCCTGACCCTGGTCGGTGAGCCGACGAAGCTGCTCAAGCAGACCGAACCGTGGGAGGGCACCCTGATCGAGGGGCCGTTCTTCCACCGCCAGGACGGCCGCCTGCTGCTCTTCTTCGCCGCGAACGCCTACGACCGGGCCGAGTACGCCGAGGGCTACGCGGTCTGCGAGAGCCCGACCGGCCCGTGCGTGAAGGCCGCCGAGAACCCGATCCTGAAGACCAACGAGGCCGCCTCCGGCCCCGGCCACGCCTCGATGGTGGTCAAGGACGGCCGGACCTGGCTGCTGTACCACGCCTGGCCGCCCGGCCAGGAGGGCAGCACCGACCCGGGACGGCAGACCTGGCTGGACGAGGTGACCTGGGTCGACGGCAAGCCCGTCGTCGAGGGACCGACGGGCAAACCCCAGCCCCGTCCCTGACCCAGCCGAGAAGGGCCCCTCGCCAATCGCGAGGGGCCCTTCGCACGTTCGGGTTCAGCTGTCGGCGGCCGGCTCACGGGGGGCCGGGGCGACGGCGGGCTCGTGCCGGGCCAGCCGGTTGCGGCGGTGGCCGTAGCCGAAGTAGATCAGCCCGCCGAGCAGCATCCAGGCCAGGAACCGCAGCCAGGTCTCCACCGACAGGTTGAGCATCAGGTAGAAGCAGGCCAGCGCGGAGACGATCGGCAGCACCGGGGAGAACGGCACCCGGAACGGCCGGTCCAGGTCCGGACGCTTGCGCCGCAGGATCGGCACCGCGACCGAGACCAGCACGAACGCGCACAGCGCGCCGATGCTGACCAGGTCGGCCAGGGCGGAGAGCGGCAGGAAGCCGGCCAGCAGCGCGACCGCGACCGTCATGATCGCCGAGATCCGGTACGGGGTGCCCCAGCGCGGGTGCACCGTCGCGATCGACGGCGGGATCAAACCGTCCCGGGCGATGGCGAAGCCGATCCGACCCATCGCCACCAGGTCGACCAGGATGACGCTGGTCAGGCCGGCGACGGCGGCGATGGAGACCAGCACGGCCGCCCACCCGGCGCCGACCGCCTCGAAGGCCGACGCGATCGGTGCGCCGCGGTCGATCTCGGTGTACGGCACCATTCCGACGACCACCAGCGAGACGCCGATGTAGAGCACGGTGGAGATCAGCAGCGTGCCGAGCAGACCGAGCGTGAGGTCCCGCTTGGGCTTGCGGGTCTCCTCGCCCAGGTTGGCCACCGCCTCGAAGCCGGTGTACGCGAAGAAGACCACCGCGGCGGCGCTGAGCACCCCGACGAAGCCGAAGACCGACGGTTCCAGCCCGAAGAGCGCCTGGGTGACCGGCTGCTTGATGCCGTCGTCGCCGCTCCCGGCGGGTTCGGCCGGCGGGATGAACGGGCTGAGGTTGGCGGCCTTGACGAAGAACAGCCCGGCGACCACCACGAAGACGCAGATGGCCACCTTGACCAGCACCAGCAGGTTGGTGATCCGGGCGGACTCCCGGATGCCGACGATCGCCACGATGCCGAGGATCAGCACGATCGCGATCGCGCCGATGTTGACCGTGCTGCCCTCCTCACCGAACCACCGGGTCGGCAGGTCGAGCAGTTCAGCCAGGTAGCCGGACCAGCCGCGGGCCACCACGGCCGCGCCGAGCGCGAACTCCAGCAGCAGGTCCCAGCCGATGATCCAGGCGACGATCTCGCCCATCGTGGCGTACGCGTAGGTGTAGGCGCTGCCGGCAGTCGGCACGCTGCTGGCCAGTTCGGCGTAGCAGAGCGCGGCGAGCAGGGCGACCACGCCGGCGATGGCGAAGGAGATCACCACGCCCGGCCCGGCGCTGTCCCGGGCCTCGATCCCGGTGAGCGTGAAGATGCCGGTGCCGATCACGATGCCGATGCCGAAGCCGGTGAGGTCGACCGCGCCGAGCCGCCTCTTCAGCCCGGGGCGACCGTCGGTGCCGTCCGCCCCGCTCTGTGCTATCACGTCCTTGATCGGTTTGGTCCGCAGCACGGACACGCGCTCACCCCTCCCACCGTGCGACCACCACCGTGGCGGCCGGTGATCGGCGTTGCTACCCAGCGACGGGAGCTGCCAACCACGCCAACCTCCCGGTACGCGGAGTGCGACCTCCATCACCGTGAGCAACGCGACGATCGACGCGGAACGACCCGATACCCGGCGGTCGAATCGAGCGGGCACGAACCCTTGCGATAACGACCCGAGTGTGAAAATTTCCTTCCAGCGGCAGATAGCCAGCGGCGAATCTTGCCGGGAGTGCCGCACCGAACACCCGGGAGCCCCAACGAAGGGACACACCGCATGAAGGCAACTCGGCTCGGAGCCGCCGGGCTGGTCGCAGCCCTGCTCGGCACGCTCGTCACCGCCACCCCCGCGAACGCCGCGCCCGGCGCCGCCGGCACCACCGCCACCGCAACCTGCGTCACCGACCCGGCCACCCCGAAGCGGCAGTTCCGGGCGATGTGGATCTCGTCGGTGGTCAACATCGACTGGCCCAGCAAGGCGTCCCAGACCGACCCGGACCGGGTCGCCGCCCAGCAGGCCGAGTACCGCGGCCTGCTCGACCTCGCCGAGCGGCTGAACCACAACGCGGTCGTGGTGCAGGTCCGCCCGACCGCCGACGCCCTCTGGCCCTCGCCGTACGAGCCCTGGTCGGAGTACCTGACCGGAGTACGCGGCCAGGACCCGGGCTGGGACCCGCTGGCCTTCCTGGTCGCCGAGGCGCACAAGCGCAACCTGGAGTTCCACGCCTGGTTCAACCCGTACCGCGTCTCCATGCCGGCCCCCGGCGGAGCCGGCGCGGATCTCACCCAGCTCGCCCCCGGCCACCCGGCCCGGCAGCATCCGGACTGGACCTTCGCCTACCCGCCGGCCGGCGTGGCCGGCAGCCGGCTCTACTACAACCCCGGCATCCCCGAGGTCCGCGAGTTCGTACAGACCGCGATGATGGACGCGGTCAACCGGTACGACATCGACGGCGTGCACTTCGACGACTACTTCTACCCCTACCCCAGCGGCACCCACCAGGTGCCGGACGACGCCACCTTCGCGGCGTACAACCGGGGCTTCACCGACCGGGCGGACTGGCGGCGGGACAACATCAACCTGCTGATCCAGGAGATGAACGGCAAGATCAAGGCGGCAAAGCCGTGGGTGAAGTTCGGGGTCAGCCCGTTCGGCATCTGGCGCAACAAGGCCGCCGACCCGCTCGGCTCGGACACCACCGGCAGCCAGTCGTACGACATCATCTCCGCCGACACCCGCAAGTGGGTCAAGCAGGAGTGGATCGACTACGTGGTGCCGCAGCTCTACTGGTACATCGGCCAGTACCCGGCGGCGGACTACGCCCGGCTGGTGCCGTGGTGGGCCGAGACGGTGCGCGGCACCCGCGTCCAGCTCTACATCGGCCAGGCCGACTACAAGAGCGGCGACCCGGCGTACGGGCCGTTCTGGCAGAACCCGAACGAGCTGTCCGACCACCTGACGCTCAACCGGGCGTACCCGGAGGTGCAGGGCAACGTGCACTTCTCCGCCGTCCAGGTGCGGGCCAACCGGCTCGGCGCCACCGACATCTACGCCGCCGAGCACTACTCACGCCCGGCGCTGGTACCGGCCATGCCACACCTGCCGGCCAAGCCGCTGCTCTTCCCGGTGGTCACCAAGGCCGCCCGTAACGCCGACGGAGTGCGACTGACCTGGCATCAGCCGGCCGACGGCGCCGGACCGTTCGGCACTGCCACCTCGTACGCTATCTACCGGTTCGACGGCACCACGCTGCCCGGTCGGTGCGCCACCGCGGACGCCGCGCACCTGATCGACACCGTGCGTGCCACGACCGGCGGGACGCAGTCCTGGGTGGACACCTCGGCCGAGCCCGGGAAGCGGTACACCTACCAGGTGACCGCGCTGGACCGGTCGGCCAACGAGAGCCGGGTCAGCCCGCCGGCCTTCGTTCTGCGCTGACCGTACGACCCACACCGGATGCCCCGGGTGCCACCGAGCACCCGGGGCATTCGTCTGTTTCAACGTATGTCACCAATAGTTCGCGAGACACATACCGATGAGTTGATCAGTTGATCGACACTGATCGACATCCGGTAACCCGCCGGTAACTTACCGCCCCGCCCGCTCACCCCCGCGGAGGTAACCCGTGCCCCGACGTCTCGCCACCCTGCTCGCCTCGGGCGCGCTCGCGCTGCTCACCACTCTCGCCATCGCCTCCCCCGCCGCCGCCGTCACCCCCCAACAGCGACTCTCGGTGCTCTCCAGCTGGACCCAGACCAGCGCGAGCAGCTACAACTCGTGGAACAGCGCCCGGGTCAACCGGGCTCCCTGGGCCGAGTACGCCTTCGACTGGTCCACCGACTACTGCTCGTCGAGCCCCGACAACCCGCTCGGGTTCACCTTCAACCTGGGCTGCTACCGACACGACTTCGGCTACCGCAACTACAAGTCGGTCGGTCAGTTCTCCGCCAACAAGTCCCGGCTGGACAGCGCCTTCTACGCGGACCTGAAGCGGGTCTGCGCCACGTACAACGCGGTCGTCCGACCCGCCTGCCTCAGCCTGGCCTGGACCTACTACCAGGCGGTCAGCATCTTCGGATCGGTGGCCGCCGTGCAACAGGCCGACATCGACCGCGCCGCCCGCATGAAGGCCGACGCCGAACGCCAAGCCGCCACCCACTAACCCCCGCCC
>NZ_RCVJ01000244.1 GCF_003667505.1 Micromonospora sp. BL4
GTGCAGCCCCGGCAGCGCCACCCCACCCCGGGCGGCGAGCGCGGTCACCGCGACCAGAACCGGCTGGTGCCACAGGTAGATCCGCACCGCGTTGCGGTTCACCTCGGTCACCGCCCGGCCCGGCAACGGGCGGGCCAGCAGCCGTTCCAGCGCCGGCCGGGCGAGCAGCCCCACCCCGACCTGCGTGACCGCCAACGCCACCGCCACCAGCGACGGCGGGTTCAGGTTGGACACCCCCGCCCCGGGCACCCCGACCGCGCTGACCGGATAGCCCAGCGCCAGCAGCGCGGCCAGCGCGGCGGCGCCGCCGCCGGCCAGCGCGCCCGCCACCTTCCGGCCGACCAACCCCCCCTCCGCGTGCGCCAGGCCGAGCAGGTACGGCACCGCCCAGGCCGCCAGCACGGTGACCGGCGGCAGGCCGGTGCCGGTCGGCAGCAGGCGGACCGCCAGGTCGGCCGCCGCCACCACGGCCACCGCCGGTGCGACGCAGCGGACCACCCCCCAGCGTGCGAGGGCGGCACGCAGCGGACCGGTCGACGCGACGAGGAGCAGCAGCGGCAGCAGGAACCACAGCGGGCTGACCGCGAGCCGCAGCGCGACGGCGAGCGTGTCGTCCGGGATCCCGGCGACGGTGGCGGCGAGCAGCATGGCGGCGCCCGCACCGAGCAGCGCCAGCGCGGGCAGCAGCAGCCGGCGCAGCCGACGGGCCAGCCAACCGCCCGGCTCGCCCCTGCGGCGCGCCAGAGACCGGGCCGAGCCGAACCCGGCGGTGAAGAAGAACAACCCGAGCGTCTGCAACACCCACGTCACCGGCGCCAGATCAGGCAGCGCGGTCAGCGGGCTGGCCTGGCGCAGCCCGCCGTCGGGGGCCAGCACGAGGCCGGTGACCAGCCAGTGCCCGAGCACCACCCCGCCGATGGCGTACGCCCGCAGCGCGTCGACCGCGCGGTCGCGGCTCACCGGGCGCTCCCGGCCCGCTCGACGTCGGCGCCGCCCAGCACGACCGCCGCCACCGCGGCCAACGTGGCGCTGCCCGCCACCAGGTAGCCGTCGTGCCCGGCCACCCCACCCACCGGCAGCGGCCGGGCGCCGAACGCCGGGTCGCCGGGACGGCGGCCGTACCCGAGGCCGGGCAGCCGCACCGACGGCACCCGCCGGATCCAGTCGGTGGGCGCCTCGCCCGCCCAGAACCGCCGCCCGCCGCGCAGCTCGTCGGCGTGCTGCACCCCGGCGCCGATACCGCCGAGGCTGACCACGTCACCGACCTGCGGCGGGGCCTCCGCCGCGGCCAGCGACACCACCAGCGCCCCGTAGCTGTGCCCGATCAGGGTGATCGCCGCCCCGGGGCGCCGCCCGGCCAGCTCCCGCAGCAGTGCCGCCAGGCCGTCGGCGCCCCGCCGGGCACTGGCGCCGGTGGCGGCGGTCAACACCCCGTCGGGCGGGTCGTAGCCGAGCCAGGCCAGCACCGCGACCCGCCCCGCCGGGTCGGCCTTTCGCAGCTCCCGGTACAGCTGCCCGGCCTGCTCCGCCGGCGCACGGCGCGCCACCCCGCCCAGCCCACGGTCGAAGTCGGCCAGCGTGCTGCCGACACCGGGCACCAGCACCGCGATCCGGTCCGCGTCGGCCAGGTCGCCGAGCACCTCGACGGCACGGCCGTCGCCGCGCGGGTCGAACGTCAGGAACCGGCGTCCGTCGGCCGCCCAGTCCGCGTACGGCGGGCCGGCCGCGCGCATCGCCGCCGCCGTGACGGGGTACGCCTCGACGAACCCGGCGGCCGCCACGGGATCGGGTCGGGTCGGCAGGACCAGGTTCACGCCGAGCAGCGCGGTCAGCGCCAGACGGCCGGCACCTCGTCGTCGCATCGTGTTCTCCCTCCGGAATGTCGTCCGGAGGCAGGGTGCGCCGGTGGGTGGCGCTCGCGCGTCGTCCCGGGGAGCCGTTGCCGGGCTGGCTCCGCGGAGCTACTCGCCCGCGGCGACCAGACCCGTCTCGTACGCCAGCACCACGGCCTGGGCGCGGTCCCGCAGCCCGAGTTTGGCCAGGATCCGCCCGACGTGCGTCTTGACCGTCTGCTCGGCAACCACCAGGTCGCCGGCGATCTCCGTGTTGTTGCGACCTCGGGCGATGAGCCGCAGCACCTCGGTCTCCCGAGGAGTGAGCGCGGCCAGGTCGGTGGGGCGGGGTCGGCGACGGTCCGGGCGGGCGGCGAACTCGGCGATCAGCCGGCGGGTGACCGCCGGGGCGAGCAGTGCGTCGCCGGCCGCCACCACCCGCACCGCCTGCACCAGGTCGGCCGCCGGGGCGTCCTTGAGCAGGAAGCCGCTGGCCCCCGCGCGCAGCGCCTCGTACACGTAGTCGTCCAGGTCGAAGGTGGTCAGGATGAGCACCCGGGGGCGTTGCGCGGACCGGTCGCCGAGCAGCTTGCGGGTGGCGGCCAGCCCGTCCAGCACCGGCATCCGTACGTCCATGAGCACCACGTCCGGGTCGAGCCGCCGGGTGGCGGCGACGGCCTGCGCGCCGTCGGCGGCGTCACCGACCACCAGCAGGTCCGGCTGGGCGGCGAGGAGCGCGCCGAAGCCCTGCCGGACCATCGCCTGGTCGTCCGCGATCAGCACCTTGATCATCGGTCCCCGCCCTCCGCCTCGTACGGCAGCTCGGCCACCACCGCGTAACCCCCGTCGGGCAGTGGCCCGGCGGTGAACGTACCGCCGAGCGAGACGGCGCGCTCCCGCATGCCGGTCAGCCCGTGCCCGGCGTCGGTCTCGGCGCCCGGCCGGACGTCGGTCGCGTCGGGCGGGGCGTTCTGCACGCGTACCGCCAGGGTGGTCGCAGCGGCGCGGACGGTGACCCGCACCGCGGCGCCGGGCGCGTGCCGGGCCGCGTTGGCCAGCCCTTCCTGCACGATCCGGTACGCGGCCAGCCCGACCGGCGCGGGCACCTGCCCGTCGTCCGCCGGTCCGGCGTCCAGGGTCACCGGCAGCCCGGCCCGGCGTGCCGCGTCGACCATCGCGTCGAGGTCGGTCAGGTCGGGCTGCGGCGCGGTCTGCGGCCCGGTCGTCTCGCTGCGCAGCACCCCCAGCAGTCGCCGCATGTCCGTCAGCGCGTCGCGGGCCGAGGCGGCGATGGCGACGAATTCCGCGGCCGCCGGCGCCGGCACGTCGGTCAGCCGGTACGGGGCGGTCTCCGCCTGCACGGCGATCAGCGACATGTGGTGGGCCACGACGTCGTGCAGCTCCCGGGCGATCCGCGTGCGCTCCTCCAGCACCGCGCGGCGTTCGTGCTCCCGCTCGCTCAGCTCGGTCTGCGCGGCCAGCGCGCGCCGGGACAGCCGGTTGCGTCGGATCAGGTCGCCGACGATCGCCAGCGCGCCGAGCAGCGCCAGGACGGCGGCCCGGTGCTCGGCGCGCACCAGCGTGAGCACCGGCACCGCGGTGATCGCCACCACCCAGGCCAGCACCGGCCGGTCGACCCGCGCGACGACCACCGCGACCACCGCGATCGACCCGAGCGCCAGCGGCGGGGTCCACGGGCCGGGCATGTCGGCGGGCGCGTTGAACGTGCACACCAGCAGGGCCAGCACCGTCAGGCGCCAGGCCAGCAGCGGACGCCGGGGCAGCGCCAGCAGCGGCGCCACGGTCATCACCGCGAACAGCACCGCGATCGGCGTCGGCAGGCCCCAGTCGCTCTCCACGGCGACGGTGATCCAGAAGAGGCCGAGCGCGGCGAGCAGCCCGACCGGGGCGGCGTACCGGGCCAGCCTGGGCCAGCGGGCCAGCAGCGGTCGACCTGGCGGGGTGTCCGGGCCCAGCAGGGTCTGCCGTAGGGCCGCAAGGGCCGCGGCGATCGGTTGCCGGTTCACCACCGGGAGGCTACGGGCCGGCACCTCCGTGGGGCGTCCCACCAGGGGTTGACCCCGGTGTCGTACCGCAGTGTGACGCGACTCCCGTTAGCGCTTACCTACCGGTAACGCCTAGGCTCCGACGCGTCCGTGCTGACCATTCGCAAGGGGGAATCGTGGCCCGTACCGTGCTGGTGACCGGGGGTAACCGGGGAATCGGCCTGGCCATCGCGCAGGCCTTCGCCAAGCAGGGCGACCGGGTGGCGGTGACCCACCGCAGCGGGGACGCCCCCGAGGGGCTGTTCGGGGTGCGGGCCGACGTCACCGACGCGGCCTCGGTCGACGCCGCGTTCACCGCCGTCGAGGCCGAGCTGGGGCCGGTCGAGGTGCTCGTCTCCAACGCCGGCATCACCGACGACACGCTGCTGCTGCGGATGTCCGAGGAGCAGTTCACCGGGGTGCTGGACACCAACCTCACCGGCGCGTTCCGGTGCGCCAAGCGGGCCTCCGGCAAGATGCTCCGGGCCCGGTGGGGTCGCATGATCTTCGTCTCGTCGGTGGTCGCCCTCTCCGGCGGCGCCGGGCAGGTCAACTACGCCGCCAGCAAGGCCGGCCTGGTCGGCGTGGCCCGCTCGATCACCCGCGAGCTGGGCAGCCGCAACATCACCGCCAACGTGGTGGCGCCGGGCTTCATCGACACCGATATGACCGCCGTCCTGACCGAGGACCGCAAGGCGGAGATCCGCAAGTCCATCCCGGCCGGCCGGATGGCCAGCCCGGACGAGGTCGCCGCGGTGGTCACCTGGCTGGCCGGGGACACCGCCGGATACATCTCCGGCGCCGTGATCCCGGTCGACGGTGGCCTCGGCATGGGCCACTGACCAGCGCTTCTCGACAACGTACGGAGGAATTCCCGGATGTCCGGACTGCTCGCCGGTAAGCGGCTGCTCGTCACCGGTGTCATCACCGACGCCTCGATCGCCTTCTCGGTGGCGAAGCTCGCCCAGGAGAACGGCGCTCAGGTCGTGCTCACCGGCTACGGCCGGCTCTCCCTGGTCGAGCGGATCGCCAAGCGGCTGCCCGAGCCCGCCCCGGTGATCGAGGTGGACGTGACCAACACCGAGCACCTGGCCAACCTCGCCGACCGGGTCCGCGAGCACGTCGACGGGCTCGACGGCGTCGTGCACTCGATCGGGTTCGCCCCGCAGAGCTGCCTGGGCGGCGGTTTCCTCGACGCCCCCTGGGAGGACGTGGCGACCGCGCTGCACGTCTCCACCTTCTCGTACAAGTCGCTGGCCATGGCGGCGCTGCCGCTGATGTCCGCCGGCGGCGCGGTGGTCGGCCTGACCTTCGACGCGACGAAGGCGTGGCCGGTGTACGACTGGATGGGCGTGGCGAAGGCCGGCCTGGAGTCGGCGTCCCGCTACCTGGCGCTGCACCTGGGCAAGCAGGGCATCCGCAGCAACCTGGTCGCCGCCGGGCCGCTGCGCACGATCGCCGCGAAGTCGATCCCCGGCTTCGACCAGTTCGAGGACGCCTGGACCGAGCGCGCCCCGCTGGGCTGGAGCCTCACCGACCAGGAGCCCGCCGCCCGGGCCTGCCTGGCGCTGCTGTCCGACTGGTTCCCGGCGACCACCGGCGAGATCGTGCACGTCGACGGCGGCTACCACGCCATCGGCGCCTGACGTACCCCGGCGGCGCCCCGAGGGGCCGTCCCGTGTGATCTGTGCGGGTCGGACCAGGGGGCGTCGCCGGGCGGTTCCGGCCGTGGGGCAAGAATGGACCCATGGCGTACGACGCGGTGGTGCTGGTGTCCTTCGGTGGGCCGGAGCGGCCCGAGGACGTGATGCCGTTCCTGCAGAACGTGACCCGGGGCCGGGGCGTGCCGCCCGAGCGGCTGGCCGAGGTCGCCGAGCACTACCAGCACTTCGGCGGGGTGTCCCCGATCAACCAGCAGTGCCGTGACCTGCTGGCCGCCGTGCGCGCCGACTTCGCCGCACACGGTCTCGACCTGCCCGTCTACTGGGGCAACCGCAACTGGGACCCGCTGCTCGCGGACACCGTGACCCGGATGCGCGACGACGGCGTCACGCGGGCGCTCGCGTTCGTCACCAGCGCGTACGGCGGCTACTCGTCCTGCCGGCAGTACCAGGAGGACATCGCCGCCGCCCGGGCCGCGGTCGGCCCGGACGCCCCGGTGATCGAGAAGCTGCGCCAGTTCTGGGACCATCCCGGCTTCGTCGAGCCGCACGTCGACGCGGTCCGGGCCGCCCTGGGCCAGCTCGACCCGGCGAAGCGGGACACCACCCGGCTGGTCTTCACCGCCCACTCCATTCCCAGCTCGATGGCGGCCAACGCCGGCCCGCACGGCGGCCGGTACGAGGCGCAGCTGCACGAGACCGCCCGGCTGGTGGCCGCGGCCGCCGCCCCCGACCTGCCGTACGACCTCGTCTGGCAGAGCCGCTCCGGCCCGCCGCAGGTGCCGTGGCTGGAGCCGGACATCAACGACCATCTGGCGACCCTCGCCGAGAGCGGCACCACCGGGGTGGTGGTCAGCCCGATCGGGTTCGTCTCCGACCACCTGGAGGTGGTGTGGGACCTGGACACCGAGGCGCTGGAGACGGCCAAGCAGCTCGGTCTGGAATTCGTCCGGGCCGACACCCCGGGCATCGACCCGCGTTTCGTGGCCATGGTGCGTGAGCTGGTCACCGAGCGGACCGATCCGGACGGCGCGCAGCTGCGCCGCCGCCTGGGCGAGCTGCCGATGTGGGACACCTGCCCCACCGTGTGCTGCGTGCCGACCCGTCGTCCGACGCCTGCCGGAGGCACTGATGCATGACCGTAAGCCCGTGCAGAGCTGGCTGACCGACATGGACGGCGTGCTCGTGCACGAGGGCCAGCCGGTGCCCGGAGCGCCGGAGTTCATCAACCGGCTGCGCTCGTCCGGCAAGCCGTTCCTGGTGCTGACCAACAACTCGATCTACACCCCGCGCGATCTGACCGCCCGGCTGAGCCGGATGGGGCTGGACGTTCCGGAGGAGTCGATCTGGTCCTCGGCGCTGGCCACCGGCCAGTTCCTGGCGGACCAGCGGCCGGGCGGCACCGCGTACGTGATCGGGGAGGCCGGGCTGACCACGGCGCTGCACGCGGTCGGCTACGTGCTCACCGATTTCGCCCCGGACTACGTGGTGCTCGGCGAGACCCGCACCTACAGCTTCGAGGCGATCACCAAGGCGGTCCGGTTGATCAACGACGGGGCCCGGTTCATCTGCACCAACCCCGACGTCACCGGCCCGTCCGTGGAGGGCGCGCTGCCGGCCGCCGGCTCCGTCGCCGCCATGATCTCCAAGGCGACCGGGGTCGAGCCGTACTTCGTCGGCAAGCCGAACCCGATGATGATGCGCTCGGCGCTGAACACCATCAACGCGCACTCGGAGAGCACCGCGATGATCGGCGACCGGATGGACACCGACATCCTGTGCGGTCTGGAGGCCGGGCTGGAGACCATCCTGGTGCTCACCGGGATCAGCAGCCGCACCGAGGCGGAGCGCTACCCGTACCGCCCGTCCCGGATCGTCAACTCCGTGGCGGATCTGCTCGACGAAGTGTGACCGGCCGGTTTCGGCGGCCCGCTGCCAGGTGTCGGTGCTGACGGCGCACCACTCTGATCATCCAGACGAAGAACAGCATCTCGGCGGTGGCGAATATCAGAAAGACCGCGGTCTCGACCAAGGTTGCCTCCCGTCAGGGGCGCAGTGGGGCGTTGCAGGCGGCCACCAGCGCCTGCCGGCAGGCCGTCGTGAGCGGGCGGAGCGCGGCGTCGCGCTGCTGCGCCTCGTAGTTGTTGATCGCGCCACCGGGCGCGGCGTGCCCGGCCAGCGCGAGCACCCGGTCGAGCACCGCGGCGCGGGCGAAGAGCCGGCGGGCCCGCGGGTCGAAGCCGGGTGGCAGGTCGGTGGCGCCGTCCGGGCGGCGCAGCGCGGCCAGCGCCCCGGCCAGCTCGGGTCGCCACTGGGCGACGTCGAGGCGGGTCAGCGCGGCGGTCGTCTCGGCCAGCGCGGCGGCCAGCTCGGCCTCCGCCTCGGCGGCGCCGGGCAGCGACAGTGAGGCGGCGGGCGCGTTCGCCGGCAGCGGGTAGACCCGCCAGAGCACCGTCTCGAAACAGTCCCCCGAGCCGGAGGTGTGCGACCGGACCTGCGGGATCAACCCGAGCGAACCGGCCACCACCGCCTCACCGGCGACCAGCGCCGCACCGGCGAAGTCGCCGGGACCGGGCAGCCCCCGCGGGTCGCCCGGCGCGGGCAGCACCAGCCGGATCTCGTCCGGGGAGAGCTTGGCCAGGGTGGGCAGCGCGGCGCCCAGCGGGACGTCGGTCCAGGTGCCGGGGGCGTCCGCAACGAGGTGCTCCTCGTCGCCGGCGATGGCGTCGGCGACCTCGTCGTACGGCACCAACCCGGCGCGCCACGCGCGCACCCAGGCGACGAACCGGCTCGACCGGCGCGGCGTGAGTGTGGCCGCGCCCGTTGCGGGGGTGGACATGCCGAAAGGGTACGTGGTCATCACCGGCCGTGTCTCGACTGCCGCTCCGGCCGCCCGCCGTCCGCGTTGATCATGTAGTTGTGGTGGGTAATCACTGCTGGTTCATGACGATTTGCGAGGCACCACGACTCCAAGATCGGCGGGGGAGAGCGGGGGAGAGCGGGGGAGAGC